>JBEKZZ010000031.1:0-51907 GCA_049509335.1 Bradyrhizobium sp. | reverse complement strand
AACGGCAATGGCTGGGCTGAACTACAGAATAACGGCATACTCGAAGGTGAAATCTGCCTCCTCAACGGAGACGACATCCCATTCATCGCGTGTCGAGCATAGACTTCTTCAACAGCCTGCTAGCAGGCTTTTGCTCAGTTGATCAGGCGGTCGGCGCGCGGGGGCAGGAAGCGGTCGTCGAAAATATCGGCAGCCGAGGGGCGCTTTTCGAATTTGAAACCTTCGCCGACCTGATCGATCGAACGTTCGAGGCGGGCCGGATCGACCCCGCCGAGGCCGTTGCGGTTTACTTCGTCGGTCAGGATGTTGTCGCGTACCACGGCGTGCAGCCGCTCCAGCTCCAGCTCGCGCGAGCCTTCCTCCATCCGGGTGAGGACCTGGTCGATCGCATGGCCTTCGTCGCGAAGGGTCAGGTTGGTGCCGGCAATCAGGGCCCTCACGAAACCTTTCACGGCGTCAGGTTGTTTGGCGGCGAATGCCGGGTTGACGATCACCGCAAAGCCGTAGGCCGCGCAGCCATAGTCGGAAAAACGAAGCACGGCGAGGTCGTCGGCAGGGACGCCGCGATCCCGCAAGTTCACCGCGGACTGGTAGGAAAACCCGGTGACGGCATCGACCTGTCCGGCCGACAACATCGGTTCGCGCACCGCGGCGCTGATCGCACTTTGCTTGACGTGGTCCAGCTTGATCCCGTTCTGGTGCGCCAGGGCCGGCCACAGCCCGGCCGACAGATCGCTATCGGCAATGCCAAGCGTCTTGCCGTCGATATCCGAAAGAACGTGGATGCCCCGGCTCTTGCGGGCGACGATGGCATAAGGGGACTTGTTGAAGAGCACGAACACCGCCTTGACCGGGGCCGACGCCTGGCTGTGAAAGCGGATCAACGCGTTGATATCGACAAGGGCAAATTCGCTTGAGCCCGAGGCGACACGTGCGATGGCCTCAGGCGATCCGGCCGCCATGCTGGTGGTGACGGCGAGCCCCTCGGAAGAGAACAGGCCGTCGGTCATGGCAACGATCACCGGCGCTTCGCCGGCATTGATCGGGCGATCGAAAGCAAGCCCAACCGCAAGCGGGTGAGGAGGCTCGGCATGACTTGCGTGTATGCCGAGGCCGGCAAAACCGGTCCATGCGGCGAGACAACAAGCGATGAGGGTCTGAACTGCGCGCATCGGCACGACACCAGTACGGACGGTCAATTCGACCGCTAGATATGTCGGTTTCATGACACCACTCCGGCGCCAACATTCTGCCGCGGCCAACCTGAACCGCAGGTGAGCAGGAATGGTTTCCGAATGGTGTGCGCGGAGCTTTGCGTTATCAATTCGGCCACGAACTCATTCACATCTCGGAGAGGACAGGCGATCCGTATTATTACGGCCGTGACATCGCCTTTTGCAGCCGATATGGCCTCGTCTCGCAAAGGCAAGCATGCCGCCTCGCCGCCGCCTGCTGAATGCCGGCACTCGCAAATCTCACGACCGAGTTAAGCCGCTGGTCACCGTGGCCAGTGGTTTTCCCGTAATTGTGAGGCCGTTAACACGCCGGCGAGGCGTTTGGATTATCGTAAGACGCATGAGTGATTCGCTCGAACGGCTTTATCAGGCAGTCATCGCGGCCAAGGATCTCGATCCCCGGGTTTCGCGAACGGCCCGGCTGTTTCAGCGCGGTCCCGACAAGATGGCGAAGAAGCTGGCTGAGGAAGCCATCGAAGTCGTCATCGATGCCGTCAACGGCAACACCGATGCCGTCATCCGCGAAAGCGCCGATCTGCTTTACAACCTGACGGTGCTGTGGGCATCTGCCGGGGTACGTCCTGAAGACGTGTGGCGCGAGATGGAGCGGCGCGAGCATCTGCTTGGCATCGCCGAGAAGATGCCGAAGTCGCCGGTCAAGGTTCCGTCAGCCCGGCTGACGCGGCGGCCAATTGTCGCGCTCGAAGGCCGGGCCTTACGCAAGCGGTCCTAATTATCCTTCTTCCCGCATGGACAAATGCCTTGCGTGATGCTTCATCGCGGCATGCTCAGACGTCTCTATAATTGGTGTATCGAGGCCGCCGACAAGCCTTATGCCCTGTGGATTTTAGCCGCCGTGGCGTTCGCGGAAAGCTCCTTCTTTCCGATACCTCCCGATATCATGCTGCTGCCGATGTCGCTGGCGCGGCCGGCCCGGGCGTGGCTGTTTGCGGCGGTTTGTACAGTTGCCTCGGTGGCCGGTGGTGTGCTCGGCTACGCGATCGGAGCGCTCCTCTATGACTCGGTTGGGCAGTGGCTGATCAATCTCTACCACCTTGGCGACAGCGTCGAAACCTTCCGTGCCTCCTACGCAAAATGGGGCAGCGTGATCATTCTGCTCAAGGGATTGACGCCGATCCCCTACAAGCTCGTCACCATCACCTCGGGCTTTGCGGGCTACAATATCTGGCTGTTCATCCTGTGCTCCATCATCGCGCGGGGCGGCCGTTTTTTCATCGTAGCTTTGGTGCTCAACCGTTATGGCGACTGGATCCGGACGCAAATCGAAAAACATCTCGGCCTGGTGCTGGCGGCATTCCTTCTGCTGCTCGCCGGTGGTTTCGTCGTCGCGGTCAAACTGATCTGAGGCCGGTCGTCCTGGCCGCTCTTGTCTGGATGGCCGCCGTCAGTGCCGGCTGGCCACAAGCCGCCGTGCCGCCACCGGCGTCACCGCCATCGCCAGTGCAGACAACACCGCAGAAAGCCGGGCCGCCAAATGGGCCCGCAGCCGCACCGGTAGCCCCGGAAAACCCTGGCCTCATCGACGAAATGGGGAAGGTACTGGAAAAATCACTGTCGGTCTTGCCGACGTTGAAAAGCACAAGCGAAACGCTCGACGATCTCAACGCACGGGCCAAGGATGCGGCCAAGAATGCGAGCGACGGCCTGTCGCGGCTCGCGACGCCTGCCTCTATCGCAACGGGCCGTATCATGTGTCCGGTCTCCGCCAACGGCGCTCCCGATTGCAAGGTCGCGGCCGACAAGCTCTGCCAGACCAAGGGTTTCAAGGAAGGCAAAAGCCTGTCGACGGATTCGGTGGAAGCCTGCTCGCCGAAAGTGCTGATTCCCGGCCGTGCCCGAAAACCAGACGATTGCCGAACCGACAATTTCGTCACCCGCGCGCTGTGTCAGTAGAACTCATTGTCGTCATTTGAAGAATAACCGCGATTGCTTTCTTGAGATGATGTCTGGCATTCTTTGATCGAGGAACCGGATTTCCCGCCGTCCGGAATAAAAAGGATCTCACTGATGTCCATGCCTGCGTTGTTCAAGGGCCGCCTGTCGCTTCCGGCGATCGGGGCACCGCTGTTTATTATCTCGGTGCCCGATCTCGTGATCGCCCAATGCAAGGCCGGGATTGTCGGCGCGTTTCCGGCGCTGAACGCGCGCCCGCCCGAACTGCTCGACGCGTGGCTGACGCGGATCAAGCAGGAGCTCGCCGAATATGATGTGGCCCATCCGGAGCGCCCGTCGGCGCCGTTTGCCGTCAACCAGATCGTGCACCGGTCGAACAACCGGCTCGAACAGGATCTGGCGCTCTGCGAAAAGCACAAGGTGCCGATGATCATTACGTCGCTGGGCGCGCGCGAGGAAGTCAACCAGGCCGCGCATCGCTGGGGCGGCATCGTGTTTCACGATGTGATCAACCAGAAATTCGCGCACAAGGCGGTCGAGAAGGGCGCCGATGGCCTGATCCTTGTCGCGGCCGGCGCCGGCGGCCATGCCGGTGTGATCTCGCCGTTTGCGTTCGTGGCGGAGACGCGGCAATGGTTCGACGGTCCGATCGCGTTGTCGGGCGCAATCGCCAACGGCCGTGCGATCCGTGCCGCGCGCCTGTTGGGAGCGGATTTCGCCTATATCGGCTCGGCCTTCATCGCTACCAAGGAAGCGAATGCGGTCGATCTCTACAAAGAGATGATCACCTCATCGGGCGCGGAAGATATCGTTTATTCGAACCTCTTCACCGGGGTGCACGGCAATTACCTGAAGCCGTCGATCGTGGCCGCCGGCATGGATCCGGAAAATCTGCCGCAGTCGGATGCCTCGAAGATGAGTTTCGGGAGCGATGCTTCCGGCGAGCGGGTCAGGCCGAAAGCCTGGAAGGAAATCTGGGGTTCGGGGCAGGGGGTCGGCAGCCTTACCAAGGTCATGCCTGCGGCCGAACTGATCGCGCGGTTCAAGAAGGAATATGACGAGGCGCTCGATCCGCCGCTGTAACGAAAACGCGTCAAAATAAAAGGGTAGAGCCCGGTTCTGATTCCATCAGAACCGATCGAGCTCCAGCGTCATCGCCGAAGCACTCCCAGGCCCGATCACGCCGCCAGCGGCCATTTAACCCGCCCTTAACCACGTACGCCCAAGATTCACGCCCAAGGCCGCCTGCCGCAGAGTTTCGCGGGCCGGCGAGACTGCGGTTGTGAGGGGTGTGACATGGATTTCGAGACGCTTTTTGCGAAAACGCCGGCGACCCGTGACGAGATCAGACGCCGCGTCGCTTATGCGCTTGAGCGTCATCCGCTCTGCCGTCACGTGCAATTCGATGTCGTCGGCATGCCTCGCTTCGCAAGCGGCGGAAGAAACTGGACCATCAGCTGGCAGACGGTCGCGCCGGATGCATTGTGGGAGGCCTCCGACATCGTCGCCGATATCCAGGATGCCTACGAACTCGTCGCGGCGGCCTGATTTCCCGGTCACCTGTTCCTCGGCTCGCTGCCTGAATCGCCATCGTGGTGGCACGGTTAGGCCTTATTTCCTGCCTCTATTGCCGGGAAGGTCACGTGGAAGGTCAGCCCTGAAATGGAGAGTTCCCTGTCGAAAGCAGTGACCATTGTTGCCCTGACCTGCTTCCTGGTCGTTGGTGCCGCGGCGGCTGCCATTTTGGGCCGTGAAAGCGTACCTGCGGCCGGCGTTGCCGCGGTGGCGCCGTCCAGCTTTGCGCAAGGTGTCGTGCCGAACCGGGAAAGCAAGGCGGACAGGCTGACCGTCGCCGCGGTTGCACCTGATCCGGCTCCGCCGGAGCAAACGGCCACGATTCCGGCAGAGCCGCTGCGGCAGGCTTTTACGGCGACGACGCCACCGGCCGACATCGAGGGCCTCAAGCTGAACGATGCGGCAACGGACACGCCGAAGCCGAAGCTGGCGACGAAGCCGCCGGCGGTCCAGAAGCCCTACGCGTTGCTGAGCGACGCGCAGATCGCCGGCATCAAGGAGCGGCTGAAACTGTCGCCCTCCCAGGAATATTATTGGCCGGCGGTGGAAAACGCGTTGCGTGCGGTGGCCCGCAAGATCCACGTTGCACGGCAGGCCGATCCCAATGGCGCCGCCAGCGTTCCGATCGACCCCGAAGCGGCGGAAGTCCAGCAACTGAAATCAGCCGCGATGCCGCTGCTGTTTCAGTTGCGTGAAGACCAGAAGCGCGAGGTGCGCCAGCTCGCCCGCCTGATTGGACTTGAGAAAGTTGCGGCGATGATCTGAACCGCCGTTTTATCAGGCTGTGCGGAGTATCCGGCAGCACAGCGGAAAATCGTCGACGCGGTTTAAGAAGAGTCTCGGCGCGCGTTCGGGTTGATCGTGCAAGAGTTGCGGTGCTAGACATGGCGTCCAGCGGCGTGCTTGCCGTCAGGGGACGTTTTCTTGATCTTCAATTTGCAAATTGTACGCGCTGCCGCGGCGATCGGCGTGGTCATCTACCACATCGACTACCATCTGCGGCCTGATCTACATACCGATTTCCTTGGCGTCGCGACCTTCTTCGTCCTGTCTGGATTCATCATGTGTCAAATCACACGGGATGATGCCGGCGGCTTTCTGCTTAATCGCATTGTCCGGATCGTGCCGCTGTATTGGCTATGCACCTTTGCGCGTATCATCATCCTGGGCGGCGTTAGCGTGTTCAGCTCGTCGTTCTGGGTCGATCAGTCGGGCGCGATTCTGAAGAGCCTCTTTTTTCTTCCATCGGAAGAAGTACCGCTGGTTGCCGTTGGCTGGACTCTAAATTTCGAAATGTATTTCTACCTGATCTTCGCTGCTTCGCTCATGATAAGCCGCCGTTTCGCGCCGATACTGGCCTTTTTTGTAATCGCGGCCGTTATGGCGATCGACGTCTACGTGCCAGGAATTTTTGTCGTGCACTATTACGCTCACGGATACATCCTCTTTTTCCTTGAAGGCATCGGACTATTCTATCTCTGGCGTTTTACCGAAATAAAGCTGCCAAATGCCGCTGTTGTTCTTATCTGTGTCGCCATACTGTTTTGCACCTATGCCTATCAGCTTGTAACAGCCGACCTCGGTCCTTGGGCTGAAAGGATCCCGATGCTGATTGTCGGATCGGCTCTATTCCTGACCACCGCTGGCCTGGACCTTAACCTTCGCCCGCTGGTCCTGCTTGGCGATGCCTCCTACGCGATCTACCTTATCCACACGCTTCTCATGGGATCTATTCGTAGGCTTGCACCGCAGGTCCTGGAACTCGGCCGGACGGATGTCCGCTGGTTCGTTCTGCTGCTCGTGCTATTCATCCTCGCAGGACTTGCGCTTCACCTTGTTGTGGAGAAGCCGATGCTCCGCTTTCTAAGGGGGCGTCTGGCTTATCGAAAGGCCCCCGGCAAATCCACGGCTGCACACGTGATGGCGACGATCGGCCCAAGTCCAGTGCCGTCGCAAAGATCGCGGTCGTAGGAAGTAGAGATCGCGTCGACTTGAACCTGCCTATGCAACTTCCGTTCGCGTCAGCTTATTGGAGGGATGTATGCATCGCAGATTCGAGCCTGTGCCGGGGCAGGTTCAGGCCGCGATCTCTTCTTCGGCCAATTCCTTGATGGTGCGATTACGGCCTGCGCGCTTGGCCTGATAGAGCGCGCGGTCGCAACGCTCGATCATGCCGTCGGCCGTTTCACCCATGCGGAATTGCGCCACGCCGATCGAGACGGTGACGCTCGAAATTTCCTCGCCCGTCGTGCGCCGGGTCAAGCGCGCCTCCGCGATACGGCGGCGGATGCGCTCGGCGGCCTCGAAGCAGGCCTCGACCTCCGCGCCGGGCAAAATCGCCATCAGCTCTTCGCCTCCATAACGCGCGGCGAGGTCGCAATCGCGGACGCTCTCCTGCAAGACCTTGCCCACCAGCCGAAGAACCTGATCGCCGACCTGGTGGCCGAAGCCGTCGTTGAATTTCTTGAAATGGTCGATATCGATCAGCAGGATGCCGAGCGGCGTTCCCGCTTCCATCGCCGTGATCTGGGCGGTGCGCAGGAATGCATCGAGCGAACGGCGGTTGGCGAGCCCGGTAAGGGCGTCGGTGTTGGAGTGCTGCTCGGCCTGCTTCAGCGAGTCCTTGATCTGATCGAGGTCTTTTGTGGTCTGGAGGAAATTCGCCTCGAGGGCCGAGGAACGCGTCGTCGCTTTCGACAGCTCCTTCACCAGCTTTTCAATGATCGGCCTTGGATCGACCGCGGTCTGACATTCCGATTTGACCTCGCCGAGGTCCGCCATCTGCGCGCGGTTGTCGGAAATGGCGGTCGTCAGGAATTCCTGGGCGCTCGCGATTACGCCATGCAACTGCTCGGGAAAGTCCCCGCCCGTGCTCGAATGCGGGTTGACGTAGGTGAGGTAGAGATCGCGGTTGACGCCGGAATCGAACTTGCGCTTGTTGGCGATCAGGACGTCGATGGTCTTCTTCAGCGTGAGCGACCCGCCCATGGCGTAGTAGAACCAGACCGAAAAATTGTCAGGGGTGGGCGGCACGCCGTGTTGCGACATCAAACGGTTGGCCCGATCCGCGGTCGTCGTCGCGAAATCGAAGTCAAGCTCGCTGAAGCCGCCGTTCATTCCTTCAGTCCGTCACCTGGGATCTCTTCGATCCGAATCTTGGAAAGCCGGTTCGTTAACCGGCGATAAGGAATTCAGCTCGGGATTCCCGGAACAACCAGGTAATCGGATAATCAAGATAGCCGTCACATCTAAAGGATGGTTTAAACCTCGCCTTCGCGGGACTTTAGCGGCCATTCAACACGCTGGAAAAAGCCGCAAATGCTGGCGAAAATCGCGGTTTCCATGAGATGATTTGGCGTTCGCTGCGCGCGATCACAACCGGAAAGTGAATGTCGGAATCTAACTACTGGAGCATGATCTTACGCGCAAACGCCGAACGCGTTTGCGCGTAAGATCATCAAGGAACCAAGGTGGGATGACCATCCATCGAAATCTCATCTCGCTTCGGAACGCAACAATCACGGCTTGGAAAACCCGCCGCATCCTGTTTTGATCGTTGCCCGCGCAACCTGACGAGGCCTTTATGAGCACGCGACGCGAGCACGATCTGTTGGGCGACCGGGACGTTCCGGCTGAGGCCTATTATGGCGTCCATACGCTTCGGGCGGTCGAGAATTTCCCGATCACCGCAACGCCGATCTCGATCTATCCGGACCTGATTTCCGCGCTGGCATCGATCAAACTGGCGGCGGCGCGCAGCAACCGTGACCTCGGCCTGCTCGACGCCACGCGGGCCGACGCCATCATCGCTGCCGCGGAAGAAATCAGGGCAGGACGGTTGCTCGATCAATTCGTGGTCGACGTCATTCAGGGCGGCGCCGGCACCTCGACCAACATGAATGCGAACGAAGTGATCGCCAACCGCGCGCTGGAGTTGCTCGGCCATGCAAGGGGCGACTACAAGTTTCTGCACCCCAACGAACACGTCAACATGAGTCAGAGCACCAACGACGTCTATCCGACGTCGCTCAAGCTTGCGGCCTATTCCGGCATCATGCGTCTGGTCGAAGCCATGGCGGAGTTGCGCGCCGCCTTCGAGGCGAAGTCCGAGGAATTCAAGGACATCATCAAGATGGGGCGCACCCAGTTGCAGGATGCCGTCCCGATGACGCTCGGCCAGGAATTCTCGACCTATGCGGTCATGCTCGGCGAGGACGAATTGCGCCTGAAGGAGGCCGTGCTTCTGGTGTGCGAGATCAACATGGGCGCGACCGCGATCGGCACCGGCATCAACGCCCATCCCGATTATGCGCGCCTGGTTTGCCAGCATCTGCGCGACGTGACCGGCATTCCCGTCGTCACCGCGTCGAACCTGATCGAGGCGACGCAGGATTGCGGCGCCTTCGTGCAACTCTCCGGCGTGCTCAAGCGGGTTGCGGTCAAGCTGTCGAAGACCTGCAACGACCTGCGGCTATTGTCATCGGGGCCGCGCGTCGGTCTCAATGAGATCAATCTGCCGCCGATGCAGGCGGGTTCCAGCATCATGCCGGGCAAGGTCAATCCGGTGATCCCTGAAGTCGTCAACCAGATCGCCTTCGAGGTGATCGGCAACGACGTGACGGTGAGTTTTGCCGCCGAGGCCGGCCAGTTGCAGCTCAATGCCTTCGAGCCGATCATCGCGCACAGCCTGTTCAAGAGCGTCAACCATTTGCGCGCCGGCTGCCTGACGCTGGCCGAGCGGTGCGTGAAGGGCATCACCGCCAATCGCGAGCACCTGCGGCGAGGTGTCGAGCGCTCGATCGGCATCGTCACCGCGCTTAATCCGTATATCGGTTACGCCAATGCGACCGAGATCGCACAGCAGGCGCTTTTGACCGATCAAAGCGTCTACGATCTGGTGCTCGCCAAAAAACTTCTGACCCGCGAGCAGCTCGACCAGATCTTGCAGCCGGAGGTTCTGACCCAGCCGCGGTCGTTCGGCACCGCCACGGCCACCGCGCAAACCCATGCGCTCAGCGTCCGCCGCGACCAGACCGACTGATTAACTTCTCATCAGATGAAAATGCGACATATGGCGCGATTTCTCGCGCCAATTGACGGTTTCCGCATTTGCGGTTGTGCGCGCAGCGCGATAGGTTATCACTCGATAAAAAGCCGTGGATAGCTAAAGCCATGGATGGGCAAGAATAACAGATCAAGGGAGGTACCCATGCAGGAGTTGACGCCGGAAACCATCACCCAGGCCGTGCTTGATCAGATGGCTTCAACGCCCAATCCGCGCATGAAGCAGATCATGGCCTCCGCAGTGAAGCACCTGCATGCCTTTGCCAAGGACGTGAACCTGACGCCGGCGGAATGGATCAAAGGCATCGCCTTCATGACCCAGGTCGGGAAAATCTGCACGCCCGCGCGGCAGGAATTCATTCTGCTCTCGGATACGCTCGGCCTCTCGGCGCTGGTCAACGGTCTGCATGACGAGACCGCCATGGAGGAGGGAACGAACACGAGCCTGCTCGGTCCGTTTTATCGCGAAACCACGCCGCATCTCGCTGCCGGCAGCCAGATCGCCAAGAATGCCGAGCCCGATACCGAAGTTATTCTTTACGGTCATGTGACGGATGTGAACGGCAAGCCGCTTGACGGCGCCACCGTCTCGCTCTGGCAGACCAGCGCCACCGGCCTTTACGACATTCAGGAAGATCCCACGTCGGTCGACTATCGCGGCATCTTCACCACCGACGCCAACGGCCTGTTTCTGGTGCGTACGGTGAAGCCGCTCGGCTATTCGATCCCGATGGATGGGCCGGTCGGTGAGATGATCACGGCGCAGAGGCGCCACGGCATGCGGCCGGCGCATATTCATTTCCTGGTCGGCGCGCCCGGCTATCGCGAACTGGTAACGGCGCTTTACCTGCGCGACGACCCGCATCTGGCCGACGACGTCGTGTTCGGCTCGTCGGGCGATCTCGCGGTCGACATCAATCCGAAAGATCCGGAATGCCCGGTCAGGGGAATGCCGAGCATCCGCTTCGACATGCGCCTGTCGCGCGAAACCGCGGCCGACCGGGCCGGCGGGCGCGTCGGGGCCGATCCGGCCGCCATCCTGAAGCAGCCGGCTTGACCAAGGCCCGCGTGCCAGCCAGCGGGGTCATGCGACCAGAGTGGGGTTGTGGCCGGGCGCGCCTTAGCTTTAGCCTTGGCCTTAAACCTTCGGTGACGACTTGATGTCGTCCGTGGGCACGGGCCGAAGAAGCCGGCGCGGACGAACAGCGTAACAGAGTAAGATAAATAAAAGGGGGAGGAACGATGAAACGCAGAACGCTTCTTGGCGCGGCAGTCACAGTCGCAGCGCTGGCGACGATCCCGCCGGCCGTTGCTCAACAGCCGCCGATCAAGATCGGCATGTCGATGGCGCAGACCGGGGGCCTGGCCGGCGGCGGCAAGGCTTCTCTGCTCGGCACCGAGATCTGGCGCGACGACATCAACGCCAGGGGTGGCCTGCTCGGCCGCAAGGTCGAACTCGTGGTGTATGACGACAAGTCGAGCGCCTCCGAGACGCCGGCGATCTATTCCAAGCTGCTCGACGTCGACAAGGTCGATTTGTTGTTTTCGCCCTATGCCACGGTGCCGACCGCGCCGATCATGCCGCTGGTCAAGCAGCGCGGCATGGTGCTGATCGGCAACTTCTCGTTCCAGATCAACAGCAAGGTCGGCCACGACATGTGGTTCAACGTCGCGCCGTGGGGCCCGGCCGATTCCTGGGCGAGCGCGTTCCTCGATATCGGCCAGAAGGCCGGCGGCAAGACGGTGGCGCTGCTCACCGCCGACCAGGAGTTCGCGCAAAACCTGGCGACAACCGCGCGCGAAGTCGCCACCAAGCGCAACATGCCGATCGTGTTCGACCAGGCCTATCCGCCGAACACGGTGGAATTCTCGGGCATCATTCGCGCCCTCAAGGCCGCCAAGCCCGACATCGTTTATGTCGCGTCGTACCCGCCGGACTCGGCCGGCATCTTGCGCGCCATCAACGAAATCGGGATCGGCGACAACGTCAAGCTGTTCGGCGGTGGCATGGTCGGCCTGCAATTCGGCCCGGTCATGGAGAACTTAGGCTCGCTGCTCAACGGCGTCGTCAACTTCAACACCTGGCTGCCCGAACCCAGCATGTACTACGACGGCACCAAGGCGTTCTTCGAGACCTATTCGAAGCGCGCGGTCGAGGCCAAGGTCGATCCGCTCGGCTATTATCTCGCGCCCTACGGCTATGCCGAGGGCCAGCTGATCGAAGCCGCGGTCAAGGCAACGGGGTCTCTCGACCAGAAGGCGATCGCGAAATATCTGCACGAAAACGAAGTCCCGACGATTGTCGGGCCGATTTCGTTCGCGGCGGATGGCGAACGCAAGGTGACCGCGACGTTGCAGGCGCAGTTCCAGGGCATCGTCGACAAGAACATGGATCAGTTCAAGAAGTCAGGCAAACAGGTGATTCTGTTCCCGGAGAAATTGAAGTCCGGCGAATTCGTCACGCCTTTCGAGGCCGCTCGAAAGTAAGCCTTCTGCGAACGGGTAGGGCAGCAGGCTAAATAGGGGTCAAGGGGGCCGACGTGTTTTCGATGGACCTGCTGCTCGACGCGGTCGTGACCGGCGTGCTGCTCGGCTGCTTTTACGCGGCCGTCAGCATCGGGCTGTCGGTTTCCTTCGGGCTGCTCGACGTTCCCCATGTGGCGCATCCCGCCTTTCTGGTGATGGCGTCCTATGGGGTTTACTTCCTCAACGACAGCTACGATATCGATCCGCTGTTGGCGGGTCTTCTGATCACGCCGCTGTTGTTCGTCTTCGGGCTTGCCGCCTACCGCCTTTATTACGAGACGTTCGAGCGCCGCGGCAGCGATGCCGCCGTGCGCGGCATCGCGTTTTTCTTCGGCGTCGCTTTCATCGTCGAAGTCCTGCTGATCCTGCACTTCGGCGTCGACCAGCGTTCGGTCACCGCGTCCTACATCGGCAAGTCCTGGCGATTCGGCGACACAAGGATTCCGCTCCGCCTGATGGTGGCGTTCGCGGTGGCGGCCGGATTGACCCTGCTACTGTCGGTCTATCTGTCGCGGACCTTCATGGGACGCGCGATCCGCGCCGTGGCGCAGGATGAGGAAGCGGTGCGGCTGATGGGCGCCAATCCGGTCCGCATCAAGCAATGGGCGTTCGGGATTGCGACCGCCGTGCTCGGCATCGCCGGCGCGTTGCTGATCATTGTTGCGCCCGTCGAGCCGACGCTGGACCGCGCCTATATCGGACGCACCTTCTGTGTCGTGGTGATGGCTGGCCTTGGCAGCATGACCGGCACGCTGATTGCAGCCATCATCCTCGGCGTCGCTGAGACCATCGTGCTGACGATGTTCGGCGCCTCCTGGGCGCCCGCCATCTCCTTTGCCCTGTTGCTCGGCATCCTCGCCGTGCGGCCGCAGGGCCTGTTGGGCAGGCGATCATGAAACGCAGCGCTATCGCGTTCTGGGGCGGAGCCGTACTGTTTCTCGGCCTCGTGCTGCTGACGACGCAGCTCATCACCAACGAATATCCTTTCTTTGCAGGCTATGTGATCCTGCAATTCGTCGTGTTGTCGGTGGCCTGGAGCATTCTCGGCGGTTATGCCGGCTACGTGAATTTCGGAACCAGCGCCTTTTTCGGCGTCGGTGTCTACACCGCCATTCTGCTGTTCAAGGCGGCCGGCGCGCCGCTGGTTGTACAGATCGCGGCGGCCGCAGCGGTGGGAGCGCTGTTGGGTTTCGCGGTCGGCCTTTTGACGCTGCGCATGCAGGGCATCTTCTTCTCGATTGCGACGATTGCGCTGACCATCGTGATCGAAACCACAGTGACCAACTGGCGCTTTTTGGGCGGGGCCGCCGGCATTCAAATCCAGCGGCCGCCGGTGACAGTGCCGTTCCACAGCTATGTGCAGATGCTGGTGTTCGTTCAGGCAACGCTGGTGGTGCTGGCGATAGCGACCGCGCGTTATATCCAGAACTCCTGGATCGGCCGCGGCCTTCAGGCGCTCCGGGATGATGAACTCGCTGCTGAATGCACCGGCGTGCCGACGCTGCGGCTGAAAATGGTGGCCTGCGTGATTTCCGGCGCGCTGATGTGCGCGGCTGGCGCGCCGGCGGCGATGTATCTGCAATATGCCGATCCGGCGTCGGCCTTCAACCTGAACTACTCGGTCTCGGTGCTCGCGATGGCGCTGATCGGCGGCACCGCTCACTGGATCGGGCCGGTGATCGGCGCGATCCTGCTCGGTGTCACGCAACAGCTTCTGGCCGTCACCATTTCCTCCGAAGTGAACGTGCTGGTGCTCGGCATCATGCTGGTGGTGTTTGTGGTGGCCGCGCCCGAGGGCATCATCGGGCTTTTTCGCAAACTCGGGCTATTTCTTGAACGTCGCCGCTCGGAGGGCAAGACATGACGTCCGTGCCCGCCGGCGAACTTCCTTTGCTGCGGATCGAGGGGCTCACCAAGCGCTTCGGCGGCTTCACCGCGCTCGACAATGTCAGCGTCGATATCAAGGCCGGCGAACGCTTCGGTCTGATCGGCCCCAACGGTTCCGGCAAGACGACGCTGATCAACTGCATCTCCGGCGCCTTCCGCACCGAGCCTTCGACGGTGATCTTCGGTGGCGAGGACATCACGCGGCTGGCGCCGCATTTGCGCACGCGGCGCGGCATTGCACGCAGTTTCCAGATCCCGCGGCCCTTCAAAAGCATGACGGTCATTGAAAATCTGATGGTTGCTGTCGACTTCACCAGCGCCACCCATCTGGGCCTCTCGACCGCCGATCATCGCGACAGCGCTTTTGCCATCCTTCAGCAGATGGGCCTTGCGGCCAAGGCCGACGCGCGGGTCACGGGCTTGAGCCAGGTCGAGCTGCGCAAGATGGAATTGGCGCGCGCGATGGCGACACGCCCGAAGCTTCTGATTTCGGACGAGGCCATGGCGGGGCTTTCCGGATCGGAAGTCGATGAAGTCCTCGATCTCCTGATCAAGCTGGCTGGCGAATCCATCACCATCATCATGATCGAACACATCATGCAGGCGGTGATGCGGTTCTCGGAGCGCATCATGTGTCTCGACGCCGGCAAGATCATCGCGATCGGGCAGCCGTCGGATGTCATGGCGAATGCGCGGGTGCAGGAGGCCTATCTTGGCACTTAGCCTCGCCATCCGCGACCTCGATGCCGGTTACGGCGCCGTCAAGGCGCTGCGCGGTGTCTCGCTTGACGTCGCCACCGGCGAGACCGTTGCGCTGCTCGGCACCAACGGCAACGGCAAGAGCACGCTGATGAAATGCATCATGGGTCTGGTGCGGCCGTGGCGCGGCAGCGTTTCGCTGACCATCGACGGCACCGCGCACGACCTCGCCAAACTATCGACCGAAGCCATCGTCGACCTCGGTGTGGCGCTGGTGCCCGAGGGGCGGTGGTTGTTTCCGCGGCTCACGGTCTCCGAAAATCTCATGCTCGGCGCGTTCCGCCGCGCCGCGCGGGCTGACATCGACCGCAACCTTGCGCTCGCATTCGACGCGTTTCCGGTTCTGAAAGAACGCGCCAACCAGCTTGCCGGCACCATGTCGGGCGGGCAACAGCAAATGCTGGCGATTGCGCGCGCGATGATGTCATCGCCGCGTCTGCTCCTGATCGACGAGCCGTCGGTCGGCCTCTCGCCGCTATTGGTCTCGCAGATGATCACCAAGATCGGCGAACTCGGCGAGCGTTTTGATCTCACGGTTTTGATGGCCGAGCAGAATTTCAACCAGGCGGTTCGCATCGCCGATCGCGGCTACATCATCGTCCATGGTGAGATCGTGGTCGCGGCCAATGTCGCCGAACTGCATGGCAACGACATCGTCAAGCGGCTTTATCTCGGCGGCGTGGCGTGACACTCATCTCTCGGCGTCCGAGCCGTGAAACGGCGTCTCGAACCATGAGGCCCCTTTGAATGCGGAGACCTGCATGACCGCGAAACTCTTGCCCACCACGGTTGTCGGCAGCTATCCGCAGCCGGACTGGCTGGTTGACCGTCAGTTGCTGTCAAAGGGCGTGGCGCGGGTACGGCTCGATCTGTGGCGCGTCGCCGAACCCTGGTTAGAGCAGGCGCAGGACGATGCGACGCTGTTGGCGATCCGGGACATGGAGCGTGCCGGTATCGACATCATCACCGACGGCGAAGTGCGGCGGGAAAGTTATTCCAACCGTTTTGCGACCGCGCTTGACGGTATTGCATCCGGCAGACCGGGCGAGGTGATGTCGAAAGCCGGTCTTGCCACTCCCGTGCCTCGTGTGGTCGGCCCCATCAAGCGCACGCGGGCGGTTGAAACCCGCGACATGGAATTCCTTCGCCGCAATACCGAGCGGCTGGCGAAGATCACGCTGCCGGGTCCGTTCACGATGAGCCGGCAGGCGGTCAACGAATATTACAAAGACGACGACGAGATGGTGATGGATTTTGCCGCCGCGGTAAACGCCGAGGCGCGCGATCTCGAAAAGGCCGGCGCCGACGTGATCCAACTCGACGAGCCCTGGCTGCGCCAGGACCCGCCGGCCGCCAAGCGCATCGCCGTCAAGGCGATCGACCGCGCGCTGGAGGGTCTCAAGGCGACGACGGTCATCCATCTCTGCTTCGGCTATGCAGCCGTTGTCAAAGGCGAAAAGCCCGTCGGCTATTCGTTCCTGGGCGAACTCGGTGCGTGCAAGGCGGACCAGATTTCGATCGAGGCGGCACAGCCGAAACTCGATCTCGGCGTGCTCAAGGAATTATCATCGAAGAAGATCATGCTCGGCGTGATCGATCTTGCCGCGCCTGAAGCCGAGACGCCTGCGATCGTCGCGGACCGCATTCGCGCCGCGCTGAAATTTGTGTCCCCCGATCGCCTGCTGCCGGCGCCGGATTGCGGAATGAAGTATCTGCCGCGCGAACTGGCGTTTGCGAAACTGAAGGCACTGGCCGACGGGGCTGCGATGGTGCGCTCGGAGTTGGTATAGCCGTGCTCGCACAAGGGAAGGCATGATGAAGACTCTCTTGATCCTGGCTCTGATCTCAATCAACACGCTGGCGATGCCGCGAGCGTCCTTGAGTCAATCTGTCTTTCAAAATGCCGACGGCGACCAAACGAAGGTGAGCGATGGATTCGCGGACCTCATGCAGAATGTGAATTTGATTTTGCAGGACGGAATGACTACCTGGACCGATCCGCGTGGACCGATAACCCAGAAGGCTGCCGAACTCGGCTTGTCTGCGGGCGATGTGATGCGCATTCGCGAGACGGTTGGCTACGTGATTTGTCCTGGAAATAATGGCGTGGGCGCTGTCTCCGGAACGGGGATGCTGATCGGAATCGGCGGTCATGTTGTAACCGACGCGCATATATTCATTGATCCAGATACCAACCAGCGCAGGGAGCCACTCTCGGATTGCGTCTATATCAATCAACTCGATTACAAACCTATCAAGTTGGATTTCTCGAGTGAACGCACTTACAAGTTCTATACAAATTCCCCGAAGCGCGAATGGTACAACGATCGTGCCATTGTACGTCTTAAAAGTCGCCCTAGCGTTCAACCGCTTCAGCTTGATTCTTGGAATACTCCTCTCAAGCCCGGCGACAAAATCATCATGATTTCCGTGGTTCAACAGCGCCTGACTTTCCCGCTTCAACAACGCGCCGTGAATTTTACACTCCACAACGGAATGACGGTCTCGACTAATATTTACAGCGAACCGCTCGTGCAAAGTTGCTCGGTAAAGCTTTACTATCCACCGAAGACGGGGGGCCTCGAGCGCTGTTTATACGGATTGCAACGATACCGAGGGCGCCAGCGGCTCGGTCATGGCAGTGCGGCTCGCGGGTGGGCAGATGGTGGCGAAAGCCCTATTGGAACAGGGCGGGGGTTCCGACTCCGACTACAAGCCTTTTGAAGTAGGCGACGGCGTTCCGGATCCGGAGCTTAGTTATAGCCTGGGCGTGGGATTGGACCCTCAAGTCGCCTCGGATGTCCTTAAGATGGAAGGGCTGCGCTGAAATTTCTTCCCGCCTATCGGGAGCTGCGCTCCTTACGGTTGCTGCGCGGCAAGTCGCGCCTGTTTTCGCATCAGCCGCCGAAGCCTGGCGCGGTCGAGATAAAGGTAGACGACCGGGGTGGTGTAGAGGGTCAGGACCTGGCTCACGATCAGCCCGCCGAAGATGGCAATGCCGAGCGGCTGGCGAAATTCACTGCCTTCGCCCAGGCCGACCATCAGCGGCACCGCGCTGAACAAAGCGGCCATGGTGGTCATCATGATGGGCCGGAAGCGCATCACACAGGCCTCGAAGATCGCGTCGCTTGACGACAGCCCGCGCTGACGCTCTGCGTCGAGCGCGAAGTCGATCATCATGATTGCGTTCTTCTTCACAATGCCGATCAGAAGGATCACGCCGATCATGGCGATGATGTCGAACTCGGTGTGAGAGAGTATCAGCGCCACGACCGCGCCGACGCCCGCCGAAGGCAGCGTGGACAGGATCGTGAGCGGATGAATGTAGCTCTCGTAGAGCATCCCGAGCGAAATGTAGATGGTCGCCAGCGCCGCCATCACGAGGTACGGCTCGTTCGCCAACGATTGCAGGAAAATCTTGGCGGCACCCGCAAAGCTGCCGTGAACGTCCGAGGGCATTCCGATGTTGCTCATCGTCGCCTCGATCGCCGCCACTCCCTTGCTCAGTGAGACGCCTGGCGAGAGGTTGAAGGAGACGGTACTTGCGACAAGCAAATCCTGGTGGCTGACGATCAGCGGCGTCACGCCCTGCGTGAACTGCGCCACGCTGGCCAGCGGGATCATCGTCTCGGCGCTGGTCGAGACAGCTGTGCCAGTCGAGGACGCGCCCTTGCCTGAGGCGCCGATCGAGTTGGTCGCGAGATTTCGCACGGCATCGGCGGCGATCGCGTTGAGCGTGCCCTTCTGCGCGGACGATGTGACCGTTCCGGCCACCGCATTGGTCGTCTGCGAGCCGCCGGCTGCTCCGCCGGTCGTGCTGACATAGACCTCTCGCAGGGTCTGCGGATTCTGCCAATAGCTAGGGGTGACCTCCATGATGACATGGTACTGGTTGCGCGCGACATAGATGGTTGAGACCTGCCGCTGCCCGAAGGCGTCGTAGAGTGTATTGTCGATCTCGCTGACGGTAATGCCGAGCTGGGAGGCGGCATCGCGGTCGATGGTCAGGTTGGATTGCAGCGCCTTGTTCTGCTGGTCCGTGCTGACGTCGGCGAGTTCCGGCACCGCCTGGAGCGCCGCGACGAGCTTTGGCGTCCAGTCATTCAGTTCCTCGAAGGTCGAGCCTTGCAGTGTGTATTGATACGCCGCATTGCCCGAACGCCCGCCGGCGCCTAGGTCTCCGACCGATTGCAAGAACAACGTCGCGCCGGCTACGGTGGCCAGTTGATCCCGCAGCCGCTCGATGACGTGTTCGGCCGATATCCCGCGTTCGCCAATCGGCTTCAGCGAGGCGAACACCGTGCCGGTGTTGGTGGCGGACGGCCCCGGGCCACTGCCGCCTGTGAAGCCGACGGCGGTGTCGACCGCCGGATCCTGTTTGACGATATCGATGAACTGGGTGAGCTTATCGCGCATCAGCTGAAACGAGGTGCTTTGATCGGCCTGGATCGATCCGATCAAGAGCCCCGTATCCTGCTGCGGGACGAAGCCCTTCGGAACGATGCGATAGAAATGCACGTTCAGGACCAGCGTCGCGAGCAGGATCAGCATCACCGTGAGCGGGTGACGCAGCGCGATCGCCAGCGTCCAGCGATAACCGTTGAGCATGGCATCGAAGATGCGTTCGCTGGCCCAATAGATCCGTCCATGCGGCTTGCCACGCTCGGAGCGCAGCAACACCGCGCACATCATCGGCGTCGTGGTCAGCGAGACCACGAGCGAAATTGCAATCGCGATCGTGACCGTCATGGCGAATTCGCGAAACAGCCGGCCGACGAGGCCCCCCATCAACAGGATCGGTACGAACACGGCGACCAGCGATACGCTCATCGACAGAACGGTGAAGCCGACCTCGCGGGAGCCTACCAGCGTCGCCTCCAGCCGCGACATTCCCGCATCGAGGTGACGGCTGATGTTTTCCAGGACCACGATGGCGTCGTCGACCACGAATCCCGTCGCGACCGTCAGCGCCATCAGGGAGAAAATGTCGAGGCTGTAGCCGAGCAGGTACATGACGGCGAAGGTCGCCACCAGCGACACCGTGACGGCCACGACCGGGACCAGCGTCGCGCGCGCGTTGCGCAGGAACGCGAATACGACGAGGATGACGAGTGCGACCGCGATGATCAGCGTAATCTCGACGTCGCGTAGCGAGGCGCGGATCGTCTTGGAGCGGTCGACGGCGAGATTGATGTCGATGGCGGGCGAGACCGAGGCCTTCAACTGCGGCATCAATTCCTTCACCCGGTCGACCATCTGGATGATGTTCGCGCCCGATTGCCGGTACACGATCATCATCACCGCTGGCTTGCCGTTGGACAGGCCGAGCGTGCGCACGTTTTCCACGGAGTCGATGACGTCGCCGACGTCGGAGAGGCGCACCGGGGCGCCGTTGCGATAAGCCACGATCAGCGATTTGTATTCCTCGGCCGCGTTGGCCTGATCGTTGGAATAGATCTGGTAACGCCGGCTATCGACGTCGATGCCGCCCTTCGGGCTGTGCGCGTTGGTCGAGGCCAGCGCCGCGCGAACGTCCTCAAGTCCGATGCCGTATTTATAAAGCGCCGGCGGCAGCAACTCGATACGCACCGCGGGCGGCGAGCCGCCCTGGACAGCGACCTGGCCGACCCCTTCGATCTGCGACAGCTTTTGCGCGAGCACGGTCGAGGCCGCGTCGTAGAGGTCGGCCGGCATCAGCGTGTCTGACGTCAACGTGTAGATCAGGATCGGCGCCGAAGCCGGATTGAACTTGCGGTAGGTCGGGTTGCTCCGCAGGCTGGCCGGCAGGTCGGCGCGCGCCGCATTGATGGCCGCCTGCACGTCACGCGCGGCGCCGTTGATGTCGCGGCCGATGTCGAATTGCAGGTTGACGCGCGCGGAGCCCAGTGTGCTCGTCGACGTCATTTCGCTGACATTGGCGATCTGGCCGAGGTGGCGCTCGAGCGGGCTTACGACCGTGATCGCGACGTCTACGGGGCTCGCGCCGGGCAGCGTCGCCTGCACCGAAATGGTCGGGATGTCGACATCGGGCAGCGGCGAGACCGGCAGCTTGAAAAACGCAATGCCGCCCGCCACCACCAGTCCGAGGGAGAGCAGCGTGGTGGCGACCGGGCGCCGGATAAAAGGGGTAGAGAGAGACATGCGTGATGCGATCGAAGCCGTTGCGGATCAGCTTCTATCTGGCGACGCCCCGATACAAAAGCCATACGATGTCACATGGTATCGCCACACGCTCGCCGCAAATCAAGGCCTCAAAACGGCCGTTTTGATCCAAGGCGCTCGCTGCACAATGGCTTCCGCGGCCGACAGTTTGTTCGCGCTTCTTGCGCTGGCGTGGACAAACTTGATAGGAAGCCGTCGCATTGCGAGATCAGGAAACAGCCCCATGGGCCACAATAAAAATAAGCGGATTGCCGTGTTCTTGTTGGGCATGTTGGGCATAGCCTTTGGTTTGCCGGCTGCGCCAGTCACGGCCGCCGACGCGCCGTCGCGCAAGCCGGGCCTGTGGGAGGTCAAGACCACCATCGATGGCCGCGGGCGCCCGGCCACGGTGCAGCAATGCATCGATGCCACGACCGACCAGATGCTGCAAACGAGCGCCGGTCCGTTCTCCGCGGCGGCCTGCGCCGGACGCGAGGTGAACAAGTCGGACACCGGGATGACGATCGACTCGCATTGCAGCTTCAACGGCAAGCCGGCGAGCGCGCATGCCGACATCACCGGCAGTTTCGACAGCTCCTACACCATGACGGTGACGGCGGAAGGCGTCGACCTGCCGGCCGCGAAGATGACCATGGAGGGCAAGTGGCTGGGGGCCTGTGCCGCCGATCAACAGCCGGGCGACGTCATCATGGCCAATGGCGTCAAGGTCAATATCCCGGAACTGCAGAAGCGCGCACTGGCGCCGGACACATCGACGCAGTTCGGCAAGTAGGCCGGCTTAGCATCGGGGATCTCGGTGGCTCGGCTTGCCGGCCTCGCCGGCTTTTGATCGCTGGGATCGTTGACCCCGCTGCACTGCGATATTTTCAAGGCGCCGATTATCCAGCCTGGCAGAATGATCTGTTTCAGGTTTTGCGTATTATCGCCCGGCCCGGCCGCGATTAGCTTGCCCGTCATACGAAGCAAGTTCGCTTCGCAAAATGACAACCCGGGAGATTTCATCATGAACAAGACGAGCAAACGGATCGCTATCTCGGTTGCGTCAGTGCTGATCGCAGCCTCGATGATCCAGACTGCCACGGCCGCGGAGCGGACCACGAAACACCGCGTTGCCGCTACCACGAACGAGCAGGTTCGGAACGCCAATGCCTGGGCCGCGCCGTCCTATATTGACGGCGACGAGTTGGCGCGCTTGCGGAACGGCGCCGAGTCCGCCCCCGCCGGCCGTTGAAGTTGAACGCCCTGCACTGAAAGCAGCGGCCGGTCGGGGACCGGCTGCTGCTTTCGGTTCTCTGCTCTCTCTGGTTGCAAGCGTGACGAAATCGGTCGGCTCGCGGGCATCGCCTCCCGGCGCGGAGTTCCACCGCACGATCTTTTAGATGGAATTCCCCGCCGCGGAACTCGACCGCCGCGGGCCGTGGAACCCGTATTTTACCGGGATATCCTGCTTCTCCCCCGCATCGCTATTGACGGATTTCCGTATTCTTACGGGCCGATCAATTCTGATGAAGCCATGGCCAAGAGATTATTAGCTATTCAACCATAGCATGTATCTGTTGGCGTCCGCGTTTTATCGGCATCGGGTTTCATCAGCATCGGCGGCTTTGGGGGCCTCACAATGTTTGGCTTGAACGGCAATTCGAATCGGAACGACGCATCGGCGCAGTTGGCCGCCTTGCACAAGTCACAGTCGGTCATCGAGTTCAACCTCGACGGCACGATTCTCACCGCCAACGACAATTTCCTGCATGCGATGGGCTATTCGCTCACCGAGGTGCAGGGCCAGCACCACCGGATGTTCGTCGATCCGGTTGAGGCCAACAGCGCCGCGTATCGTGAATTCTGGGCGAAGCTCAACCGCGGTGAGTTCCAGGCGGCCGAATTCAAGCGCGTTGCCAAGGGTGGCCGCGAAATCTGGATTGAAGCTTCCTACAACCCGGTCCTGGATCACAAAGGCAAGCCCGCCAAGGTGGTCAAGTTCGCCACCGACATCACGCCTAAGAAAATCAACGCCATGGAATCGGCCGGCAAGGTCTCCGCGATCGGCCGTTCGCAAGCCGTCATCGAGTTCAACCTCGATGGCACCATCGTCACCGCCAACGAGAATTTCCTCGGCGCCATGGGTTATTCGCTGGCTGAGGTCGCCGGTCAGCACCATCGGATGTTCGTAGATCCGGCTGAGGCCAATGGCGCTGGGTACCAGGACTTCTGGGCGAAGCTCAAACGCGGCGAATATCAAGCCGGCGAATTCAAGCGATTGGGCAAGGGGGCCAAGGAAGTCTGGATCCTTGCCAGCTACAATCCGATCCTCGACGAGACGGGCAAGCCGTTCAAGGTCGTCAAATTCGCCACCGACGTCACCCAGCAGAAACTGAAGAACGCGGACCTCGAAGGCCAGATCACGGCCATCGGCAAGTCGCAGGCCGTCATCGAATTCAACATGGACGGTACGATCATCCGCGCCAACGACAATTTCCTGAAAACGCTCGGTTACTCCCTGAGCGAAGTTCAAGGCAAGCACCATCGCATGTTCGTGGAGCCGGCCGAGCGGGACGGCAGGGCCTATGGGCAGTTCTGGGTGGCGCTCAATCGCGGCGAATACCAGTCTGGCGAATTCAAGCGGGTTGGCAATGGCGGCAAGGAGGTCTGGATCCAGGCTTCCTATAACCCGATCCTCGATCTGAATGGCAAACCCTATAAGGTTGTCAAATATGCCAGCGACATCACACAACAGGCCCTGATCCGGATGCGCGCCGAGCGCGCCCGCTCGTTGATCGAGTCGGTGGCGGCCGGCAGCGAAGAGATGTCGGCGTCGATTCAGGAAATCTCGCAGACGATGGTCAACTCGCGGAAGAAGGCTTCGGAAGCTGTCCAGCAGGTCGACGCCGCCGATCTTCAGGCGCAGCGGCTGACGTCAGCGGCTCAATCCATGGAAGGCATCACGGAGTTGATCAGCAACATCACCGGCCAGATCAACCTGCTCGCGCTCAACGCCACGATCGAATCGGCGCGGCGCGGGCGAAGCCGGCCGGGGCTTTGCCGTGGTCGCCTCGGAGGTCAAGGGACTGGCCAATCAGGCCAAGGGCGCGACCGACAAGATTTCCGCCGAGATTGCCTCGCTCACCGAGATATCCAGGGACGTCGTCGGGGCGCTTAACGCGATCAAGGGCGCGATCGAGCACGTCAACGAGTTCGTGACCAATACCGCCGCCGCCGTTGAAGAGCAGAGCGCCGTCACCGGCGATATGTCGTCCAATATGCAGAAGGCCGTCGCCGAACTCGCGGCTTAGTTCTAGTGAATCACAAGCCGCTCTTCTCTCATCCTGAGTAGCTGCGCTAGCGGCATCTCGAAGGATGAGGCCGCTATCGGGCCTCATGGTTTGAGACGGTGCTCCGCACTTCCTCACCATGAGGGTCTTAACGCAGCAGCGCTAGTTGGCGTCCGGCTACCTTGCGCCATCCGCGAGCCACGCCGCGAGCACGGCGCGCTCCTCAGGCGTGACCTCGGTGATGTTGCCGGGGGGCATGGCGCTGGACCAGGCTGCGTTGCGTCCGATCAGGCGGCTGTTGCGCATGATCGCTTCCGCATCGTCGAGGCGGACGCCTTTTGGCGCCGCGGTGATTCCGTCGAACACCGGCTCGGCGGCGTGGCACATGCTGCAACGGGACAGCACGATATCCTGGACCGCGGCGAAGTCATGCTTGGGTACGGCTGCGGCTGCCTTGGCATCGCGCGGGCCCGCGGTGGTGAGGAAGAAAATCGCGATCATGCCGATCGCCGCCACGCCCCACACCCACCATGGCGATTTGCGCCCGGCATGCCGCTCGTTGAAGAAGTGACGGATCACCGGGCCGAGTGCGAGCACGATCGCCGCGATCAGCCAGTTGAAGCGGGTACCGAAGATCAGCGGGTAATGATTGCTGATCATGAGGAAGACGACCGGCAAGGTCAGGTAGTTGTTGTGGACCGAGCGCTCCTTGCCCTGCTTGCCGTATTTCGGGTCCGGCGTCTGGCCGGCGAGCAGCGCACCGATGACCTTCTTCTGGTTCGGGATGATCACGACAAAGACGTTGGCGACCATGATGGTGCCGATGATCGCACCGATCTGGTTGAAGGCGCCGCGTCCGCTCAGCACATGGGTGAAGGCGAACGTCAGCGCGACAAGGAAGATGTAGCCGCCGATGGCGAAAGGCAGTTCGTGGCTGGAAAGGCCGGAGCGGCAGGCCGCCTCATAAAGCAGCCAGGCGAGCGCAAGGCTGAAGAAGCTGAACAGACCCGCCTGCAATGGCGTCAGGTCGAGCACCGATTTGTCGACCAGAAACAGTTCGGCATCGAGATAATAGACGATGACCATCAGCACGAAGCCCGATAGCCAGGTGGTGTAGGCCTCCCACTTGAACCAGGTCAGCTCGCTCGGCATCTGCGACGGCGCAACCAGGAACTTGATGATGTGGTAGAAGCCTCCGCCGTGCACCTGCCACGCCTCGCCATGGGCGCCTTCGGGCAGCCCGCTGCGCGGTTTGAGTTCGAGATCGAGGTGGATGAAGTAAAACGAACTTCCGATCCAGCCGATGGCTGCGATGACATGCAGCCAGCGAAAAATCAGACTGGCCCATTCCGATAATATCGATGCCCACATCGCCGGCTCCATCCCCAATTGGCCAGATGCCCAAATTCGCATCTCTCGGGCTGGTTTGCCAGCGCTTACGATTGGCAGCTTGCTTGGGTGGTTTGCCCAAAAATGCAGCATGTGGACTTCGTCACTCCAATCCGGTTGAATGATACGGGGGCCGATTTCGAGGTGTGAATGATGAAGAAGCTTCTCCTGTGCATCATCCTGGCGGCGACAGCGACGCCGGCCTGGTCGCAAGCCAAACCGGCTCCGAAAGCCGCGCGTGTCGATCCCTGCGCGCCGATCGGACAGACCGCCAACCGCGAGCTGGTCTACTCGATGAGCTGCAACGCCCTTCCGGCGCCGCCGCCTTTGCCGCCGCAAGCCGAGGCTCAACCACCCGCGCCTGAGCCCGAGACGCCGCGCACCGGACTTTTCGGAACGTCCTTTGATCGGACCGGTGGCCCGGGCGGCCAGGGCAGAAATTATTGATCGGGTCGATATAAGTTGCAGAAGCCGCTTGCTGAGTTGAATGCCTGCACGGAGAGCGACTTTGTCGCGGCGCTCGCCAATATCTTCGAGTATTCGCCCTGGGTAGCCGAAGGGGCTTTTGCCGCGCGTCCGTTTGCAGGTGTCAAGGCGCTGTTTGCGGCGATGAAGACGACCGTCGAGCGCGGGAGCGATGATCTGCGGCTCAAGCTGATCAAGTCGCATCCTGATTTGGCCAACAAGACCCAGCGTGCCGCGGGTCTTACCGCCGAATCCACCTCCGAGCAGAACAGCGTCGGCCTCGACCGGCTGTCGGATGCGGAGTACGAGGCGTTCGAACGCGTCAACAATGCGTATCGCGCGAAATTCGGCTTTCCCTATATCGTCTGCGTCCGGCGGCACACCAAGGATTCGATCCTCAGCGATTTCGAGCGCCGGCTGCCGAATGATGTCGTGACAGAAACCAAAGCCTCGATTGAAGAGATCTGCCGGATCGCTGCGCTACGGCTCGATCAGCTCGTCGTTGCGAGCGATCATCTCGCGGTCCACGGCCGGCTCTCGACCCATGTGCTCGACAACAGTAGTGGCAAGCCCGCGGCCGGCATCGAGGTCGAACTTGTCGAGCGCTCGATGCTTGGCTTAAGCCGCGTCGTGACGCGCACCGTCACCAATGCGGACGGCCGCACCGATCAGCCTTTGATCGGCGGCCGGCCGGTGCCGATCGGCCGCTATGAATTGAACTTCAGCGTCGGAAAATATTTCAAGGAGCGAAAAGTGCCGCTCTCCGATCCGCCGTTCCTCGACGACATCGTCCTGCGCTTTGCGGTAAGCGATCCAGAGGGGCATCTGCATGTGCCCCTCCTGGTGACGCCCTGGAGCTATGCGACCTATCGCGGCAGCTAACGGCTATTCACGATAGACCTTTCCTGACCAAGATAGGCCCGCTCGATCTGCTGCCGTAGATTGGCTTCGCCGGTCGCTGCTTCCAGCACGATGTGGCCGTGCACCAGTGCGCAGACGCGGTCGGCGACGGCCAACGCCTTTTCGAGCAATTGTTCGACCAGCAGCACGGCTGTTCCCTGACCGCGCAGCCGGGAAATGACGTCGAGCACGCGGTCGACCAGCACCGGCGAAAGGCCGGCCGACGGTTCGTCCAGCATCAAGAGGCGAGGGCGACGGATGAGGCCCTGCGCCACCGTCAACATTTGCTGCTGCCCGCCTGAGAGTGCGCCCCCGCGCTCGCGACGTTTATCGGCAATCTCGGGAAAGAACGCCAAGGCTTCCTCCACCCTTGCGGCGCGCTCGCCGCGGGGCAGGTCGTAACCCGCCAGCAATAGGTTATCGGTGACGGAAATCTGGGTGAACATGCGGTGTCCTTCGACGACGTGCACGAGGCCTGCGCGCGCCGCCTCGCGCGGGGTGGCGTTGGTCATGTCGCGCGCCGCGAAACGCACCTGTCCAGCGCTGACTGGCAGCAATCCCGACAGGGCACGCAGCAGCGTGGTCTTGCCGGCACCATTGGGGCCAAGCAGCGCCACGACCTCACCCGCCGACACCTGAAGGTCGATCCCGTGTAGCACGCGAATCTTGCCGTAGCCGGATTCAAGTCGGCCGACGGCCAGCAGCGGTTCAACCACCGAGGTAGGCACTGACCACCTCCTTATGCGCGCGGATATCGGCGGGTGTCCCGGCAGCCAGGATGCGACCAAAATTGAGCACCGTGATCTGATCGCAGATATCGAAAATGAGGTCGGCATGGTGCTCGACCAGCAAGAGAGCTGTTCCGCGGCGGCTGATTGCCTTAATCAGCGCGGCCAGACGCTCGATCTCGTCGCCGGAGAGACCTGCGGCCGGCTCATCGAGCAACAGAAAGTCCGGCTCCGGCATCAGCGCGCGGGCGATTTCGATGAAGCGCAATTCGCTGTGCTGAAGGCGATCGGCCCGGACCTCGGCCAGCGCTTCGAGGCCCACGACGCCGAGCAGCGCACGGGCCTTTTCGGTCAGCATGCGCTCGTCGCGCCGGTTGCGCGGCAGCGCCAAGAGCGCTTCGACGAAGGAAGTCTGTCCGTCAATGGTGCCGCCGATCATGACGTTCTGCAGCACCGAGGCTTCCCCAATGACCCGCGGTGTCTGGAAGGTTCGGGCGATGCCGTGTCGGGCGCGCAGCGTTGGGACACCGGGATCAAGCAGGCGATCCCCAAGGCCGATCGTCCCGGCTTTGGCAACATAATAGCCGGAGATCACGTTCAACGTCGTGGTCTTGCCGCTGCCATTGGGGCCGATCAGGCCGTGGATCTCGCCGGGCTTCACATCGAGATCGAGGTTGTCGATCGCGCGTACGTTGCCGAAACTCAGCGTGATGCCGCGCAGGTTCAAGGTCTCTTTGCCGGCACTTTTGCGGAAACATTCCATGAGTTGAGCAGGACGCGGCACGATCGCGCGGTTCGACACAAGTGGGCGTCGGTTGCGCAAGTCCAGAAGTGCTGCGATGCCGCCCGGAATCACCAGCACGATCACCAGCAACAATGCCGCGTACAGGAAGGTCGACCATGCAGCCAGAGGTGCCGCGATCTCGGGCAAGACGGTCAGGATGATGGTGCCAAGCATCGGACCCAGGATCGACCCACGCCCGCCGATCAGGATCGCGATGAAGAACAGCACCGAAAGGTCGAAGGTGAACGCGTCCGGCGTGATGTAGGTCTGCAGGCTCGCGAACAGGCCGCCGGCGATAGCGGCGAGTGCACCGGCAAACAGGAAGATCGCGATCAGCATGCGCGGCTTGGAAATGCCGCTGGCTTCGGCGGCAACCTCTGCGTCACGGATGGCGATCAAGGCACGGCCGAACCGGCTGTGGGCGATATTAGCACTCAACCACGTACACACAGCCGCAAAGGCGATGCAGAGGTAGTAATAGCCCCAGGCGGTATTGAAGGGCGCGGGGAATTCCGGGCCCGCGATGCCGATGCCGCCGCCGGTGACGCTCTGCCAGGCGAGCGCGATCTGGGTGACGATGGTGGCGAAGCCGAGCGTGGACATCGCAAAATAAAAGGTGCGCAATCTTAAGGCAGGAAGCCCGACGACGACGCCGAACACGGCGCCGACAGCGCCTGCGATCGCGAGGGCAGCAAACACGTTGAGCGGAGGCATCACGTTGCCGGCCACCAGCACACTCGTGGTGTAGGCGCCGAGCGTCAGCAGCGCGACATAGCCGATCGCAAGATGACCGGCAAAGCCGACAATCAGATTGAGACCGGAGACCAGCACCCAGTAGATCGCCGCGCGCGTGCCGATCAGCGCCCAATAGTCGTTGCTGACGAACGGCAGGATCATCGCGACAACGAGAATCCCGAGGAACGGCGCAAGCTGCAGCCATATTCCGCGCCGGTCGGGGGTCTCGTCACGGGCGGGCGTTGAGGTGGCCGCGGTCATCACACTCGCCGCGCCGTCGAGAAGCCGAACAGCCCCTGGGGCCTCGCCAACAAAACCACGATGAACAGTGCGAATACAGCGACCGATGAGAAGATGCCGCCGACCAGGAAATTCGCCGCCTGTTGGAACAGGCCGAGCGCGAGCCCGCCGACAACGGCGCCGCGGTTGTTGCCGAGGCCACCGAGCGCCACCGGCACAAAGCCGTAGAAATTCAGGAGTGCGCCGTTGGCAAAGAACGCCAGCAACAATTCGCCGCCGGAAAAACCGGCGACCCCGCCGATCATGCCGGCCAGCGCATAGCTTGCGACGCGCAGATTACGCTCGGGCAGGCCAAGCGCACGCGCGGCGAAATTATCCTCCGCGATCGCCAGAAATGCGCGGCCGACCAGTGTGCGACGATAGAGATATTCGAGGCCGGCAATCGTGATCGCGCAGGCCGCGACGGGCAGCCAGAATTTCTCGTCCCATACGCCGCTGCCCCAGCCGATCAGGCGCGGAAAGGGCTGCGGCTCGGTGCCCCATTTGATCGCCGCGACCTGCTGGATCATCAGCGCCAGCGCCAGCGTCGAGAGAACGTAGAGATGTTGATCGAGGCTCTTGAGTACCGGCCGTACGGCAACGAATTCGGTGATGATGCCGATGATCGCGCACGCGACCAGCGTCAACAGAAAACCTATGAGCAGAGGCATTCCCATTTTCAGGGTGAACATCGAGCCAAACACTCCGCCGAGCATGGCGAGCTGTCCGGCGGTAAAGCTCATCACCCGCGAGGTCGAGAACATCGTGTTGTAGGTAACGCCTACAAGCGCATAGATCGCGCCTGCCGCAAGACCGGATGCGAGGATGGAGGCGAACATGGGCCCGCGCTATCCGCCGCCGCTATGAATATCCGGGTGCCAGCGCAAAGGTGCCGTTCCTGGCGGTCGAGGCCTCCGACATCACGATTTCTTCGGTGAGATAGCCGTTGTGCTGGGCCGGCGAAAAAGCGAAATTGCCGAAATAGCCAGGGTATTTCGATAGCGAATTCCAGTATTTGATGATGCCTTCGCTATCGGTCGATCCGCTTTCTTCAACAGCCTTGGCGATCAAATCGATCGCATCGACGCCGTCGGCGATCCACCACAACAGCGTATCCTTGATCGAGACATCGGCCTTGAGCAGGCGATCGACCAGATCCTGGCTCTTGGTGGGCAGCTTGCCGGAGGCATCGTAGCTGCAGCTTTTGTAGCCGATCGCGTAGACTCTCTTCCAGTTTTCGGGCTTCTCGACGAGGCCTGCGATCTCACCCGATGCCATCGAGGGATGGCCGACAAAGGAGACATCCCAGCCCATCGCAGCACGGGTGTTGAACATCCGTGACTCCATGCCCGTGGAGACGCTCCAGATCACGAAGACTTCGGCGCCGGCATTTCTTGCGCGCAGCATGTCGGGCGTCATGTCGGGCTGTGTTGAATCGATGTTGGCCTGATAGACCACTTCGGCGCCATCCTTTTTGAACGCGGCAACCGACGCGCCAACCGCGGTGACGCCATAGCCGGTCGTGTCTCCGATCACGGCAATTTTTTTGACTTTCAGGATATTGAGGCAGTAGTTCCGGACCGCGTCGTCCCATTGGCTGTTCGAAGGCGCTAGCCGGAACGCGTTCGGAAATCGGGTCGCGTCGATCAGCGTTTCCACCACGCAAGGGTGGATGTTCGGCATCTTTGCGCGCGCCATGATCGGCGTGGTCGCGAGCGCCTCACCGGAATTGAACGGCCCCCAGATCGCATGCACCTTGGCCTGGCTGATCAATTCCTGAGTCGCATTGACGGCCTTGGTCGGATCGCCCTGGGTGTCGCGGGTGATGACTTCGAGCTTGCGGCCCTTGACGCCGCCAGCAGCGTTGATGGTATCGACCGCGAAAACCACACCGCGGTTGAAGCCTATCGTCGGCGCGGAACTCGGTCCGGTCATCGCTGCAAGGAAGCCGATCTTGATCGGTTCTGAAGCGGCGACGGCAGGCCTGGGAAACGAAAATGTCGTGGTGCCGAGCGCGCCCACGCTCCCTAGCAACAACTGGCGACGTGAAACGGCCATTTGCTTCTCCCTGAATATTTTCCCGGCTCCGTTCCCGTGAGCCTACGCAGTCATTTTAGGTCTATCGCCAAAATTCAGACTGGTTGGTTGAATTTGAACCAGATGTGGACGGCTTGTCCAGAGCTTCCGGTCTGCTGCGGACGCTGCCCGTGATTTCCACCTTGGCATGCGCGACAGGCCGTCCATTCGGAGGGGAAGCGGACGCTCCGCTCAGATGAGCTGACGCCGGGAAATGACCTCGGAGACCTGAACCAAATTGGGCCGCGAGAATCCAGAACGCGATAGCGCTTTAGACGTGCTGTGCCGATGAGGCCACCGCAGCCGCATCGGTTCTCGCGCTCGCGCCAGAGCCGAGCCCGTTGAAGAACGCATTCAGGATCACCGCGACGACGGCGCAAAGCAGGATGCCGGATTCCAGTAGCGGCTGGAGGTTGCTTGGCAGGTTGTGGAAGAAGCCGGGTGCCGCGAGCGGGATCATGCCGAAGCCGACCGAGATCGCGACCACGAACAGGTTGAAGCGGTTGTTCTTGAAGTCGACGGACGTGAGAATTCGCGCCCCGGTCGCCGCCACCATGCCGAACATCACAAGTCCCGCGCCGCCGAGCACCACCAGCGGCACCGCTTCGACCAGCGCCGCGAGCTTCGGCAACAGGCCGAGCAGCAGCATGATGCCGCCGCCGGTGATCGTGACCCAGCGCGAGCGCACGCCGGTGACGCTGACGAGGCCGACGTTTTGCGAGAAGGACGTGTAAGGGAAGGTGTTGAAGATGCCGCCGATCAGCGTGCCGACGCCGTCGGCGCGCAGGCCGCGCGACAGTGCGTCGCGGTCGATGGTTTTGCCGGTCATCTCGCCGAGCGCGAGGAACATGCCAAGCGATTCGATCATCACCACGATCATCACGATGCACATGGTGGCGATCGGCACGAGGGAAAATTGCGGCATGCCGAAGCGGAAGGGAATCACGATGTCTCCCCATGACGCAGCCAGCACTTTCTCGAAATGCATGACGCCAAGAACACTCGCGAGAATTGCGCCCGCGATGATTCCGAGCAGAACCGAGACATTGGCGAGGAAGCCTGAGCCCCATCTGATCAGGCCGAGAATGAAAAGCAGCACAAAGAGCGAGATTCCGAGGCCCTGCAACTGGCCGTAACCGGGATTGGGATAGGTGTAGTTGGCGCCGTCAATCGCCTTGGTCAGCATCGGCAAACCGCCACCCGCCCAGTTGATGCCGACCCGCATCAGGGAAATACCGATCACCAGGATGATGGTGCCGGTGACGACGGGCGGAAACAGCGGCAACAGGCGGCTGATGAAAGGCGCGGCAAGTATGCCGAATATTCCGGCAGCGATGACGGAGCCGTAAATGCCGAGCAGGCCGATATCGGGAGAAAGCGCCATCGACATCATTGGGCCTACGGATGCGAACGTCACGCCCATCATCACAGGCAGCCGGATACCGACACCGGGAAATCCGATGCACTGCACCAAAGTGGCAAGTCCGCAGGCAAAGAGGTCGGCGCTGATCAGATAGGCCACGTCTTCGGGCGGAAGCTTCAACGCGCGTCCGATAATCAGGGGAACGGCGACCGCGCCGGCATACATCACCAGCACATGTTGCAGTCCGAGCGCCAGTAGCCGCGGGACCGGCAGGACTTCGTCGACGGGATGGATTCCGGTGCTCATGGCTGGCCCCCCAAGACTGCGCCAGTCGTATCTGGCGGCATGTCATATGATTGCAGTAATTCAAACCCTGTGCCAGATGCGGTCTCGCTCGGGCCTTTATTCGCCGAACTTTTCCTTCAGTGCTGGAAACAGCCGGTCCGGCTTGAACGGTGTCGAGGTAAAGCGGATGCCGGTGGCGTTGGCGATGGCGTTGCCCATCGCGGCGGCCACGGGATTATACGGGCTTTCGCTCATCGACTTCGCGCCCATCGGACCGATCGTGTCGTAGGTATCGGCGAAATAGACCTCGGTGCGCGGCACGTCGGCGAATGAAGGCAGGTGATAGTCGCGGAAGCGCGGATTGGTGATGCGGCCATTCTCGTCGATCGCCAGCTCTTCATAGAGCGTGGCGCCGAGCGACTGCGCGACGCCGCCCTCGACCTGACCGCGGCATTGCATGGGATTGGCGACGCGGCCGGCATCCGCGGCCTGCACGCTCTTGAGAATTTTGAGTTCGCCGCTGCCCTTGTTCACCGCCACCCGGAAACCCTGCACGTTGAAGGCGACCGAGCGCGGCGTGCCGCCTGAATTGCCGTGGGCGTTAAGCGTTTCACCTTGCGCCAGCGCGGTTCTCGCGATCTCAGCAAACGGCAGGCGCTCACTGCCACTGACGAGATGGTCGCCATCGAGCACGCTGGTGGCGGCGTCTGTGCCCATGATGCGCGCGGCAAAGGCCTTGATCTCGGCGGCGAGATTTTCCGCGGCCACTTTAGTGGCTAACCCTGCGACGAAAGTCCCGGCCGAGCCGTAGGCGCCGGTATCGTGGCCGCCATTGGCAGTGTCGGATTGCCTGAGGCGGATCCGGTCGACCGTGGTCGCGAGCGCGGTCGCGGCGATCTGACGATGCACCGTGGCGGTGCCGTTACCGAATTCGGCGGTGCCGACGGTCAGCTCGAACCCGCCGTCGTCGCGCAACGAGATATAACAGTCCGCGATGTGGCCGGCGGGCGGCACGGTGTCGATCATGGTCAGCGCGATGCCATCGCCGACCAGCCACTCCTTGGAAAGCTCAGGCCTCGGCGTGTCGGCCTTCATCGCACGCTCGACAAGGTCGAGGCACTGGTCGAGCCCGTAGGAGCCGTACATCACGTCGTGATATTCGGACTCCGGCGGCGACAGCATGGAATCGCCGGGCTTGACGATGTTGCGGCGGCGCATCTCGAACGGGCTGATGCCGAGTTGCCTGGCGAGTTCATCGATCGCGGATTCCGTCGCGATCAACGTTTGCGGCAGGCCATAGCCGCGGAAGGCACCGGCTGGCACCGTGTTGGTATAGGCGGCGATCCCGTCGACCTTCTTGTTTGGGCAGTTGTAGACGCTGATGCACTCGCTGACGGCGTGAAACAGCACCGGCCCGGCGTGATTGCCGTAGGCGCCGGTGTTGGAGAGCACGTCGAGTTTCAGTGCCGTGAGCTTGCCGTTGGCGTCCGCACCGGCCGTGATCGTGACCCGCATCGGATGGCGGGTCGAGGTGGCAATGAATTGTTCCTCGCGCGTCAGTTCGAGTTTGACAGGACGGCCGGTCTTGAGCGCAGCGAGCGCCAGGATATCCTCGACGAACATTTCCTGCTTGCCGCCAAAACCGCCGCCGACGCGCTTGCACAACACGCGCACCTTCTCGGCCGGCAGACCGAACAGGTCGGCCAGTGTTCGCCGCGTCAGGAACGGCACTTGCGTCGAGGAGCGGACGGTCAGGACCCCGTCGGTGTCGACAAAGGCAAGCCCGCCATGAGTCTCGAGGGCCGCGTGCTGCACGCGCTGCGTGGTGAAAGTGCCCTCGTAGGTAACGGCTGACGCCGCGAGTGCGGTGGCAACGTCGCCAAATTCGCCATGCGTTTCGGCGACGATGTTGCGTGCGCTGTTGGTGACGCGATGCTCAGTCGTCTTGCCCGGATGAATCACCGGCGCACCCTCGGCGATCGCTTTGGCCGGATCGACCACATGCGGCAGGATTTCGTATTCGACCTTGAGACGCCGGCAGCCTTCTTCGGCCGCGCCCTCGCTGTCAGCTACTACCGCCGCGACCTTCTGCCCGACAAAGCGCACGACATCGTCGAGCACGCGGGTGTCGTCCGGGTCCATCCATTCCTTTTCATGCTGCGCGGTCGAGAACAGCTTCCCTGGCGCATCTTCATGGGTCAACACGGCGTGCACGCCGGGAACCGCGAGCGCTTCGCGCCTGTCGATCGAGATGATTTTGGCGTGCGGGTGCGGCGAGCGAAGAATCTTGATGTGGAGCAGGCCTTCAATCTCGGTGTCGAAGGTATAACGCTCCGCGCCGCGCACCAGCAGCGGTCCCGCCGGCGCGGGCAGGCTGCGGCCGAACGCATGGCCTGCGGTCGCGTCCTCGACATTGGTCTTGCCGTTGAGCGCGTCCTCGATTGAACGGTAACCGGTGCAGCGGCAGATATTGCCCTTCAGCGCCGCGCCGAGATCACGCTGTTGGGCCTGATTGAGCGAGGCGCAGGTCAGGATCATGCCCGCGGTGCAGAAGCCGCATTGAAATCCCTGCGCATCCAGAAAGGCCTGTTGCATCGGGTGAATGGCGGCTTCGCCTGCAAAGCCTTCGATGGTGGTGACGGCATGGCCTTCAGCGCGAAACGCCGGTATCAGGCAGCTATGCACCGGCTCGTTGCCGAGCAGCACGGTGCAGGCGCCGCAGTCGCCGGCGTCGCAGCCTTTCTTGACGCCGAAATGACCGAGCTCGCGCAGAAACGTGCGCAGGCATTGCCCGGCGCGCGGCGCTTGCGAGAATCTCTTGCCATTAATCTCGAAGCTCATGAAAGTTCATCGCGGATTTCGCGCGCCAATCGCAGCGTCATATGCTTGCGCCAGAGCGGCTTGCCGTGAATGTCGTCGTGGTAGAGACCGTCGGGAATGCCTTGCAGAATCGCATTGTGCAATTTGGTCGCGTCGGGCAATTTCCTGAAAGATAGCCTGACCGGGCGTTTGGTCGAGGCGGTCACTGTCAGCACGAACGCGCCGTCTTGCGCGATGCTGCCGATCAACAGCGCCGCCGAGCGCCCCACCGGCGTCAGCGAAATCTGGCGAAAGGCCGATCGGCGTTTCAGCGCGCTCAAGGGAATGTCAATCTGCCGCAACAGATCACCATGCTTGAGCACGTTGGCGTTGTTGCCGGTGACGAAATCGCAAACCGCGATCTTTCGTTCACCGCCGTCGGCCTGCCAGATGGTGCAGACGCCATCGAGCGCCGCCGTCAGTGAGATCATCGGTCCGGCCGGCAATGACATGCAGACATTGCCGCCGACGGTTGCGGTCTTCCAGATCTTGAAGGAGGCCAGAAAGGCCCGGCAGCATTGATTGATCAGGGGAGCTGCGAGCCAGTCCGGTGGACAGATGATCGCGTCGAGTTCCGCAACGGTGCAGGTCGCCGCGATCGATAGCCCGTTGGCGTCTGATGTCAGTGCCGGCCATCCAAGCGCGGCCAGGTCGATCAGGCGGTGCAGATGCGCCTGCGGTTCCGAAAACAGCCACGTGCCGCCCGCGAGCCAGGCATCGCCTGCCGTCCAAGCGGGCAGTTCGGAGCGTACTTTCGGACGCGCCACCGCCGTGATTGTATTCAGGTCCATGCGCTAGTGGTCCGATTCTAACATTCGCACTAGGCCAACGCTTTCAACGCCAACACTCTTTCTGTAACAGTCTTGCAAGACCAGTGCCGCCTATTTGGATCGGGCTGGTCCTTGAATTGCAAGGAAGATTCGAGAGGAAAGGCGTTAACAATGACGCAGCCACAGGCGATCTGGATCAAGGACCCCATCGGTATTCTCGCCGGCGGCGCGAGCCGCGGGATTGTCGTGCGGGAGGGGCGGATCGTCGAGCTGGTTCCGGCCGGCGCGACGCCGGTAACGGATGCGACTGTCTTCGATGCCTCATCGCATGTGGTCTTGCCCGGACTGATCAACACCCACCATCATTTTTACCAGACGCTGACGCGGGCGGTGCCTGCGGCAATGGACCGCGAGCTGTTCCCGTGGCTGCAAGCGCTCTACCCGATATGGGCGGGATTGACGCCCGAGGCGCTCGAACTCGGCGTCACCGTGGCGATGTCGGAACTGATGCTCTCCGGCTGCACCACCACCACGGACCACCATTATGTTTTTCCGGCGGGGCTCGAGGATTCCGTTGATATCGAGGTTGCCGCGGCGCAACGCCTCGGTCTGCGCGTGCTTCTGACCCGCGGCTCGATGAACCTGTCGCAGCGCGACGGGGGCCTGCCGCCGGACAGCGTGGTGCAGGACGAAGATACCATCCTTGCCGACAGCGAACGCGTGGTCGCGAAATATCATCAGCGCGGCGAGGACGCGATGGTGCAGATTGCGCTGGCGCCCTGTTCGCCGTTTTCGGTGACCACGTCGCTGATGAAGAAGACCGCAGGCCTGGCCGAAAGGCTCGACGTTCGCATGCATACCCATCTGGCGGAAACGGAGGACGAGAACCGCTTCTGCGAGCACCTCTATAAATGCCGTCCGCTCGATTATCTCGATGACTGCGGCTGGCTCAATGCGCGGACCTGGCTTGCGCACGGCATCTTCTTCAACCCTTCCGAAATGAAACGGCTCGGCAAAGCCAAAACCACCATCAGCCATTGCGCGTGCAGCAACCAGATTCTGGCGTCCGGCTGCTGTCCGGTTTGCGAGATGGAAGAGGCAGGCATCGGCATCGGGCTCGGCGTCGACGGCTCGGCTTCGAATGACGAATCCAACCTGATGCAGGAAGTTCGCGCGGCCTTTCTGCTGCAACGCGCCCGCTACGGCGTCGGCAAAGTGAGCCACAAGGACGCGCTGCGCTGGGCCACCAAAGGATCGGCCGCCTGTGTCGGCCGCCCCGAGCTTGGCGACATCGCCGTCGGCAAGGCCGCCGACCTCGCGCTGTTCAAGCTCGATGAGTTGCGCTTTTCCGGCCACGGCGATCCGATTGCCGCGCTGGTGCTGTGCGGCGCGCATCGCGCCGATCGGGTGATGGTGGCGGGGAAATGGACCGTCATCGACGGCGCCATTCCCGGGCTCGATGTGGCCGACCTGATCCGCCGCCACAGCGCGGCTGCGCGCGCCTTGCAGGCGGGGTGAACGTAAAGCTTTCCCCCTCATGGTGAGGAGGCGCAGTGCCCGAGCAGGCGAGTGTAAGCGAAGCCGTTAGCGAACGGCACAAAACAATAACGCGCCGTCGCTGGACGATGCTTCGCATCGCCAGGAGAACCATGAGGCCCGGGGCCATCCTTCGAGACGCGGCCAAGAGGCCGCTCCTCAGGATGAGGTCGCGATGTGAAAAAGGCCGGGCGTTGCCGCCCGGCCTTTCCGTCTTGATGACTTCGAGCGCTTACTTGCCCGGAATCTTTTCGTCGATGCCCTTGACGTAGAAGTTCATGCCGAGCACCTGGCCATCGTCGAGGTGGTTGCCGCCCTTGCATTCGACCGTCTTGCCGTCCTGATCGACGATCGGGCACTTGAACGGATGAAGCGTGCCCGCGATGATCGCAGCTTCCGTATCCATCGCCAGTTTCTTCACATCGTCGGGCATGTTGGTGTAGGGCGCCATCACGACCATCTTGGCCTTCAGGCCGTCCCAGTCATTGTCCGTCTCCCACTTGCCGGCGAGTTCGGCCTTGACGCGGGAGATGTAGTAGGGCGCCCAGTTGTCGATGATCGAGGTGAGCTGCGTCTTCGGCCCGAACTTGATCATTTCGGAATCCTGGCCGAATGCCAGCTTGCCGCGCTCGGATGCGATCTGCATCGCGGCCGGAGAGTCGGTATGCTGCATGATCACGTCGGCACCCTGATCCAGCAGCGCCTTGGCGGCATCGGCTTCCTTGCCGGGATCGAACCAGGTGTTGGCCCAGATGATCTTGACCTTGATATTCGGATTGACCGTCTGCGCGCCGAGCATCGTCGCGTTGATGCCCATGATGACTTCCGGAATCGGGAACGAGGCGATGTAGCCGAGCACGCCCGCCTTCGACATCTTGCCGGCGATGACACCCTGGATGTAGCGGCCTTCATAGAATCGGCCGTTGTAGATGCCCATGTTCTTGTCGTGCTTGAATCCGGTGGCGTGCTCGAAATGCACGTTCGGATATTTCTTGGCGACCTTCAGCGTCGGATCCATGTAGCCAAAGGACGTGGTGAAGATCAGCTTGTTGCCGGCGCGGACGAGCTGTTCGATCGAACGCTCGGCGTCAGGGCCTTCGCTGACGTTCTCGAGATAAGTGGTCTCGATCTTGTCGCCGAATTCCTTTACCAGCGCCTGCCGCGCGACTTCGTGCTGGTAGGTCCAGCCGAGATCGCCGACCGGGCCAAGATAGATGAAGCCGACTTTAAGTTTTTCTTCGGCGGACGCACTGAGCAGGCTTGCGCCGGCCGTGACCATCACTGCCGTCGCCGCAATGAGAAATTTTCTCATGGGTTTCTCCGGTTACTTGAGGGGTGGACAACGATCCTCAAAGCGCACGCGCCCCAAACGTGTGCTTCAGGTATTTATCGATCCGGCACAAATGTATTTCCCAAGGCCGCAGGCGCGGTCGAGCCGCCGGTTCTCGCCCGCGAAATCAGAACAAGGACAATGACCGTCGCCAGATAAGGCAGCGACGACATGAATTGCGAGGGTATGCCGAGGCCGAACGCCTGTACATGCAGTTGCAGGATGGTCACGGCGCCGAACAGGTAGGCGCCGATGGCGAGACGGCCTGGACGCCACGAGGCGAACACCACCAGCGCCAGTGCGATCCAGCCGCGGCCCGCGGTCATGCCCGGAATGAAGAACGGCGTATAGGCGAGCGGCAGATAAGCACCCGCAAGGCCGGCGCAGGCGCCGCCGAACATCACGGCAAACAAGCGGATCCGAAGCACGGGATAGCCGAGCGCATGCGCCGACACATGATTGTCGCCGGCGGCGCGCAGCACGAGGCCGGCGCGCGTGCGATAAAGAAACCACCAGACGCCGATCAAGAGAGCCAGCGATAAATAGACGAAGGCGTCTTCGCCAAACAGGATTCGGCCGGCGAAGGGAATGTCGGTCAGGCCTGGAATGTAGAGATGCGCCGCCGGCGTGATCCGCTCGCCGACGAAGCCGGCCCCGATCAGACCGGAGAGCCCGATCCCGAGGATCGTCAAGGCAAGTCCGGTGGCGACCTGGTTGACCGCCAGGCCCAGCGTCATCAGTGCGAAGATCAGAGACATCAACGCGCCCGCGACGATCCCGCAAATCGCGCCGACGATGATCGAACCCGTGAGCCAGGCGCCGCCAAATCCGCAGGCGGCCCCCACGATCATCATCCCTTCGACGCCGAGGTTGAGGACTCCGGAGCGTTCGGTCACGAGTTCGCCGGTGGCCGCGATCAACAAGGGCGTCGATGCCGCGAGGATCGACAGAATAACGGATTCAAGAAATTTAGGATCAAGCAGTTCCACTTGGCACCTGTCGTGAGGTGGAGACCAGCCGGATGCGGTAGAGAATGAGGGAATCGCAGGCGAGCACGTAGAACAGCAGGATGCCCTGAAAAACCTTGGTCACATCGAGAGGTATTTTCATTGCGATCTGGGCCTGTTCGCCGCCGATGAAAGTAAGCGCGAGGAAAAGACCTGCAATTAATATTCCAACCGGGTTCAGCCGCCCGAGGAAGGCGACAATGATGGCCGTGAATCCATAACCCGGCGAAAAGCCCGGTTGAAGATGCCCGACGGGACCAGCGACCTCGATGATCCCGGCAAGTCCGGACAAAGCGCCGGAAATGGCGAAGGTCAGCACGATCAACTGCTTGGAATTGAAGCCGCCAAAGCGTGCGGCGCGAGGTGCGGCTCCCACGACGCGGATTTCAAAACCCTTGATCATTCGGCTGAGCATGACGGCCGCAGCGAAGACGACGATCAGTGCGAAAATCGCCCCCAGGTGCAAACGGCCGCCTTCGACGAGAATGGGAACGGTGGCGACGGGATCGAATTCCGCGGTGGTCGGAAAGTTGAAGCCGTTCGGGTCGCGCCAGGGGCCGCGCACGAGATAATCGAGGAAGAGATCGGCGACGTAGACCAGCATCAGGCTGGTCAGAATCTCGCTCGCGCCGAACCTCACCTTGCAGATCGCCGGGATCAACGCGTAGAGCGCGCCGCCGGTTGCGCCCATCACCAGCATGGCCGGCAATACCCAGGGGCCTGCGTCGGTGCCGTTGGTTTTCACCGCGAGCCAGCTTCCCGCCACGGCACCGATCAGGAATTGTCCTTCGGCCCCGATGTTCCAGACATTGGCCAGATAACAAAGCGATAGCCCAATCGCGATCATGACGAGTGGCGTCGCCTTGACCGCGATTTCCTGCAGCGAATAGCTGTCGGTCAGGGGATCTATGAAGTAGACGCGGAGCGCGAGAGCCGGATTCTTGCCGAGAATGGCGAACAGGATGACCATGGTTACGATCGTCAATCCGATCGCGATCAGGGGCGAAACGAGTGCAATCGTGTTCGATCTTTCGGCGCGTTTCTCAAGCACCAGCTGCATGCGCCGTCTCCTTCGGATCAAGGCCGCTTCCGCCCATCAAGAGCCCGAGTTTCTCGCGCGTGGCCTCTGCCGTCGGCAGCGCTTCGGACAGCCGCCCGTGAAACATCACGGCAATCCGGTCGGTGATCTCGGCGAGTTCGTCGAGGTCCTGGCTTGTGACGAGTACGGCTGCGCCGGCGGCCGCCAGGTCGAGCAGCGCCTGGCGGATCACCGCGGCAGCACCTGCATCCACGCCCCAGGTCGGCTGGCTCACCACCAGCACGGCGGGGTTTCGCAGGATTTCGCGCCCCACAATGAATTTCTGCAAATTGCCGCCGGACAAGCTCGCCGCTTCCGGATCGCGCTTGGCCTTGCGCACATCGAAGGTCTGGGTGGTGCGGTCGACGGTCGACAGCGTCGCAGGCGTATCGACGAAGCCGAATCTCACCATGCCGCTGGCGGCATGCCCGGTCAAAAGCGCGTTTTCCGACAATTTCATGCGCGGCGCGGTGCCGTGGCCGAGCCGCTCTTCGGGTACGAACGCAGCACCCAGCTTGCGCCGCTGGGTGATGGAAAGATGGCCGGCGCCGATTCCGTCGATCACCACGGTGCCGGGGTCGTTGGAGTACCGCTCGCCCGAAAGAGCCGAGAAAAACTCGTCCTGGCCATTGCCGGCGACGCCCGCGATGCCAAGGATTTCACCGCCCCGAAGCTCGAGGGAGATGTTTTGCAGCCGCACGCCATGGGGATCGTCGGGCTCGAGACAGAGGTCGTTGACGACGAGGCGCGGCACCGTGATCTTGCGCGCCGCCGCAGCTTTGACTTCCTTGATCTCGGTGCCGACCATCATCCGCGCCAGCGAGGCCGCGGTTTCCGCCTTGGGATTGCAGGTTGAGACCTTCTTGCCGCCGCGCAGAATGGTCGCGGTGTCGCAAAGCCGCTTCACTTCGTCGAGCTTGTGGCTGATGTAGAGGATGGCGCGGCCCTCAGACTTCAGCCGATTCAGCACGATGAAGAGCTGATCGGCCTCCTGCGGCGTCAGGACAGCGGTTGGTTCGTCGAGAATCAGGAACTTCGGATTTTGCATCAGCGCGCGAACAATTTCGATGCGCTGCCGCTCGCCGACCGATAGCTGCCAGACCTCGCGGCGCGGGTCGAGCGGAAGCCCGTAGGTGCGCGACACCTGTTCGAGCCGCGCGGACATGTCCTTGAAGGATTCCTTGCCGTCGAGTCCGAGCGCTACATTCTCGGCCACCGTGAGATTGTCGAACAGGGAGAAATGCTGGAACACCATGGCGATGCCACGGCTGCGCGCCTCGGACGGGCCGGACAGGACCATCCGCTTGCCCTCCCACCGCATCTCGCCTTCGCTCGGCTGGACCAGTCCGTAGATGGTTTTGACCAGCGTCGACTTGCCGGCGCCGTTCTCGCCCAGAAGGGCATGGATTTCCTGCGGCCAGATGTCGATGTCGATGGAATCATTGGCGGCGAACGAGCCGTAGCGCTTGGTGAGCCCAACCGTTTGCAGGAGCGGGGTTTCGCCGGAATGCCGGCTGACGGGCGTCGAATCTGACATTCGGGCTCACGGTTGCGAAAACACTATTTCGATACTGTGCCAGTTTAGGCGTCAACGTAAGTAGCGAAAAAGCGCCAGTCGCTGCCCAACGCTTCGGCAGAAGCCCGCATGACAGCCCTCGGGCCACAATGATGCGGACTTCCGAACCGCTACACCACGGACTTGAGATGATTCTCTGGCGAGCCGTTCGCTGACCCTATGAAGGTACCATCAAGGCTTTCCGCGGCGCGGCAACCTGTTGCATAATTGTAACGGTCCGTTGCAATTCGTCATCGAGCACGTGAGGCTGCTTTGGATATGAGCATCATCATTTCATCGTTTTGAGGTGCCGCCGCGCGGCCGCTTTATCGTGACGCAGGCCGTGTTTCGAAACGAATAGAAAAGCAAAATAATCAACAAAAACAATTCGAACAGGGAACCCGGTCGCTCGCGCCTAGCTTGCGTGCGCCGCTAGCCGCGCCCGTGGGCCGTACAAGCTACGGATCGCATGGATATTTTTTGACTATTCTTGCGGCAGGCCATGGAGAAACTTCAGGCTTCTCTCACTGCACGAACGGCGTAACTGTCCAATCAAGGGGCCTGAGACGGTTCGCTCTGTAATTGGGGGTAATGATGTCACTTAGAAAAACAATCTACGCAACCGCGGCACTGTCATTGGCCGCGCTTGCTTCAGCCGGAATGGCGCGAGCTGCGGATCTTCCGGTCAAGGCTGCAAAGCCCGTGAAGGATATTCCGTTCTTCCTGGTGATCGACGACCGCATCAGCTACTCCTACATCTTCACGGGTACGGACCCGGGCGCATTCAGCGTCAAGCCGGGTGGCGGCATTGATGGCCACACCGCCAAGCAGGTCTACTCGTTCACTCACTTCGACGTCTGGGCTTACGGCACCAACTTCTTCACCATCTCGATGTTCAAGTCGGACCACAACGACCCGGCCGGGCCTTGCTCGAACGCCGGTGTCCTTTCCAGCGGCATAACCACGAATGCGAACTGCGCCGGCGCGACAGAAACCTACGGCTTGTTCCGCTCGACGTTCGGCTGGAACGAAATCTGGGGTACCAAGGCCTTCAGCTATGGCGTGCTGCATAACATCTCGTTTGAAGTCGGCGCCGACATGGAGAACGAGAATACCTTCCTCGCTCCCGCCAAGCGCGACTGGGTCGCCGGTCTGCAATTCGCCTTCGATCTTCCCTACAAGGGCTACTTCAACGTAGCGCCCCTGGCGTACAAGGAAATCAACCACAACGCGTTCGATCAGTGCGGCGTGTTTGCTCCTGGCGGCATTCCCGGCACGACCTGCTCGATTGACGGCAACACCAACTTCAACGTCACGTGGGCAGTTGAAGTCAATTACTACATGGACCTCGGCTTCCTGCCGGAGAACATGCAGTTCTGGTCGATCAGCGGCCGTGCCGGCTGGTATGGACCGAAGGGCAACCAGAACCAGCCGCTCGGACTGGCCAGCGGTGGCACTCCGACCAAGACCGAGCTGAACTCCGAACCGATCCGTCTGACCTTCGACGCCTCGAAGGCGATCTGGGGTGCGAAGTACACCCACTTCGTCGACCTCTGGGTTTCCTATCGTTACTGGCAGAACAAGTTCGGCCTCGATCATAACAACGCTCCTGGCGTCTGCACGATCGCCGGTCCGGGAACGGCGAGCACCAACAGCTGTACCGAAGAGTCGGCACAGGCTGGTATCACTGTGAAGTTCTGATCTCCTGATTGGACCTTAAGACGATGGCGCCGCGAGATGATCGCGGCGCCATTTTTTTGGCGATAAGGCAGGATGGGTTGAGCTATTCGCAAAGCCCATCGCTTTCAGAAACCCGAACATGGGTTGATGGGTATTGCTGCGCTCCACCCATCCTACGCACTGAAAGTTTTCGGGGGAGGAGTCCGCGCCGGCTGGATTAAAGCGCCCAAGGCCTTTATCGGCCCCAGACTCCGGCGTGAAGCGCTGCGGCGTCATCTTCCAGCAGCGGACCCACAACGTCGGTCGGCCGCTGACCGCTTGCAAACACCGCGCGGCAGGGCAAATCGAGAGTGGGATTTTCGGGGTGATTGCCGGTGATGCCGCGCAGGCGCTCTTCGCTGAGGCCATAGACCAGGCGGCCGATCCCCGCCCAGTAGATCGCGCCGGCACACATCGCGCAGGGTTCGGCGGAGGAATAGATGGTCGCCTCGGCAAGGACACCGGCTTCAATCGTGCGGCAGGCCAGCGTCGCCAGCACGCGCTCGGCATGCGCGGTGCCGTCATGCGAGGGCATGTAGCCGTTCTCGGTCTCGATCAGCACCTTGCGATTTCGATCGACCAGGATGGCGCCGAAGGGATGGTTGCCGTTTCCCATCGACCGGCGGGCGACGTCGAAGGAATGCCGCAGGAAATGTTCGTCCAGTTGGGACTGCGTCAGGCCTTTGACATCCGTCATCAGTGCCCTGCCATATGGCGGCCGACTTCCGTCAGGTCCGCCTCGCTGGCGCGGGCCTCATAGACGAACTGGCCGTGAAACATCACCACCAGACGATCCGATAATTCGAGCAATTCGTCGAGATCCTCGCTGACCAGGAGCACCGCGGCGCCGCGATTGCGCGCCGCCATGATCTCGGCATGGATCTGGGCCACGGCCGCGAAATCGAGCCCAAAGCAGGGGTTGGCGGCAATCAAGACCTCGACATCGCCGCCGAGCTCGCGCGCCAGCACCGTGCGCTGGACATTGCCGCCCGAGAGCGCCGACATCGGCGTATCGGGCCCGCGGGTCTTGATCTTGTAGAGATCGATCTTCTTCATGGCATCGTTGCGGAAGGCGGCGCGGTTGAGCCACCAGCCGCCGCTGGCGAAGGGCGCGCGGTCGAATTCGCGAAAAGCGACATTGTCGGCGACGCTCATGCCGCTGACGCAGGCGTTTTTCAGCGGCTCTTCCGGTAATAGCGACATCTTGTGCCGGCGCATCTCCTCGCGGTGAGCATGATAGGCCTCGCCCGCGACGCGGATCTCGCCGCTTTCGGCCTCGCGCTGGCCGGCCAGCACTTCGACCAGCTGGCGCTGGCCATTGCCGGAGACTCCGGCGATGCCGACGATCTCGCCGCCACGCACGGACAATGAGACATCGTTGACCGCGACCGCGCCGGCATCGTCGAGTGCGCAGACCTTGCTGAGCTCGAGCCGCACGCCGCCGGTCTCGCCCGAGCGCGGTGGCTGGATGGTGAGTTCTTCCGCGCCGATCATCGCGCGCGCCATCGCATCCGGCGTCAGCTCCTTGACGAGGCCTTTGCCCGCCAGCTTGCCGCGGCGCAGGATCGTCACCTCGTCGGCGAACGCCATCACCTCGCGGAACTTGTGCGTGATCATCAGGATGGTCAGTTCGCCATCCTCGACCATTTTGCGCAGCATGCCCAGCACCTCGTCGGCCTCGCCCGGCGTCAGCACCGAGGTCGGCTCGTCGAGAATCAAAAAGCGCCGCTTCAGGTAAAGCTGCTTGAGGATCTCGCACTTCTGCCTTTCGCCGGCCGAGATGTCGGAGACGCGCGCGTTGAGCGGCACCTTGAACGGCATCCGCGACAGGAATTCTTCGAGCTCTTTCTTTTCCTTGGCCCAATCGACCACGGCCGGCACGTTATCGCGGGCCAGCACCAGATTTTCCGCCACCGTCATCGCGCCCACCAGCGTGAAGTGCTGATAGACCATGCCGAGCCCCAGCGCGTGCGCGTCCTTCGGGTTGGCGATCGACTGCTCGCGGTCGCCGACCAGGATGTCGCCCTGGGTCGCGTGGTAGTAGCCCATGATGCATTTGACGAGCGTGCTCTTGCCCGCGCCATTTTCTCCGAGCAACGCGTGCAGCGTGCCGGGCTTGACCTTCAGCTCGACATTGTCGAGCGCGAGGAAATCGCCGAAGCGCATGGTCATGGCAATGGCGTTGACGCCGAAGGCGCCGGAAGGCGGGGGATATTCGCCGATTTTCACGAAATGGCTCCGATCAGGTCAGCGGATTTCGCCACCGCGCCGAATACGCCGCCCTGCATCTTGATCATTTTCAGCGCGTGTTCGTGATTGCTCTTGTCGGTCGCCGCGCAGCAATCCTCGATCAGCACGCATTCGAAGCCGCGATCGTTGGCCTCGCGCATGGTGGTGTGAACGCAGACGTCGGTGGTGATGCCGGTCAGCACGATATTTTCGATGCCGCGCACCCGCAGCAGCAGTTCGAGATCGGTGGCGCAGAACGATCCCTTGCCGGGCTTGTCGATGATCGGCTCGCCCGCCAACGGCGCAAGGTCCGGAATGATTTCCCAGCCGGCCTCGCCGCGCACGAGAATGCGTCCGCAGGGGCCGGCGTCGCCGATTCCGGCGCCGATCTGGCGCGAACGCCAGCGCTTGTTGGCGGGCAAATCCGCAAGGTCCGGACGATGGCCCTCGCGGGTGTGGATGATGTGGTAGCCGCCCGCGCGCATCGCCGCGAGCAGGCGCTTGATCGGTTCGATCGGCGCGCGCGTCAGCGACAGATCATAGCCCATCTTGTCGACATAGCCGCCGACGCCGCAGAAGTCGGTCTGCATGTCGATAATGATCAGGGCGGTGTTCTCGGGCCGAAGGTCGCCATTATAGGGCCACGCATAGGGCTCGGACTTGATGGTGCGCTCGGGCATGGTTGGCCTCGTTTACTTCGTGATCGACAGTTCGGCGGGCGCGCCGGTCAGCGTGCGCTTCGGCGAGCAGGTGATGATCATGATCGCCAGCGTCAGGATGTAGGGCGCGGCATTGAACAGGTGATAGCCTGACGTGACGCCGACCGATTGCAGGGCCGGACCGAGTGCGGCTGCACCTCCGAACGCGAGCGAAGCCCACAGGCACAGCATCGGGTCCCAGCGCGCGAAGATCACCAGCGCGACTGCCGTGACGCCTTGTCCTGAAGACAGGCCCTCGTTCCAGCTTCCGGGGTAGAACAGCGACAGGAAGGAGCCGCCGATACCGGCGAGGAAGCCGCCGGCCATGGTCGCACGCAAACGGATCAGCAAGACCGAATAGCCCATGGCGCGCGCGGCGTCCGAACTTTCACCGGCGGTGCGGATCAACAGGCCCCAGCGCGTGGTGCGGAACGCCCAATAAAGAATGGGCGCGATCGCCACGCCCAGCAAAAACAGCACATTGATGCGAAGCGCCGCGCGGACCTGCTGGACGTCGCTCCACCAGCCGAAATCGATCGCGGGCAGGTGCTGCGCCGTCGGCTCGATCAAGGGCTTGCCGAGGTAGAAGGCTAAGCCCGTGCCGAACAGCATCAGCGCAATGCCCACCGCGACGTCGTTGACCCGCGGCAGCGAACAGATGCCGGCATGCAGCGCGCCCAGCATGGCGCCGGTGACACCGGCGGCGAGCACGCCAAGCCACGGCGATCCCGTGAGATAGGAGATGCCATAGGCGCTCATCGCGCCCATCACCAGCGTGCCTTCAAGGCCGAGATTGATACGGCCGCTTCGTTCGGTGATGCATTCCCCGAGGCTGACGAACAGGAACGGCGTGGAGACGCGGATGGCGCCGCCAAATACCGCGACAGGCACGGTCCAGAGTCCGATCGATCCGTCCGCCATGTCAGGATTTCCCCTTCAGAAAGCCGATCCGTCCGTAAAGCGCATCGCTTGCCAGCACGAACACGAAGATGATGCCTTGCAGCACTTGCACCGAGGCGTCCGGCAGGCCGAGCCTTCGTTGCAGAAGTCCGCCGCTGGCGTTAATTCCGCCAAGCAGGATCGCGACCGGAATGACCGCAAGCGGATTTTGCCGCGACAGAAACGCGACCAGGATTCCGGTGAAGCCATAACCGGCAGCGAGGTTGGCGTTGGTGCGTCCCTGCACGGCGGCGACCTCGACCATGCCCGCCAGGCCTGCGCTGGCGCCCGCCAGGAAACAGACGGTCATGATCAGCTTGCCGACGGAGAGGCCGACGATCTTGGCGGCGCGGATGTTGCCGCCGGCCACGCGCGCCGCGAAGCCGAAGGTGGTGTGATAGATCAGGATGTAAGAGGCGAGCGCGGCGATCAGGCCGAACACCAGACCCCAATGCACGTCGGTGCCGGGGATCGAACCGATCATGTTGGCGGCGCCGATCTCGCGCGTCGACGGTTTGTTGAGGCTGGCCGGATCGCGCATCGCGCCCTCGACCAGATGGTTGAGAATCGCGAGCGCGATATAGACCAGCAGCAGGCTCGATATCGTTTCGTTGACGCCGCGATATTGCCGCAAGCCTCCCGAGAGCATGATCCACAGTCCGCCACCGATCATGCCGGCCGCCGCCATCGCGCACTGAACAGCTAGCGGCGGCGCGGATGGCATCGTGAGCGCGATCGATGTTGCCGACAAGGCGCCAATCAGCAGCGCGCCTTCGCCGCCGATGATCACCATGCCCAGTTGCGCCGGCAATGCGGTGCAGAGCGCGGTCAGGATCAGGGGCGCCGCGCGGGTGAGCGTGTTCTGCCAGGAGAACCAGGTGCCGAACGCGCCCTGGTACATGTAGAAATACAGGTCGAGCGGATTCTTGCCGAACAGCGCGACAAAAATCCCGAAGACCACGAGCGCGCCGGCCAGCGCCGCGCCCGGGATCAGGATGTATTCGATGGAAGCGCCGTGGCGCTGGAGAAATCCGGGGTCGGCGGAAGGCGCAATGGCCACCGCCTCACCCGGATCAGCAACTTCTGATGTCACGAAGTCGCTCCGATCACGCCCTCGACCAGATAGTCCATCTTCTCAAGTTCGGGATCCTTCTGGCCACGCTCGGTGCCAGCCGTGATCACGGTCTTGCCCTTGTTGTCGACCAGCGGTCCCTTGAAGATCGCAAGACCCTTGGCCATGAACGTCGCCTTGACCTCGTCGGCATGCTTTCGCGCCTTTTCGCCCACCTTCGGGCCGTAGGGCGAGACCTTGACGATCTCTTCCTGCAAGCCGCCGCGATAGAAGTTCGGGATGCCTTCGGCGGACGCGTTCATCTTGAGGAATTTCGGATAGAGCGCTTCCCAGTTCCATTCCGCGCCGGTGAGATAGGCCTCGGGCGCCAGCGGCGACAGGTTGACGTGATAGCCGCACACCATGGCGCCGCGGCGGGCGGCGTTTTCGGCCATCGTCTTCGGGCCGTCGACATGGCAGGTCAAAACGTCGACGCCCTGGTCGATCAGGCTGTTGGTGGCTTCGGCTTCCTTGACCGGCATCGACCAGTCGCCGGTGAAGATCACCTGCGTGGTGGCCTTCGGGTTGGCGAGCCTGGCGCCGAGCGTGAAGGCGTTGATGTTGCGCAACACCTGCGGAATCGGCTTGGCGGCGACGAAGCCGAGCTTGCCGGTCTTGGAGGTGTAGCCGGCGACGATGCCGGCGACGTACTGCGCTTCGTCGATATAGCCGAAATAGCTGCCGGCGTTCTTCGGATCCTTGTCGGTCCACAGGCCGCCGCAATGCTCGAAATGTATTTTCGGATATTTGCTGGCCATCTTGAGCACGTGCGGGCTGTAGTAGCCGAACGAGGTCGGAAACAGAAGCGTCGCGCCGTCGAGATTGATCATCGACTCCATCGTCTTTTCGACGGCGTCGGTTTCCGGCACCTTCTCTTCCTCAACCACCTTGATGCCGGGCATCTTCTTCAGCGCGGCGGCCGCCACCGCATGCGCCTGATTGTAGCCGTAGTCGTCGCGCGAACCGACATAGATGAAGCCGATCGTGGTATCGGCGGCGGCGGCGGTGCGTGCGCCGAGCGCGGTGCCGAGTGTCAGCGCCGCGCTGCCCTGCAACAGGCGCCGTCGTGAAATGCTGCTGAAATCCATTGATTACTCCCCGTGGCGGGTAATCCCGCTGCTATTCCCAAGGCCGCGCCCGTCCGGCGAGACCTGAAATGCATTTCGCAAGCTTCATGCCAGAGTGAGGGGATACGTATCTATTTGTTTTGGTTGGGGAAACGCTGGGAAGCGAATTTCGGCTGGTTTTTGGATCGCCTAAAATCTCAGCAGATTTCGCGAATTGTATGCGGGAGAGTTGAGCAATCGCGGTGCGGCGAGGGTCGCGATCCCCAAGCCGGGGACTGGAGTCCTTTGTTGCCTATAAATTAAGCGATCGGGAAACCCAGTCCGGTCCCGAGGATTCACCAGAGTTGCTACGATTCAGCCGTTGCGCGTCGCGCGCGGCGTTTTTTCACGCGGGGTGCAGACATTGATGTGGACGTTCTGGGGGCTGGCTGTGCACATCGTCGCCGGACTTTTGGGTGTGCATGCCGGCGCCAGCGCCAGCCACGAAGGGCTAGTACCCGGAATCATTGATCCGCGAAACGTGCTTTGAGACGTTTTTGGTGGACTTGGGACTTGGTCCAGACGAACGGTTTGGCGTCGGCGTTGTAGTCATTAATGAATGCATCGATGTGCTC
>JBEKZZ010000030.1:0-53241 GCA_049509335.1 Bradyrhizobium sp. | reverse complement strand
CGTAACTGAAAAGCGAGCCGGACCGTTCGTCACTCCCCCGCATCGCGACCCCCAAGTCAAATCCGGGTCCCAGAGAATCATGATACGAAACGCTTCGCTACCGACTTCTTCAACAGCCTGCTAGAGCATATTTTCCTAAATCATGAGCCCGGTGGGTGAGACGCATCGAAGTCAGCTAACCGAGTATCAGCGACATGGAAATTATTTTTGTCGGCTTAGCCTGCTTCGGCGTCCTGCTCGTCGCAGGATTTATTGCAGCTTTTGCGTTGGTTGCGTCGCCTTTTCCAAAGATGGAGAATCCGCGGGACGTCTTTGGCTTCTCCTTGCTAAAGCCGTCGACAAAGGACGCGGAAATTCCCGACCTGAGGCGCTATGCGGCGCGTGATGGTGAGGAACTGGCTTACCGTCTCTATGATTCTTCGAGCGCGCGAATCCTGATTTTCGTTCATGGCTCTTCCTATCACGGCGCTGGATACAACGCGTTAGCGACGGCGATCAGCGCCAGCGGCGCTGCAAAAGTTGTCCTGCCTAATCTCCGTGGGCACTATCAGTCGGGACGGCGCCGCGGCGATGTCGACTACATTGGGCAGTTTGAAGACGACCTCATCGACCTTATCGAATTCCTGCGCCGTGAGGGGCTCCCAGGCCCGATTACGCTTGGTGGACACTCGAGCGGCGGCGGATTGGCCATTCGATTTGCAGGCGGCGGTCATCAAAACACCGTGTCGAGTTTCCTGCTTTTGGCGCCAATCATTCCGGTCTCACCGGCGGTTCGAGACGGATCGGCAGGCGGCTGGAGCAGCCTCAATATGCGGCGCCTTTCCGGTCTTCTAATGCTGAATGCCGTCGGAATACATGGGTTTGACGGTCTCTCGGTGATTGAGTTCAACAAACCGGAAGTATTCTGGGACGGCACAGAAACACTTTCCTATTCCCATCGGCTCAACGCATCTTATCACCCGCGCTACCGTTATTTGGCGGATATGCAGGCGCTGGGTGATAAAGCCCTGGTTCTCGTTGGTGCGGACGACGAGGCAGTCGATGCTGAAGCTTTGCGCGGTCTGTTCACAGGCAACACTCCGCGCTCGCGCGTCGCAATCTTACCGAAGATCAATCACTTCGGAATATTTTCCGATGCGCTGGCGTTGCAAACCGTCATTGACTGGCTCGGTGGGTTGAACAACGGACATCATTAGACCGGTACGGTTGGGGTCCGTTCGGTGCGAGTAACGGACTGGCCAGAACAGCAGCCGCCACGGCGAACCTGGCTGCAACAATTGATCGTCATTCAATCGTGACATCCGCCTGCCGCGGGCGTTCGCGCGTCAAAAAGGCTCACTCGTTGCGGAAGGCGCACACAGCACAACGATCGGCGGTCAGCCTGAAGCGCATCTCGATTTTCGAAGCCGACGCTCCGTTTGCTTCTCGCCAGGGCGTATATTCCGGGATTGGATAAGGGTCGGCGTGGACATCGAGAGTCCAGACCTCTTCCGGGACTTTTGGCAACCGCAAAGTCACTTTGCGCCAGTAGGTTATCTTGTTCAGCTCAGCACTGGCGAACAAAACCTCGCGATCTCCGTCAAGGAGATGCCACTTTCCGGGACCAAGCCATTTCTCGCCATAGTAGACGGAGGCGTGCCCATCGCCATCCTCGACCGCCAGTTCAAGGTCGTCCAAGGGCGCGAGCAAGGTTATTCCGGGCGGCAGCCGGAACTGCATGCTTAGCGTCATCTCAGCGTCGGCGCCGTGTGTGAGGTATGGTGAGCGGATAAATTCGTACCATCCCCACGCAACGAGACTGCCAGCAATGGCCAAAACGACGAAAGCAAAAGGGCGCGAAACGCGCTTGGGTGCTGGTTTTGGCCGATGATCCAAAACTGCTTCCGCCGGCCATTGAGCCTGCAACCGCGGATTTTCGCGTGTGATGCCCTTCCATCCGAACAGCAGCACGCCAGCAATGAAACCGATAACGCCACCGATCGGTCCGATGTTGAAGAAGGCCCCCATTGCGAGGCCGCCATCACGATCCGGTCTGAACAAGACGATCAAGAGAGTCGCAAGCCCGAGCCAACCGGCGAGCATGCCGATAAGGCCGCAGAGGATGCCCAGGATGAAGCGCACAGGTGTCCGTCGTCAGATAAATTGAGGCGGGGTGAACTACGGGATAGACCAGATCATCTCATTTTAGTTTATGCGGCTCTCTCTCGGTGCAGCAAGTGAACCTGGCTTGGCAGGCTTTCAGACCAACGATATTCAAGTGAAGCTTGGCAGGGCAAACAAATCGTGCCCGGTCGGCGCCATCGGCCGGGGCGGCTAGAGACTCTATGCCGATGCCGTCAGGCGCCCTTGTCGACAAAAGATGCGATGAGACATCCAACGGCGCCAATCCCGAAGCCGTACACCCAGAATCTCATGGGAACAAAATAGAGATGATCGATGTTGGGCCCGGCGCGGCGCGAACGATAACGTGCGATGGGCCACAGCGTCAGGGATGACAGCGCCAGCAGCAAAACGAGGTAGTGATAACCATTGAGATGATATTGAACCTTGATCGTCCTGAGCCAGTCCGTGAAAGCGCCAAAGCCGGTGCCGGCGGTATCAGTGACCCCGAGCAAAACGACTGCCCAGAACACCAGGACCAACACGACGATAAATCCCCAGCCGCGCCAGACCATGGCATCCCCCACGAGGCAACAAGCGATGTTGAGTGTCGCTCAACAAGTCCCACAAGTGCCTTGCGGAAGCAACCGTTAAAGGGACTTGGAGCTAAAGGGACTTGGAGCTAAAGGGACTTGGAGCTAAAGGGACTTGGGGCCGGCGCTCCGCATCGGGATGCCACGGCCGATCCCTATCGTTAAGTCTTCCGACCGCAGCAGTTCGATCAACCGGAGCAATACCTTCTGAACGTCGGAAGCCGGATCGCCCCGCATGAACTCCATGACATACACACCGTGCCGGTGAAAAAAATCTCCGGCCGACATGATCTCAGCTTCGTCTTTCGTGCTTGCGAGCCGCGCGCGCGTTTCCTCCAGAGACGGTATCCAGCATTCCCCGCAGCGGTATGTCGTGACGTAGGCGGCGACGCTATCGTTGAAGTACGAATGACGTGGACAAGAGACTCTGGGAATGCCTGCAAGCAGCCGGAGCAAAAAACCTGGCGCTCTTCCTCGTCTTCAGCTTCTTCGTCCGACGTCATGAACGCTCCTTGCAAGTGGCGCGAATGGCACCGTCAGCCTGAAATCTCTCCGCTCGCCGGCCGGCGCCTGAGTCCTAAGGCGATGCCAGTCGTAACGCAAAAAGCCGCCCCGGCCGTTCAATGTTTTTCAGAGATCTTTCGCCGAGGTCGTCGAACGCGAAATCGATATTGTCTTTGACTTGCTCATAGGCGCTACCCGACAGGTACACCCCGCCGGGCTCGCACTCGTTCTCGATCCGCGCGGCAACATTGACGCAGGTACCAAAAATATCGCCGGCATGGACGATGATTTCTCCGACATTGATCCCGATGCGATAGGTGACGGCTTGGGCAGCGCCGCGGTTACGCTCCCGCATCTTGCTCTGCACGGCCGCCGCACAGGTCACCGTATCCACAGCGCTGGCAAATTCGACAAGCGCTCCGTCGCCCGTCGTCTTGACAATGCGGCCTCGTAGGCGGCGATCGACGGCTCAATGAGCTCGAGCTGGTGCGCGCATGCAAAATTCTCAAAGTGCCAAGCTCGCCGGTCTCCATGAGCCGGGAGTAGCCGACGACATCGGCCGCAAGCACCGCAGCATGTCGCCGTTCGACGCCCATCGCAAAGCTCCCACACCCTGACCTTGCAACGGCTATCGTATCATGGAATCGGGCTCTCGCCAGCGAGACCGGGGGCACCCGGACGCCTGAGGCTGCGCTACCAGCAGCGCTCGACGCCGCCTCTGCCAAAAAACACAATATGGCCGCCGCAACGCATTTCGTTTCCGGAAATGCTTTCAACGATGACGACTTTATCGATAAAGCATTGCTTCACAAAGCCGCTGCTGTAAGCGAAGACCCCGAGCCCCTCCATGCATTCAACCGTGACTGGCTCGCTGCCGTTTTTAACCGGGGCCATGAGAATCTTGAAAGACTGAGCGATGTGTTCGCAGTTCATGGTCGTGCTGTCTCTGACAATGGGCTCCTTGCAGGTTATCGTTTGCTTGGTGCCCTTCATCTGATCGACGTAAACTTCCATGGTGGTGTCTTCGGCGGACGCCGCGGCCGAGAAACCGGTCAGTGCAACGGCGAGAGAAATGCATGCAATTAAAAACGCTCTCGAATCTTTTTTCATCGGCAACCTTTTGTAAGATCCGAACACGGTCTGATCCATTTCATCGGTAGATTGTAACCGGCATTCTCGGCCGACGGTACGAGCTTGATCCATTCGTCCGCTTCATGACCGTTCGTCACGAGTTTTCCGCCAAACCTGCCCCAGATATTATGCGCATCGTCAGGCGCGGAGCCATTCCAAATGCCGTCAAACTGCTTGTTGGCATTCAGGATCTCAAAATATCTTTTGATCCTTCGAAGTTCTGCAAGTCCCGTCGAAGAGCAATTGATCGGATTATCCTTGCAACGCTCATCATGGTAGGACTCCAGCGCTTCAAACATCATCAGAGGCGGCGCAGAGTTGATCTTGCGGCCATTCAAACCTTGTGTTGAAGAACCCACAAGATCGGGTGGAAGAACAATCGGCGCACGCAACGGAATTTCCATTCTCGACCAGGAGTAAGCTTCCCACTTGCGAAGAATGTAGGCCTGGTAGCCGGTGCAATCGTTGCAATTGTCGGCCAGCACACGGGTAACGAGCGCGCCCATGGTGTAGGCGCTCTCACTGCTCACCCGGCTATCGCAGGCATAAGACGCTGTTGCAGGCATCAACCAAATCATTTCCGGATCGACGCTCAGCGTTATCGCTGGTTCTGCGTCCCAACCGGAGCAGATCGCGTGCGAAGCTCCGAGTTCAGCGTGAATTGCTTCATGAAACAGGGTCTCAAGCCGTTGAGCGCGAGCCAGAAAGCGCGAAGAGTCGGGTATCAGAGTCAGCGATAGTCCCGTGACGGGCTCGATGCCGCCCGTAAACATCATGATCTTGTCGTCGAGCCTTACTCCGTAAAGCTCCTTGGCCGCGGTATCCGCGGGTATGACTCTGTCGTAACTTATGGCAGAAGGTCTTGCTCTGGAATAGCTGGCGCCGGAAGCCGTCTGTTCGTCTTGCACCGTACATTCACCTCTCCTCTCTCCGGGAAAGACGATTGGCGGACGACCCGGCCGGCTGCCATTGACGATGACACCATGCTCATAGATGCAGAATTTCCCGTTTGCTAAAACAACCTTGGTGCGAGCCAACAGCCAGGAAACCAGTTCGGCGCCCGTTATCAAACCTGTTGGCCTGATTTTCCGGAATTGGTTGAGCCGGCCGGATGACTTGAGCGGACCCAGCGAGTAAAGCCAGACCAGATCGTCGACGATCGCTTTGCGCATTTTAACGGGAATGTCGTCAGCAAAATATAACCCGTAGGTAAGAGCCTTTGGGTCGGGATTGCCGTTGCCGAGCCAGGGGTCATAAGGGTCGTCGGCGTGAGCGCGCGAAGAAAGCTGGCATCCCAAAAACAACAGCAACAGCACGAGGCTGATTGTTCTGGTTCCGCTCAAGCCCGCACCCGCTTTGGTATTGCTGCGTGTCACTGCCGCCCTGATGTTTCGTATCTACAACCGTAGACCGGCCGCAGTTTGCGGTCCAGCCTGCGACCGCGATGAACGCACGGGCCGCGCATGGATAAATTTGCGCGTTCACCCGTTCGGGTGAAGGGCAAAGCAAAATATCCGGCTGGAATGAACAACCGGCGCTCGGGGCCGCCGGCTGCAATCTGAACTACGCGGCGCGCTCGGGAAGATGACGATCTTCGCGATGGACGTTTCGGCCCGTGGGCGGATGTCCCGGCGCGATCACAGTGCCAAATACGAGATCCCAAACGCCGGTCGTGACGCCAAAGTTGCCCGGCACGGGGTGGCGATGGTGACGAAGATGGCGCAGGCGTTGGTTGCGCAGCCAGGATTTCTCGGCTAGCCGCCAACGGTGCACGGCATCGTGCACCAGCAAATACGAAACATATCCAGCGATCAGGCCACCTGTCGCTCCGCCGGCCATCTCGACATCCCAAAGGCGCGCGACAAGAAAAAAGAAGAAAGAAAAGCAGACGACGCTGACCCAGATCGGCGCCCCGATGAGGTCGCTGGGATGCGAATGGTGCATTCCATGGAGGTCCCGGAGCACAGGCACCTTATGGTAGACGAAGCGGTGCACCAGATATTCGGCGAGCGTCCACAGGATCGCTCCACACACAGCCGCAATCCACCAACGCGGATGCAAGGCAACGCCGCTGCGATGAACTTCATAGAGGAACAAGCCGCCCACGACGACCGGGTAGACAAACAGCTCGGCGTAGTAACCGATCTTGGTATGGTTCAGGTTTCCCACAAAGCGCATGGTTGCAGACGGTGCTTGTAACGCTCCCAGGGAGGTCGAGGGAGCATTGGAGAGGCGGGGTCTTGGCGCTCGACAGCCATCGAGTGATGCAAACCTACAACAGAAGTGTGACGCTCCAAATGACGCATGGAATGCCTTAGGTATGATCACGCTCGCCCCATTTACGGGCATCTCACAGATGGAAGTATGGGAACACGCCGCGCGGGGTGCCGCTGGCAAGGCGTGAGCGAATATCGAACTCATCCCGCTTTGGCTGCGAAATTCATCGGTCGCGTTTTCCACCGTTTTTTGCAGCATGGCGCCGTTGAAATCATGGACGCAAACCCATCAGCGAAAAATCAAACAGCAAGTGTTGCACCACGTTCCTAGACGGCTATCTCCGCTTGATCTTAAGTGCCGATGCGACGATCGCACAACGTTGCAACCGACAGGAGCGGTTCCAATGGCGGAAGACACTGCTGCATCGGTCATTTCCTTCTATCAAGTGCCTGATGCGAAGGCCAAGTCGAATAGAGGGGCGGGCGCGCGACGCGCCAAGGCCACACCGAAGCGCAAGCGAAGGAAAGCAAGGGCCGTCACGCCGGAAGAGGCGGAACTGCCTGAGTCTGAATCATTCATTTCGCCGGAATACCTGTCGGCGGATTGGGCCATTACCGAACCATCCGCCGTGCCGCTCCCGACTGAGCCGTCCGAACCGCAAGCACCGGCCGTGACGCCGCATGTGAGCGAGCCTGTCGCGCCGCACCGGCGTCAGGTGGTGCCGATCCTGTTGCTGATCGCGGCTCTCGCCCTTGGCGCAGCCGGCATCACGATGAATGGGTGGTTTGCCCGATCGCTCGGATCGAGCGACGTTGCGAGCTGGCTCTTCCTTGCCATTGGGGCTGCGGCCGACCTCGTCGCTCTTGCAATGCCGTCCTGCGCGGCGGGCCTCTGGCGCGGCGGACACCGGGCGACGTCGCTGGTGGGCTGGGCTGTCTGGCTGATGACATTCGTGTTCGCCGTCACATCGGGCATCGGCTTCGCCTCCACCAACATCGCCGACATGACGCTTGCACGCGCCTCGCGCGTCACGCCGGCCGTCGCGACGGCGCAGTCCGCGCTCGCAGACGCCATGGCTGCGCGTGACCGGGAGTGCAAAGGCGGCGTCGGCAAGTTCTGCCGTGAACGAGAAGCCGCGGTCGTGGAACGTCGTCAGATCCTCGATTCCGCCATGACATCGGTCGAGCAGACGGCGGACCCTCAAACCAGCGCCGCCATCAAGGTTGTCTCATGGGTCTCCCATGGCGCATTGCGGCCCGCGGCCGAAGATTTCGTCATGCTGCGGCTCGTCTTGCTGGCGCTGCTTCCTCAGATTGGCGGCATCCTGCTGATGGTGGGGCGGCTGAGCCGGCCTTAGAGATCCACGTGCGTCCTGACATGCCCTGTGTTTGGCGGCATCGGCCGTCAAGCAGCACTTTTCGTTCGCGTTTGGCGTGCTATTCTCAGGCCCGATCCGGAAGAACAATCCGGGCGGGAGGGGAGCCATGGGAAAGAGATTTCGGGCGGTTGACGCCTGTGTGCTTGCCGCCGTGCTATTGGCGGGCACAGCACAGGTTCGGGCCGCTGATGATGTCAAGACTTGCGCCAAGGACTCCGGCGAGTTGGCGATCGACGCCTGCTCGCGCGCGATCCAGTCCAAGCACTACACCGGGCACGCTCTCGCCCGTCTTTATCTGAGCCGTGGCGTCGAACAGCGGACCAAGGAGAAAGATGACCTCGCGCTGGCCGACTTTGCCGAAGCCGCGAAGATCGACAAGAAATACGCGGACGCCTTCTTCAACCGCTGCTCGATCTACAATTTCAAGCAGCAATATGATTCCGCCATCACCGAGTGCAGCCAGGCCATCAAGCTCGGCCCGAGCGCGGACGCGACGGTGGCCGGCGACAGTGAAAAGCTCAGCAAGGATATTGCTTTCTCCGATTATTACGCCGAGCGTGGCTTCGCCTATTTCAAGAAAGACGACTACCTCCACGCTCTGCCCGACCTCGACAACGCCATCCGCCTCAATCCGAATAACGGCCGCGCGCTGAAGACCCGCGGACTGACCTATGAGGCCAAGGGCGATCCCCGCGCGGAGGCCGATCTCGCCTCGGCCAAGCTGTTCGGTCAATAGGCTCCAACGTTTCATGGCAGAGGCGAGCCGGCAGGCCCATTGGGAAAATGTCTACACCAGCAGGGGCGAAACTGACGTCAGTTGGTTTCAGGATAATCCCAAGCCCTCGCTCGAGTTGATCGAGCAGGTTCAGGGAGGGCGTGACACCGGCATCATCGATATCGGTGGCGGCGCGTCGAGGCTGGCCGACGGCCTTCTGGAGCGCGGCTTCCGCGACCTCACGGTGCTGGACATTTCCACCGCCGCGCTTGATCTCGCCGCGTTACGGCTTGGCCGGCGCGCGAGTGAAGTGCAGTGGATCACAGCCGACATGACGGAATGGCATCCCTCGCGGCGCTTCGATGTCTGGCACGATCGGGCGGTCTTTCATTTTCTGGTCGATCCAGCCGACCGCGCCGCCTATGTCACGCGGCTCAGGAGCGCGCTTGTTCCCGGTGGCCACGCCATCATCGCCACCTTCGCAACCGACGGCCCGGACACATGCAGCGGATTGCCGGTCCGCCGTTACGATGCGGCCTTACTCGCAACGGAACTGGGCGCGGAATTCCTGCTCGTCGAGTCACGTCCGCACGATCACCTCACGCCCTGGAACTCCAGCCAGCGGTTTCAGTTTTCGGTTTTTCAAAAACAGGGCGGCTCGTAATTCCCGCAAGCTCTTCTTATGGCCGCCATCCCTGCCGTCACTTGGCCATTCGCCAGAGAAACAGCACCGCGGCTGCGCCAACCGCGGCCGCGATAACCGCCGTCATCAGCCCGCCGCCGAGCGCAAGCAGGGCGATATGATAGCCGACGAACGACCCGGCCACGCCCACCAGCGCGCTGGTGGCGATGCCGCGCCTTGATCCGGCGAATTGCCGCGCGAGCCAGGAAGGCCCGGCCAGCCGGTCGAACAGAATGCCGGCAACGATGCCGATCACCAGAATCAGAAGAAAGAGCACGGCGGGGTCAATGGTTTGCATGGATCAGATCCCTTGGTTCAACTTCGCCTTCGCCCAACGGGCGGCGCTATTCATGGCTCGACGATGGTCCCGACGGTGGTGCCGAATTCGACAGACCCGCCGTCGTTCACGAGGATCTCTGACAGCACACCGGTGACGGGCGAGCGAATTTCATGTGTCAGGTTGTCGGTATCGATCTCGACCAACGGTTCATCGAAACTGACGGGATCGCCGGGGCGCTTGAACCATCGTCCGATCGACAACCGGACTCCGGCATTGGCAAGTGTCGGCACCAGTATCTTTGTTTGCATTGAGTTGATCCCATACCGCTGAGTATTCGCGCCGTTACCGAGCCATCGCAAGTTGCAATACGGATACGTGCCGATGCGAGAAAATCTGATCTGAGAAGAAGCGGATATCGAAGCGAAGGGCTGGCGCCTCATCTACGCTGCTCGCTGGGCTGGATCGCACCTGACTGCGGTCCCGCGAGCTCAATCGCGCGAGGTGATAGCTCGCGAAGTCCGCGGAAGTTCCCGTCGCGAGCGAATTCTTTTTGCGAGAACCCGAAGTTGCGTGACCGTCACTGGTACGTGGAGGCGTACCACGGCCGCGGCTCGGCGGAGCGCGGCCACAACCGCGGCTGCGGCAGGGGCACGACCTTCGGCAGCGCGTCGGGGCGCGTTTTTCCGTTTTCCGCGAGCAGCGACTTCAGATGGCCCTGCTTCTCGGCCCGCTTCAAAGGCGGGATGTCGGGGAAAGCGTGCGCGTCTTTCTGATCGCGGAAAAACAGAATGCCGCGGTCGACATAGGGCGCCGTGAATTTCAGCTCGAGCTGCGTCACCTGGTCGGCGTTGACCGCAACCCCGCCGGTGTCCCCGCTGCCAAAAACCGAGGCTTCGCGAACTGAGGCTTCATGCGTGTGAACGACGTTGGCGGTGTCGGACACAAGCTCTGGAGCGGCGATGCCGGACGGCGAAGCGCTTTCCACATCCGCCGATGCCAGTGCCATGGCGTTCATCGCGCTCATGCCCTCGGTCTTGGCGGCGATAAAGGCACTGACGGCGGCGGGATCCGGCGTGTCCGCTGGACTGAGCGCGGCGATGCTGGCCGATAGCCTTGCCGTGAGGTCGATGTTGCCGGCCGGCGGGTGCGAGGCCGCAAGCTGGCCCGCGGGAGCAACCAGCGCCATCGACATATGCATGAACAGAAAATAGCCGCCGATGGTCGCGATCGAGACGGATGTCATCGCCAGTACGGTGGACGCAGCCTTGTGAATTCTCGCGGCGATCGGATGGGCCGAAGCCGGGTCCTTTTCCAGCTGCGCCAGTGCCAGCAAATGGTCATAGGCCGCGCGCTGGTCCCTGTCGCACAGGATGTCGTTGGCGCGCACGATCTGCCGGAATCTCGACGCCGCGTCGGGATCGCCGGGCCGCAGATCGGGATGAGCGCCCTTGACGGCCCTGCGAAACGCAGACCGCAGGCCTTCGGCGTCATCGTGTGGGAGGGCCCCAAGCAAATCGTAAAGCGTATCCATTGCCGCGCTCTCGCTGCAGGATTCACTCGTCCCCCGTCGAAATTCCTGTCGCGAAATTTGCTGCGGAGTACGCGTCAACCAAATTCACCGCATAAAAATCATGTTGATGCAGTGGGGCAAAAAAATGACTTCACGCGCACAGGTAAAAAAAGCTTCTCGATGAAAGGGATGTTTGCTTAACGAGTAGCGGTCGGGGCGACAATTGCCCGCGCGATACCGCAATCCCGCGCGGCTTGTGGCGTAAGCAAGGCATCGCTGCGACAACATCCGGCTTCTCGCCCGGCGCCGCGCCGGCCGGCGGCATGGGATGCAAGCCGGCCGGCCTCACAGGCTTGCAAAAAAAGGGGTTGCGTAAACCCGACAGCCGGTTCGGGCAGCTGCCGAAATGTTGCCCCCTCGCGGGTTTTTGTCCTCATCGCGGCCATGCGCTGTGTGGCGAATGCCGGACACGCGCACGCCGGCCATTTTAAAATTATGGGCGTCATGCCATTGTTGGTGGCGGGCGATTTCAAAAAGCGTGACGGTGTTGGGTCGTCGGCTAAAGCTCGAACAAGCAGTCCGGAAAGGCGCTTGTTAACCAATCGCTGCACCGTGTTGCCGCGCGCGCCGCCATTGGTTCCCACGCGATCGCGTCATTAAAAAATACTTTAGGCATCAATAAATGTTTCTTTAGTTGGGCCTTGGAAATGCAGGTGTAGATTTATCGTATCGACCGGTTCGTTTCCATTGATCGCCGTCAAATCGGCGATGCGAGAACCGAAAATGGCAGCGAGCCGGCCCCTGGTTTTTTTGATTGCTTGGGCACGATGATCGCGAAGGTGCTTGCACTTCTCGCGCTGGGAACAGCTTTCGCCTTTTTCAGATCGTGCTCCGGCATCCGGTTTTGAAGACCACCCAACGACTACCACAAGGAGAACAGTCATGACCAAACTCTCGCTTCTCGGCGTTGCTGCCGTCGCCGCTTGCGCCGCATTCGCAGCGCCAGCTTTCGCGCAGCACAAGGCCAGCCCGGCCCTCGATGCCTACGCCCAGGCCGGTTCCTGCGCCGGTTACGAGCCCGGCAATCCCTACAACAGGGAAACCGACTATCTCGGATGGAGCGCCTGGCGCGCGCGTGGCGGCTGGGACGATCGTGCTAGCTGCACGCCGAGCCGCATGACCCACGGCGAGTTCTGATCCAAAGCCGGCGCGCGATGGTCCCCCCGTCGCGCGCCGCGATCGCGATCAGCGCGCCAAGGCGTTGAACTTGTTGCGGTTGAACTTGTTGCGGCGGAAAAAGCTGTCCTTTTTCAGATCATGCTCCGGCATCCGGCTTTGAAGACTACTGAACGACTAGCACAAGGAGAACAGACATGACCAAACTCTCGCTTCTCGGCGTTGCTGCCGTCGTCACTTGTACCGCATTCGCAGCGCCTGCTTTCGCCCAGCATCGGGCGACCCATGCCAGCGATGCCTATGCCCAGGCCGGCGCCTGCGCCGGTTACGAGCCGGGCAACCCCTACAACAGGGAAACTGACTATCTGGAGTGGAGTGCCTGGCGGGCACGCGGCGGATGGGACGATCGGAACGACTACAAGTGTGCGCCGAGCCACATAACCCACGGCGAGTTCTGATCCAAAAGCCGGCGCGCGATGGGGCCTTGACCGTCGCGCGCCGCGACCCTTTCCCGACGGAAGCGCGTCCAGGAAATACCTAAAGAAATACCGCAAGAAATTCCTTGGGCAGCCACTAAATGTTTCTTTAGTTGGCCCTTGGGAGCGCGGGTGTAGCTTCATCGCATCGACCGGTTCGTCCGGGAATAAGACGATGGCGCGCCGAGTCTTTATCTCGTCAATCGCTCGATCACGATCATCACGCCGAGGCGTTGCATTCGTCGCGGCGGAAACGCCGCATCTTTTTCAGATCGCGGCTCCGGCATCTGGTTTGAAGGACGATCAAAAGACGATTTTGCAAAAGACGATTTTGCAAGAGCAAACCGCCAGGAGGAAACCGCCATGACCAAACTTTCGTTGATCGGTATTGCCGCCGTCGCCGTCACTGCCGCGCTGGCAGTGCCAGCCGTCGCGCAACAAAAGGCTGGTCCCGCTCTCGATGTCTACGCCCAGCGCGATACCTGCGGCGCCCGCGAGCCGGGCAATCCCTATGACAAGCAAACCGACTATTGGGATTGGAGCGCCTGGCGGACGCGCGGCGGATGGGACGGTCGCAACGACTACAAGTGCACCCGGACCCGCTGAGTTCTGATCGGGAAGCCGGCGCGCGATGGTTCTCCATCGCCGCGCGCCGGCTACCTCTTTGTGTTTTCCTGTTTGGTTTTTTCCCAGAGCCAGCGCGCGACCGCATCCGGTGAGGAATTGCTGTCGCCGCCCGCGGCCCTCAAGTTGGCCTCGCGCATCGCGGCAATATCGATGCGGCCGATAAGCGGTTGCAGCGCCTCCCGGAACGCCTGGTCGTCGGCGCGCTTCGGCGCCATCAGCAGGATGGCGTCGTAAGGCGGGATCGCGCTTTTGGGATCGCCGAGCGCCACCAGATCGTATTTCGCGATCAGCCCGTCGCTGGTGTAACCCGCGATCACGTCGACGTCGCCGGAAGCGACCGCCGCATACATGAAATCCGGCTGCATCTGGCGCTGATTGCGGAAATTCAACCCGTAAGCCGTGCGCAAGCCTGCCCATTCCGGCCGCGAGAAGAATTCATAATCGGCCGCGATCGACATCTGCGGGGCGAGGGCGGCCAGGTCGGCAATGGTCCGAATACCAAGCTTCTCGGCGCGTTGCTTCTGTATCACCAGCGCATAGGCGTTCTCGAAACCGAGTTCGCCGAGCAGCGTGACCTTTTGCCGCGCAAGCTCCGTCTTCAGTTCAGCGAGCAATTGCTGGCGTGGTTTGATTTCGGTGTGGTGAAACTGGTTGGCCCACAGCGTACCGGAATAATCGACGTAGACGTCGATATCGCCGTTCACCAGCGCCTCGAATATCACGGCGGAGCCGAGTCCCGAACGGGTGGTCGCCGGGAGCTTGGCGGCTTCGAGCCGTTGGGCGATCAGCTCCGAAAGCACGTATTGTTCGGCGAAGGTCTTGGCGCCGACGACATAGGTCGAGGAGGGCCGCGCCAGCGACGGGATGAGTGTGGCTGCGACCAGCGCCACGATACCGGCGCCGCCGAGCGCCACGCGCAAGGCATGGCGGGCGCGCAGGCCTGTTTCAATCAGCGCCAGCAGTTGGTCGACCGCGAGCGCGAGCAGGGCCGCAGCCGCGCAGCCGAACAGCACCAACACCCAGTTCTGGGTTTGCAGGCCCGCAAAGATGTAATTGCCCAAACTGGTCTGGCCGATCGGCGTCGACAATGTCGCGGTGCCGATCACCCAGACCGCCGCGGTGCGGATACCTGCCATCATCACCGGCAGCGCCAGCGGCAGCTCGACCGACATCAGCGATTGCAGCGGCGTCATGCCGACGCCTTCGGCGGCTTCCAGGATCGCAGGATCGATGCCGCGCAGGCCGATGACGGTGTTGCGCAACACCGGCAGCATCGAATAGAGCGCGAGCGCCAGCACCGCCGGCAGAAAGCCGAACGCGGAAAAGCCGAAGCCGAACCACGACAGCGAGAGCGCGGCGAGAGCAAGCAGCAGCGGATAAAACAGCGCGAGCAGCGCCAGCCCCGGCACGGTCTGCACGATGCTGGCGAGTCCGAGCAGCAGACCTCGCATCACCGGGCGGTTGCGCGCGGCGATGGCCAGCGGAAGCGACACCAGAAGTCCGAGCGCGAGCGCAGCAACGCTGACCCGCACATGGCTGCCGAGATAATCAGGCAGATGGCCCCATGCCTCACCCCAGCGCGGATCGGACAACAGGCTCATGCGCCGCCCCGCGGGAGAAGCGCGTTGAGGCGCTCGGCCTGCCGGCGCGGCGTACGCAACAACTCGCCGACGTAAGCGTCGCCGCTTTGCGAAAGCTCCTCAGCGGTGCCCTCCGCCAGCAGCCTGCCGCCGCGCATCACCGCGATGCGATCGGCGTGCAGAATGGCTTCGGTCATGTCGTGGGTGATCATGACCGTGGTCAGTCCAAGCTTGGCGTGCAGCGCGCGGTAATCGTCGCAGAGGCCATCGCGCGTCAGGGGATCGAGCGCGCCGAACGGCTCGTCCATCAGCACGATCTTCGGTTTCGCGGCGAGCGCCCGCGCCACGCCGACGCGCTGGCGCTGGCCACCGGAGAGCTCGTGCGGATAACGGTCGCGAAATTCGCCGCGATCGAGCCGCACCAGATCGAGCAGCTCATCGACCCGTGACGCGATCTCGGCGTCGCGCTCGCCTTTCAGTTTCGGCGTGATGCCGATATTGGCGGCGACGCTCATATGCGGAAACAGCCCGCCGCTCTGGAACACGTAGCCGATGCGGCGGCGCAGCATCACCGGATCGGCGGCGCGCACGTCCTCGCCCTCAACGGTAATGGTGCCATGGTCGGCGTCGATCAGGCGGTTGGCGAGTCTGAGCAGCGTGGTCTTGCCCGAGCCGGAGCCGCCGACGATGGCGAGAAATTCGCCGCTTTTAACCTCAAGCGAAACGTCGTCCACCGCCTTGACGCGGCCGCCATCGAAGCTCTTGGCCACATGTGCGAAGGCGATCAGGGGCTGCGTCGTCTGCAATTGGTTCAAGGCGCTTCCCTTTACCCTCCCCTGAAGGGGGAGGGTATGATCAACTACCACGTCGCCGCCCTGCGTTGAACTTGTCGTTTGCAGACGCTAAAGCCTTCCTGCAAAGCTTGAGGGAAATGCGGGTGGAAAAGCCGGAATTAACAAACAAGGCGCCGACAGCGGTCGCGCTGGAGGACGCCACCGTCGCGTTCCGCCTCGCCGAAGGGCGCGTCTACACGGCGGTGGAAGCGGCCAATCTTAACGTGGCGCCGGGCGAGTTCGTCGCCATTGTCGGGCCGACGGGGTGCGGGAAATCGACGCTGCTGAACGTGGCGGCGGGCCTCCTGGCGCCGGCTTCAGGCCGCGTGCGGATTTTCGATGGTCCGCTCACGGGCCTCAACCGGCAGGCCGGTTATCTCTTTCAGGCCGATGCGCTGTTTCCCTGGAAGACGGCGATCGACAATGTCGCGATTGCGCTCGAAATCGACGTCGCGCCGCGTGCTGAGGCGCTCGCGCGGGCGCAGCAGTTTCTCACGCAGGTCGGCCTTGGGGCCTTCTCCCATCGCTACCCGCATATGCTCTCGGGCGGCCAGCGCAAGCGCGTCGGGCTCGCGCAGGTGTTGATCCGCGATCCCAAGATTCTCCTGATGGACGAGCCGTTCGGGCCGCTCGATGCCCAGACGCGCCAGATCATGGGCAACCTGCTGCTCGATCTCTGGAGCGCGGACCGCAAGGCGGTGCTGTTTGTGACCCACGATCTGGAGGAAGCGATTTCGCTCGCCGATCGCGTGGTGATCATGTCGGCGGGTCCCGGCGCCCGTATCATCGGCGACTGGCGGGTCGATATTGCCCGGCCGCGCGATATCACCGAGGTCAAGCTCGACAAGGCGTTCGTTGCCCTGCACCGCGAGATATGGAACGTGCTGAAAGACGAAGTGATGAAGGGCTACGCGCAATCCACGCAAATCGCGGCCGGGGCGGGGTGAGCAGGGACACGTAACAACGGAGAGCGGTGATTATTCCCGGCCTATTCACGCCTTTGTCACGAGAGATATCGGGCGGGAGGCTACCTTGATCTGGCGGGGGGTGAAGATACACTCCGCGCGCCAAAAACGGCCCCACCCCAAATCTGCCAAACAGAGGCAAGGGATCCAGGGCGCGCAATCAAAGGCAAACAAAAAAGGAAGATGTCATGTTCCTACGTGGTTCAATTCTGGCCGGAGCCGTCGCGCTCGTGGCCTCCAGCGTTTCTCCCGCCAGTGCGCAAGGCGTGTTTACGCTGACCTCGCCGAGCTTCAAGGACGGCGAACGGCTGGCGGTGAAGAACGCCGGCAACAACAAGTCCAATCCCAATTGCGTCGGCGAGAACATCTCACCCGCGCTGAACTGGGCCAACCCGCCCGCAGGCACCAAGAGCTTTGCGATCTTCATGTTTGATCCGGAAGGCCGTCCGCCCGGCGGCGTCAGCCACTGGGTCGCCTACGGCATTCCGGCCTCAGTCACCGGCTTTGCCGAAGGCGAAGTCTCCAAGCCGAGCGACAAGTATGTCGGCGGCACCAGCCTGATGAAGCTGTCGAACTATTTCGGCCCCTGCACACCGCCCGGAGCGCCGCACCACTACACGCTGACACTGATGGCGACCGATCTCGAGCCCACAGCGCTCGCAGCCGGTCTCGATCGCGCCGAGGCGATGAAGGCGCTCGACGGCCATGTGTTGCAGGCCACCGGCCTGATCGGCACGTTCTCCAAGCCGTAATGTCAACTCTCGTCATGGCCGGGCTTGTCCCGGCCATCCACGCCTTCATAGCCGAAATTAAGTGAGGACGTGGATGCCCGGCACAAGGCCGGGCATGACGAGTAGATTTACAAGCAAACCTGACTGATCACATGCCTCGCCTGACGCTTCTTTTGCTGCAAGTACTGGTCGCGGTCGTGGCGCTGGCGCTCTGGCAATTCCTGGCCACGGTGCCGATCTTCGGCCGCATGGTGCTGCCGCCGTTCTTTTTCTCGACTCCGGTTGCCGTCGGCAGCCAGATCGTGGACTGGTTCGTGTCTGGCGTGATCTGGAAACACCTGGCGATTACGCTTTTGGAATCGATCCTGGCCTTTGCGATCGGTTCGTTTTTAGGCGTTGCGATCGGCTTCTGGTTTGCGCGCAAGCCCCTGGTCGCCGCCGTGTTCGACCCCTACATCAAAATGGCCAATGCACTGCCGCGCGTGGTGCTGGCGCCGATTTTCGCGCTGTGGCTGGGTCTCGGGATCTGGTCGAAGGTCGCGCTCGGCGTCACCTTGGTGTTCTTCATCGTCTTCTTCAACGTCTATCAGGGCGTCAAGGAAGTCTCGGCCACCATCCGCGACAATGCCCGCATGATCGGCATGAACGAAGGGCAGTTGATGCGCCATGTCTACTGGCCGTCGGCGCTGTCGTGGATGTTTTCCTCGTTGCACACCTCGGTCGGCTTCGCCGTCGTTGGAGCTGTGGTCGGCGAGTATCTGGGATCCGCGGCCGGCCTCGGCTACCTGATCCAGCAGGCCGAAGGCGTGTTCGACGTTGCCGGCGTCTTTGCCGGCATGTTTGTGCTCTCGGCCTTCGTCATCCTGATCGACGTCCTCGTCAGCATGGTCGAACGGCGGCTGTTGGTGTGGCGTCCCAACGCGGCCGAAGCGCGGGGATAGGCCTCGTTATCGCGCGGCCTCGTCCCCCGGATCTGCGGTGCACCGTAAAGAGTGCTGCACCGCGTCCGGGATACGCGTTCGACACCAGATGTGAGGCGAGACGTCCGGCTTGTCTTCGCCCCGACCCGTTCGCTTAGATGAGTTGCAGGAAGATCAAGATCAGACCGACCACCGACACGCCCCATGCCACGGTGCGCGCCCAGGGAATTCCGGCCAGATAGATCACGGCGTAGGCGATCCTGGCCCAGAAGAACAGTTCGGCGCCCAGCGCGGTCGTGGCATTGGCCTTGCCCGTCGCGTTGGCGACAAGCACAAGGAGCCCGAACAGCACCAGGTTCTCCAGCATGTTGCGATGCGCGCGCTGGGCGCGGCCAGCCCACCCCAATATCTCCGGCAATTTCTCCCGGTTGCCGGCGAGCATTGGCAAGCCCACCTGCAACTGTGCGCCGATCACGGCGATAACCGCCTGCACGAGCGTGAGAGCTACCGACCAAATCAGCAGTTTGAGATCTATCGACATGGAATCCCCCCGTTGTTTTCACTGTCCCTAACCACACCCTATCGGTTTTATTCCCGCCGGCAACTTGGAGGCGCGGGTAACGGCTGCGCTGCACCGGCCACGATGCGAGTTGTGAGACGTTTGCACACCTTCTCTTGTGCGGCGCACTGTTCTATCGTCCGTGCAACAGGTTTTCCGCCGGGAGGAAATTATGAAGACCATGCTCGAAAAACTGGCCGCCGCCGTGTTCGCGCTCGCCATGATTTCCACGTCGACTTCCGCATCCGCGCAAAGCAAGGTCACGATCGCGGTCGGCGGCGGCGCCTGTCTCTGTTACCTGCCGACGGTGCTGGCGAAGCAACTCGGAGAATATGACAAAGCGGGCCTTGCTGTCGAACTCGTCGATCTCAAGGGCGGGTCGGATGCGCTGAAAGCGGTGCTCGGCGGCAGCGCCGACGTCGTCTCCGGCTATTTCGACCATTGCGTCAACCTCGCCGCCAAGAAGCAGGAACTGGTGTCGTTTGTGGTCTATGACCGCTATCCGGGTCTGGTGCTGGTGGTGTCGCCGTCGCATACCGCCGACATCAAATCCATCGGGGATCTCGCCGGCAAGAAAGTCGGCGTCAGCGCGCCGGGCTCTTCGACCGATTTCTTTCTCAAATATCTCCTGAAGAAAAACGGCGTCGATCCTTCAAGCGTCGCGGTGATCGGCGTTGGGCTGGGCGGTACATCGGTCGCGGCGATGGAGCAGGGCCAGATCGACGCCGCCGTGATGCTTGATCCCTCCGTCACCGTGCTGCAAGGCGGTCATCCGGACCTGCGTATTCTCTCCGATACCCGCACCGCCAAGGACACGTTTGATGTGTTTGGCGGCGAATATCCGGGCGGCGCGCTGTATTCGACCGCGGCCTGGGTCGCCGGTCACGACAAGGAAGTGCAGGCGCTGACCGACGCGATGCTCGGCACGCTCGCCTGGATTCACAGCCATTCGGCCGAGGAGATCATGGCGAAGATGCCGCCCGAAATGGTCGGCAAGAACAAGGAGCTTTATCTCGCCGCTTTGAAGAACACGATCCCGATGTATTCGCAGACCGGCAAGATGGACCCCAAGGGTGCGGACGCCGTGCTGACGATGTTCAGCGAAAGTTCGCCGGAGGTCGCCAAAGCCAACATCGATGTCACCAAGACCTGGACCAACACGTTCGTCGATCGCGCCAAGAAGACCACGGGCTCGAATGTGAAGTGACACCTCCCGAGATTCATCGCGTCACGACGCTCGATTTGAAGGTACGGCCCTTTGCGTGGCCGTTCGCGGCCGAGCGGCGCGGCGAGATCGACGCGCATTTTGCCGAAAAACAACGCGAGAAGCCCGATCTCTGGAACGGCCGCGTTTTGCTCGGACGCAACACGGTCCGCAGTGACGGCCATCTTGCCGCCGATTATTTCGAGACGGATTTTGCGAGCTTTCTGGCGTGGCGCGACTGGGGCTTTCCGGACGTGAGCGTCTTCAACGGCTTTGGCACGGGCGCGCTGCGATCGTCCGATGGCGCGTTCCTGCTCGGCGAAATGGGCGCGCATACGTCCAATGCCGGACGCATCTATTTTCCCGCCGGCACGCCCGATCCCGACGATGTGAGGGACGGCATGCTCGATGTCGCCGGCAGTATCCAACGCGAGATATCAGAGGAAACCGGCCTCGGTGCGGCCGATTACACCATGGACACGCACTGGACCTGTGTATTTGCTGGATCATCGATTGCGATGATTCGGATTCTGCGGGTCGATATGACCGGCGAGGCGCTGAAGGCGCGGGTCGAGGCCAACCTCGCCCGCGAGAGGAATCCGGAGCTTTGCGCCATCCATCTGGTGCGGTCGCGTTCCGATCTTGTGCCCGTGATGCCACGCTTTGTGAGTGCGTTTCTCGAAGCCCAGTTTAGTTAGTTTATAGCAACAACGCTTGAGCGTCGGCAGATCGCTCCCTCCTACGCGTGCCGCGGGGAGGGATTAGAAGCGAGGTGAGCCCATGAGCAAAAAGCCCAAGCGGCCCCTGATCGAGCGGTTGAAGCCGTTTGTCGCCCCGTTCCGGGTCGACGGCTCGGCCGAGTTTCACCTGAGGTCCCACAAGACCGGCGCGCGAGGCGGCCTCGACAAGGAAGAGGGCGAAAAAATCATTGAGGCCAACCGCAAGCGCCTCAGCGAATTGCAGGAGAAACTCTACGCGGAGGGCCGCTGGTCGCTGCTCGTGATCTTTCAGGGCATGGACGCCTCCGGCAAGGACAGCGCGATCAAGAATATCTTCGATGGCGTCAATCCGCAGGGCTGCGATGTCACCTCCTTCAAGCAGCCGACGGCCCACGAACTCGATCACGACTTCATGTGGCGCGCGCTGATCGCGCTGCCGGAACGCGGCCGCATCGGCATCTTCAATCGCTCCTACTACGAGGAATGCCTGATCACGCGGGTGCATCACGACCTGCTCGAGAAGGAAAAAATCCCGCGCAGGCTGATCGGCCCCAACATCTGGCACGAGCGCTTTGCGGATATTTCCGCATTCGAACGCTATCTTTCGCGCAACGGCACGATGGTGCTGAAATTCTTCCTCAACATCTCGAAAAAAGAACAGCGCGAACGGTTTCTCGACCGGCTGGGGCAGCCCGCGAAAAACTGGAAGTTTTCCATGAACGACGTCACCGAGCGCGCCTTCTGGCCACGCTACATGGCCGCGTATCAGGAGGTCGTCAGGCATACATCGTCGCCGTTTGCGCCCTGGCATGTGGTGCCCGCCGACCACAAGTGGTTCGCCCGCGTGGTGATTGGATCTGCGATCGTCAGCGCGCTCGAGGTCCTCAACTTGCGCTTCCCCCGCGTCGACGAGGCCTCGAAGGAGGAATTCGCCAAGGTGCGCCAGGCGCTGGAGAGTGAAGGCGAGGGCCCGGCGAAACGCGTTGCGAAACCGTTGAAGCAGACCGCCGCCAGGTCGCCGAAAGCCGGACGGCGTTAGCGGTTTTGTCCTTGCCGAGAAGGATCGTCTGGGATCAAATCGAAACATTGCAACCATTTTTCGGGGAGACAACAATGTTCAGAAAAATCATGCTGGCGGGGTTGGTCGCAGCATTTGCCGGCGGCGCGGCGTTCGCGCAGGAGACCTGCGAGAGCAAGGCGGTGGGCAAGGACGGCAAGCCGCTGGCGGGCGCGGCCAAGACCTCGTTCATGAAGAAGTGCATGACCGACAGCTGCACCACCAAGGCGGTGAGCTCCGAAGGCAAGCCGTTGGCCGGTGCGGCCAAAAATTCGTTCATGAAGAAGTGCGAAGCGGGCGGGTAGTGCGGCTTTTCTCATCCTGAGGGGCCGCGTGAGCGGCGTCTCGAAGGATGAGGCCGATGTCGAGGCCTCATGGTTCGAGACGCGCAAGAGCGCTCCTCACCATGAGGGTTTGAGTTGAACGAAAGCCGCCCTTCGGGGCGGCTTTCTTTTTCACGCGTTGCTTTTCGAGCTTGCCAAATGTGGCGGCAAAATGCGGCGGTGCGTCCCAGTTTGGCCTTTTTCGATCATCGAAGCGGCAAGGAAGTGCCCCATAAACTTCAAAAACCCGGCGTTTGATGACGGCGCTTTGTACCCATCATGTGAGTGAGTAAAATGGCGCGTCATAACCCCTCATCGATGTCGGACGACGGATCGTTGTCCATAGCCGAGCCGATCTCGCCGGCCTTTGCGGAATCTGTCGAGCGTTCGGAGATTCTTCGGGCGCAACTCAAAAGCTCGGAGCGGTTGAACGAATATTACAACGAAGTCGTCGCCGAACTCCGCGCTTCGCTGGAACGGATCGAAGCGGAAGATCAGGCGTCCTGAGAGGCGGAACTCTCGAAAAAGTTTCATATTGGCCTCCTCAAGCTTCGAACTTGAGGGGGCCAATTGCTTTTCATGCAGATGTCATGGAACGGAGCGGCGATCACATCAACGCCGCGCAACTACCAAGCCGAAACCGCTATTCAAACGCAATCACGGCGAACTCCTGACCTCTCTTTGCTGCTCTGCAACTGCATGTGAGTGGAGTGTGATCATGCCAACGATCGAAGAAGAAAAGCCCGCCAAGCCGCGCCAGCGCAGCCGTAAAGCCGAACAGCGGAACCCGAAAGGCGAACGGAAGGCCGCGGCGAGACCTGATTCCGACGCGATCAGCCCTGTCGCAGCCCCGTTTGAGGCCGCCCCGATGGAGGCCGCCCCCATGGAGGCAGCGCCGCTGGCGATCGCCGTGGAATCGGTTCCTGAGGTGGCCTTGAGCGGCGAGGTACTGCCCCCGGAGACCCGCGGGTCCCTCCCGCGAGCCGCCGGTCTTCCGGCCATCGCCATCGCGCAGGCCTGTGACGACTACACGCGAAAATCGTGGCTTACCGGCCGCATCCTGGTCGAGCGAATGAGCACGGTGCGGTCGTTCGATCAGGCGATCGAAATTCAGGGCGAATTCGCCAAGCAGGCCTGTGCGAACTTTCTCGCCCACTCCGAGAAGATCTTCGTGCTTTACGGCGAATGGGCCCAGCAGTTCTTCCGGCCCTTGGATAAATTCGCAAGCCGGATCGGGCATTAATCAAAGATTGGGTCTCACTCACCCACGCGCCCCGCATGGTGCAGCCAGGCATGGATGATCTGCCACTTGTCACGCCTGCCCGGGCGGAAATCCAGCAGCGGGGAGCGTCTGTCCTGAAGCTCGCAGAAAAATTTCAGGCTATCGCGGGCGGTCGGCGATGTCGGATCAATCGGCTGGGCCTGCAGCCAACGATCCCATTCCTGAAGTACCTGGGACTTCCACTGATCCTGTCGCATAGACGGCGCATCCCCCGTAACAAATAGTAAGACCCCCCCCTGGAAAAGGGGTCCCGGATGGTCGCGCTGGTCTTTGGGAGCAGGTTTTTTGCGAGATTGCTCTGTGGGAGCGATCCGGAAGGCGCCCGGCTACCGCCGTGCCGATGAACACCTTCAAACCCACTATGCTCAGAAGGGCTTAACCGTTTCTAAATGCGTCTGCATGGATGTCAAGCGATTGGCTTTGCATTGGGCCATCACCTCCCATTTATGATCGCGTCATTGTGCCGAGGGTCCTTTGAATCTAACATCAGCCGGGTTAGGTGAGGGCTCTCTGCCCGTAGTAATGGATTGGTGGAATGCCAAAACGACGCTTCGATGTCGGTTTGATGAAATGGTGCCTCGTGCTGGGGTGTCTGCTCGCGGGCCCCGCTTTGGGCGCGGCACAGGCGGCGTCGCCGGCCGGCGCTCCGCTGACGTTCGGCATGAGCATCGATGAGGCCTCGGCTGCGCTGGGCGTGCCCTTGAGCTATGTTCGCGGCCATCCCGGCAACGAGCTCCTGCTGGCGATACCAAACGTCAAGGGCAATGCGCTCGCGATCCGCAGCGACGGGCTTTACCTGCAATTCCGGCAGGGAAGGCTGACGGGATGGAAGGGCGATTGGGGAACGTCCAAGCCGGTAGGAGTGGGCTGGTGAGAAGTTTCAAAAAGGCGATTTGGCTGGCGGCTTTCGCGGCCGCGATGGCGAGCATTCCGGCCTCGGCCCAGAGCTTTGGCGAGCGGCCGCAGCGCTACGGCAATACGGCAAGCTTCTTCAACTATGACAACCGCGACGACCAGCGCGATTTGCCGACCAATGGCGTCTTCCCCGGCAATTTCGCTGCCGATCCATCGAGCGCGTCGGTCGGTGCCGCCGGCTGGCTTGGCACCAATCCCCAGCATCAGGCCGTGCCCTATCCGTCCCAGACCTATTATGTCGACATGCGCGGACGGGTGTTCTGCCAGACCGCTCGCGTCGACGAGGCCGGCAATGTGACGGCGAGGCAACGCTATCACGCCTGCCTGCCGCGGTAGCGAATCGCAGCCGCCGGCGAGGGCGTCTAGCACGACTTGCGCCCTATTGCGGCCTTGACGGTCCGCAACCGCATCAGGTCCAATAGAGCCATGCTCCGGGCTTCCTCACTTGTGCTGTTTGTCGCTGTGGTTGCGGCATCGCATGCCGTGTCACCTGTCATGTCACCCGCCATGGCCGAAACCATGAGCTTCGAAAGCGCAACCGCGATCCTGGCGGAAAGTTGCGGCAAGGACATCGACGCCAATTGTCTTGGCGTCAGTCTCGATGCGCCGCGGCTTAAAGAATGTCTGGTCCGCAATCTGGATAGCGTCTCGCCGCAATGCCGCGCCGATTACGCCAGGGCGTTCGAAGCGATCGGCAAGCGCGTGGCCGCGCACGGCGCCGTCGGCAAGGCGTGCGAGCGCGAAAGGCAGAAGATCTGCGCGGAGATGCAGGGCAAGCCGGGGGAGACTATCGCCTGCCTGTTGAAGGCGCCGCCGCGCGGGGTGAGCGCCGGATGCAGCAAGGCGCTTAACGAGGCGGGGTATCGCTGATGCCACGACCCGAACTCGCGCGCCGGTTTCTTCCGCTCACGGTTGGACTGTGGATGGCCGTGTTGCCGGTTCCGTTCGCCCGGTCGCAGGACGCGCCGACAACGGAGTCGATCGTTGGCGTGCTCGCTGGCCTTGAAGCGCCTTCCGATCTGGAGGTGCCGGCGCTGCGCCAGCAGGTGGCTGACCGCCTCAAGTCGAAGGCGGATGCGATCGCGCTCAAACGTCCGCCGATTTCACGTGAGCTCAACAAGCTGCCGCACGTCAACGTCGACATTCAGTTCAACCCGGATACTCCGGTGATCCGGCCTGAATCCTACCGCGCGGTCGGACAACTCGCGGATGCGCTGACCAATCCGGCGCTGATGTCGTACACGTTCCTTGTTGTCGGCCGCACGGAATCGACCGGCCGGCGCGACAATAACCTGGCGTTGAGCCAGCGCCGCGCGGAGGCAATCCGTGATGCGCTGGTGACGACGTTTCGGATCTCGTCCAAGCGCGTCCTGGCGGTCGGTCTCGGCGAGGAGCAGTTGCAGGACGCCAACAATCCAAAAGCCCCCGTCAATCAGCAGACGCAGATCGTCACGCTGCGCGAGGTCGCGCAGGTCGTCAAACCACCGGAAGCGAGCCCCGTCGCGAAATCGGCAACCGCCCGCAAGGGCGGTAAAAAATAGGACGAGCCGGGGAAGCCGGGGCGATTTCGCGGATTAGAGCCGCAAAAGGTCAACCCTTCTGACCATCTTTTGGCATTGCGACTTCCCGCCAAACTCGTCTAGAACGACGGTGAAAGCGCGATCCCGGCAACCAAGCGTCAATGGTTTTGACCGAGATTACCGCTTTAAAGGGTCTGGCAATGTCGATTCGCGGCGAAATCGTTGGAGTTCAGGGTGGGATGGCCGATGCCGTCCGCATCCCGGCGACGGCGCCTGCGTCCCTGCCCACCCTCCTTATCGGGCTTCTGCTTCTTATCGGCCCCTGAGGGCCGTCTGGGCGTTGGCGCCTGGGCACTCAGGGGTTTGGCAACCGATAGCTACCCGAGAAACCCTTTTAGCGCTCGACAGACAAAGCGCGACCTACCCAAAGGAATGAGCAGATGACATCCGTCAAAAAGTCCGACAAGGACCGCGTCGTTATATTCGACACCACCTTGCGCGACGGCGAGCAATGCCCGGGCGCGACCATGACCTTCGAGGAAAAGCTCGAGGTTGCCGAGATGCTCGACGATATGGGCGTCGACGTCATCGAGGCCGGTTTCCCCATCACCTCCGAGGGCGACTTCCAGGCCGTGAGCGAGATCGGCCGCCGTTCCAAGAACGCGGTCATCGCCGGGCTCTCCCGCGCGCATCCAAAGGACATCGATCGTTGCGCCGAGGCGGTGAAGTTCGCCAGGCGCGGCCGCGTCCATACGGTGATCGCGACCTCGCCGCTGCACATGCGCGTGAAACTGAACATGACGCCGGAGCAGGTGATCGAAACCTCGATTGCCAACGTCTCCCGCGCGCGCAACCAGATCGACGACGTCGAATGGTCGGCGGAAGACGGCACGCGTTCGGAAATGGATTTCCTCTGCCGCATCGTGGAAGCCGTGATCAAGGCCGGTGCCACCACGGTGAATATTCCGGACACCGTGGGTTACACGGTGCCGGAAGAATACACCCACTTCATGCGCACGCTGATCGAGCGGGTGCCGAACTCCGACAAGGCGGTATTCTCGGTGCATTGCCATAACGATCTCGGCATGGCGGTGGCGAATTCGCTCGCCGGTCTCGCCGGCGGCGCGCGCCAGGTCGAATGCACCGTCAACGGCATCGGCGAGCGCGCCGGCAACGCCGCGCTCGAAGAGATCGTGATGGCGATCAATGTGCGGAACGACAAGTTTCCGTACTGGAACAAGATCGACACCACGATGCTGACGCGCGCTTCCAAACTCGTTTCGGCCGCGACTTCGTTTCCGGTGCAGTACAACAAGGCAATCGTCGGACGCAACGCGTTCGCCCATGAGAGCGGCATCCATCAGGACGGCGTGCTGAAGGACGCTTCGACCTACGAGATCATGAAGCCGGAAATGGTCGGCCTGAAGCAATCTTCGCTGGTGCTCGGCAAGCATTCCGGCCGCCATGCCTTCGTGCACAAGCTGGAAGAGATGGGCTACAAGTTAGGGGCCAACCAGATCGAGGATGCCTTTGTGCGGATGAAGGCGCTCGCCGACCGCAAGAAAGACATCTACGACGAGGACATCGAAGCGCTGGTCGACGAGGAGATGGCAGCCTCGCATGACCGCATCAAGCTGACCTCGTTGACGGTGATCGCGGGCACCCATGGGCCGCAACGCGCCACCATGAAGCTCGACGTCGACGGCCAGATCAGGATCGAGGAAGCCGAAGGCAACGGCCCGGTCGATGCCGTGTTCAACTGCATCAAGGCGCTGGTGCCGCACGAGGCCAAGCTCGAGCTCTATCAGGTGCACGCCGTCACCCAGGGCACCGACGCGCAGGCCGAAGTGTCGGTGCGGCTCGCCCATGAGGGCCGCTCGATGACCGCGCGCGCCGCCGATCCCGACACGCTGGTGGCGTCCGCCAAAGCCTATCTCGGCGCGCTCAACAAGATCGTCATGAAGCGCCAGCGCGACGTGGTGGCGCAAGCGGCGGGGTGACCGCGTTCCCCGGATGCTGCGCAATGCGCCGCGAAAGCGGCGTGTTGCGCTGCTGATCCGGGGCCCATCGCCAAGTCGGTCCCGGCTCTGCGTAGCGGCATTGCATGCCGCAACGCGTCCGGGACACGCCGCGATCCGCGTTTTTGGTGCGCCGGAGTCAACGCCACTTCCCGATCCCCCGAGTTTGGTATGAAATGGTCATCGTCCCCAAAGGCGATAATCAACAACCAGATTTGGGACGGGGAAGGAAGCACAATGAAAGCATCGATATTTTGCCTGCCGAGCATAGGCTCGCGCGCCGAGATCGAGGCGGGCATGGCCGCGACGCGGCCGGAACTCTACCAGCGCATGCTGAGAGAGCTGACCGAGCTCGTGAAACTCGCCGACGACCTCGGCTACGATTCGGTGAGCTTTACCGAGCATCACTTCCACATCGAGGGCTTTGAGGTTTCCAACAATCCCGTACTGCTGGACCTCTACGTTGCGATGCAGACGAAACGAATTCGCGTCGGCCAGCTCGGCATCGTGCTGCCGGCCGCCAACCCGATCCGCGTCGCCGAGGACATCGCGATGCTCGATCACATGACCGGCGGGCGCGCCTGTGCCGGATTTGCCCGCGGCTATCAGCGGCGCTGGGTCGACATCATGGCGCAGCAGACGCACGGCGTCTCCGGCACCTTGCCGCACCAGCACGATGCGATCGATCAGGCCAACCGCGAGGCGTTCGAGGAAAACTGGCAGATCATCAAGAAATGCTGGACCGAGGAAATGCTGACCTTCAACGGCAAGTACTGGAAGGTGCCGGCCGGCGCCACGCCCTGGGATCTCGAAACCACCGTGAAATACGGCAAGGGCGTCGACAACGGCATGCTGACGTCGGTCGGCGTGGTGCCGAAGCCGTTGCAGAAGCCGTATCCGCCGGTGTTCTTGCCGTTCGCGTCGTCGCCGGGCTCCATTCGCTGGGCGGCGCAGGAGGGCGTCACCGCGATCCTGCCGCCGATGCATGACGTTTACGCCTCGCCGCTTTACGATCTCTATGCCGAGGTATCGGGAAAGCCGCGCGGGCAGGGCACGGGCTTGTTGCGCGATGTCATCATTGCCGACACCGACGAGGAAGCGATGGCGCTGTGGGAGGACTCCGGGCGCTTCTCCGGCAAGGCGTGGTTCGAACCCTTTGGTTTTCGCCGCGGCCTGATGGACCCGGACACCAAGCACTTTGCGACCGCGCAGGAATCGATCGATCTCGGCTACGCGCTGGTCGGCACCGTCGATACGGTCACGCGCGCGCTCGAGGCCAACATGAAGCGGCAGCCGGTCGATTGGCTGTTCTGCTACACCTACAACGCGCTGGTGCCGCACGACAAACTGATGAAGTCGACCGAAGCGCTGTGGACCAAGGTGCTGCCGAAGTTCGCGTGACGATCATCCAGCGACACCATCACTCACGAACTGACGCGAGCGGCAAGCCCCTGATACCATCAGGGGCTCTATAGTATGACGCTCCACATTCTGTTCACGGCGCGCTCACCAATTCTTTATCTCACCACAGCGCGCGGAATCCGATCGGTGATGTAACGTTTGCGCGTGGCCAAGAGGCGAAAACGCCCGGGTTGGGAGAAGGGACAAAACACCAATGGAGAAAAAAATGAGTCCCAAAAAAATTGCGCGCGCCGCGACGACATTCGCCGGTGTGACGCTGCTTGCTTTTAGTTTGTCTCAAGCCGCGCAGGCGAAGACGATGCACGTTGCGCATCACCACCACTTCCGCGCCGCCCACGCCGCGGCTGGCGCGGTCGACGTCGCGGCTGCGGTCACTTCGCCGTGGACGGGTCCGGCCTGGCAAGGCATGTACTATGGACCAAGCCCGTGGGGCGATTACGACTGCCGCCTTCCTCACGCCTTTGATTGCCGTCCTGTCGCGTCGTGGGGTCACTGATTTATCCTGGTTGCTCGCGAGAGCAGTAAACGAAGAGGCGGCCCGAACGGCCGCCTCTTTTTTCGTGCTGGCAACGAGGCTCATCGCTTTGCCCGGTTGCGAGCCCCGGACGCGGCGCAGCGCCATCAGCGCGTTCACGCGCGTCTTCGATTTATGGCGATGCGCTGCCGATCCGGGGTCCATCGCCCTTGAGTGCTGCTTGTTGTGTTCGCACAGGTCCCGGCTCAGCGCTGCACCGCGTCCGGGACACGAGACTCGTTATTGGCGGGGTAGCCTGAACTTCAGAACCGCACAGTCCGCTGCGCCGCCGACAGGGAAACCGATTCGAAGACCGTCCTGGCTCTTTCCAGCTCTCCGGCGGGAAGCGGAGCGGCCCCGGGGCGATTCTTGACGATGGTGGCCGCCGTCCGCCAATCCAGCCGGGCGGCCTTGCACGCCAGAACGACACCTTCCACCTTGTCGCTCGCAAGCATCGCCCGGATGACCTCCATCGGCGATCCCGTCAGCAGCGCCAGCGCCGCTGATATCTCGACATACTCGCCGTAGGTCGCGAAGCGATTGATGGTGGAGTCGTTCAGCTTGGCTTTGCGGTTGAGCTCCAGCATCCTGGCCTGGACGCTGGCGAGATCGGAGGGTTTGGGATCGGGCAGCGTCCCGGTGGCCCCGTTGGAAGCAATGGTCTCTTCGATCTGGTGGCGCATGACGCCGGGCATGGCGTTGAGCTGGCGCATGCGCGCATCCTCGCGCTTCGCATGAAGCTTGCGCTTGAGAGCGACGGGAACGTCCGGTCGGCGCCCGAGTTTTTCTGCAAGCTCACTATCGCTCTCGCCGAGCTGGACGAGGCGCGCCCAGCCGGCTTCGGATATTCTGGCGCCCCGGTTGTCCACGAGCGCATGGTAAACGGCGCGGTCCGGGCATTGGGCCAGCGCGTCGCCGACCTGGGGATCGGTCGAGGGTCTGGAGGCAATCGCGAGGCGATGGCTGGATCCCCGCGATTGGATCACCTCGAGCAATAGCTCGGATCCGATCCGTTGCGATCTCAGGATGGGCAGCCAAACCGGCTCGTTCTCGTCAAAAGCCAGCCGCCGATCGACTTTCGGCAACACACACCTGGCCTCGGAGAATTTTTGGCTCAATTTGGCCAGTGACTGTGCACCGACACGATTCATCAATTGGACAAAAACGTCGTCGAACTGATCGATTTGATCGACCGACAGTTTTTCAATGCCGTCCAGAAATACCTTCGCGGTTTGATCCAGGAGTGTGCCCCAGCGCTCGGTCGGCAATCCCTCCGTCGAATCCAATTCCGCGAGCAACTGCGCTGTTGACGTCAACATCGGTGTCTCTGGGGCGTAAATCGTATTGATGCGCTTTCACAGCTCGTCAGAATGATGTGCAAATGATTAAAAAAGCAGAGCGCAGGACTGTCACGCGCCCGGAAAATAGCAGCAAGGCTTTAGGAATTTCTTAATATTTGCGTTTGGCGCGGTGCGACGTTTTGCTGGATCAGCAGCCCCGGCAGATCGACGAGATCATTTTGGTGACCTTCGCCTCCTCACGGTCGACGGCGGGATTAACGCCGAGCAGCACTCCCTTTTGGGAGGCGTTGGCCGTGCCGCTCGAGGACAGCGCGGTGCCCAGCGAGTTGGTCCCGGGAGCGTTGACGCGCTCGCCGGAGGCCCCGCCGCTGCCGACGCTGGCAGTGGAGGAGTGATGCGAGCCCATGCCGCCGCCGCGGGCAAACGCCGCCGGGGCGCCAAGGCCGACACAAAGGGCGATGCAGAGAGCGGAGAGTTTTTTCATGGTGGGTCTCCCTCGATCAACCCATGATAACACAGACCTTCGAGAGACGTTCGGTCCTAAAGTGAATTTAATACTTGCGGAATAGCCCGGCGCGCTGCTCGTCCGTCAGTTTCGCGGAGCTTTCCGCTTTGGGCCTGTCGCCATAGGCAATCAGAACCAGCATGCGGCCGTCGGCGCCATACATGATGAGGCCCTTCGCATTCTCGTCAGCATCCAGATGCTTGGTGGACGAACTGACGAGTTGATAGTGCCAGCCAGTTCGTGCCCGGTGGCAAATGTCGGAAGCGGGATCAGGATCGTGGCCAGAGCGAGCGTCCGGCGGTTAACACCCCCGGCAGATCCCCGTGAACGAAGAGACCTCTCGGCCGCCTCTCCGGCGAGGGGATACTTTGCCTTTTGGCTCCACGGCATGCGCGTTCAAGACCCGCTGTGACGCGTAGGGATAGGAAGGCGGCGCGGCCGCGTGTGCCGGCGCCAGAGGTCCCTGGGGGACTGTGATGGTGGGTGTATTATTGGAGCGCAGCGGCGGCACGCTCGCGGCATTGCCGATGCCGCTTGGATCGGCGAGCGCCCTGGGATTCGCAGGACCGTACGGGATGCCGCTGATGGGGGCCATGCCGGCGCCAGCCGATCCCGCGGGCGGAGTGAGCTGTGCAAAGGCTTGCTCCGTGAAGATTTGCCCCGCGAGGCAGGGGCCAACGAGCACGGCGACAACAAGCGGAATGAGGCGCGGCATCTGGCTCTCCAAGCTTTAGTTCCAACGATCACGCGTGATGCGGGTTCCGTGCATCGTGAGACGCCCGGAATCACCGTTTTGTGCAGGTTGGGTGGCCGGCGATCTTGATCCGCTACGGGGTCTCGATCTGCTGACCCGTTTTCGCCATTCGGCCGATAATATCGGCGCGGTTCCAGCCGGTCAGGTCTTCAAGATTTTTCGCCTCCGTGGTGAACCGCGCCGGAAGTTCGCTGCGATAGGTTTTTGCCGCATCGCAGCTCGCCTGACCTTTCCACGGATGATGCTGCACGTAGCGGCCCTGGAAGTTGGAACGGTCCCTGGTCTCCATGAACGCGATGTCTTCCGGAAAGGTTTTGGCGTCATAGCGGACGTGAAGCCGGGTAACGAACGCGTCGGAGCCGCCCTGATACCGGCTGCCGCGGAACGCGCTGTCATCGTCGTTGCCGATCCATCGTGCACCGAGCTCGACAAGTTCCTTTTTGCTCAATGGTTCGGCGGCGCAGGGATCGCACCAGCCCATGTCCCATGCATATTCGACAAACACCGCGCGCATATTCTCGCGCGCCACGGCGTGTTCGAACACTGCCTTATAGAACGGGCCGAATTCATCCTTGACGTAAAGCGGGACATCGATGTCGGAGGGAATCTTCACGGTGCGATAGTTCGTGCTTTCGATCCGCCCCTTCCTCGTCAGCGCGTACAGGATCAGGTCCTGCGGCCCCTTGGCGTTGACGGTGCCCAGGCGCAACGGCACCATGAATTTCGGACTCTGATAGCGCACCTGCAACGGCCGCAGGTATCCGTTGCCGAGGCCCTTCATCCGCTCGACATTCACCTTGGCGACAAAGAACCGCATATTCTGCCTGATATAGCTCGCGAGCACATCCTGGGCGCCTTGCGGAATCCGGTATTGATTGTCGACCAGCCAGTTGACCAGCCCGTCGCTTTCGTTGGCTGACAGGATGAGGACATCGTATTCGCCGACATCGTAGCTTGCTTCGATGGTGACGCCATATCGCTTGGCCATTTCCGCCACCGGCTGCGCCACGGCAGACGGGGGCGCCGGCATCGCACTGGCCGTTTGCACCGACAGCGGACGGCAGGGGTCTCCGTCGTGGTATTCGACCAGGCGCGGCGCGGTATAGTGGTCCAGATGATCGATGGTTTTGGGGTCGACCACGCCGATCTGCTTGCGCTCGATGAACGTCGGCACCGGCACCACGACGGCGAATTGCTTGACGTCGCCCTCGAAGTCGCTGGCCATCGTGATCGCCGTCTGGTCGCCGTCGCGCGCCAAAATGACTTTCGAAGACGTGTTGAACAGTTTTGAATCGGCCTGCGCGACATAGAAACCGCAAAAGGCGTTCGCAGGCCCAGTTGCCAACTGCGCCAGTATCGCAACCGTGGCAACGCCGGTTTTCAGGCCATGAGTGGCACGCGAGGTCGTCATCGGGGAGCTCCTTGTGGGGCTGGATCGGCCCAGGTGTACCGCGGGGCGGGGATCAACCGATCGATTATGAGCGTGATCGGGGAGAGAGCGATCAGCGAGAAATACAGCGCCGGTCGTATCTGCATGAAGAACGCCATGTAATGCGCGAGTAGCGCTACGGCGAACGCGAACAGGAAGCGGCCGAGCGCGGAATCCGGCGCCGTGCGCGGATCGGAAATCATGAAGAACGTGAAGATCAGGAGCGAGCCGCTTTGTAACTGATGTACCGGAATCGCCAGCGGATCCCCGAGCCACCATGCGCGCGCCAGCAGCAACATTGCGTGGCTTGCGAAAAAGAAGATCGCGATATCGGCGCGCCGCGCGGCCGAGAGCACCAGGATCGCCAGACACCCGGTGAGCGCGGCGAACCAGACCTCGGTGCCCCATTGACCCGGCGAGATCCACACGCCGTTAGAGGTCAAGAGCAGCACCACGATGGCGAAGCCGGCGGGATTCCAGATATGCTTGCCGTCGACCCGCAGCACGAATTTGGACGCGATCGCGATCACGGCTGCCGCCGCATACAGCCAGATCGCGTCGGCGCGCAGCAACAGACTGAGCGAAAGGCCGGTAATCAGCGGCGAGCGAAGGTCGAGGTGAGGCAGGCCCGCGAGCCGGGTGCAGGCCCACTGGGCCAGTAACGCGCTGCCGATCGCCACGACGCTCGACAGCGGCTGCGCGCCGAACTCGATCATCGTCATATTAATAGCCAGCAGGCAACCCAATGCGGCAATCTGGAAATAGCGGGCGTCGGCTGAGGGACGTTCGCTCATCAAATTTTTCCGGGCGTTAAAAACCTTGTTGCGGAGAGTCGGATTCGTGGTGCGAAATTGGCTTCGTGGTCGGAAAACGGAAGTTGCGTTTGGAATTGCGGCGGGAGTACGTCTATCCGCGGCTTGGTCTACATTACAAGTTGGTCATTCTTGCAGGTACCGTTGCGCCGATCGCGTCGGCGGGTTGCGGTGCCGGCATGATCGAGCGTCACGGCCTGCTATTTCATGCGAAAGCGATTTCGTATCGCAAGGCCGAGCAGGAAGAGCAACGCCACGCCTGAAATTGACTGGATGGCGCTAACGGCTCGTGTTGTGTCCGAAAGGCATGCGACCATGTCGAGCGTCATGATCTCGCGTTTGTCTGGTAGGAAAACGAAGATATTTGCAAAACTGAGTTTAACTGCAAGCCTGATAGGCATCGGCGCGCCGCAGTGGATCGGTGCTCGTGCGAATATCGCAGCGCCGGCTGTGAAGAGCAGAAGCAACCAAAGTACCGGCCGACCAACGCTGCTACCGTAGCGACTGGACCATTGATACGCGAAGTTCAGCAGCCAACGACCAGATAATAGTCGGGTTAGGCCACGCCGAGCGCGTAGCTCCTGCCGGAAAAACACCTGCTCGTCTTCATGTTTCTTGAGCTGCTCCATCTCCTGCTTTAGGCGCTCATAAGCGTAGACTTGCTCTTGAGCGTCCCCCTCCTCCGCTGGTGGCTTCGGCCAGGTCGCACCGTGCCATTCGGTTGCTTGGTGTATCGTCGCTCCGCGAAAATCCGGCACGTAGTTTTCAAAGCGCGCATTGACGAATTTCGTATGCCCGCTGAACGTCGCGTTTGTGAAAAGAATTTTATCGGAGAATTTAGTATCGAAGAAGTCAGCCTCGTTAGAAAACTTCGCTGAGTTGAAGGCGACCGAGCTGGAGAACGTAGCCGATCTGAAAATGGCTGCGTCGCCCTCAAATTTGGTCGATCCGAAATAAGCGGCTGCCGAGAAAATTGCTGAGCCAAAGAAAGCAACCGCGAACTTCGCATGACCAAAATTGACTTCGCCGAATTTTGTGTATGCGAAGGTGCAATGGACGAAGCTCGCATATTGGAACTCGGCCCCGTAGGAGAATGTCGCAGAATTAAAATCGACTAGCGCCGCGTTGAATTGTGCCTGCTTGAAGTTCGTTTGTCGGGAGAACGTCGCAAAGCTGAAGTTCGAGTTACCTTCGAAGTGCGCTCCTGCAAAGTTGGCGGTCCCTGAAAACGTCGAATGATGGAAGTCGACAGGCCGCCGGAATAGGAAGCCACCAAAATCTACAGCGCGGTCAAATTTGGTTCGCGAAAAATCGGCCGTTTCGGCCTTGTCTGGTAAGGAGAATGATTTGGTCCGTTTGGCGAAGCTGGCTTCTATTTCCGCACGGAGTTGATGGTCGTGAGGGGCTGCATCGATCCATCGGTTCCAGAAATCACGATTTTTTCGCGCGAGATTACTGTCTATTTCATCGCTCGTCTGTTCACCGTGAATCGTGGCAAGACAGTACCATGGGTTCTCATTAGAGGGTTTGAGAACTGGGTTTTCGGAATCGCTCACGCTAACGTCCGATCCTCTTTATAAGCACCGCGCATGACGATCCTCAGCGCGTAGGTCGGGTACAGCGAAGCAAACCCAGGATTTTGATTTTACCCATCCAAAACTGCGGAATAGTGCTTCCTATTTCGCTTCCAGAATCGTTGCTATTGCTGCGCCTTATTCCGAGCTTTTTTATTGAGGCGCAGCTTGTGCCGCTGGCTGTTGTGCAGGCTTGGCAAGAGGCGGCGGGGGTTTCCGCTTGGGCGGTGTCGGCGCAGGAGCAGCCGCCGCCAGTTCCTGCTGACGCTTCTGCTGTGCGATGGCAGCAAGTTCGGCTTGCTTAGCGGGAGCCTGATCCTCGGGCACAAACAAGTACCCTTTTTCCGCCATGCAGCCGCGCTGAACGGTGTCAGCCGCGTCCGAACGATTTTGCGCGGCGGCAAGTCCTGCTAGGCTGCCATTTGCAAACGTTACACCTGACAAGTTTGCCTTGTTACGCTCGCCTAAGCACGAGGTAGAATCGAGCTCATACTGAGTCCTGAGCGCCGGATCGTCGCTCGCGCGCTGGCCGTCAGCACGTAGCCACAGCATTTTTGGTTGCTGCGCGCAGCCGACGAGTACCGCACAGAGCACGACGTAGTGCACTTTACGCATGACACATCCCCCGTCCCGCTTCAATCCAAGCTCAACCTAGGGGGGTAAGCAAGCGGTTTCCGTTGGTTAACGGAGCGATTTTAAGGTTGCGCTTGACATCGCTGTGCGGTGCCCGCGTTGATTTGCCCGTCGCGTTAATGTGCCGCAGCTCGTTTGCTTGTGGCGTCGGGCAAATCACGGGCAGGTTTCCGCGCGTCTCGCACCCGATAAAGAGGGGCGCTTCGCGGTCGTCACGAACGTTGGGAGCGGGATGCGGTGGACGCAGGCGGCGCACGAGACGAATGCGCCAAACGCGGACGGCGAAGTTGTGGCGTCCTGATGCCTCGACGCTGGCATCAAGTCGGCGGAAGATATGTCCGCCGATGATGGTGGCAAGAAAGCCCGATCACCAGGGAGACCGCAAAGGAAACCGTTAAAACCATTCGCGCAGGGAAGGCCGGGAATTTCCGGTGAACCTGTGGTGACTAACTTGCGTGTTTTCTATTTCTACACGCAAGGCTGCGGGTGCAACGGGCACCCGGCTTTCCCTGCGCCCTCTCATTGAGGGCATCAATGATCAAAACTCGGGCAAGGTATGCCGCGGGGAGGCGGAGGTGTGTCTTGCGTCGTTGCGAGCGTGAGCGAAGCAATCCAGAGTCTTTGGACGCCGCTATTTCCGATGTCATCGTCCGCGAAAGCGGACGATCCAGTATCCAGAGGGGTTGTGACGAACCGAGAAGCCGCGGATACCGGATACCCCGCCTTCGCGGGGTATGACATCTGACCTTTGTGCGCTGCACAATGCTCGCATTCACCACCCTGCTAACGGGCAATGGCCTTTCGGCCGCCTTCTCTGTAAAGGTTCGCAACACGCAACAAAAAGACCGGGAAAGCGCGCGGCAGGTCGCCGTTTCCCTTCAAAAATGAGCTGGGAGGAACCATGCGTAGACTGATTTGGACGGCGGCATCCGTCGCGGCATTGGCGATGATGGCACCGGCTGCGGCGCAATCGCCCATCGTGATCAAATTCAGCCACGTCGTGGCCGCCGATACGCCCAAGGGCAAGGCCGCCGAAAAGTTCAAGGAATTGGCCGAGAAGTACTCAGGTGGCAAGGTCAAGGTCGAAGTCTATCCGAACTCGACGCTCTACAAGGACAAGGAAGAACTGGAAGCCTTGCAGCTCGGCGCGGTGCAGATGCTCGCGCCGTCGAACTCGAAGTTCGGCCCGATCGGGATCCGGGAGTTCGAGGTGTTCGACCTGCCTTACATCCTGCCCGACCTGAAAACGTTGCGCAAAGTCACCGACGGTCCACTCGGCGACAGGTTACTCAAGCTTCTCGATGCGAAGGGCATGACGGGCCTTGCTTACTGGGACAACGGCTTCAAGCAAATGTCGGCCAACAAGAAACTGGTCGCGCCTTCCGACTACAAGGGCCTGAAATTCCGCATCCAGTCCTCAAAGGTGCTGGAAGCGCAGTTCCGCACGCTGGGCGCGATCCCGCAGGTGATGGCGTTCTCGGACGTCTATCAGGCGCTGCAAACCGGCGTGGTGGACGGCCAGGAGAACACCTGGTCCAACATGTACACCCAGAAAATGCACGAGGTGCAGAAATACGCCACCGTCACGACCCACGGCTATATCGGCTACATCGTCATCGTGAACAAGAAGTTCTGGGACGGCCTGCCACCCGATATCCGCGAGGCCTGCGCGAAAGCGATGAAGGAAGCCACCGAATACGGCAACAACCAGTCGGCCAAGGAAAACGACGACGCGCTGGAGCAAATCAAGAAGGCCGGCAAGACCGAGATCGTGACGCTGACACCTGAGCAGGACGAGGCGATGCGCAAGGCGATGATGCCGGTCTACAAGGACGTCGCCGCCCGTGTCGGCCAGCCCTTGATCGACGAGTTCCTGAAGGAGACGGGCCGCAGCCCGATGAATTGAGGCGGTGATCGCCACAAAGACGCTGAGCTTCCTCTCCCGCTTGCGGGGGAGGGTTGGGGAGGGGGCGTCAATCGCACGCTTCGTGTGGAGAGAGTGCCCCCACCCGTATCGCATCTTCGATGCGATACGACCTCCCCCGCAAGCGGGAGAGGTAAGAAGAACATGGCCTCAAATCTCAAGGTCATGACGGGGGCAAGGTAAATGTTTCTACGAATTCTCGACCGGCTCGAGGAGATCATCATCGCGAGCCTGATGGGCGCGGCGACGCTGATCACCTTCGTCACCGTTGTGCATCGCTTTCTCGTCGACGTGCCCTTTCTCTATCCCTACCTGTTCTGGATCGACCTCACCTGGTCGCAGGAACTCTGCATCTACATGTTCATCTGGATGGCGAAGTTCGGCGCCGCCTATGGCGTGCGCACCGGCATCCATGTCGGCGTCGACGTGCTGATCAAGCGGCTCAGCGACCGCTGGCGCAAGGGCGTCGTGCTGTTCGGGCTACTCGGCGGCGCGCTGTTCACCGCGATCGTCGGCACGATGGGCGCGAAATTCGTCTTCGAGCTGATGCATACCGACCAGGTTTCGCCCGACATGGAGATCCCGAGCTGGATCGTCTACGGCTGCATTCCGCTCGGCTCCTATCTGATGTGCTTCCGCTTCCTTCAGGTGTGCTGGCATTACTTCTGGACCGGCGATCTGCCGCATCACGATGCGACCAGTGTCGACGGCATTGAGGTATCGAAAGACGCTCCGATCGCGTTGGGAGAGGCGTGATGAGCGCAGCGCTGATTTTCGGACTGCTGTTTGCCCTGATGCTGACGGGCATGCCGATCTCGATTTCGCTCGGCCTCACGGTGCTGACCTTCCTGTTCACGATGACGGAAGTGCCGATCGAAAGCGTCGGGCTGAAACTGTTTTCCGGCCTCGACAATTTCGGCATCATGGCGATCCCGTTCTTTATTCTCGCCGGCACTTTCCTGACGCGCGGCGGCGTGGCGCGGCGCATGATCGCGTTCACGACCTCGCTGGTCGGCCATCTGCCGGGCGGGCTCGGGCTTGCCGGCGTCGCGGCTTGCGCGATGTTTGCCGCGATTTCCGGCTCCAGCGTTGCAACGGTCGTCGCGATCGGCTCGATCATGATGCCGGCGATGGTCGAGCACGGCTATCCCAAACGCTTCGGCGTCGGCGTGATCTCGACCTCAGGCGCGCTCGGCATTCTGGTGCCGCCGTCGATCATCCTGGTGCTGTACGGCGTTTCCACCAACACCTCGATCGGCGCGCTGTTCATGGCCGGCATTGTGCCCGGCATCATGCTTGCGCTGATGCTGGCGGCGGTGACCTGGTTCATCGCCTACCGCAACGGCTATCCGAAAATGCCGCGGGCGACCTTGAAGCAACAATGGACCGCGTTTCGCGAAAGCGTCTGGGGCCTGCTCCTGATCGTGATCGTGTTAGGCGGCATCTATGGCGGCATCTTCACGCCGACGGAGGCGGCCGCGGTGGCGGCGACCTACGCGTTTTTCATCACGGTGTTCGTCTACAAGGAGCTGAAGCTCAATCAGGTCGGCAAGGTGCTGTTGCAGGCCGCCAGCATGAGTTCGATGCTGCTCTACATCATCACCAATGCGGTGCTGTTCTCGTTCCTGATGACCCATGAACAGATTCCGCAGGAGATGGCGGCCTGGATCATCGACAAGAATTTCGGCGTCTGGACTTTCCTGCTGGTGGTCAACATCATCCTGCTCGCCGCCGGCAATGTCATGGACCCGTCATCGATCCTTTTGATCATGGCGCCGATCCTGTTTCCGCTGGCGACCAAGATCGGCATCCACCCGGTGCATCTGGGCGTGTTGATGATCGTCAATACGGAAGTAGGGCTGTGCCATCCGCCGGTCGGTCTTAACCTTTATATCTCCAGCGGCATTGCCAAGATGGGCATCAGCGAGATTACGGTGGCCGTGCTGCCGTGGCTGCTTGCGATGCTGGTGTTCCTTGGCCTGATCACCTACGTGCCGGAGATTTCGCTGTGGCTGCCGCGGCTGTTAGGGATGATCCAATGATGCGAATTTGAGTGTTTCCAATCGTGAACGGAATTAAATCTTGGTAAGAGCAGGGTCTGTTGCCGAACTGTAAGTTGATTGCGGAGGCACGTATGCCCATTCTCCAGCCACCTTCAAAGGAGGTTGACATGAGGAAGTTTGCTATCGCCGGCGTTGTCGCACTTGCCATTGCTGGCACGACCGCGGTGTACGCCCAGCATCATCAATGGTTCCGCGATCACATGGGCCACGCCCGGATGAGCCCGGAAGACCGGGCCGCGATGGCCGATGCGAAGATCGCTGCGGTGCACGCCGGATTGAAGCTGACGGCCGACCAGGAAAAGCTCTGGCCCCCGGTTGAGAGCGCGGTGCGTGAACTCGTCAAGATCAGGCTCGATCGCGCTGCGGCGCGGGAGGCCGCGGCCGCCAAGCCCGCCGACGATCAGGCGAAGCCCGATCCGGTTGCGCGTCTGCGCAAGCGCGCGGAGAACATGGCGGCTTCGGCCGCGGTGTTGAAGAAGATCGCCGATGCGGCCGATCCGCTCTACAAGACGCTCGACGACGGCCAAAAGCGGCGGCTCGCGATGCTGACCCACCACAACCATCACGGCGGTGGCGGCGAAGGCTGGCGCGAGCGCTTCCAGCGTGGACGGTTCGGCGGCGATCGCGAGCGCGGACAGGACTCCGAGCGGTTGTAACGCCGCTTAATTCGTCGATCGGCATCACTGTTGTCTCAAGAAAAGCCGCCGGAAACCCCGGCGGCTTTTTTGTCTGCCGTCACCGGTTTGGCGGCTCCGGCCGCCCGGCGCCACCGGGGAATGCCGGAATTGGGCGCATTTTCCGGCATTTACGAGGGGTGCCCGCACCTGCGAAAAACCCACAGGCTTGCTGGACATCGAGAGGTCGCTTTGCTAAACGACGCCCTCTTGCGATGGCCCTTTTCCGGACCCGTTCCGGGCGCATAGCTCAGTTGGTAGAGCAGATGACTCTTAATCATCGGGTCCCAGGTTCGAGCCCTGGTGCGCCCACCATCCAGTCTTCCGAAACCTAGATGTCAGAGACCGTGGGCGCAAAGGCCGCTTTTGCGGCCATTTTTCGCGGTTGTTGAGGGCCGCATTCTGTCTCCAATCTTCCCTCCTGGTCTTTAAGGCGGTATTTGCGCCTCTGTCTCCGGCGGCAAAATTCCCGTTCCGCAGAGCAGGCGCCGGGGAATCGGCGGGCCGTTGCCTCGTGGCCAAGAACGCCAAAAGTCGAATGAGTGAACGCAGCTTGAGCCGGAAAAGGACTAATTCGAGCTCAGCCCGAGGTCCTGGAATTGCCGGCTCCACAAGACGTCGGGATCGCGCAAGCGCTCGATGTTGATGCCACGAGGGAGCCGTCCCTCGACCGCTGCCTTGACGAGCGGCGGAGTCAGGAACGCAAGCGAGAGGGTGAGATTGACTTGGCGCACCGTGCACCGCTCGCGTTTTGCCAGTTGCTCGGCGTCGATGACGGATCCACTGACGATTTCATCAAGCCAGGACCGACCCCGAGCGATAGCGCTGACAAGTCGAGCGCGACGTTCGGCTCGATCAGGTCGGATATTCTCTCGGGTCGTTCCGTGAGGTAGCAGGATTTCTCGGAAACGCTTGAATGGGGGCTTTTGCCAGGCGGTCGAGACAACCTCGGGAGCAGCCGCCTCATCGGTCGGTTTCAGCGTGATCGCGAGCTGAGCCTTTTTCACCTCGATGTACGAAATCAGAGATATCAGCGTTGTTTGATCAAGGATCAGGTCCTGTTGATTGCCGGGGGGCGTCTGCTTGGAAAGATGTTGCCGGATCGCTGATACGATGGCTTTCTCAATCTCTGTTGCCGGGACCCGTGAAACCGATCCAAGCTTAGCTGTCCTTGCTTCCCCATGCAGGCTGGGTTGAGAGGCATAGTAGCGATAGCGCACGCCGGCCTTGGTGGCGTGAGTCGCGATCATGCGATGACCGGCATCGTCAAACAGAAGATCCTTCAATAAAGGATCGGATTTCTGCCTCGTGAGGGTTTTGTGAGATTGGTGCGTGCTTAGCTTCTTCTGAACGGCATCGAACAGACTTCGGTCCATGATCGCGGGCTGTTCTCCAGGCAGAATTTCACCTTTGTAATCGACCTCACCGATGAAGAACCGATTGCGAAGGAGATGCGTGAGTGTCCCTCTGCCGAACGGAATGCCGCCGCGCGTTTTGCCGGTGCTAAACGTCCTGGCCTTGGTATGAATATCCTTTTCCTTGAGATCGCGGGCCAGCTCATTAATCCCGCTGACCTCAAGATATCTGCGAAAGATCAATTGAACCCGCTCGGCCTCCTCGTTTACGATAAGGAGCTTGCCGTCCTTTAGTTTATAGCCAAGGGGGAGGGGACCTCCAACCCAGAGCCCTTTCCTTTTGGACGCCGCAATCTTGTCCCGGATGCGTTCGGAGGTGACCTCTCGTTCGAACTGGGCAAAGGACAGCAGCACGTTTAGCGTCAAACGGCCCATAGAAGTCGTCGTGTTGAATTGTTGCGTGACTGAGACAAACGAGACGCCACGGGTGTCGAACAGTTCAACCAGCTTCGCAAAATCAGCCAGCGATCGGGTCAGGCGATCGACCTTATAGACCACTATGACATCGATCTTGCGGGATCTAATGTCCTCTAGCAGTCGTTGCAGATGGGGACGATCGGTCGAGCCACCCGAATAACCTCCGTCGTCGTATCTGGAGCGGATGAGGGTCCAACCGGCGTGGGCCTGGCTTTTGATGTAAGCCGACGAGGCCTCATACTGTGCATCCAGAGAGTTGAAGTCCTGATCAAGACCCTGATCGGTCGATACCCGAGTATAGATGGCGCATCGGACCTTTTGTGATGATCCCGCCTTCATTGGGATTCCTCCGTGCTGGACACCCGTCCCCGCAGACCGAAGAAGCGGGGACCATTCCATTTAGTCCCGGTGATCGCGAAGGCGACTTGCGAGAGGCTATCGAAGATCTGTCCGTTCCAGGCGAAGCCATCGGGCATAACCATGACTCGATGTGACTTTCGGTCCCATTCGCGAACCAAAACTGTACCCGACGGCGGGACAAAACGTCTCTGGTCCGAGGCTGCAAGGCTCTTCGCAACATCGGGAATCTGTCGGCGCCTGCCCTCAACTCGCTCTAGAACCTTTAACGTGCCAGCGTCGAGATCGCCAAATTGATCGGCTTGAACTTTATAGGCGAGAATTCGAAATAGCAGATAACGGCTAATGTGCTTTGGAGCGGTCCGGCCGAACTGGTTTTGCCAATTGGTCCTCAAGCCCGCTAGATCGAGATCGCGCAAATGCGCGATCTGATCTTCTACGGAGGCAGCTTGAGATGCGACGCTCCGCTTACCCATGGGCCGCCGTCTCCGAGCGGCTTGCTGACTGCGGCCTTGCAGCTGCAACGCGATAAACTCGTCCGGACTTGGTCTTCTCCGACGTGAGATTCAGACCGAGCTTACCTTTCACGACACCTGCGAGAAAGCCGCGTAAAGAATGCGGCTGCCAGCCGGTAGCATGTACCATCGCAGCGATCGTTGCACCGCCTTTAAGGTGTAACATCGCCAAGACGCGATCATGCTTGGTCGCGCTGCGCTGCGGTGTTGGCGTTCGGGGCGCGCCGCTATTGTTTTTTGATCCGACGGATTGAGTAGTCTTTCGGGATTTTGTGCGCGAGCTGGATTTTGATTTGGCTTTTTCCACTAGGACCTCCGCGGTAGGCGACGCTATCCGTCGCACCACCACGACCCCGCTTAGCCAGCCGGCCGCGGGGTTCGATCCTCTGGCGCCCGTTTGGCGCCTGAAGCAAAAACAGCAACGCCCCGTTTGCAGCAAAAGTCCAGTCCAACATGAGCAATCTTGTTGCTCTTGACCGTTTGCTTGCCTGAATCAGGCGACCGATAAGGAAATGGCAGAAAGCTTATCAGTTTCGAGTTGGGAAGTTCGCAATATGCGGGTAGCCCCTCTTTCCGGCCGTCCCGTAAGCATCTTGAACTGCGCGGGCTCTCCGGAGTGTGACGACGCGCGCTAGAATTTTTCTTTTGGCTCCACAACTTTAGGCTCCGAATAGTACGTTGATGCATCGAACTTAAACTTGGCATCGATAAACTCGATGAATGAGACGGCGATCTCCTTCCCGATCGCTCCCAGCCCTTCGACCATCCAACGGAAGTGGTCGTCGAGAAGCTTCCAGTTTTTCGCCCATTGTTCGTCGGTAGGCGTGTCCTTGCGCCGCATGTACGGGACGAGCCGATGAATCATTCAATTCGTCTCGGTCGCGCGATTGACGAATATCGTATCCCTGAGAGGGTCGGATGGTGGCACGAGGCTCACATCCAATTTGTGCTCGACCATCAGCTTGTGGGATTCGCGGAATAGCGAGAACAGTCCCCTATGGGCCTCGATGTTAAACATTTGGTCGAGCTTCAAAAGAAGCTTGATTGTCCCTGGCTTCAGGTCTGACTTCGAGCCGATCAAGCGATCCTTAATCATCCCCTCAACCTTCCGGCGGTTCTTGAGCACGAGGTCTTGGCGTGCCTCTGGCGTCTGCCCTTCAGGCAACCCTTCCCAACCAAATAAGCGGCCAAATCCTGCTATTCCGCTCGCGGCCGCACAAAGGACGAACGCTTGGTCCTTGATGCTTCGCTGAATAATGTAGCCTTGGAGGGGATAGGCATGGACTGACGCAATGTCCGAGGCCCGAACGCTCCGAAAGATCGTCAGGTACATCATCAGGCAGGTGGCGTAATTCTGCTCTTCGTTCGGCCAGCCAACCTTGTTGTTGAGCTCGATCTGCTGGAGCAGTGTGCCGCCGAAAAAGTCCAGAAAACTGTCCGTTAGAACTCGGTGGCCATAGTACCTATCGGAGAGCTTCGCGCCAATCTCGCGTTCCAGATTCACCATAGGTGCGAAATAGCGGCCACCAAGCACGTCATTGTGGCGAAACGCATCGAAAAGAAGCTGCTGCCGTCTCTTGATTTCCTCCATCTTGGCTGCATCCTTTTCGGCCGCAGCCTTATTCGCCGCCTCGTTCATGGTGTCCCCCCCCCCGTTATCCCTAGCCCCTTCATTTCCACTTTCTGAGGGATGGTACAGCATAAACATGGTTTAAGAGAAGGATATGGCGCGGAGCATTTCAGTACAGAGGCGCCGGACGAAATGCCGCGTTAGTCGTCGAATTTGCAGAGACTGCTGAGAACATGCGAAACGAGAAGCCAGACGAAGCAATGCCTCCATTGAACGAACTCATCTTCAAGTTCGTCGACATTGGGCGTAAAATGCAAAACGGCTAGTGTCAGCCGTTGAGACGGCGTTCGATAAGCCGTCGCGTGTGTTCGTCATAGGTATCGCCAGACAATCGGGTGCCGTCGAAAGTTACAAAGAGATCGCGCGTAGCAGCCTCACCAACGGCGCTAGCGCCGAAAGCGCCGTGGTCATCGGCACCTCGATGAAAATGGTGATTTCGTCCTCCTGAGCCGGTCCTCCGCCAGGAACGTAAATGGTGGGGTTCGCCCAACTATCGAGCCGTCGGCCTTTGAGGTTCTGCCACCGAAACAGGAACCCAAGCCGAGCGGTCTCAGACCAACCCAAACCCTCGGCGATAGCGATCCCAACGGCGATGGCTTCCGTGACACGATAGATGACGAGCACGGGGTCGAGACGCGTGCCGGGTTCTAGTTGCTTGGGTACGGCATCGTCTTGCAGCAATCGCCGCAGATAAAACTCGCCTTGCGGACCGACGCGAAAGAACTCCAGGCGGTTCGCACTCTGATCGCTGAGCGCGACAATGAGCGCTTCCCACGCGCCGCCTTTGACCACGGGTCGAGACCGCTCATCGGACAGTGTGCGGGCATCGAGCCAGATCGGCCAACCGGTATACTTGGGATTGCTCGCAGCGAATGTCGCGAAAAAGTCTCGGTCCGGTATGACGTCATCTTTGGGCGGGTCGAGCACGAGCGCGATGCTCCATGTCAGTCCGTCGAGCAACGGTCGTTCCTGTCCGCTAAGAGTTCGTTCCGCGACGGCGCGGGCAAAGCTATCGTCGCCCGCGGTTAGCCGACACAGTGGTCGAGGTGCACGCTAGAGAGCCGAGCACAATTGCTTTAGCTCCAAGCTGCTGGCCATTAGCGGCGTCGCTCCATCTCAATCTCGGCGCGGATGTTTTCCGGCTGGATAACACGCCGTGTTCACGTATCGCGTCGATGCATCATGAGAGTGCTTCGCCTAGCGCCAATCGCTGCGGCGTGACCGCCGTTTACCTTCTTCGAAGCGCGAAGTATCAATTTCGCAATTATGGTGTACTCTGATTTATGCATGTCGAGGTCGACGTGCATTGAACCAACTTTGGGATAGCGGAGGGCAACATGGCTAAGAAAGCGAAGAAGGCAAAGAAAAAGACCGGCAAGAAGAAAAAGAAGTAGCCTTCGCCGACGTACAGGTATCTTTGCTGAGACACATCAAGGCGCGTGCGCGGCCGATTTGAGTTGATATTGCCGCGGCTTGCTGTGCTTCAGTGACGCCAGATCTAAGCCGGACCAGGTGATGGTCCGGCTGTTTCGTTCAGCGAGTGCGCACCGTAGCCGCGGGCGACCTCAAGCCGCGACCCGATCTTCCTTGTCGACCCCGCGCGCGACGATCTGCAATGCCGCGTCCGGCAACGGCCGTTGCAGCGCCTTCGCCTCATCCCATGGCGCGCGCATCCATATGTCGCGTTCTTCGTCGGTGGTGAGGATCACCGGCATGGCCTTGGAATGGATTGGCTCGACCACGGCGTTCGGCGCGGTGGTCAGCATCCCGTAGACCAGATGAGGTCCGGGGATGGGTCTCGACTTGGTCCCACGCTCGCCCTTGAACTCGGTCCAGATTCCGGCAAAGGCGAACGGGGGCCGGTCGTCGTTCAAACCGAACCACACGACATCCTTCTTGCCCGTCGCGGGGTTCGGCTCCGGCGCGTATTCGGCAAAGCCGTTGGCGGGCACGAGGCAGCGGTTTTCCAGCTTCAGCCAGCCGCGCCAGTGTGGCGACGTGGTGTTGCGGATATTGGTGACCGGATATCCGCCGGCGCGAGGCGGTGGCGGCATGCCCCAGCGCATCATCATCAGCTCGCGCCCGGCATCCGTACTCCTGACGACGGGCGCCGGACCCCTTTCCGGTATTCCAAAGATGTCGAGCTCGATCCCTACGGTCCGCCTGAACTCCTCGCAGAATTAGCGGAACTCGGGAGGTCAGAACTCGTTCAGAATAGACCTTGCTCACCAGCGGAGGTTTGCCATGTCAATCACCGAAATGAAGGATCACGTTTATAAAATCCTAGAACTTGTAGGGTCTTCCGAAAAAAGTATCGAGGATGCCATAAAAAATGCCCTCACCCGCGCATCAAAGACCATCCGTGGAATGAAATGGTTCGAAGTCGTGCAAACAAGAGGCCATATCGAAAACGGATCTGTTCAACATTATCAGGTCACTTTGCGAGTTGGATTCACACTGGAGGAGTAGTTTTCGCGGGGGAAAGCCGAGGCGAACCTTGAATCATAGACCGGTACCAGCGCCCCTCTCTCGTTCTCGCATTTTGTTCGGTGCGGAGGAGGAGTGTGCCGGCTTCGCCCCAGCAGTGCAGCAGACGCCGCGATTGCGCTGTTTCGCGTCGCCTGCCATTATCCTCGGCACATGCTGGCCAGCATCCAACAGGATCAACCCATGTCGACCGCGAGCTTGGCCCCCTTAGATGAGACCATCACGATCGCGGAGCTCACGCGCGATCCCTATCCGATCTACAGGCGCCTCAGACGCGAAGCGCCCGTTTTACGCGTCAAATCCGTGGGACGCACCTTCCTCACCAAGGCGGCCGACACCAAGTACGTGAAGGACAATGCGGCGTTGTTCAGCTCCGACGACCCGAACACGCCTATGAAGCGCGCCTTTCTGGCTCATACGCTGATGCGAAAAGACCACGACGAGCACCGGACCGAACGCATGGCGATGATGCCGGCCCTGATGCCGAAGACGATCGAGTCCGTTTGGGCGCCGCTGTATGAAAAACTGGCCGTAGCCTATCTTGAGCAACTGCCGCGCGGCGAGGTGGTCGATCTCTTCCCGGCTCTTGCAGGACCGCTTGCCGCACGGATTCTGGCGCATGCGATGGGCGTTCCGGATGCGAGCGATACGGACATGCAGCGATGGTCGCAGACCCTGATCGACGGCGCCGGCAATTTTGGTTGGACGCCGGGGCCTTTCGATGCGACCGATATAGCCAATACGGAGATGGACAAATGTATCCGCGCCAACGCCGAACGCGTGCGGGCCGAACCGGATTCCTCGGCTATCTCCTTCATGGTGAATGCGAAGAATCCGATTCCTGAAAGCCAGATGATCGCGAACGTAAAGATCGCGATCGGCGGGGGTATTAACGAGCCGCGGGACGCGCTGCTGACGATCCTCTACGGCCTTTTGACAAATCCCGATCAGCTTGAGGCCGTGCGAGCAGGCGGCAAATGGCGCTCCGCCTTTGAGGAAGGGGTGCGGTGGGTGGCGCCGATACAGGCGAGTTCACGACTCGTTATGGAGGACACGGAGGTTCGCGGCTTCTTGATCCCGAAGGGTGACACCGTAATGACGATCCAGGCGTCGGCCAACCGAGACGAAGACACCTTCGAAGATGGCGAGAACTATAACGGACTCCGCGAGCCCAATCCTCACCAGGCCTTTGGCAACGGCCCGCATCATTGCGCCGGCGCGCAGCTGTCGCGGCGAACCGTTGGTGCCATCCTGCTGCCAATGCTGTTCGAGCGCTTCCCGAAAATGACTTTGCTTGATCCCGCGAGCGTGCGCTGGCACGGATTTGGCTTTCGTGGCCCGCTCAATCTGCCGCTGCTCCTGCAATAGGACCAGCGCGAGGGAATAGGCTTGGTTTATTTTGCCTCACCCGCCGCTCGAGATCATCCGCAATTCCCCCAAGTTGCTTGCCGCAGAGTTGCTGGCAGGTCCTTCGCGTAGGTCACCTCTCGCCGGATCCTGGCCATCGCGGAAGTTCGCGAGGTAAGTGAATAGCATCGGGATGTCGCTATTGGCATTAACAGATGCCTCCGCCCGGTCTGGTCATGCCTGCTTTTGGGCGTAAAGCAGACGTCGCCGTTCCATAACATTCGACGCGCGAATTGCACCATGTCCGTTGTTGAGGCGCGAGCCAACATCAGCCTCTCCTAGCGCGAGGTCAGGATTTGACTCAACGAGCGTAGCATCGCCATGCTTGTGGCTCGTCATACATCCTTATTTTCTGCAGACCTGTTTGGACCGTGCATCGAACCTGGCTACAGGCCTGTCCATCTGCCATAACTCCACATGGTGGCAGTCGACGAGCCGCGCGGCGGATTTGATGGCGGAATCATCATCAATACAATCCAATTGAACCACGCCGATGGGTCGGTCGTGTAGTCCAACGATGTATGCGCGGTAGAACGGCATCTTAGCCTCCAAGTAGCGGGAAATGCCTCACTGGCAAGTCTGCGAAATCCGGCGCGCGGGACGACGCGAACAAGTCAACCGCGCCATCAGGACGACCGGCCGTTCGTCGCAAGCGCGGCCACGATCGGTGAGTACTTGCCTACAAGATGAACGGGAGGGCGTATGAATTCGAGGGGAGCCGTCTTGTCTTTTTCTAAAAGCGGAATAGTGCCGCGCAACCGCAAATATCCCTCCGAAGCAGGTGTGCCGTGTGGCGAAGGCTTGCTCATAGGCGACATTATACGGCTCATATAAAGTCGGGTTTGCAGCGCTCTCGAAATTAAATCCCGCTCGGAAGATATTGGCCCATGTGAGTTCAAGCAATCTCGCATGACGCGCCGTCTGCAGACCTGCAAACGGAATGATCGATAGCACGTAAGCCTTGCCGCTTCGCGAACCACCGGTCTCCGCAAGGCCTGGTCCGCGCCTGACTGGCGAGAACGAACAAAAACGGGTGATGTTATGTCGTCCCCTCAGGTCACCACTGGCGACCGAATTATTGATCCCATGATCGCGCTCGCGGGCTGTTCAACGCGCCAGCGCATCGTGGTAACCGGCTCGAAGAGCATGGAATTGACGATGGAGTTGTACCGGCGCGGATATTTGCTGGCGGCAGCCGCGGGCAATTGCGGCCGTCCAAGCGGCCAGTACGACGTTGCGCTGGTGGATTGGCGGCGACGCACGCTTCACGCGTTAGAAACGACGATCGACTGGCTGATGAATTTCCTCAGCCCTCGCGCTGTGCTGGTGGTCTGGGTTGACGCCCAGAAACCAGCAGCGAACGAAAGCCTTCGCGCCCTGGTAGCGAAACGCGGCTTCATGATTGTGCAAGGCACCACGCATGAATGCGGTTGCGCACTTTTGGCGCGACGATCGCAGGCCTATCCGGTCCAAAAGGCGGCGTAGCCCGCCGTCAGGTGAATAGCCGCACATCACGGACATCCTCCGACCAAGGGGGCTCCGTCGGCTCCTCGAAAGGGAATCCAGATGGCCAAACCGAACGTGCGCCGCGCAGTTATTCGCGAGTGGATGGCGCTAGCGCGACAGAAACGACAATCCGGCGAGCAGGCACTGGCTTTCACCAGAGCCGCGATCCTACGGCACGGCCTGCCGCGTAGCCGCCGAACGCCCCACGAAGTAGTAATGGGATGGCTGCGGCCGCGCACGGGACGACTCTGATTTGAGGACGAGAGGTTAGTTTCACCCGTGGCTTGTCTCGCGAGAGAGGCCTAGGTTGCGTTGGCTCTGCTTCGTGCATCACTGCGCACGTTTGCCGATCGTTGAGTTGGCGGAGTCGGGCGATGGCCGAGGTCGAGCGAAGGCTCGTGGAGCTGATTGATGAACAGCTGTCCGGTTTGGCTTCGAGAGCTCAGACCGTATCTTGAAAACGCCTTTAAACCGATATTGTTGGAATGGCCAAATGAGAAGATCGCCGGGATGGGCTGGTGTAAGCGTCGACGCTCTGGGCGTCGTGGGCTTCTTGAGCTTTTTTGCAGCAAGCCGACTAGATGATGCTCCCTATTCGCCATTTGGCGTCATGGCATTTGTTTGGTTCCTAGGTTTCATCGCCATCAAGGCCACGCTTCCTTGGCTCTTGTCGCGACGAAGTGAGAAGGAAGTCAGGCGAATATGTCACCGAACGAACTCAAGTGAGTCTGATAAATCGGGGCCGCAGCCTAAGCCGAACTCGAAAGCGCACAAGGGCGACTAGAGCCAGCACCGCTCTGCGTGCGGACAATGGGTTGCCATCGCCGTCGCCAACGAATCTTGGACCCCCTGTATGAGTGTTGTTCCCGTCAAGATCATGGTCGTCGATGACGAACCAAAGATCCGCAATCTGTTGCGGCTAGGTCTGAGCATGCAGGGCTACGAGGTTCTCGTATCCCCGAATGGCAAGACCGCGGTGGAGTTCTTGCAGCAGCAGCCGAATCTGATCATTCTGGATTTGGCACTTCCGGACGTTGCGGGGCACGATTTGCTGCGTCAAATTCGAACCCGCAATGACATTGTGCCTGTCGTGGTGCTATCTAGCCACGGCGACGAGGCCGGAAAGGTTGAGGCGCTGGATTTAGGCGCCGACGACTATCTGACAAAACCGTTTATGATGAAAGAATTGTTAGCCCGTGTGCGCGCAGCCCTGCGCCACCAAATGCGGGTTCAGAATGGACGATCGGTGTTTCAGACCGGCAATCTATCCGTGGACCTAGCACGTGGCACGGTCAAATTAGGCGATAAGAATATTAAGCTTACGTCGAGGGAATACTATGTGCTGCGTATATTAGTGTTGCATTCGGGCAGGGTGGTGACGCAAAAATTCCTACTCCGCGAGCTTTGGGATCAATTCGCCACCCCGGAGGATCTGCGGGTTTGTGTTCAACAGCTCAGGCGAAAGATCGAAGCTAATCCTGCGCACCCCCAGTTTGTTCTGGCGGAAGCTGGCGTTGGTTATCAGCTTCGCGATCCGGAACAGATCGCCGAACCCGGAATTTTGCTCGACACGTGACCATTGCTTTGGTGATGCGCCCATCTAGGCTAAAAACGGTCTTCGATACACTAACCGGTTTCATGCGGGCGCGCCTCGTCCTGCCGGTTTGCAGCGGTTCGTCGGTATTCATGCGCTAAGATCAACGAATTTCGTGCCGACCACAGGTGGAAGCGCACAGCACAGCAAACTGCGTCAGTTGTGTGGTAAGCGGTGTGCGGGGATCACCTTCCGAATGAGGTGACGATCTGAGAGCTTGGAGGCTGATTTGAGCCGCTAGGTTTAGAATGATCACAGCTAACGATGCTAGCACCAGGCCCGCGCAGCGGGTT
>JBEKZZ010000003.1:0-178208 GCA_049509335.1 Bradyrhizobium sp. | reverse complement strand
ATGTCGATCCACAGGCCTGGCTCACACAGACCCTCGAGCGTATCGCTCAAGGCTGGCCCATCTCTCAGATCGACCAGCTCATGCCGTGGAACTTCAAAGCCTGAACGGCATCAGCTACACGCTTACGATCAATCTCATCAACATCAAGTCAAAAAAAGTTATTCACGGAGCGTCACTGCGAGATCAATGTCAAAAAGATTATCTTTACGGAAACGACGGGATCTTTGAGAAGAACCTCTCCGAGATGGAAGGTGCTTTTCATCAAATCATCGATTCACTGGTTAGTACTGAAACGATTGGTCGTGACTTCGAAACGAGATACCACATAATCGAGCTTCTCGCTCTTCAAAAATCGCGGACGCTTCAGGCCGAAGAAGAGTTGAATCGAATGGCCGATCAATTGTCGAAGCTGATGATGTACAACAAGCTTGATCGAGAAGTTCTTGAGAAGGTTGAAGTCGGAATACGAGATGCGGCGGCTCTGAGTGTAGTTGAGATGTTGAAATATTGCCCGATAATGTATGACCTGAAGCATTTTTTAGTGATCAATCGAACCGCCACGCCTTTCATCATCTCAGATAATCCAGTTTTACATACAAATTGGTTTTGTCGTAGTCGACTTCCGAAACACTCTGGCGTCGGAATAGCTAAATCTGGTTTGCAGATTTTTATGCCGATCGCGCCATATCACGCTCTCCTTCTACACGACAAATATGTCTATGAATCGGACTCAAAGAATCAAGTCGTTCTGTTGCGAAGTCAGCGAGAGGTAGATTCAATAAATGAAGTCCAGTGGTTAAATGCATACAAAAATATCTACTTTCCATCTTCTTTTAGCAGCACCCAGGTCGAGCAATGTCTGTCTTGGCCACGAGAGGAAAGTAACCTTTCGAAAGTTGAACGATTAAACGCTACAGGCCAAGCGGGCGTGTATATTCAAACCAAAAAGACGGTACTCGACGCTCCTGATGAAGGAGTGTTCAAAGAACTCGTTCATTTCAGGGCGCCAAGCAGTCCAAAAGATATCCGAGTTTCCTCGATTCGAATCAGATCGAAGCCGATTTACTTTGATGATGGGTCTATTGCTTCGCCGCATCGAGACCTCGTTTGGCCGAAAATAGTCCAAGAATTCGTCAAACGCGTCGAAAGCGAACGGTTGCCTTTCGACAAACTTTGGGAATCCGCATCGTCACACCCGCTTTTTTCACAGGTGGGTCCAGAAATTCGAAAAATCGAGCGAAGCTTGAGGGTAGTAGTTAGATGAGCGGTTGGCCCGCCTACCTCTTCTTCCACCCACCCCTGTGTCCCGGCGCGCCGCCGGTCGAGCGCGGCGCGGGGCCGAACTCGGGACCGGACTGTTGGGAATCGCTGGGTTGGATGATCTTGCTGCGCTCGCCGAACGGTTTTTCGGGCAGCGCGCGGGTCGGACGAAACGGCAGCGATTCCGGGCCGTGCATTTCGTCGAGATGGGGTTTGTGGATTTTTGAGCTTGAACCCCCATCGGCCTTCGCCCCTCGGGCTTCGGCGGACGCGCCCCGACCGGGGGAGGGAGAAGAGCGCGCGCCACCTCGCTTCTTCATCGCGCTTGCCGGCAAGTTCGCAGCCTCGCCGTATTTCTTCGCGCCCGCATAGGCGCCGGCGCGGTTCTGCACCGCCTTCTGTTTCGCGGTGGGATCGTCGACCACCGCCAGCTCAGTAGCGCGCAGGCGTTTGACTTCGTCGCGAAGGCGCGCGGCCTCCTCGAAATTCAGATCAGCGGCGGCCTCGCGCATCCGCGTTTCGAGGTCGGCGAGCACCGTCTCGAAATTATGCCCGATCGAGATCACGTCGTCGGCCATGCTGCCGCCACCGATCTCCACCAGCACATGGTCGCGCTCGTAGACAGAGTTCATGATGTCGCCGATGGATTTCTTGATGCTCTCCGGCGTGATGCCATGCGCGGTGTTGTACTCGACCTGCTTCTCGCGGCGGCGGTCGGTCTCCGCGATCGCGCGCTCCATCGAGCCGGTCATCTGGTCGGCATAAAGAATGACGCGGCCGTCGACGTTGCGCGCGGCGCGGCCGATGGTCTGGATCAGCGAGGTCTCGCTGCGCAAAAACCCTTCCTTGTCGGCATCGAGGATCGCGACCAGCGCGCATTCGGGAATGTCGAGGCCCTCGCGCAGCAGGTTGATGCCGACCAGTGCGTCGAACGCGCCGAGCCGCAAATCGCGGATGATCTCGATGCGCTCGATGGTGTCGATGTCCGAGTGCATATACCTGACACGGATGCCCTGCTCATGCAGATATTCGGTGAGGTCTTCCGCCATCCGCTTCGTCAAGACGGTGATCAGCGAGCGGTAGCCCTTCTGCGCCACTGCGCGGACCTCGCCGACGAGATCGTCGACCTGCGTGCGCGCCGGGCGGATGTCGACGGGCGGATCGATCAATCCCGTCGGGCGGATCACCTGCTCGACGAATACGCCGCCGGACTCGTTCAGCTCCCATGCGCTCGGAGTCGCCGACACCGCGACCGATTGCGGGCGCATCATGTCCCATTCCTCGAAACGCAGCGGCCGGTTGTCCATGCAGGAGGGCAGGCGGAAACCGTATTCGGCGAGCGTCGCCTTGCGGCGGAAGTCGCCGCGGAACATGCCGCCGATCTGCGGAATAGTGACATGGCTCTCGTCGGCGAACACGAGCGCGTTGTCCGGCACATATTCGAACAGCGTCGGCGGCGGTTCACCGGGTCGACGTCCCGTGAGGTAGCGCGAATAGTTCTCGATGCCGGCGCAGCTTCCCGTCGCTTCCATCATTTCGAGATCGAAGGTGGTGCGCTGCTCCAATCGCTGCGCTTCCAGGAGGCGGCCCTGATTGTTGAGCTGATCGAGACGCAGCTTCAACTCGCCCTTGATCGACTTGATCGCCTGAACCAGCGTCGGTCGCGGCGTCACATAGTGCGAGTTGGCGTAGATCTTGATGAATTCGAGCTCGTCCTGCTTGTGGCCGGTGAGCGGATCGAATTCCTCGATATTCTCCACGGTGTCGCCGAACAGATTCACGCGCCAGGCGCGGTCTTCATAGTGCGCCGGGAAAATGTCGATGACGTCGCCGCGGACGCGGAAGGTGCCGCGGGTGAAATCGGCCTGGGTGCGCTTGTACTGAAGCGCGACGAGATCGGCGATCAGTTGCCGCTGGTCGATGCGCTCGCCCTTCTTCAGCGCAAAGGTCATCGCGGTGTAGGTTTCGACCGAGCCGATACCGTAGATGCAGGACACGGATGCGACGATGATGACGTCGTCGCGTTCGAGCAGCGCGCGCGTCGCGGAGTGGCGCATGCGGTCGATCTGCTCGTTGATGGACGAGTCTTTCTCGATATAGGTGTCGGTGCGCGGGACGTAGGCCTCGGGCTGGTAGTAGTCGTAGTAGGAGACGAAGTATTCGACGGCGTTGTCGGGGAAGAAGCTCTTGAACTCGCCATAGAGCTGGGCGGCGAGCGTCTTGTTCGGCGCGAGGATCAGCGCCGGGCGTTGCGTGGCCTCGATCACCTTGGCCATGGTGTAGGTCTTGCCCGAGCCGGTGACCCCTAACAGCACCTGCATGCGGTCGTTGCGGCTGATACCCTCGACCAGTTCGGCGATTGCGGTCGGCTGGTCACCCTTCGGCTGATATTCGGATTTGATTTCGAAGCGCACGCCGCCTTCGGATTTCTCGGGGCGGGGCGGGCGGTGCGGCGTCCATATTTTCGTGCCGCCGTCATCGCCCTTGAATTCGGGGCGGCCGTCACGGATCAGCGCCTCCAGTGCCTCGGCCGTGGCCTTGACGCCGAGCGCTTCCATCTTGTTGCGCGGTGGGCGGGCGAGCGCCTCCTCGTCATCCTCGGCGGTCGGCAAACCCAGTTGCCGCGCCAGTTCGGGATCGAGGGTGGGGATGGTGGCCGCGGTGCCGTAATTGGCTTGCGGCGTTTCTTCGAAACCCTTGGTCGAGGCGCGGGCACGGTGGGCCGCGGCCTCGCCGCCGGCGCGGCGGTCCCAGGAATTGTCCGGCGGCGGTTGCAGGCCGGTGCCCGATCCCATGCCGGCGTCGCCGCGATTGATCGCGGGATTGAGCAATTCCGCCAGCGCCGGGCCGATCGGCTGCACGTCGGGGCGATGTGCCTTCGATTTCGGAGTCTTGCCGGGTTTTTTGGGGGAGTCGGGGGTCTTCGCCATATCAGGAATCTTCGCCATATCAGGAATATGGGACGAGTCCGAGCCTGAGAAAAGGGCTGCGGTGCCTTCGGGAACCGGCCGCTCGGCGGCCCGTTGCGCTGTCAGCAGTTGTCAGCACGGACGGCGACCTGCAAAGTGCGTAAAATATCTTCGCGCCGTATTTTCAGGAAAATTCCATGCCTGATATCCACCCTCTCGCCGGCAAACCCGTTCCCGCTTCCATGCTTGCCAATATTCCGCGGCTGGTGACGGCCTATTTCGCGGGCAAGCCGGATCCTAAGATTGCCACGCAGCGTGTTGCGTTCGGCACCTCGGGCCATCGCGGTTCCGCGTTCAACCTTGCCTTCAACGAGGCGCATATTCTGGCGATCAGCCAGGCGCTGTGCGATCACCGCCGCGACAAAAATCTCACCGGCCCGCTGTTCATCGGCATCGACACCCATGCGCTGGCCGAACCGGCGCTCGCCAGCGCGCTGGAAGTGTTCGCCGCCAACGGCGTCGAAGTGATGATCGACGAGCACGACGGCTATACGCCGACGCCGGTGATCTCTCACGCGATCCTCACCTATAATAAAGGCCGCGAAAGTGGCTTTGCCGACGGCGTCGTGGTCACGCCTTCGCATAATCCGCCGGAAGATGGCGGCTTCAAATACAACCCGCCGAACGGCGGCCCGGCCGATACCGACATTACCGGCGCCATCGAGCGTGCCGCCAACCGCTATCTCGAAAACAATCTGGATGGCGTCAAGCGCATGTCCTACGAGCGCGCGCGCAAGGCATCGTGCGTGCACCGCACCGACTACATCACGCCCTACATCGCCGATCTCGCCAATGTTTTGGACATGGAAGCGATCCACGGCGCGGGCGTGAAAATCGGCATCGACCCTCTCGGCGGCGCGGCGGTGCGCTACTGGGAGCCGCTCATCGAGCGTTACGGGCTGAACGCGACCCTCATCCGCGACGAGGTCGATCCGACCTTCCGCTTCATGACGCTCGACTGGGACGGCAAGATCCGGATGGACTGCTCCTCGCCTTACGCGATGGCGCAACTGATCGGGATGCGCGACAAATTCGATGTCGCGTTCGCCAACGACACCGATGCCGATCGCCACGGTATTGTCACCCGCTCGAACGGCTTGATGAATCCGAACCATTTTCTAGCTAGCGCGATCGCGTTCCTGTTCGAGCATCGGCCGCAATGGCGCAAGGACAGCGCGATCGGCAAGACGATCGTCTCCAGCGCGATCATCGACCGCGTCGCGAAGAAGATCGGCCGCGAGGTGGTCGAGACGCCGGTCGGCTTCAAATGGTTCGTCGACGGGCTGGTTGGCGGCGGCTTCGGCTTTGCGGGGGAAGAGAGCGCGGGCGCCTCGTTCCTGCGCAAGGACGGATCGGTGTGGACCACCGACAAGGACGGCCCGATCATGGGACTGCTCGCTGCCGAGATCACCGCGCGGACCGGGCGCGACCCGAGCCAGTTGTTCGATACGTTGACGGACGAACTGGGCAAGCCGTTCTATGCGCGGATCGATGCGCCCGCGACGGCGCAACAAAAGAGCGTCTTCAAGACGCTGTCGGCGGAAAAGCTCGCGATGAAGGAATTGGGCGGCGAGAAGGTAACCGCTGTGCTGTCGGCGGCGCCGGGCAACCATCAGCCGTTCGGCGGCATCAAGGTCACAGCCGACAACGGCTGGTTCGCCGCGCGGCCCTCAGGCACCGAGGACGTCTACAAGATCTATGCGGAGAGTTTTCGCAGCGAGGCGCACCTGCGCCAGATCCAGGATGAGGCGCAGTCGGCGATCGCGCGAACCTTCGCGGGATGAGTCCTGCGCGTCGCCTCTCAGGCTGCCGGCGCTGGCGCAGGCGTCCGGCCGTCGACGATGTCGAGGTGAATGCCGCCGCATTTGACGCAGCGCATGGTCCAGTATTCTGCGCCGGCGCGCCCGCCGATCACACGCAGGACCCGAAGCGTTCCTTCGCAATCGGGGCAGTTGGACCGGATTTGTTCGGATGAGTTGCTGTTGGAGTCATACATGAGCGGTCTTCCGCTTTGGCTCTGACATGACGGATCGCCGGTTGAGATAGTCGATGCGGGTCTTGGCGTCGGCGATGGCTGCTTCCGCGTCGGACCAGGCGAAGCCGACCTCAAGCTCGGGAAACGAAACCCCGTCGATGATGACGGGCTCATAATCCGCGCGCCTGATACGGGCGTGCCACAGGCCTCTGCCGGCTTCGAAAGCCTCGATCTGAAAGCCGTCATGGGTCATGTCGCGTCTCCCGCCGATCCGTGACGCAGGAGCAAATCACTTCCCGGTCCAAACGACTGTGAACTGGTTCACACTTTCGGGAGAATTTCGGGCGGGACCGCCCCCGGCAACCTATATAAACCGGCGCGAAAGCAACGAATCGACGGGGCATTTGAACTGACGATGGCGGGTGAGGGCAGGACAGTGAATGTGGTGGCGGCGTTCGTAAGGGCGCTTGCGGTAATGGTGGTTGCGACGTCAGGCGCGGCACGCGCCCACGCGGGTGAGGCGGCTTACGATCCGCCGGCCAGCAGCCGGTGGATCATCGAATCCGAGATTCGCAGCGAGGAGATACGGCCGGAGGGTTCGACGAACTCGCTGGTCAAGACGCGCGCCGAATTGACCGTCGAAGAGAAGACGCCGGACGGCTTTCGCATTTCCTGGGTTCAGCGCGGCGCGACGGTCGAGGGCAACGCGAGAGGCGTGTCGCTTCGGCGCGCTTATGCCGGCGTGCTGGAGAATGTCGTGATCCGCGCCAGCACGGATTCAGCCGGAAAGCCTTTGCGCATCGACAATCTCGACGAGGCGAGGGCGGCCATGCGCCGCTCGGCCGATGGGCTTGCGGTGCAATTTGCGGAACGGCCCGCGGCGCGTGCGCTGTTCGACCAGTTGATGTCGGAATTGACCGAGGTCGATGCCGTCAGCGCCGCATCCGTTTATGTCGAGCCACTGGCCATGCTCGCGGTTGCGCAAAATACCGGAATGAGATCGGGCGAATTCCGCTTGACGTCGAAGCCTGCCGAAAATCCCCTCGGCGGCGATGCGCTGAACTCGAATGAGCGCTTCGAACGTGTCGATGCCGATTTGCCCCGGCTCACCTTCGTCAAGGTCACCTCCATCGACGCCGCGTCGATGAGCGACTTCATGCATTCCTTTGCGAAGGGTTTGCTTGCCGCCTCCGGCGACAGCGTGACGCCGCAAAGGGTCGATTTGCTGGTGAAGTCGATGGTGTTTTCCTTCGACAAGCGCGCCGAATTCGAAGTCGAGGACGGCATGACACGGAAAGTCAGCGAAAAATCGACAACCGTGTTTCGCGGCCTGGAGCAGAACTTGATCCAGACCGAAGCGCGGACCATTGCGGTGACGCGCGCGCCATGAGCCTACCCAGCGGGGCGGCGCCTCGCCTGTACTACCGCCGTAGTTCCCGCGCGGTCCGCACATTGCAGCCAATCACTTTCATTGCGCCCGGGGCCGCTGCCATTGACACATTGGCGTGCTACGGCGACATTCATGCATCCGCATCCATTATGCGATGCCTGAAATCCCCGTCACAGGAACGCCCCCATGATCGACCTGTATTACTGGACGACGCCGAACGGTCACAAGATCACGATGTTTCTCGAAGAGACCGGCCTGAAGTACAAGGTTTTCCCGGTGAACATCGGCAAGGGCGATCAGTTCAAGCCGGAGTTTCTGGCGATCGCGCCGAACAACCGGATTCCCGCGCTGGTCGATCACGAGCCCAAAGGTGGGGCCAAGCCGGTCTCGATCTTCGAGTCCGGCGCGATGCTGCTCTATCTCGCCGAGAAGACGGGCCAGTTCCTCCCCACAGATCTCCATGGCCGCTACGACGCCATTCAGTGGACGTTCTGGCAGATGGGCGGTCTCGGGCCGATGGCCGGACAAAACCATCACTTCCGCAATTACGCGCAGGACAAGATTCCTTACGCGATCGATCGCTACGTCAACGAGACCAACCGTCTTTACGGCGTGCTCAACAAGCGCCTCTCCGACCGCGAGTTCATCGCCGGCCAATATTCGATCGCCGACATGGCGTCTTATCCGTGGATCGTGCCGTACAAGAATCAGGGCCAGGACATCGACCAGTTCCCGCATCTCAAGCGCTGGCTTGAGACCATCGGCGAGCGGCCCGCCACGGTGCGCGCTTACGCGCTCGCCAAGGAGGTCAATCCGAATTACGGCCAACCCGCGATCCGCACCGAGGAGGAACGCAAGCTTCTGTTCGGGCAGACGGCGGCGGTGGTGAAATAACTTTTTAATAGCAAAACGCGGACACATAACTTTGCGTCCGTTGCCGATGACAAGCCTGCCGTGATGATCCAATATTGGACCTGCGGCAGGCTGAACCTTCGCCGCCGCCTAAAACCAGGAGATAAGAACTTGCGTGACGGAATCTCTGTGCTTCGCATCGGCGTGACGTTGGCAACGCTGGCGGTCGGCTGCTCTCTTAATGTCTCTTCCGCGCTGGCACAGGCCCGCACCGACCCCATGCTGAATAGCCAGCCGATGTGGGATTCCAATCACGACGGCGTCTACACCTGCGAAGAATGGAAGAGTTTCATGGATCGGCAGTTCACCCTGGCCGATAAGGGTCGCAAGGGTTTTCTCACCCCGCAGGAATTCGACTCGATCAAGAAGTCCGACCCGACTCTCGCGGACGCCGAGTTCGGTTATTTCGACGAAAACCAGGACGGCAAGATTTCGCGCAGGGAGTTCGTCGACAAGCCAAGCGTGTTCATCCTGCGCTTTGACAAGAACGGCGATTGCCGCGTGACGCCGGAAGAGCTGAAAGCGGCCGCCAATCCGCAATCGGGTAATCCTCAGGACAAGCCGCGCGACCGGTTTCACTAGGACCGGGCTAACGTAGCGATGTGCTATGCGCGCATCGCTACGTAATCCGCAGCGTGAATTCACAAGTCCAGCGTGGTGGGCGCACGTCCCGCTTGGCGCGCACGGCGCACCGGTCCCAAACACCTATCCTATGTATGAGCCGGCCAGTGCCGGTCGCGGAACCAGGTGCGGTATCCCGACATCTTCGCGCGCTGTGCCTGCGGCGCATGGCGCTTGCATGTCGAGGCCTCATCGCTGTTGTCGGGCGCGCCCCACCGGAGCTCCACGCAGTCATTCGGGTTGTAGGCCATCTCGAAATCCGTGGCCCGATCGACCACGTCCTTGACCGAGAGCGTCCACTGCGAGCCGTCGCTGCGCGTATAGGTTATTTTGCGGGAGGCCAACTCGGAATTGAGAACGTTTTGCAACTCGGTCTTCATATCGGCGACGCTTTTACCTGCTGGTATCGCGTAGCGATCCGAGCGGCGCGCGAAGCGATCCGGGAAATTACGCACCACGTCGATGGCGATCAGCAAACGAAGGTCACGCGCGGGCGTCGAGAAGTCCTCCCAGGCGCCGGTGGTCTCGAAGATCGAAGGGCCATCCGGCATCGAGGCGTCGCCGGGTGTTTTGACCTGATATTTTCGTCCGTTTTCCACCGCCGTGACGCGGGTCTTGATCTGTTCGCTGAGGCTCGTGATCGCATCCGACATCGCCCGGCCAGGATCGAGCGGTTCGGGCGACATTACGTCATCCATGCGATCGTAAAATTCTTCAGCAGTTATTTGCGACTGTTCGGATGAATAATCGCCGTATTGCGGATTCCGGTTGATTTCGGCGTTACTCAGCCGTCGCAATGGGCCACCATTCTCGCGCAGGATCGGGCGGAAATGCTTGAAGCCGGGTGTGCCGAGTGAAGGTTCGTGCACGAAAAGGAAATTGCCGCGCCAGAAGCGCTTGCGCGTGATCGATCCGTCCGGCTCGGCATCGACCGCGAGGAACACGCCCGGGGTGCCATTCACTTCCGCGACGCGGCGCACCAGCATCAGCACATGGCCGTACGGGTCGGCGTACACCGTGCCCGGACGCAGCGCCTCCTTTGTCAGCGGCACGGTGTAGAAATCGGCATTGTCGTCGCCGGCGCGCACGGCGCCGGTGTGGACGACATCGCCGACGTCGCGCAGATATTCGCCAAAATTGGTCGGGCGCTTCGGCTTGGGCGGTGGCGCCTTCGCGGGCGGGGTAGCGGCGGGCGCCTCAGCCGGGGTCTCGGATTGGCCAAACAACCGCAGGAGGCTCGGCGTCTGCGGCGGCGGAGGAGCGGGTGGGGCATCCGCTGCCGGCGCTGCTGCATCCTGCTCGGGCGGCGGCGGCGGACGCGTGACTTCGGGATGTTCGACGTCGAACCACTGGTAGCACTTCGGCGGCTTGCCGCCGAAACCGCGCGAGCAATTCGAATAGCCGAACGGCAGCCCCATCTTGAAGGCAAAATAGGCGCGCAGGAAATAGACGAAATCGGCGCAATCCGGACGAAGCCCGGTTTGCGTCGTATCTTCGTTGCGGCCGAGGTAGTTGTACAGAAAATTGCGCGAGGGATCGCGCAGCACTTCGTACCAGACTTTCCAGTTCAGGTCCTGGTCGGGTGGCGCGTCGAACAGCTTCTCGATCCATGCCGAGAACAGCGCTTCGTTCGTGCTGTCCCAGCTATTGCGCGTCTGCCAGATGGTTCCTGCCGGAATTTTTAAAGGCTCCGGCTTGCGTGCGCCCACAGCGATGTCGCGGGTCACCGGGTTGCAAGCCGCCGCCGCGCGGCTGTCTTCCAGTGTCGCACGCCAGGTCCCGGCGGCCGGTGAGGCGACCTCGACGAACCAGGAGTAAGGCGGCCCTTCGTGGCGGTCCGACGATTTGACCGCGACCTTTCCGTCGGGCGCGGTCAGCGAAAGCGTACCCTCGACCGGTTTCTGGGCGATGACCATGACGCGCAGCGGCGCGCCGGACCATGGCGCCAGCGGCGCCGGCAGGACGGTGACCTCGCCGCAGGCGTCAGGTGCCGCGGCGGCCGGCGGCATCTGGAAAAGCCCGATCGCGATCAGCGACAATGCCGTGGCAGCGGCAGCAAAGCAGCGCCCAGGAAGCATTCGGATACAAACCTTGCTAAAGTACTTTGGAACCTTCATTCGGCGGGTGAAGATACCCAATCGGAAGGGATAAGTCATTGCGAGCTTTAGGCGGCGGGGTCACAACTCGCTTCGATCGATCCGGTATCACCTTCGGAAGATGGGCGGGGTTTCGCATCCTTCTCGCCTGCCTTTTGCCGCTGGCTGCGGTTCCGGCCGCCACTGCTGCCTCGATGCGGCCCGTGGCTGGCGAAAAGGGCATGGTGGTCACCGCCCAGCACCTCGCGACGGAAGTCGGGGTCAATGTTCTCAAGCGTGGCGGCAGTGCGATCGATGCGGCGGTCGCGGTGGGATATGCGTTGGCGGTGGTTTATCCGGCCGCCGGCAATCTGGGCGGCGGCGGCTTCATGACGATCCGCTTTGCCGATGGACGAAAGACGTTCCTCGACTTTCGCGAGAAGGCGCCGCGTGCCGCAAGGCCCGACATGTACCTCGACAAGGACGGAAAAGTCATCACCGGCCTGAGCACGACCGGCTGGCTGGCGGTTGCCATCCCCGGCACTGTCTCGGGTCTGGAATATGCGCGGACAAGATACGGGACGATGACGCGCGCGGCCTTGATCGATCCCGCGATTGACCTCGCCGAAGATGGATTCATCCTGGATCAGGGCGATGTCGACATGCTCGCCTCGGTAACCGAGGACTTCAGGAAATTTCCATCGTCCGGCGACATCTTCCTCAACAAGGGACAGCCCTTTGTCGCGGGCCAAAGGCTGGTGCAGCGCGACCTTGCCAACACGTTGCGTTTGATCAGAGCGCAGGGCGTCGAAGGTTTCTATGAAGGCAAGACCGCGGCCGCCATCGTCAAGGCAAGCCGCGCGGGAGGCGGAATCATCGATTCGGAAGATTTAAAGAGCTACAGCACCCGCGAGCTTCCGCCCATCGAGTGCGATTACCGCGGCTATCACGTGATCTCGGCGCCGCCGCCGAGCTCCGGCGGCGTTGCCATCTGCGAGATGCTGAACATTCTGGAAGGAGTTCCGCTTCGCCAGTTCGGTTGGGGATCGGCCGAGGCGCTGCATTACGAAATCGAGGCGATGCGTCACGCCTTTGTCGATCGCAACACGCTGCTTGGCGATCCGGCCTTCGTCAAAAATCCGGTCGAGAGACTGATCGACAAGGGTTACGCGGCGAAAATCCGGGAGTCGATCGTGGCGGACAAGGCCGGAAACTCCAGCGAAATGGGCCGAGAAATTGCGTCCCATGAAGGCTCTAACACCACACACTTCTCGATCATCGATAATGCCGGCAACGCCGTCTCGCTAACCTATACACTGAATGACTGGTTTGGCGCGCGGGTCGTCGCCTCAGGCACCGGCGTGTTGATGAACGACGAAATGGACGATTTCACGCCAAATCCCGGCCGGGCCAACGTTTACGGGGTCGTGCAGCGCGACGCCAATGGCATTGCGCCGGGCAAGATACCCCTGAGTTCGATGAGCCCCACCATCATCACCAGGGACGGCAAGCCAGTCCTCGTTCTCGGCACGCCAGGCGGCAGGCGCATCATCACGACGGTGCTGCAAACCATCCTGAACGTCGTCGATTTTCAAATGAATATCCAGGAAGCCGTCGATGCCCCTCGCATTCATCATCAGTGGCTGCCGGATGTGACGAATGTGGAGCCGTATGGTCTCTCGCCTGACACCCGCAAAATACTCGAGAAGATGGGGTATCGGTTCGACGATTCCCTGCCTGCCAACCACGTTGCCGCGATCACGGTCGGCGCACCGAGCCTTGAAGGAAAGGCGGTCGGCCGCAACCGGTTTTATGGGGCGAACGACCCGCGCCGCGGTACCGGGCTGGCGCAAGGGTATTAAAAGCTACTATGCCCTCTGGGTATAACCGGCTTTTCTGCATTAACTTCGGCCGCCAAACCGGCCCCGAATAAAATATCCGGCTAGACGCGGTATCAAGCCACCGATAGTATCGATTTTGCCTTACTTTTGGCGCTGATTACGTTATTTTGGTCCAATCGACCAATCCTTGGGGGATTCGTGCGACCTCGTCGAGGCAATATTGGGGGCTCGATGGCTTCGAAGGCCGCGACTGCCGGAAGGCGGTCACGTCGTTCGGGATGGCTCAAGACAGCCTTGTTTACTTTGGCGGCGATCGGCGGGTCGCTGATGGTTGCTGCCTGGATGACCAATTCCAGCCTTCCGACGGCTTCTGCGGCGTTGCCGGGAAATGCCGATCGCGCGACCTTTGAGGATCGTTTCCTTCTTCAGCCGATGTCCGCTAACGCCGCTGCCTTACAGCCGTTGAAACGTTACGTCCTGGCCAAGGCGGAGCCCGAGCTTTCAACCGCCCAGGAGGCGTTGGCGCTCCGATGGATGCCCGACGGTTTTCGGCCTGCTCTTTCCGATGATGGGCCTCGGGCCATTGATCGGGTCATTGAGACGAAACCCGCGGCGGCCACGGCGGTCGGAATTCCGCTGCCGAGATCTCGCCCTGCCGCGGCAGACCAGCCGGCGCAAACGAGCCAGGCCTTGGCCATGGCAACAACAACGCCAGCAACGACGCCGGCCGATATCCAGCTATCTCAGCCCGCCGAGCGGTCGGTGCTTCAGAAGTTCTCCGACATGGTGAAGTCCAAGGTGGCGGTTGCCTCGCTCGGGCTTGGCAAGGCACCGGATTTGGCTGCGCTCGGCTACGACAATGAGACCGCCGTCTATGATCTCACGGCGCATGCTGTTTACCTGCCCAATGGGACGGTCATGGAGGCGCATTCCGGCATGGGCAGCCTGCGCGACGACCCCGATCATGTTTCCGTCCACATGACAGGCGCGACGCCGCCCGCTGTCTATTCGCTGAAGCCGCGCGAAAAGGACTTCCACGGCGTTGCCGCGCTGCGCATGACGCCTGTCGACGGCAGCGATATCGGCGGGCGTTCGGGGCTGCTTGTGCACAGCTACATGCTCGGCCCCAACGGCGATTCCAACGGCTGCATCTCGGTCAGGGATTATGACCGGTTTCTCAAGGCCTATAATGACGGCCAGTTCACCCACATTGCGGTCGTCAACAGCGTAAAGGCCATGATCCTGGCCCAGCAGAACGCTGAATAAGCCCCGGGCCTGGCCGATCGGCCAAAGCTCGCTTCCCAGTCGCTAAATCTCAATTCGATGGAGCTGACGGCGGGCGTTTCGGCTTGGCCGTTCGCGGCCGGGCCGGCCCCGCATCCACCGACGCGAGATAACCGGCAAGTGCCCAAGCCTCGCCTACGCCGGTCGTGTAATGGTCCGCCAGGAACGAGGCGAGCGTAGCGCGGAAGCGGCCCTTGGCAAGCACGCCGGGGTTACGGTGGCACGCCGCGCAGGTCGCCGCATACAACTGCGGCGCCGATTTGCCTTCATCGATATTCTGGGCCTGTGCCGCGGGACCGCTCGACAAATAAAGAGCTCCGAGCACGAGCAGGTAGCGGCCGGGTTTCGGCTGCGGCAAACGCTTCGATGAAAATTGCATGTAACAGAAGCCCTTCGCCCGCTAAAGGAAAACGCCCGGCATCTTACACCCGGCCGGCGTCTTCCGAATCCTCACTATTAAGGCCTTATGGTCGAAGAACGTCAAAAAGGCGACAGCAATATCGGCATTGAAGAGCTGTTGATTGGCGCAGGCTCCGCGCGATCTTGAGCACATTGTTGTCCGGGGCGGCCGGTTTCGTCGAAGCGAACGGCGTTCGGTCATCAGGCCCGAGGCTCGCGCGAGACTTGTGCGGCCGCCTTGCGCAGGCATTCCCGGCACAGGCAATCCTCACCATTGATAGGCATCGGCAGCCGCGCGGTTTCTTCAGTGCACCAGCAGGGACCTGCGGGCGCGCAGGTGAATTCCGTTCCGCATCGGGAACAGACGATTTGTCGGAAAGGCTGATTTTCCAAACGATTCGTCATGAACGGTATCGAAACTACCCCTTCGTGATCCGATCGATCTCCGCCATGTCCTCCGCGCTCAAGTGCCAGCCGATCGCCCTGGCGTTCTGCTCGACCTGTTCGACGCGGGTGGCGCCGGCAATCACGCTTGCGACCTGCGGCTTGCAAGCGAGCCAGGAGAACGCCAGTTCGAGCATGGAGTGGCCGCGCTCGTTCGCGAACGCCTGCAGTTTCTCCACGATCTCCTCATTGCGCGGCGTGACGTAGCGGTCGCGCAAGCGCTCGACGAGGCCGAGCCGGGTATCTTTCGGCGCCGCTTCGCCACGCTTGTACTTGCCGGTCAAGAGACCGCTGGCGAGCGGGAAGAACGGCAGCAAACCGAGCTTGTATTCCTGCGCGCACGGCAACAGGTCCTTCTCGATGTCGCGGACGACGAGGCTGTATTCGTCCTGGCACGAGATGAAGCGGCTGGTATTCATCGCGCGCGCGACATGTTCGGCTTCCGCGATACGCCATGCCGGAAAATTCGAATTGCCGATATAGCGCACCTTGCCTTGCCGGATCAGGTCGTCCAGCGCGCGCAGCGTTTCGTCGATCGGCGTCAGCGGGTCGTAGTCGTGCTGCTGGTAGAGATCGATGTAATCGGTCTTCAGCCGCCTTAAGCTCGCCTCGACGGCGGACATGATGTAGCGCCGCGACGCGCCTTGTTTGGTGCCGTCGGTGCTCATGGCTTTTGAGAACTTGGTCGCGAGCACGATGTCCTTGCGGCGGTCGCCGAGCACCTCGCCGAGGACGGTTTCGGAGCCGCCCATGTTGGCGTAGATATCGGCGGTATCGAACAGCGTGATGCCGAGGTCGATCGCCTTGTGGATCACCTTGCGCGACGTCTCGAGATCGGTGCGCTGGCCGAAATTGTTGCAGCCGAGGCCGACGGCTGAAACGCGCAGGCCTGAGCCGCCGAGGTTGCGAATTTCCATGGATCAATCCTGTGCTGCGAACGCTTAAGACAGCTCTATTGTGACGGTAACCTGCGCGCAAGGCAGCCTCAAGCATAGCTAACGCGCCGGGCGATGCCGGGGGCTGCAAAAGCTCTGGAAATACCGGGACAAAAAAGCGCGGCCCCGGTCAGACGCGGCGACTGACGGGGACCGCTGGGGCGCGGATGATCTTCGACGGGGGGCCTGATCAAACGCAATTGAAGGCTAGCCCTGCTTTGTAACGGAGCCGTGACAGCAGGATTTATCCACAGGGGATGTTCAACCTGTGGTTCCAGCAGGCGACCTTCGAAAAGCCGCGTCAGAATAGCTTGCGGTAGACGATGAAGCCGGAGCGCTCCGCCATGCGGGACTGATCAATCCGGTTGCATCGCAGCTCTATTCGGCCGCCCGCTGATCCGTGAATGGACCCAACAACCGCTTGCCGCGCATCGCGCGGAAATGGTCGGCATGGGCCGGATCGTCGGTATGGCGAACGAGATCGGTGACAGGCGTATAGCTCAGCATGCGTCCGCCGTCGGGCAATGCCGTGCAACTGAAGCGAAGCACCTGGCCGTCGCTGAGGTTGATGTCGATCGGCGTGGAGTCGCCCGCGCGCATCATCTCCGTACGTTGTGCGATGAAAGCGCTCAGCTCTTCTTCCGGCATTTCCCAGGCGCCGGTGTCGCGGCCATGATACATCAGCGCGATAAAGGGCGGCTTGCTGTCGGCCTTTTCGTCCGGCAGCGCGAACGTATCGCGAAAGGCGCGGTTGATGAATTCCGCACGGGTGTCGGAGTCGAGCAGCACGATGCCGATGTCGACCTGGTCAAGCGCGGCTGAAAGCCGCTCCGCGGTCGCGTGGTGACGGCGTTCCCAGGCGAGCGTATCAACCAGCCTTTGTCGCAACAGGCCGGTGATAACGGCGGTACCGATAAGGGCCGGTGCCAGCATTGAAAGCCGGGCAAGGTCCGGGGCAGGAGAGCCTACGGGGAGGCCGCGGGCCGAAAAAATCAGGGCCGTGGAAGCAATTGCAAGCGCGGCGCTGAGCAGGCTCGAGCGAAGGCCGGACAGCGATCCGGCGAGCGCCACGATGCAAACGAACAGCGGCGCGGGATTGGGGACGGTGCGCAGCAGGTCATTGGTGACGAGCGCAATCCCTGCCGTTGCTACGGTGAGGGCCGGTCCTGAAATGGCACGCCAGTCGAACTGCATGACGGGTGGTCCGAATCTCGTCTGTTCACGAGAATAAGGCAGGCAGTTTGATGGATTGTTGCGCTTTGTCAGTGAGGTTTCGCGACGTAGCGTTAAAAAACCGTTGCGGCCTCGGTGCAATTGTCGGCTTATTTTGCGTCGAATGACACTGAACGGTGGGGAACCAGCCCTCGCGTCGGAAAGTTGGGTCTTGCCCAATTGCGTCCGCCGATAACTCAAACGCCAGAAAGGATATCCATGCCCACCGTGCCGCCGGCCATTCTGCCTGTCCTGATGTTGTTCGGATCCAACATCTTCATGACGTTCGCCTGGTACGGCCACCTCAAATTCAAGCAGAGCTGGCTTCCACTGGTGATCCTGGTGAGCTGGGGAATTGCCTTCTTCGAATATTGGCTGGCGGTGCCGGCCAATCGCTGGGGCAGCGCGGTCTACAGCGCAGCTCAGCTCAAGACGATGCAGGAAGTGATCACGCTGATCGTATTCGCCGGCTTCTCGGTGCTGTATTTGAAGCAGCCGCTGGGCTGGAATCACGCGCTCGGATTTGCGTTGATTGCGTGTGGGGCGTTCTTCATCTTTCACGAATGGTCGTAGAAGGAAGCTTTCGGACTGCGTAGCGGCGCTTCGTCGCCGCGCGTTCCCGCAGCGATCAGGAACGACGCAGCAAGAAGAATTGCCGCCAGGAGTGCTGCCGTGACCAGTGCCGTAGGAGACTTCATTATCCTCCGATCGCGATGCGGATCATCGCGTCAGCCAAATCAAGCCCGCGCAAAACCAAATCGGCCCTAAGAAAATGAATTAAGCCGGCTATGCCGGAATAGGCACGCCCGCGCCGAGCTTGTTCGACAGCACGGTGAGGGTGACCATCAGGCAAAGCGACAGCGAGGCGATCGCGAGCGAAGCTGCGACCGCGTCCATCAGCCGGGTTGATGCCACCGCCACTGCCGGGCTGGTAAAGCCGGCTGGGCCCGAAGACCGCGTCATGGTCGAATAAATCCTTATACAAGCGCGCGAATCAGTCGCCGCGCGATTGCGGTTTGTGACAATTTTCACTGGCAAGATTGCGGCGAGCTCGCGTGAAAAGCGGCAGAAACGCGGCGAAACGGACGCTTTGCCCGCTATCCCCGCAATTTGTCCCTGCTTTTCATGGCTTTCAAGCTTCAGCAGCCTCTGCAGGTTGCCAGTCCATGGGGACGAAGCCCTGGGTTTGCTCGACGCGCCTTAACCAGGCTCGAACCGCCGGGAAGGTCGAGAGGTCATAGTCGCATTGGTCGGCGACATGGGTGTAGCCGTAGAGCGCGATGTCGGCGATCGTGAACTGGCCGGCGGCGAAATAGTCGCGGGTCTTGAGGTGATTTTCCATCACCTGAAGTGCGGCATAGCCGCGCTCCATCCAGTCTTCCAGTGCGTGGGTTTGCAGATCACGTCCGCCTTTGACCAGCGCGAGCCAGAAATAGGCTGCACCGATATTCGGCTCCAGCGCGTGCTGTTCGAAGAACATCCATTGCAGCGCTTCAGCGCGTTCGATCGGCGATTCCGGAGCCAGCGACGTGCCACGTGCGACGTACCAGAGGATGGCGTTGGATTCGGCGAGATAGCGGCCTTCGGCGACTTCGAGCAGCGGAACCTGGCCGCTTGGATTCTTCGCCAGAAAATCCGGCGTGCGACTCTCGCCGCGCAGAATGTCGATCTCGATCGCGCGATATGGCGCGTTGAGCAAAGCCAGCGCCAGGCGGACCTTGTAGCTGTTGCCCGAGCGCTGCATGGAATAGAGTTTGTACATTGCGAAACAGTTCTGTCGGTTGGAGCGAGCGGCTTTTCCGCCTGCAACTTGGCCAAACAATGATGCCGATGAGGACGCGTCGCAAGGGTTGAAGCTGGAATAGGTCAAAAACCTCTACTGCACTGCAGCGACGAGGAAGTTCATGCCATGGGCGCCGCTGAGGCGCGATCAAATCGATCACGCCTGCGCGACTGCTGCGGCGGTGATGTCAACGATGGCGCGATCCTGCACCGCGCGCCTGATGATGAAGACATAGAGCAGCAGCAGCACCAACAATCCGAGCGGAACTGCCGTGATCTGGGCGATGCCGCGCGAGAACAACGGCACGATCCAGGCGGCGGCCAACAGGCTGCTCTCGAAATTGCGGAAGCCGTTCGTGAGGCCAAGCCGCGCAAGATAGGCGATCGCAAGACTGACGACGACGAGGTCATAGTCGAGCACATAGGGCGTCGCGAGCAGGCTTGCCACCGCCAGCGCCGCGGCCTTGAGTTCAAACGCAACGTCACTGCGCCATAGCCACGCGAGCGTGGCCATGAGCGTCAGGGCGAGTGCGATCTGGGCGGCATAAGCGAGGGGAACGCTGCCGCCCCACATTCGCACGGCGGAAAATATCGACTGGATTTTTTCCCAGCCGGTGCCGCCGGCTTCCAGCACCACGGTCTGTGTGAATGTCGTGGAGTTGGCAAAGGCATGCCAGATGTCGGCGCCGAGCGTCAGCGTGCTGAGCGCGAGCAGAGCTATCACGGTCAGGATCGCGGTGCCGATCGTGCGCCAGCGTCCGCCGGCAATGAGCGCAACCGGAATCAACACGCCGAATTGCGGCTTGTAGGTGAGCAGGCCAATCAGCACACCGGCAAGCCAGGGCCGCCGGGTCAACAGATGCAGCGCGCCGCCGAGCAGCGCCGTGGTGAGAAAGCCGTTCTGGCCGTGACCGATATTGACGAACACGGCGGGGAAGGCCGTGGCGATCAGCAGCGTCTCCTTGTGCGGCAGGATCGCGCGAATGGTTGCGAGATAGGCCGCAAAGCTTGCCGCGAGCCAGACCGAAAGGCCCCATGCGTAGGGAAGGGCGGCGACGAGAAAGGCGACGCCAAGAAAAAACGGCGGATAGTGCCAGCCGAAAAACGGCACATCGCGGCCGAACACGGCCTTTTCGGCCGCGTGCTGGAGCACCGGATCATAGGCGTCCGCGGCGCAGCCCTGCCAGGTCAGGTCGCCCGCCGCGTAGACGTTGGAGAAGTCGGTCCCGATGGGTTTGCCGTTACGGTCGATGAGGCCGTCGGCGAGGGCGATCCAGCCGGCCATCGCCACAATGCAGAGGGCGAGCAGGATTAGGCTGTAACCGCGCGCACGCGCCAAAGTCAGCCACTCGCCGGATCGCAGGCCTTGCCAGAAATGAGCCATTTCGCCGTGGAATTTTATGAATGTTGCGCAGGCAAGCTAGCCGCTGCCTTTTAACGATCTCTAAAGTTTGGCCCTTTCGGGCCAAGCTTCTTGCGATGATGCGAACCTCGTTTTAATGTGCCGCGCATTCCACTCAACTCGAGTCGTGCCGTTTCCAACGCACGACGTTTGCCGGGAGATCATGATGCCGTTCCTGTCCGCTGCGCTCGACCGTGTGAAGCCGTCCGCGACGATCGCGGTCACGGATAAAGCACGCGAGCTGAAAGCGGCGGGGCGCAATGTCATCGGCCTCGGCGCGGGTGAACCCGACTTCGACACGCCCGCCAACATCAAGCTGGCGGCAATCCACGCGATCGAGGCCGGCAAGACCAAGTACACCGCGGTCGACGGCATTCCCGAACTGAAGCAGGCGATCATCGCGAAGTTCGAGCGCGAGAACGGCCTTGTCTACAAGCCGAACCAAATCATCGTCGGCACCGGCGGCAAGCAGGTGCTCTACAATGCGCTGATGGCGACCATCAATCCCGGCGACGAGGTGATCATCCCCGCGCCCTACTGGGTCAGCTATCCGGAAATGGTGGCGCTCGCCGGCGGTGAATCGGTGCCGGTGGTCTGCACAGCGAAGCATGGCTTCAAGTTGCAGCCGGATGCGCTGGAAAAGGCGATCACAGCGAAGACCAAATGGATCATTCTCAACTCACCGTCGAACCCGACTGGTGCTGCGTATACGCGCGCCGAGCTGAAGGCGATTACCGACGTGCTGGTGAAGCATCCGCAAGTCTGGGTGATGACCGACGATATGTACGAGCACCTGGTCTATGACGACTTCGTGTTCGCAACCCCGGCCCAGATCGAGCCGAAACTGTATGAGCGCACGCTGACGGTAAACGGCGTCTCCAAAGCCTATTGCATGACCGGCTGGCGCATCGGCTATGCCGGGGGTCCGGTACCGTTGATCAAGGCGATGTCGACGATCCAGTCGCAGTCGACTTCGAACCCGTCGTCGATCGCGCAATGGGCCGCCGTCGAAGCGCTCAACGGTCCGCAGGATTTCATTCCGGCGAACAACCAGGTGTTCAAGGAGCGGCGCGATCTCGTGGTGTCGATGCTCAACCAGGCCAAGGGCATCGATTGTCCGCGGCCGGAAGGCGCCTTCTATGTCTATCCGTCCTGCGCCGGCACGATCGGCAAGACCTCGCCGTCGGGCAAGGTCATCGCCGACGACCAGGATTTCGTCACCGAGCTTCTGGAGACCGAAGGTGTCGCGGTTGTGCAGGGGTCGGCGTTCGGGCTTGGGCCGGCGTTCCGCATCTCCTACGCCACCAAGACCTCCGATCTCGAAGATGCCTGCAAACGCATCCAGCGTTTTTGCGGCAACCTGCGATAATTTCCATGTCCCGGACGCGGTGCAGCGCTCCAAAAGCGCGTTCACGCGCGTCTTAACGCGCTATGGCGGTGCACCGCAGAGCCGTGACCTGTATGCGAACATAGACCCCCGGATCAGCCGCACGGCATTTCACGCCACGCGGCATCCGGGGGAACGCATCTGGAGCTAGCGCAGAACTTGTGTCATAGACAAAGGACGCGTCCACCTATCCTTTGGGCGCTCGTTCATCTTTCTCTGCCCGCATCACACCTTTCCAGTCGGAGATTCTTCATGCGTCGTTTGATCATCCTTGCCGGTATCGCCGCCACGCTGCTGGCTGCGCCTTTGGTCGGCGTCAATGCCCAGCAACCGATGCAACGGGTGCAGGTCGGTGTTCTCGAATGCCGTGGTGGCGCCAGCATCGGCTTCATTGTCGGCTCTGTTACCAATCTCGGCTGCGTGTTGCGCATCAACGGCCTGCCGGAAGACCGTTACGTCGCGACCATCCGCAAGGTCGGCGTTGATATCGGCATTACCGAAGAAACCGCGCTGGCCTGGGGCGTCTATGCTCCGGTGGCGCAGCTCGGCCCCGGCGATCTCTCCGGCAACTATGTCGGCGCGCAGGGCAGCGCGACGATCGGCGTGGGTGCAGGTGGTAACGTGCTGGTCGGCGGCTCCAACAATTCGATCGCGCTCCAGCCGCTCAGCCTGCAAGGCCAGGTCGGCTTGAACGTCGCCGCCGGACTCGAAAGCCTGGAACTGCGTCCGGGACGGTAATTCTTTCTCTCCCTCGCCCCGCGCTTGCGGGGTGAGGCTGAAGATATCAACGGTGCACTGCGACAGATTTTCCTTCTTGCCAAAACGCGGACGGAGGAAGAGCATACACCGTTGCCGACCCAATCAAGGGCCGAGCTCCACGCAAGGAGGCGGCAATGGGACAAGACGTCAGAAGTCCCCGCGGTCCACGGTGCATTGCACTGGTGGGCCCTTTCCAAAGCGGTAAAACCACACTTCTTGAAGCCATACTGGCGCGTACGGGCGCCATCACGCGCGCCGGCAGCGTCGATGCCGGTACATCCGTCGGTGACGCGAGTTCCGAGGCGCGCCGTCACAAGATGGGCGTCGGACTGACGGCCGTCACCACCAGCTTCATGGGCGATAGTTACACTTTTATCGACTGCCCGGGCTCGATCGAATTCGCTCACGACATGCGCTCCGCTCTTCCCGCTGTCGATGCGGCGATCGTGGTTTGCGAAGCCGACGAGAAGAAACTGCCGCAGCTTCAGATCATCCTGCGTGAGCTGGAGGAACTCGGCATTCCGCGTTTTCTGTTCCTCAACAAGATCGACCGCGCCAACAAGCGTGTTCGCGAAACGCTCGCGACCTTGCAGCCGGCCTCGCGGATTCCCCTGGTGCTCCGCCAGATCCCGATCTGGAACGGCGACCTGATCGAGGGCTTTGTCGATCTGGCGCTGGAGCGCGCCTTTGTCTACCGCGAGCACAAGGCGTCCGAAGTCGTCACGCTCGAAGGCGGCAACCTCGATCGCGAGAAGGAAGCCCGCTTCTCGATGCTGGAGAAGCTCGCCGATCACGACGATGCGCTGATGGAGCAATTGCTGGAAGACATCGCGCCGCCGCGTGATGCGGTGTTCGACGATTTGGCGCGCGAATTGCGCGAAGGGCTGATCTGTCCGGTGTTGCTCGGCTCCGCCACGCGCGAGAACGGCGTGCTGCGATTGATGAAGGCGCTTCGGCACGAGGCGCCCGGCGTCACTGAGACGGCTAAACGTCTTGGCGCATCTTCTTCGAAAGATGCGCTCGCCTATGTGTTCAAGACGGTGCATCTGCAACATGGCGGCAAGCTGTCGTTCGCGCGTGTGCTGGCAGGGCGGCTTGAGGACGGCGCTACCGTGCATGCCTCCTCTGGCGAAGCCGGCCGGGTATCGGGCGTCTCGGCGCTCGGCGTCGCCCAGGACAACAAGCGCGCCTCGGCTGAGGCCGGCGAGACCGTCGCGCTCGGCAAGCTCGACAGTGTGAAGACCGGCGACACCGTGTCGAGCGGCAAGACCGCGCCGCAAGCGCTGGTGCATGTCGAAGCGTTGCCCCCCGTGCTGGCGATCGCTGTTGCGGCCGTCGACCGCAAGGACGACGTCAAGCTCGGCCAGGCCTTGCTGCGGCTGAATGAGGAAGATCCGTCCTTGACCATGGTGCAGAACCCCCGCACCCACGACATTGTGCTGTGGGGGCAGGGCGAGATGCATCTGCGCGTCGCGCTGGAACGTTTGCGCGATCGCTTTGGCGTCAACGTCAAATCGCATCCGCCGGCGATCGGCTATCAGGAGACCATCCGCAAAACGATCACCCAGCGCGGCCGGCACAAAAAACAGTCCGGAGGTCATGGCCAGTTCGGCGATGTCGTGCTTGATGTCAAGCCGATGCCGCGCGGCGGTGGCTTCGAATTTCATGAGAAGGTCGTCGGCGGCGCAGTGCCTCGGAATTACATCCCCGCCGTCGAGGAAGGCGTCGTCGACGCCTTGTTGCGCGGGCCGCTTGGGTTTCCTGTGATCGACGTCCAGGTGACGCTGACCGACGGCTCCTATCACAGCGTGGATTCGTCCGATCTTGCGTTCCGAACCGCGGCGCGGATCGGGGTGAGCGAGGCGCTGCCGCAATGCCAGCCGGTGTTGCTGGAGCCGATTCACGTCGTGGAGATCGTCTGTCCGACGGAAGCAACGGCGAAAATCAACGCGATCCTGTCGGGACGGCGCGGACAGATTCTCGGCTTCGACACCCGCGACGGCTGGGTAGGGTGGGATCGCGTGCGCGCGATGATGCCGGAGGCCGAGATCGGCGAGTTGATCGTGGAATTGCGGTCGGCAACAGCCGGCGCGGGCAGCTTCACGCGGCAGTTCGACCGCATGGCGGAAGTCACGGGCCGGGCGGCCGACCAGATCATCGCCGCGCATCGCGTCGCGGCTTGATTTGACGCTCCGTCATTCCCGCGCAAACGTGGGAATGACGGAGGCAAGCGCTTCCCAATCCCGCTGCTTTCGTGAAAACTGAGGCCCGTCACGGCGATGGGGCCCCATGATTCTCAAGTCACGCCGCAATCTCGCGCTGGCCTGTGCGCTGAGCGCGATGGCCGGATATGTCGACGGCATCGGCTTCCTGCATCTCGGGGGCCTGTTCGTTTCCTTCATGAGCGGCAATTCGACACGGCTGGGCGTCAGCCTGGCGCAGGCGCATTGGTCGAACGCGGTGGAGGCAATCGGCCTGATTTTATTGTTCGTCACCGGCGCGGCCTGCGGCAGCCTGATCGTGCTCGGCCGGGGCGCCCATCGCCAGCCGTGGGTGTTGCTGGTGGAGGCGATGCTATTGGCGCTCGCCGCGCTTTGTTATGCGGTTGGCCTGTCGAATATTGCCGTCGCTGCGATGGTGCTGGCGATGGGACTAGAAAACGCGGTGTTCCAGATCGATGGCGGCGCTGGCCTTGGCCTCACTTACATCACCGGCGCGCTGGTCAAGGTCGGCCAGCTTGTGGCCGCGGCATTGACCGGCGGCGAGCGCTGGGCGTGGCTGTCCAATCTTTTGCTATGGGCGGCTCTGGTCGCAGGCGCGGTGTGCGGCGCGTCGGCCTATCAATGGATCAATCTTGCCGCGGTCTGGTTTGCGGCCGCGCTGGCGCTGATCCTCAGTGCCATTGTTGCAGCCGCGGCTCGTTAGTCCTGCATCGCCATTGACTCGGAAACCGGCTTGGCTAATGGAAATGGATGATGATGGCCTCCACAACCAAACCCCGCGCGGCATGCCTGATCGGATGGCCGGCGGCGCATTCACGCTCGCCGCTGATCCATCATTACTGGCTGCGCAAGCTCGGCATCGAGGGCGGGTACAATATCGAGGCGGTGCCGCCGGAGGGTTTTGCTGAATTCGTCCAGCGCCTGTCGAGCCACGGCTTTGTCGGCGCCAACGTCACCATTCCGCACAAGGAACGCGCACTGGCGTTGACGGTGCCGGATGCGCGGGCGCGCGCGGTCGGCGCGGCCAATACGCTGTGGTACGAGGGTGGCGATCTGCGCTCCACCAATACCGACATCGAAGGCTTCATCAACAATCTCGACGCGTCCGCGAAGGGCTGGGACACCATCGAAGACGCGCTGGTGTTAGGGGCCGGCGGCTCGTCGCGTGCGGTCGTCTACGGCTTGATCGAACGCGGCATCAAACGGGTGCATCTGGCGAACCGCACCATGGAACGCGCCCGAGCGCTGGCGGACCAATTCGGACCGGCGGTGCATTCCGTGGCGTGGGAAAAGCTTGGCGAGTTGCTTCCGCGCGCCGGCCTTCTGGTCAACACCACCTCGCTCGGCATGCACGGCCAGCCGGCGCTTGACGTTGATGTCAGTCTCCTTCCGCAAAAGGCCATCGTGGCCGATCTTGTTTATGTCCCGCTTGAAACAGAGCTCTTGAAGGCGGCATGCGCGCGCGGCCTGCAGACGGCCGACGGGCTTGGCATGCTCTTGCATCAGGCGGTGCGCGGTTTTGAGCTGTGGTTTGGCCAAAGACCGCAAGTGACGCCCGAGCTGCGTGCCTTGGTCGAGGCGGATCTCAGGGGCGCTTGATCCTGCTCGCGCGCGCATGATCCGCCAAAGTGTGAGCGGTTTGGCGAAAAGATCTTGCGCTCATTTGATATATTGGCGCGCGATCGGACGCAAAACCGGAGGCCACTTTTGCTGATCGCGCGCTTGTGAGCGTGACCATCATGGAACTGTCCGCCTGCCCGGGTAAGGTGCCTCCCACGGAGGAGTTTCCATATGTCCTTGTATCGCTCAACGTTGACCCGGCCCCTGATCGCGGTAGCCATGGTCGTGACTTCCGTTCTCTGCGCGACCGCGCAACAGCCTCCAACACCGACACGGGTTCGCGGCACCATCGAAGGTGTCGATGGCGATGTACTCTCCGTCAGATCGCGCAGCGGCGAGCACGTCAAGCTTCACCTGACCGGTGATGCGAAGGTCGTCGGAATCATCAGGATATCGCTGGCCGATATCAAGCTCGGCTCCTTCATCGGCACCACCACCGTGCCGGGTCCGGACGGCGTGCCGACGGCTGTGGAAGTTCATGTCTTCCCGGAAGACATGCGCGGGACCGGTGAGGGGTCGCGTCCCTACGATCTCAGGCCAAACTCGACCATGACCAACGCGACGGTCTCGGAGCAGGTGGCCGGCAATGACGGCCAGACCCTGATGATCAAATACAAGGACGGCGAAAAGAAAGTCACGGTCGGTCCAGATACTCCCGTCGTGACCTATGTTCCCGCCGACCGCTCTGATCTGAAGGCCGATGCGAAGATCATCGCCTTCGTCAAGCAACTGCCTGACGGATCTTTCGAAACCAACCGCCTCAGCGTCGGCCGCGACGGCCTGACGCCGCCGATGTGACGCGGAGCGTCATCCCGGGGCGACGCAGTAGCATCGAACCCGGGATCTCGGGGTAGCGGGGCGTGGTCTCGCTGTCCCGGAATAACCCCGCACCCGCGGGGTATCGTCTTAGATTCGAGTTCCACCTAAACCTTCGAGGAAAATCATGCCGAAAATCTCTTCGTGGATGCCGCGCTCGCTCGTGGCTTCACTGGCCGTCGTCTCCGTGCTTGCGTCCAGTGCCTGGGCCCAGCAGTCGCCCATGGTCCGCATTCGTGGAACCATCGAAAGCGTTGATGGCAAGACGCTTGCCATCAAGACCCGCGAGGGCACCGATGTGAAGGTGAACATGACTGACGATGTCGGTGTTATCGGAATCGCCAAGACTTCACTGTCGGACATCAAGCAGGGCAGCTACATCGGCGTGTCCGGCCTGCCGCAACCCGACGGCAGCCAGAAGGCGCTCGCCGTGCACATCTTCCCGGAAGCCATGCGTGGTGCCAATGAGGGATTCCGGCCGTGGGATCTGCGTCCGAACTCCACAATGACCAACGCGACCGTTGCGCAGACCGTCGCCGGCGTCGATGGCCAGATCATCGATGTCAAGTACAAGGACGGCGAGAAGAAGGTGGTGGTGACGCCGGATACGGCGATCGTCGCTTTCGTCAACGGTGAGAAATCCGACATCAAGCCGGGCGCCAAGATCATCATCTTCGGTGCGAAGAAACTGGACGACGGCTCGCTCGAAACCAACCGGATCGGCGTCGGCAAGGACGGCATCGCGCCTCCGATGTGATGTTTTCGTCTATGCGCGCGTAGACGAAAACATCATTCCGGAGCGTCACGATAGCGACGAATCCGGAATCTCGAGATTCCGGGTCTGGTCCTTCGGACCATCCCGGAATGACGTGGCAATTGATGCAAGCTATTTCCGTCATTGCGAGCCAACGGGTCGCGCGAAAGCGCGCCCGAATGACAGGCTGCGCGAAGCAATCCAGAGTTCAATATCTCGATTGCTTCGTCGCTAGCGCTCCTCGCAATGACGATCCGTAGACGGCGTTAAATCGCCAGCACATGATCGTCGATCTCGGCTGTCGTGTTGACGCCGCACAGCCCCATGGTGGTCAGAAGCTCAGCGCGGATGATATCGATCGCCTTGGTGACGCCGGGTCCGCCATAGGCGCCAAGGCCGTGAATATAGGCGCGGCCGATCATGCAGGACTTGGCGCCGTGCGCGAGCGCCCGCACCACGTCCTGACCCGAGCGGATACCGCCGTCGAACATGATCTCCGTCTTGCCGCCGACGGAGTCCACGATTTCCGGCAACGCTGCGATCGAAGACGGCGCACCGTCGAGCTGACGGCCGCCATGGTTGGAGACGACCATCGCTTGCGCGCCGGTCTTGACGGCTTCATTGGCGTCCTCGACGTCGAGAATACCTTTGAGAACCAGCTTGCCCGGCCAGATGCTGCGGATCCACTCGACATCCTTCCAGTTCAGCGTGGTGTCGAACTGCGTCGCGATCCACTGGCCGAGCGAAACGACATCGTCGGCGCCTTTCAGATGGCCGGCAAGATTGCCGAAGGTGCGGCGCTTGCCGCGCAGAACGCCTGCGACCCAGGCGGGCTTGGTCGCGAAATCGACCACTTTGGACAGCGACCATTCCGGCGGCACCGTCATGCCGTTCTTGATGTCGGCATGGCGCTGCCCGATCACCTGGAGATCGACCGTAAGCACCAGCGCGCTGCACTTGGCGGCAATGGCGCGTTCGATCAGCGCCTTGATGAAGCCGCGGTCCTTCATGACGTACAGCTGAAACCAGAACGGCTTGTCGACATTGGCGGCGACGTCCTCGATCGAGCAGATCGACATCGTGCTCAGCGTGTAGGGAATGCCCGCGGCCTGCGCGGCGCGGCAGGCATGGATTTCGCCGTCGCTATGTTGCATGCCGGTGAGGCCGACCGGCGCCAGGATCAGTGGCAGTGCGGCCGGCTCGCCCAGAATGGTCGTCGCGGTATCGCGCTTGGACACATCGACGAGGATGCGCTGGCGCAATTTGATCGCCTGCAGATCCTCGCGGTTGGCGCGCAGCGTTTCCTCGGCATAGGAGCCACGGTCGCAATAATCGAAAAATGCCTTCGGCACCTTCCGCATATGGCGCTGTCGCAGGTCCTCGATGCAGGTAATGTGTTTCATGGACGTTTTTCCGGCCCTATCTTGTAAATCTGGCTTTGGCTGTCATCTAGCACGGTAGGGGTCGGCGCAACATCGCATCACGATAAAGCGGAGGATATTCCCGTGACCCGATCGCCCGCGAAGTCATCCCACGTCAAAAAGCCCGAAAAGAAGCCCCGCGATGAGGGGCTTGAGGCTGCGCTGGAAGAGGGCTTGGAGGAGACCTTTCCGGGCTCCGACCCGGTCAATGTCACCCAGCCGGCCCCATCGAAAGAGGACGGCCGCGTCAAACGCAAGAAGTGAAGTTCCCGCGCCGCTTTCCAGCGTTTAAATAAATTATGTTTATTTTCAAAGGTTTATGGTCGCCGGCAGGCGCCGTGGCCGAAATGATTCATCATATTTTTTGAAGTCATTTTAGCGTCGAACGCATTATAACCGCTTCCGACGTTAGCATGGGGCTGACGGCTCGGTTTCTCGGCGATGGCCTTGAGAGGCGCGGGCGGTGCTGGGGGTTCGATGAGCCGTAAATATTTCGGGACGGATGGGATTCGGGGTCTCGCCAATGGCCTGATCACGCCGGAACTGGCGCTAAAGGTGGGGCAGGCGGCCGGACTGGTGTTTCAGCGCGGTGACCATCGCCATCGCGTCGTGATCGGCAAGGATACCCGCTTGTCGGGCTACATGATCGAAACCGCCATGGTCGCGGGCTTCACCTCGGTCGGCATGGATGTGTTGCTGCTCGGCCCGATGCCGACGCCGGCGGTCGCGATGCTGACCAAATCGATGCGCGCCGATCTCGGCGTGATGATCTCGGCCTCCCACAATCTGTTCGAAGACAACGGCATCAAGCTGTTCGGCCCGCAAGGCTTCAAGCTGTCCGACGACGTCGAAAAGCAGATCGAGCAATTGCTCGATGAATCGCTCGACCGGCGCCTGGCGCAAAGCGCAAGCCTCGGCCGTGCGCGCCGCATCGACGGCGTCCATGACCGTTACATCGAATTCGCCAAACGTACGCTGCCGCGCGAGCTCAGCCTCGAGGGATTGCGCGTCGTGGTCGATTGCGCCAACGGCGCCGCCTACAAGGTCGTGCCGGAAGCGCTGTGGGAACTGGGCGCCGATGTCATCTCGATCGGTGTCGAGCCCGACGGCTTCAACATCAACAAGGAGTGCGGCTCGACGGCGCCGGAAGCCTTGAGCCGCAAGGTGCGCGAACTGCGCGCGGATATCGGCATCGCGCTCGATGGCGACGCCGATCGCGTGATCCTGGTCGACGAGCGCGGACATCTGGTTGACGGCGATCAGCTGCTGGCCGTGATCGCGCAAAGCTGGAAGGAAGACGGACGCTTGGCCAAGCCCGGCATCGTCGCCACCGTGATGTCGAATCTCGGCCTCGAACGCTTCCTCAAAGGCCAGGGCATCGAACTCTTCCGCACCCCCGTCGGCGATCGTTACGTGCTCGAACGGATGCTCGCCGGTGGCTACAATCTCGGCGGCGAACCGTCCGGCCATATCATCCTGTCGGACTATGCCACCACCGGTGACGGTTTCGTCGCCGCCCTTCAGGTGCTTGCGGTCGTGCAAAAGCTCCGCCGTCCGGTTTCGGAAGTCTGCCGCCGCTTCGATCCGCTGCCGCAGATCCTGAAGAACGTGCGCTACCGCTCAGGCAAGCCGCTCGATAATGCCAGCGTCAAGTCGGCGATCAATGACGGCGAAAAGCGGCTCAACGGCCATGGCCGGCTTCTGGTGCGCTCTTCGGGAACGGAGCCCGTGATCCGGGTGATGGGCGAGGGCGACGATCGCATGCTGGTCGAGGAAGTGGTCGATCACATCGTTTCCGCACTCGGCCAGGCCGCGGCCTGACGCGGCGCGGCACACGCATCGCAGCCATTTTCTAATGATGGTGGTCGGTCGAGTGCCGTCAGCGTAGGAAATGCGCTTTGCATGCGGCCGGGAATGATTCCTTGAACAAGTCCGTTATCGTCTCCGATGAAACCCTGACCGAGCCGGTCGTCGTTGAGCCTGCGTCTACGCTGACGGCAGCCGTGGCCGGGCCCGCTTATGTGGTGCTCGCTGGCATCAGCTTCTCGCACTTCCTCAACGACACCATGCAGTCCCTGATCGCGTCGGTGTATCCGATCCTGAAGGACAGTTACGCGCTCGACTTTACGCAGATCGGATTGATCACCCTGGCGTTCCAGTTTACGGCCTCGCTGTTGCAGCCGGTGGTCGGGCATTTCACCGACAAGAAGGCGCAGCCGTTTTCGCTCGCGATCGGCATGTCCTCGACCTTCTTCGGCCTGCTGCTGCTCAGCGTCGCTCACCAATACGTGGTGATCCTGATTGCCGCCGCGCTGATCGGGCTGGGCTCCGCGGTGTTCCACCCGGAGTCGGCGCGCATCGCACGGCTGGCCTCCGGCGGCCGCTATGGCTTTGCGCAATCGGTGTTTCAACTCGGCGGCAGTTTCGGCACCTCGATGGGACCGGTGCTCGCGGCACTGGTCGTCGTTCCGTTCGGCCAGCCCAGCATCGCCTGGTTCTCTTCGATCGCGTTTCTCGCGATCGTCGTGCTGTGGCGGATCGGCCGATGGTACCAGCCGCAGATCAAGGCCAGAAAGACGGCCGCGATCGTTACGCATCCGGACGCGCCGTCTCCGCGCCGGGTTCGGATCGCGCTCGCGGTGCTGGTGATGCTGTTGTTCTCGAAGCAGCTCTACGTCTCGAGCCTGTCGAGCTACTACATCTTCTATCTGATCGACCGCTTCGGCGTTTCGACCCAGGCCGCGCAGCTTTATCTTTTCGTCTTCCTGGCTGCGAACGCGGCCGGCGCTTTTTTTGGCGGACCATTGGGGGATCGCTTTGGCCGCAAGATCGTCATCTGGTTTTCGATCGTCGGCGCATTGCCGTTCACGCTGGCATTGCCCTATGCGGGGCTCACGGCGAGCGCGGTGCTGACCGTCTTCATCGGCCTCATCATTTCCTCGACCACGTCCTCGATCATCGTGTTCGCGCAGGAACTGGTGCCTCACCGCTTCGGCATGATCTCAGGTGTGTTCTTCGGCGTGGCGTTCGGCATCGGCGGCCTCGGTGCGGCGCTGCTCGGCAAGCTTGCCGACCACACCAGCATCGCCTTCGTCTATCAGATCTGTTCGTTCCTGCCGGCGATCGGATTGCTGGCGGTGTTCCTGCCGAAGATGCCGCAAGCAGGCAGGTAACGAATAGGGAATAGCGAATAGTGAGCGACCTCCTATTCGCCACTCGCCCTCTTCACACATCATTAGCACTTGTGGCGCTATCGCCTTTTTTGGGCCGAGCAAAACTTTCAGCGACGATATTGTTCGCGAAATATCAACCTTAAAAATTAGGGTTAAGCGGCGCTTAAGCATTTGGTGCCATCGTCCCGGAGTGAGTTTTCGATGTGAGGCCGTCTGCCTCACTGGCCAAAAGGGACGAAGCCAATGCGTAGTGTAAAATTTTTCGTTGCCGCCGGCGCGGCATCCTTGTTGTCGTCGATGGCGTCCGCCGCTGACATGGCCATCGCACCCCCGCCGATGTCTTACGCGCCTCCGCCAGTCGCCGATTTCGGTGGATGGTATCTGCGCGGCGACATTGGATTCAGCAACCAGAGCGTAAATAACCTGAGTATCAATGATCCCCGCCTTCTTGCCGGAGTTGTTCCCGGTACACAGACGCAGAGCACTGGATTTGACACTGGCGGCATCTTTGGCGTGGGCGCTGGCTATCAATTCAACAACTGGTTCCGCGTTGACGTCACAGGCCAATATCGCGGCAAATCGAACTTCAAGGGAACGGATCTATTTCAGACCTTCGATGTTGGGGGGCCGGCTCCAGAGGTCGATAACTACAACGCGAGTAAGTCTGAATTGTTGTTCCTGGCCAATGCCTATGTCGACTTGGGCACTTGGTGGTGCGTGACACCCTTTATCGGCGCCGGTATCGGTACGTCGCGCGTGACCATCTCGAACTTTACCGACGCCGGTAATATTCCTCTCGGTTTCCCGAATGGAGGACCTAGCTTCGCCACCGCTGCTACTGGTTCCAAATGGAATTTTGCATGGGCCGCGCATGCAGGTCTAGCCTACAAGGTCACCCCGAACATGACTGTTGAATTGGCGTACAGCTACGTCAATCTCGGCGACGGCGTGACGGGTGGTTCGGCCGCGTTGGGCGGTCCGCAGACGCCGTTCGTATTTAACTTCCACAACATCACATCGAATGATCTGACGCTCGGCGTGCGCTGGAATCTCTGGAGCCCGCCGGCCTATGCGCCGCCGCTGGTCACCAAGGGCTGATCGAACGAATTCAGTTTAACACTTGTTAACGGCGCGGGATGTTCCCGCGCCGTTTTGTTTTGCATCAACTCGCGCGCGACAACGATTGATTAAGGTTAACGGGCGATGATCACGCCGGGTGTTAAGTAGCTTGGGAGTGGTTCGATGCGTGGAGTCGTACTGGCGGCGGCGGCAATGTTGGGGACGGTGGCGAGCGCGCAAGCCGCCGACATGCCCGATTTCCTTCGCGGCTCGCTGCCGGCTTCGAGTACACCGACCAGAAACTGGGACGGCTGGTATGCCGGCGGTCAGGTCGAGTATTCGACGGCAAACGTGGACTATGGCAGCACCGTCGTGTCCATGACCAATAATTTATTTCGCAACACCACGCTGCAAAGTGCGACCGCCCAATTGACTTTGCTGGGTCGGACTAACGGACAAAACACGTCGGGTTTCGGAGCGTTCGTCGGACGCAACTATCAGTTTGGCGACATCGTCCTGGGCGTCGAAGCAAACTATAATTATTACCTGTCCAGTTTTGGGACTTCAACTTCCGCAAGTTTGGGTCCGATTCAAGTCGCCGAGCCGAATCTGGTTCTACCGCCCGGCGCCACTGCGGCAGACGGTGTGACGCTGAACGGCAACGCTGCTCTGCAAATCAAGGACGAGATGACATTCCGTGGCCGCGCGGGCTGGGCAAACGGTGATTTTCTGCCCTATGCGTTCGGCGGTCTTGCGGTTGGCCGCATGGACGTGACGCGCACGGTAACGAGTTCTGTGGAGAGGACGATCAATTTTGCCGACGGAAGTACGAGCAGCTTTCCGCTCCCGCAGTTTGCGCTAACGGCGACTGATGCGAGAAGCAACAACTTCGTGGTTGGTTATACCGCAGGCCTCGGCCTGGAATACATGTTCTGGGGTAATATTTTTCTGCGTGGCGAATGGGAATACATCAAGTTCATGCAGGTTATGGGCACGGCGGTCACGCAGAACAATGTGCGCGTTGGTCTGGGCTATAAATTCTGATAAGCCTGCAAGCTTATTCCCGATGATTGACATCATCGATTGCGCCTGTTGCTCTGCTGCTCTCTCGGGAAGGGCAGCGGATCATGAAGATTTACGGCGACATCAATTCGGGCAATTGCCTGAAGGTGAAATGGGTCTGCGATTATCTCGCGCTGCCCTACGACTGGATCGCGGTCGATATTCTCAAGCACGAGAGCCGAACTCCGCAATTCCTCAAGCTCAACAGCGCCGGGCAGGTGCCGGTGGTCGAGTTCGACGACGGCCGCACGCTCGCGCAATCCAACGCCATCATTCGTTATCTCGCCCGCGGCAGCGATCTCATTCCGTCCGATGATTTTGCCGCGGCCAAGATGGACGAATGGCTGTTCTGGGAACAATACAGCCACGAGCCGGCGATCGCGGTTTGCCGGTATCAGATGGTCTATCTCGGCCGGCCGGCGTCAGATCTCGATCCTGACAAGGTCAAGCGCGGCCATGCGGCGCTGGCGCGGATGGAGCATCAGCTCGCGTCAACGCGCTTCCTGGTTGGCGAAACCTTGTCACTCGCCGATATCGCGCTATTGGCCTATACGCGGCTCGCGCACGAAGGCGGCTTTCGTCTCGACGACTATGCCTCAACGCGGCGCTGGATCGCCGAGGCTGAAAAATCCCTGGGCTTGCCGCCAGTGGGGAATTGCAATGGAAAAGCGGAAGTAGAACCATAGGTTCACTAGTGGCCATAACTTTCTGAAGTTCGTGACGCCAGCGTGCGCCGGAATCGCGCTTTTGTTTCGCCGTAGTTTTGACAGCTGGATGAAGCCGTCCTTGCGAACGCTGCGAAACGAACTTCACCCTTCGGTCCCCTTAACGCGCGGTAAACTAACCCAGCCATCGGGGTTTTTGTTCAGGAACGATCCGTGGCACTTGGCGTCTGTCCGGCGCATCCAAACTCGGGGACGTCACATGAAGAGCTATTCGATCGTCCGGATCGGCGACGACTATGTCGTGCGCGCCGATGACAAGAGCATTCTGAAGGTCGCGAGCCGAAGGCGCGCGGCGCAACTCGTCACCGACGCGGCCGAACTGTTGAACGCGCAGCCGCAGCCTGTGGGCGATGCCGAGCCTCCGGCCGCGGCTTCGAGCAAAGTTTCTTGACGATTTAGAGCGATTCCCCTATTCACGACGGCGGGACACCTCCCCCCAACGGGAGGCTTGCTATCTGGAAGGGTAGATCATGACTGTAGCGAAGCCTGCTTCGCGGCCTCACGTGCCGCATTTTTCGTCCGGCCCTTGCGCCAAGCGCCCCGGCTGGACCCCGCAAAATCTCAAGGACGCAGCTCTCGGCCGTTCGCATCGTGCGAAGATCGGCAAGGAAAAGCTGAAACGCGCGATCGATTTGACGCGCGAAGTTCTCGAGGTGCCCGCGGACTACAGGATCGGCATCGTGCCGGCTTCCGATACCGGCGCGGTCGAAATGGCGCTGTGGTCGCTGCTCGGTGCGCGGCCCGTGACGGCGATCTCCTGGGAATCGTTCGGCGAAACCTGGACCGGCGATGTCATCAATCACCTGAAGCTCAAGGACGTGACAAAGCTCGCCGCGACTTATGGCGAGATTCCCGATCTCTCCAAGGCCGATCCGGCCTCCGATGTCGTCTTCACCTGGAACGGAACCACGTCAGGCGTGCGCGTTCCCAATGCCGACTGGATCAGCGCCAAACGCGAGGGCCTTGCAATCTGCGACGCGACGTCGGCTGCGTTTGCGCAAGCCCTGGATTGGCCCAAGCTCGACGTTGTGACCTTCTCCTGGCAGAAGGCGCTGGGCGGCGAAGCCGGGCATGGCATGCTGGTGCTCTCGCCACGCGCAGTCGAACGGCTCGAGAGTTACAAGCCGGCCTGGCCGCTGCCGAAGATCTTCCGCATGACCAAGGGCGGCAAGCTCAACGAAGGTATCTTCGTCGGTGAGACCATCAACACGCCATCGATGCTCTGCGTCGAGGACTATCTCGATGCGTTGAACTGGGCCAAATCGGTCGGGGGTCTCAAGGCGCTGATGGCGCGCGCGGACAAAAACCTCAAAGTGCTCGCGGACTGGCAGGCCAAAACGCCCTGGATCGACTTTCTCGCCGAGACACCGGCGATCCGCTCCAACACTTCGGTGTGCATGAAGGTGACCGATCCCGCGATCGCCTCGCTGAACTCGGACGCGCAAATCGACTTCATCAAGAAGATGGTCGGCCTCGTCGAGAAGGAAGGCGCCGGTTACGACTTCGCGGGTCATCGCGATGCGCCGGCAGGCTTGCGTATCTGGTGCGGCGCCACGATCGAGGCGAGTGACGTTGCGTTGTTGACCCAGTGGATCGACTGGGCCTTTGCTGAAACCAAGGCGCAGCTTCCGAAGGCGGCGTAGCTCCCTCGCATCTGTCGTCCCGGTCAAGCGAAGCGCTGGGACCCAACCACCGTCACGGAGTATGGATCCCGGCTCTTCGCGCCAAGTGGCGCTTCGGCCGGGAAGACGCTCTCGATAAAGGTCACGCCAATGACAAAACCCAAGGTGCTCATTTCCGACGCGCTGTCGCCGGCCGCGGTGCAGATTTTCAGGGATCGCGGCATCGAGGTCGATTTCCAGCCCCACCTCGGCAAGGACAAGGACAAGCTCGCCGCGATCATCGGCGAGTATGACGGTCTCGCCATTCGTTCCGCCACCAAGGCAACGGCGAAGATCATCGAGAAGGCCTCAAGGCTGAAGGTGATCGGACGCGCCGGGATCGGCGTCGACAATGTCGAAATTCCCGCCGCCACCGCCAAGGGCATCATCGTGATGAACACGCCGTTCGGCAATTCGATCACGACTGCCGAACACGCGATCACGCTGATGCTGGCGCTCGCGCGTGAAATTCCCCAGGCCGACGCGTCGACCCAGGCCGGCAAATGGGAGAAGAATCGCTTCATGGGCGTCGAGATCACCGGCAAGACGTTAGGTGTGATCGGCTGCGGTAACATCGGATCAATTGTTGCCGATCGCGCGCTCGGCTTGCGCATGAAGGTGATCGCGTTCGATCCGTTCCTGTCGCCGGAGCGTGCCAGGGATATCGGCGTCGAGAAGGTCGAACTTGACGAGTTGTTCAAGCGCGCCGATGTCATCACGCTGCATACGCCGCTGACCGACAAGACGCGCAACATCATCGACGCGACGGCGCTTGCGAAAATGAAAAAAGGCGTGCGGATCGTCAACTGCGCGCGCGGCGGCCTGGTCGATGAGCAGGCGCTGGTGGATGCGCTGAATTCCAAACAGGTCGCAGGCGCGGCCTTCGACGTTTTCGTCGAGGAGCCGGCGACGTCAAACGTCCTGTTCGGCCATCCCAACGTGATCTGTACCCCGCATCTTGGGGCTGCCACCACCGAAGCGCAGGAGAATGTCGCGCTCCAGGTTGCCGAACAGATGTCCGACTATCTCCTGCACGGCGCCATCTCGAACGCGGTCAACTTCCCCTCGATCACGGCGGAAGAAGCGCCCAAGCTCAGGCCGTTCATCGAACTCGCCGAAAAGCTCGGCTCGTTCGCCGGCCAATTGACCGAAACGGGCATCGCCAAGGTGCAGATCACTTATGAAGGTCATGTCGCCGAGATGAAGATCAAGGCGCTGACCTCGGCGGTGCTCGCCGGACTGCTGCGCCCGATGCTCGGTACCGTCAATGTCGTCTCCGCGCCCGTCGTCGCCAAGGAGCGCGGCATGGCGGTCGACGAAATCGTCCGCACCGCGCAGAGCGATTACGAGAGCCTGATCACGGTCACCGTGACGACCGAGCGGCAGGAGCGTTCGGTATCGGGCACGATCTATGCCGACGGCAAGCCGCGGCTGGTCGATATCAAGGGCATCCGGGTCGATGCGGAATTCGGCAAGTCGATGATCTACATCACCAACGAGGACAAGCCGGGCTTCATTGGTCATTTTGCAGGCCTGCTCGGTGACGCCAAGATCAATATCGCGACCTTCCATCTCGGCCGCACCAAGCAGGGTGGGGATGCGATTGCGCTGGTCGAGGTCGACGGCGCGGTGCCGGCCGATGTGCTGGCCAAGGTGCAGGCGCTGCCGCAGGTGAAGCAGGCGAAGGCGCTGACGTTCTAAAGCATCGCGCTTTAGCGTGCCGGCGCCTTTCGCGAAGCGATGACGACGCCGGCAAGCACCATGATATAGCCGGCGAGATGAAACAGCCGCGGTTGTTCGCCGAGCAGCAGGATAGCCATCACCGAGCCGAACACCGGAACCAGGTGGAAGAACGGCGCGGCGCGGTTCGGCCCGATCGTCGCGATGCCGCGGTTGAAGAACAGATAGGCGAGCGTTGAGGGGAAGATCACGACGTAAACCAGCGTGACCAAGGTGATGGCGTCAAATTTCAGCGTGATGCCGTTGGCATATTCCCAGAGCGAGAACGGCAGCAGCAACAGTGCGCCGCAGGCCATGGTGAAGCAGATCAATGACAGTTGATGCGTCACCGGCCGGCGCAGCATCAGCGCCGAGTACAGGCCGAAGGCGACCAGCGCGCCGGTCATCATGAGGTCGCCGATATTGAAGCGGATGGCGGTAAGCGCCGTCAAATCGCCACGCAGGATGATGGTGAGAACGCCGAGCAGCGACAATGCGATGCCGGTGAGTTGCGCCCAGGTGAGCCGCACGTTGAATAGAATGAGCGCCCACAGCGCGATAAACAAAGGCCCCGAGGACTGAATCAGCAGCGCGTTGAGCGCCTGGGTAAATTGCAGCCCCCAATAGGACAACGCATTGTTGAAGGCGAAACCCGTTGCCGACAGCGCGATCATGAGCGGCAGTCGTTTGCGCAGGACCGGCCAATCCCGCTTTAGATGCGGCCACGCAAACGGCAGCAGCATGAGGCAGGCGCCGATCCACCGGATGCAGGACAGCGTCATTGGCGGCACATGGCCGGCGACATAGCGGCCGAGCACGATATTGCCGGCCCAGAACAGCGCGGCCAGGCTCAGGAGCAGATAGGGTTGATGGTTGAGCCAGCGGATGGGATCAAAAGATGATGGCGGCGGGGCTGCGCTCATCCCGATGCTGCGGAAGGCTTTCTCGACGCCACGAACACGCCCGTCAGTACCAGCGCAAAGCCGATGAAGTGGAAGACCTGCGGCCGCTCGCCCAGAAAGACGATGGCCATCACCGATCCGAACACGGGCACGACGTGGAAGAACGGCGCAGCCCGGTTGGCGCCGATCAACCGGACGCCGCGATTGAAGCCAAGATAGGCGATGGTGGAGGGGAAAACCGCGACATAAAGCAAAGAGAGCAAATTGCTGGTGTTGAGCTCCATGACGGGACGCCACAGCAATTCCAGGATCAGCGCCGGAATCAGACAGGCGGAGCCGCATCCGAACGTGAAGGCCACGAATGACAGATCGTGTATCGGTGGCCGCTTGAGCATCATCGCCGAATAAAGTCCGAAGATCAGGAGCGCCACAGTGAAGATGAGGTCGCCTTTGTTGAAGTCGATCGCGGTGATCGCCGTCAGGTCACCGTGCAGCAGGATCACCAGCACACCCGTCAGCGACACCAGGATTCCGACGGACTGCGCCAGCCTCAGCCTGATCCCGAACAACACCAGCGACCAGCCCGCCACGAACAGCGGCGCGGCCGACTGCAGCAATAACGTGTTCAGCGCCTGGGTATGTTCCAGCGCCCAATATTGCAGGGTGTTGAAGGCGGCAATGCCGGTCAACGACAGGAAGATCATGGTGCCGAGGCAGCCGCGGATCGCTGGCCAGTCACGCTTGAGATGCTGCCACGCAAAAGGAAGGATGATCAGGAAAGCGAGCCACCAGCGCAGGAAAGCCAACGTCACCGGCGGGATGTGGCCCGCGGCCAACCGGCCGACGATGGCATTGCCGGCCCAGCATAAAGCAGTGATCGAGAGCAGGATGTAAGGCTGGTTGAAAAGCCAGACACCCCGGCTGCGGGGTATGGCATCGGTGATCTCATCGGAAGCTGACATGCGGCTTTGGGCCCAGGGAGGCGTGGATCACGACGCCGCGGCCCAGCCCGGCGCGCCGCGCCCGGCCGAGGGATTCTTGCCCGGCAATTTCACAGACACGGATTTCGGCCCCGCTTCAATGGCGGCCGGCGCATCGCGACCATGCGCCCATGGCGATGGCAAGGCGCGATGTCTTCGGACGCATCCGCGTCCCGGTCAGGCGGAATGGTGGCCGGTCGTGGTGGGAAGCGGATTTTCGGGGGATATCAAGGGCTTGATTGGCTGGGAAAGCAGGTCCTAAGCGCCTTCTTGCTTGCGTCGGTAGCCCGCATCCTTTATCCGGTGTGTGCCTTGCATGCGACCGGACCCGGCGTGCGCTAGTTGGGTGCTGACATTCGTAAACGTGCCCGCCGCAATGGGATACGGATGTCAGAACCGGGACACCAGCGCGGCGAAGCGAATGCCAAATCCGCCACACTTGGACCGGTTTTTTCGAACAGATCACGCCTGAACATTAGAGAGTTGCAGAGGGAATAGCTGCGGATGGGGAATGTCGTCGTCGTCGGCGCCCAGTGGGGCGACGAAGGGAAAGGCAAGATCGTCGACTGGTTGTCGGAGCAGGCCGACATCGTCGTGCGTTTCCAGGGCGGCCACAATGCCGGCCATACGCTCGTGATCAATGGCGAGACCTACAAGCTGGCGCTGTTGCCGTCCGGCGTGCTGCGGCCTTCGAAATTGGCGGTGGTCGGTAACGGCGTGGTTTTCGATCCGCAGGCGTTCCTCGATGAGGTGACGAAGTTGCGCGCCCAAGGTGTCGCGGTCAGCCCAGAAAATCTTCGTATCGCCGAGAACGTCACGCTGATCCTGCCATTGCATCGCGAACTCGATGCGCTGCGTGAATCGTCGAATGCGAATACCGCGATCGGCACCACGCGGCGCGGCATTGGACCTGCCTATGAAGACAAGGTCGGGCGGCGTGCGATCCGGCTGATGGATCTTGCCGACCTCGCCACGCTGCCGCACAAGATCGACCGCTTGCTGGCGCATCACAACGCGCTGCGCCGCGGGCTCAGTCTGGAAGAGATCGACGGCAAACAGATCTTGCGCGAGCTGACGGCGTTCGCGCCGCAGCTTTTGCCTTATGCCGAAACCGTGTGGCGGCTGCTCGATCTCAAGCGGCGCGAGGGCAAGCGTATCCTGTTCGAGGGCGCGCAGGGCGCGCTGCTCGACGTCGATCACGGCACCTATCCCTACGTCACCTCGTCCAACACCGTCGCGGCGCAGGCCGCTACCGGCACCGGCATGGGCCCCGGCGCGGTCGGCTATGTGCTGGGAATTTGCAAGGCTTACACGACCCGGGTCGGCCAGGGGCCGTTTCCAACCGAACTGCATGACGAGATCGGCGAGGAGATCGGCCGCCGTGGCAAGGAATTCGGCGTCAACACCGGACGCAAGCGCCGCTGCGGCTGGTTCGACGCGGCGCTCGTGCGCCAGACCGTGCGTACCTGCGGCATCAATGGTCTTGCCTTGACCAAGCTCGATATCCTTGACGGTTTTGAAACCATCAAGGTTTGCACGGGGTATCTGCTGGACGGCAAGGAAATCGACTATTTGCCGGCCGGCGAGGGCGCCCAGGCCCGGGTTACTCCAGTCTATGAGACGATCGAAGGCTGGAAGGAACCTACCGCCAATGCCCGCTCCTGGGCCGAACTGCCGGCGCAGGCGATCAAATATGTCCGCCGTGTGGAGGAATTGGTGGGTTGTCCAATTGCCTTGCTTTCCACAAGCCCCGAACGCGAGGATACTATCCTGGTGCAGAACCCGTTCGAGGCTTAACGAGATTAACGAGATGTTACCGTAAAGCCCGCATTGTTGAGTAGAAATGGCTGACTACTACCCGCTGATTGCCCGTGCCATCGCCGGACTGGATCCCAGTGCTCCCGGCGAAAGCCGTCGTGCGCTCTATGAACGGGCACGCGCAGCCTTGATCGCGCAGCTTCGCAGCGTCGAACCCCCGCTCAGCGAGTCCGAAATCACCCGCGAACGGTTGTCGCTGGAAGAGGCCGTGCGCAAGGTGGAATCGGAAGCCGCCCAGCGGGCGCGCGAGGCGTCGCGCTCGGCGGATCCGGCGCGAACCCCATCAAGGGCCAGCAGCGCGTTGCGGGCCAATGCAGCCCGTCCCGGCGGCGCGCGGCCGCCTGAGGCCTCGCCGGCCACAGCACAAGCACAGCCAGAACAGCCGCGCCCGCGACAACCGCCGCCGCCATTGCCGCGCAACGATCGGTCGCCGTTGGGACAGGAAGACCGGCAGGATCCGTCTCTGGCGCGCACCGCCCGGCCAGAGACGCCGCGTCAGCCGCAGGTTTCCATGCAGGATCCGCAGCTGCCGCCGACGCGCGAGCGGCAAGCCGCCCGCCGCGGTGCCGACGGCGCTACGCCTGAGCCGCCGGGCATGCGCGGATTTCGCGACATCACCGCCGACACCGACGATCTTGGCCGCGCTGCCGCGCAGGCCAGCCGCGCGGCGCGGAAAACCTATGCCAACGTGCCTTCGCCGTCGCCCGAATTCGACCGGCTTGAGCCAGTCATGGAGGACCGCGGCTTCGATTCCGAGGCGCCCTATTCCTATGACGAGTCGGTCGAGGAGGCGGAGCGCTACGCGCCGCCGCAGCCGGCCCCACCACGTCCACGCCTGCCGCCGGACCGGGGCCGCGAGCAGAAACGGGGAACGGTATTTCCGTTCAAGAGCGCGATCGCCGTCAGCATCGTTCTGATCCTGGTTGGCGCCGCGGCCCTGTGGGGCAAGCTGGTCGTGAACACGGTGAGCGGTTTGTTCAAATCCTCATCGACGGTCGTTGAAGCCCCCAAGGATTCCGGTGTCCCCGGCACAAAACCCAAGATTGCCGATCGCGTGGGACAACCGTCATCGAGCGACCAACTTGCTCCGGTGGCGCAGAAGGTCGTGCTGTATGACGAGGATCCCTCCGATCCCAAGGGCAAGCAGTATGTCGGCTCCGTGATCTGGCGGACCGAACAGATCAAGGCGTCGGGTAACCAGAAGGCCGACGTCGCCGTGCGCGCCGATATCGAAATCCCCGATCGCAAGTTCAAGATGACGATGTCTTTCCGCCGCAACACCGATGCATCGCTCCCGGCGAGCCACACGGTGGAACTGACGTTCACCCTGCCGCCTGATTTCTCGGGCGGCGGCGTCAGCAACGTGCCGGGCATTCTGATGAAGTCCAACGAACAGGCGCGTGGAACGCCGCTCGCGGGCCTTGCCGTCAAGGTCACCGATGGTTTCTTCCTGGTTGGCCTGTCGAATGTCGAGGCCGATCGCGTTCGCAACCTGCCGCTCCTGAGGGAGCGCTCGTGGTTCGACGTGCCGCTGGTCTACGTCAACCAGCGCCGCGCCATCATCGCTATCGAGAAGGGGGCCCCCGGCGAGCGCGCCTTCAACGATGCATTCGCGGCGTGGGGCGAATAGAAGACCAGGCGCGAGATGAAGCGATACGCGATCTTTGCAGTCATGGGTCCATTGTTCGGCGGATTTCTGCTGCTTCTGACGAACACGGTGATGTCCGGCTACTGGAGCCACCCGCCGAGCCTGTCGGAAGCCGACAAGCTGCTCATCGTGTTCGCCAGGACCTTGCAGTATTCCTACCTGTTCGGTCTGTTGCCGGCGCTGATGTTAGGCGCCGTGGACGATATTATTTTTCACGTCAAACGAGTAGGCCCCAAGGCGCGCCTCCTGATCGTCGGCGTGATCGCCTTTGCGGCGGCCGAGTTACTCTACGGCTCGCGCGGGCCGGATAGCGGCGTGCTGCAATTCGTGCTCTACGGGCTGGTCGGCTTCGTTCCCGGCTCGGTATCGTCAGCCGTTGCCCATTACCTCGACCGGCCGGCCGAGGTGGCGCTGCCGGCCTGACATACTCGTTTCGACACTTGGACGTTCCGCACCTCGACGATGGCACTTGCGCCGATCCCGTGCGTTACCATCTGATGGGCATGTCGAACGAAGAAATCATCTCACCTGGTGACGCGCGTTTTGGCGCCTCGCGCGGTCCGTTCCGTGCGGGCCGGCCGCAAGGTCCTGTGATCGATCAGGAAGGCCGTGAGATTCCGGCAAGTTCGCCGGGCGATGGCCTTCGCCGATTTCAGTTCGATTTCGCCCATTCCAGCGCCAATCCGTTCGGCATTCTCACGCGTGAGCAACGTCTGGCGCGATTTGAGACGCTGGCGAAACTCCTCGACGTCGCGTTCATGTTGCCCGGAACCAATATCCGTTACGGCGTCGATGGGGTTATCAGATTGATCCCCGTGCTCGGCGATATCCTGGCGACCGCGTTCTCGCTTTGGCTGGTGCGCGAGGCCCGCGCGCTCGGCGCGCCGTGGCATGTCACCGCACGGATGCTCGGCAATGTCGCGGTCGATGGTGTCGTTGGATTGGTGCCGCTGGCGGGCGATGCATTCGACGTGTTGTTTCGCGCCAATATGCGAAACGTGCGGCTGCTCAGGCGCTGGCTGGACAAGCAACCGCGTTAAAGCGTGATCCGGAAAAGTGTGAAGTGGTTTTCCGTAAAGATCACGCTCAACGAAAAAGCTAAAGCGCCATCTCAACGCGCTTTAGCCGCTGCTTGCCCATTTCGATTCAGTAACGGAAGGCCTGCTCAGGCCGCCTTTTCGTCGGTCTTGGCCTCGGCAGGAACTGGCTCAGGCGCACGCGGGCGGCGCGGCAGCGGAAAATCCTGGCTCTCATACAGCGTACGAATGCCGACCTGGTCGAAGCGGGCTTCGTCGACCTGGAGATAAGCACCGTTCAGCGAATCCGCCGGCAGTTCCTCGATCGCGAAACGGACCGCTTCGGCCGCGGTGCCAAATCGCCGGTAGGCAAAGCCCGCCCGCTTCTTCTTGCGGATGGCGGCGGGAAACAACTCGGCAGCGGTATTGAAGCTGAAGGAAGCCATGGTAGCGGACCTCTGTTCTTTTTAGTGAGAACGCGAAAGACATCGCGAACAGATCGCACGGGCGCAAAAATCAAGCGGCGCCGGTGCACGTCATCTCATTGTGGACGACCTCTAATATAGGCCTCTCTGCGGGAAATGCGACTCCTGCCGGGCGCCATGATGAATCCGTATGAATCCGTCCGTTCGGCGGCCTCTTCGATAAGAAATTGTGTATTTTCAGTATCTTATGAGAATTATAGCTTGCCGAAGAGCAGCAGAACCAGAAGCACCACCAAAATCACACCGCCCAATCCCATTCCGGAATGGCCATAGCCGTAGCCATAGCCGCCAATACGGCCGCTCCAGCCTCCGAGCAGGTAAAGGATCACGATTATAATGAGGATCGTTGCAAGCGACATCGCGCGCCTCCCCGACAGGCCGGTGGGCGGATGAATTCCGCCAAACCGGGCTGAAGCAGAACAGCACATCCACCCCGCTGGTTCCAGCAGGGGAACCCAATTACGCGGCCGACGTCCGGAAAATTATTTCGGCTGGAGTTTCAGCGCCGCTGAATTGATGCAGTAACGCAATCCGGTCGGCGCCGGGCCGTCCTCGAACACGTGGCCAAGGTGGCCGTTGCAGCTTGAGCAAAGCACCTCGGTTCGGATCATGCCGTGGGTGATGTCGCGCTCCTCGTCGACATGGCTTTCGGCCGCCGGCTGGGTGAAGCTCGGCCAGCCGCAGCCGGAATCGAACTTGGCGTCGGACTCAAACAATGTCTGCCCGCAGCCGGCACAGACATAGGTGCCGCGCTGCTTTTCATGCTCGTATTCGCCGGAGAACGGCCGTTCGGTCGCTTTCTCGCGCAACACCGCATATTGCATCGGCGTCAGTTCCTTGCGCCACTCGGCCTCGCTCTTTTCGACTTTCGTCGTCGCCTTGGCATCGGACATGAAACCTCCTGTGCAGCAAGAGCCCCTTAATTAGTGACCTTGATTTCACTGACCAAAGTGGGCTTCTCGGTATAATTCCCGGGGAAAATCTTCTTCAGGTTTTGGACCTTCGGAATGTCGTTGTGGGCAATATAGCCATCAGTGGGGTGCAGTGTCAGGTAGTCCTGATGGTAGGCCTCGGCTGGGAAAAACCCTTCCAATTGGGAGACCTTGGTGACGATCGGCCTGCCGTAGACCTTGAGGGCGTCGAGCTGGGCGATATAGGCGTCCGTGACCTTCTTCTGCTCGTCGGAGGTGGTGAAGATCGCCGAGCGATATTGCGTGCCTGAGTCCGGTCCCTGGCGGTTCAACTGCGTCGGGTCGTGCACCACTGAAAAGAAAATCTGCAAAATCTTGCCATAGCTGATCTTCTTGGGATCGAACTTGACCTCAACCGACTCCGCATGTCCCGTCGTGCCGGAGGAAACCATGTGGTAGTCAGCGGTCATCTTGCTGCCGCCGGAATAGCCCGACGTCGCATTGACGACACCGGCCGTGTGCTGGAAGACGCCTTGCACGCCCCAGAAGCAGCCGCCGGCCACAACCACGGTCTGGAGGCCATTCGCGTTCTGAACGTCGACCGCCGGCGGCGGAATGATCACGGCATCCTCGGCGGCAAGCGAAGGCGCAATCTTGATGGCGGAAATCGCCAGCAAGCCGATGGTGGCGGCATACAGCGAAAGGCGGCTCAGGGAACGGCGGGTCATGGGGCTTCCTCTTGATTTCCTGTCGGCTCGGCGGAACGAGGCGCTATTGCGCCCTAAATTTAACGCGGCGGCGGCCGTTCGCAATCGGCCCTCGCGCCTGGTCTTGCCCAAGATACGGGACAAAACCCGGCCCGTTACCGGGAAAAGCACACGAGTCCGTGATTTTTTGTGGCGTCATTCCGGGCGCCTCGCAGAGGCGAACCCGGAATCTCGAGATTCTCAGGTGTGCAATTGCACACCATAGTTCGATGCTGACGCATCGCCCCGGAATGACGCTAACAATCACACCACCACGGAAAGCCGCTTGGCCGCCCGTGTCACGCCGGTATAGAGCCAGCGGGCGCGGCTATCCTGAAACGCAAAGCTCTCGTCGAACAGCACCACGTCATCCCATTGCGAACCCTGCGACTTGTGCACGGTGAGCACGTAGCCGTAGTCGAATTCGTCATAGGGCTTGCGCTGCTCCCACGGGATCGCCTCGATCCCGCCTTCGAAACAATCGCAGCGCACGGAGACTTTCGTCACCTTGTGGCTGAATTCTTCGTCCGGCGCGAGCCGCAGGCTGACGATGCGCGACTTCGATCGCGAAGCGTTGCGTGACTTCACCCGCCACAGCCCGCCGTTGAACAGCCCCTTCTTGCGGTTGTTGCGGAGACAAACCAGTTTGTCGCCGGCAACGGGCAGGGGATCCTCGAGGTTCTGCTTCTGCCGCATCCGCATGTTGTAGGCGCGGCGTGTGTTGTTGCGCCCGACCAGGACCTGATCGGCCTGCATGACGCGCTCCGGATCGAGCTCACTACGTGACACCACTTCGCTTTCGCCATGACGGCCGATCTCGAGCTCGCGGCCCTCGCGGATATCCATCGACATCCGCACGATCGGGTCGTCCTGAGCCTGGCGATGCACCTCGGTCAGCATCGCGTCGGGTTCGACGTCGGTGAAAAAACCGCCGCCCTGGATCGGCGGCAATTGTGCGGGATCACCGAGCACGAGCAGCGGGCAATCGAACGACATCAAATCGCGGCCCATTTCGGCATCAACCATCGAACATTCGTCGATGATGATCAGCTTCGCCTTCGAGGCCGGCGCATCGTCCCACAATTCGAAGCTCGGCTGTTCGACGCCGGATTCGCGAGCACGGTAGATCAGCGAATGAATGGTGGAGGCGTTGTCGCAGCCCTTGTTGCGCATCACGAGCGCCGCCTTGCCGGTGAAGGCTGCGAATTTCACCTCGCCATCGACGTCTTCAGCGATGTGGCGCGCCAGCGTGGTCTTGCCGGTGCCGGCATAGCCGAACAGGCGAAATACCGGCGGCGTGCCGTTGCGGCCGGGCTTTGCCTTGAGCCAGTCGGCAACGGCCTTCAGCGCGGAATCCTGATGCGGGGTGAAGGTGGTCATGGGGGCTCTGGTGGGGAGGCGCCGATTCGAGGCGCATATCCAAAGCTAACCATTCATTCTGCCGACGCAAGCCGCTTCCACGTCACGGAATAGGCCGCGGCTGGACTCGCCTTTAGCGGCGAATACACTGCCAAAAAAGATAAAGCCGGCCCGCGGGAGAGACGTCATGAAGTTCGGCATCTTCTATGAGCTGCAATTGCCCCGGCCGTGGCAGGCCGGCGACGAGCTCAAGCTTTATCAGGACGCGCTGACGCAACTGGAGACCGCCGACCGGTTGGGCTACGACCATGTCTGGGTGGTGGAACATCATTTCCTCGAAGAATATTCACATTCGCCCTCGCCGGAATCCTTTCTCGCCGCTGCCAGCCAGCGCACCAAAAACATCCGGCTCGGCCACGGCATTTTTCAGCTCACGACCAACCATCCCGCACGCGTGGCCGAACGCATCGCGGTGCTTGATCTCTTGAGCCGCGGTCGCTGCGAATTCGGGATGGGCGAGAGCGCTTCCATCACAGAGTTGACGCCGTTCGGACGCGACATGGAGACCAAGAAGGAAGTGTTCGAAGAAGCCGTCCGAGCGATCTTCCCGATGTTCAAGGACGGCGGCTGCGAGCATCACGGCAAATATTTCGACGTTCCCTTGCGCAACGTGGTGCCGAAGCCGGTGCAGAAGCCGCACCCGCCGCTCTGGATGGCGTGCTCGCAATTGCCGACCATCGAGCGCGCCGGCCAGAGCGGTTTTGGCGCGCTTGGCTTCCAGTTCGTCAGCGCCGATGCCGCGCACGCCTGGGTGCATGCCTATTACAACGCCATCACCAAGCGGCTGAAGAAGCTCGCCGACTACGTGATCAATCCGAACATGGCGCTGGTGTCGTTCTTCATGTGCGCCAAAACGGACGAGGAGGCCCGCGCAAGGGCCGACGGCGCCACGTTTTTTCAGTTCGCATTGCGCTTTTACGGCGCCTCGCAGGATCGCCAGCGTCCGGCGCCCGGTGCGGTCAACATGTGGGACGAGTACAACAGATGGAAACGCGAAAATCCGGAAGCCCAGGAGGCGGCGCTACGCAGCGGCCTGATCGGGTCGCCGGATACCATCCGCAAAAAGCTGCGGCGCTTCCGCACTTCGCACATCGACCAGGTCATCCTGCTCAACCAGGCCGGCAAGAACAGCCATGAGCACATCTGCGAGTCCCTCGAGCTGTTTGCCAAAGAGGTGATGCCGGAGTTTCGGCATGACGCCGAGCACGAGGCCTGGAAGGCGGGGGTCATGAGCGGCGCGATCCAGCTCGAGGAGATCGATACCGCGGCCTTTACCGACCGCTATGGCAAGCTTGCGATCAGCGTCGCGCCTCAGAAAGCCGCTTCTGCCGCCGCGCGGTAAATGGCGCTTTTTGGGCACGGCCGTCGTATCCCGACCGGAGAAAAATGATCTTCCTTCGCGGTCTTCAGTGGAAGAAAGCCAGCGTTTGACGCCGATCCGGCAGGTCGGACATCGTTTTTTTTCTGGGGTCCTCGACTCCAGTCACCGACGTCATCATTTTGCCCCCGGCGCCATCATGTTGAAGAATTAACGCCATTATCCTGAGCGTAAACGCCTTCATCCTGAATAACAAACGCCATCATCCTGAAGAAAAAACGCAGCGGGCGAACTATCCGTCAGGATCATTTTCGGGGACATAGAATGTCGGACATCGCGATCAAGGCCTCAGAGCCGCTGACGCTACGGGCGCAATTGACCGAAGATTGGCTTGCGGTCGTTATAGGTCTTCTGGTGTTTGGATCGGCGCTGGTCAGCATCGGCGGGGTGGACCTGCTGGGCTGGGCCGTGTCCACCTCGGTTTACACCGACCTGACGCAAGCGCTGAACCCCTTTGCCAAAGCCTATTCCTGGCTTGGCGGCGGCGGTGCGCTGATCGCCACTTACCTGGCGTTGCTGGTGGTTCTAAGCGCCGGCGTCGCGACGCTGGGCGCGGATGTGCGGAAATTCGCGCTGGCATTTACCGCCACGTTTGCGATCGCCTATGCGAGCTGGATCGTCGGCAGCTATGCCTACGTCGCCGCGGTGACGCCGGCAGAACAGCAGAAGTTCGGGCTCACCTGGTCGCTCAAGCTCACCAATGAAGGCGGCTTCATCGTGGCGCTTCTGGCAGGGATCGTGATCGCCAATTTCTTTCCGCGCTTTGCGAACTGGCTCAAGGAAGCGATCCGGCCCGAACTCTATATCAAGGTCGCAATCGTCATTCTCGGCGCCACCGTCGCCGTCACCGCGGCTGCCCGCCTCAACCTCGCATCCTCGCTTTTGTTGCGCGGTGCGGCTGCGATCGTCGAGGCTTATCTGATCTATTGGGCGGTGATTTACTATGTCGCGCGCAAATGGTTCGGCTTCAGCCGCGAATGGTCGGTGCCGTTGGCTTCCGGCATTTCGATCTGCGGCGTGGCGGCTGCCATCGCCACCGGCGGCGCGATCCGCGCGCGGCCGGCAGTACCGATCCTGGTGTCGTCGCTGGTCGTCGTGTTCGCGGTCGTCGAAGTCCTGATCCTGCCGTTCCTGGCGCAGACGTTCCTGTGGCAGGAGCCGCTGGTGGCGGGCGCCTGGATCGGGCTTGCCATCAAGACCGATGGCGCGGCCGTGGCGGGCGGCGGTATCACCGAGTCGTTGATCATGGCGAAAGCGGCCGCGGAAGGCATCAAGTATCAACCCGGCTGGATTCTCGCGACCACCGCGACGGTCAAGATCTTCATCGATATCTTCATCGGCATCTGGGCCTTCATTCTCGGCTACATCTGGACCAACCACATCGACAAGGGACGGGACCGGGCCAAGCCTGTCGAAATCTGGCAGCGATTCCCGAAGTTCATTCTCGGCTTCATCGTCGTGTTCGCAATCTCGCTCTGGCTTGCGATCGGCTCGACGCCGGAAATCGCCAAGGCGCTTCCCGCCGCCGCCGGCGAAGCCAACGTGTTCCGCGTGATCTTCTTTGTGCTTACCTTCTTCTCGATCGGCGTGCTGTCGGACTTCCGAAAACTCTGGCAGCAGGGTTTCGGCAAACTTGCCGCGGTCTATTTCGTCAGCCTGTTCGGGTTCGTCATCTGGGTGGGCCTGTTGATCTCCTGGCTGTTCTTCAGCGGCTTCAAGCCACCGCTCGCCAGCTAATCCATCGGGGGTAGAGCCACATGCCGCAAGTTGACCTCAAGAACGAGATTTCCTCGAAGGAAGTCGAACCGCTGCTGCCGATCGAAAAGAAGCTGATCGGTTTCAGCCTCGGTCTCGGGATTGCCCTCCTGGTGATCCTGATCGCCATCAATCACTTCGTGCCGATCAAGCTATGACCCAAGGCTCAACCTTGCCGGCGAACCTTGGTTGGTGCCGGCGGGGCTGGTCTGACGGCGAGCGTTTTGCTAATCGCTGATGAGGCCAAGCCCGGCCTTCGTTTAGCGTGATCGTCATGTTCTTTCGCCTTCTCCTGGCTTCAATCGCGGTCGCCTCAGCCGCCGCCACTCCGGTGATTGCCGAAACCATCAAGGTCGGCGTCACGGCCGGTCCCCACGCCCGGATTTTTGAGGCCGTCAAACCGATCGCCGCCAAAAATGGTCTCGACATCGAGATCGTCGAGTTCAAGGATTATGTCGCTCCCAATGCGGCGCTCGATGCCGGCGACCTGCAGGCCAATTCCTTTCAGAACCAGCCCTATCTGGACAACCAGACCGCGGAACACGGCTACAGAATCGAGACCGTCGCTTTGACCGTGAATTTCCCGGTCGGGATCTATTCGAAGAAATACCGGAGCTCGGATGCCTTGCCGCAAGGTGCGACCTTGGCGATCCCCAACGACCCGACCAACGGCGGCCGTTTCCTGCTGCTCTTGCAGGACAAGGGCGTGCTGAAACTCAAGCCCGACGCCGGCTTGAAGCCCAAGGTTGCCGACATCGTCGACAACCCGAGAAACCTCAGGATCGTGGAGGTCGATGCCGCGCAGACGGCACGGAGCCTGGACGACGTCGATGCCGCCGGCATCAACACCAACTACGCGACGCTGGCAGGGCTTGATCCGGTCAAGGATCCGATCCTGCGCGAAGATCTCAAGGGGCCCTACACCAACATCATCGTCGTACGCAGCACTGATAAGGACAAGCCATGGGTCAAGACGCTGGTGCAGAGCTACCAGACGCTGGAAATCCGCGAGTTTGTCCTGACGACATTCAGGGGCGCGGTTCTGCCGTCGTGGTAAGCCGATGAAACGCGCCGCCACCTGGGTGTTTTATGTCATTGGCGCGCTGGCGATCGCCTATCTTGCGCTTTACGCCTACGTGATGTTCACCGGCCGCCCGTTTGAGCCCGGCGATCCCATCCACATCTTCCGCAAACCCGGCTCGGAGCTCGGCTAAGAAAATCGGCGCGAGGGGTGTCCTCGCGCCGGTCGATTGGCAGCGGTGTTCTTACGCGATCGCCGTGGCCCGATGCATGTCGCCGGCGCCGGCCGGTGTAATCGGCAGGCCGCCGTCGGCATATTCGTTCAGCTTGTTGCGAAGTGTCCGGATCGAAATGCCGAGGATATTGGCGGCATGGGTGCGGTTGCCGAGGCAATGCTTCAGCGTTTCCAGGATGAGATCGCGCTCGACATCGGCCACCGTGCGTCCGACCAGCGCACGGGTCACCTGTTCGGCGGCGAAGGTGGCATGCGCCACGGCCGGAACGGTCTTCGGGCTGTCGAGGCGATCGCCGTCCGGTGTGAGGATGGCGTCGACACCGATCTCGTCGCCCTGTGCCATCAGCACCGAACGATGAATGGTATTCTCAAGCTCGCGGACGTTGCCCGGCCAGCGGTTGGTGCTCAGCACGCGGCGGGCCTCGGCCGAGATGGGCCGTAGCGGGACGCCGTTGGCGTCGGAATATTTCTTGGCGAAGTGCTGCGCCAACTCCAGCACGTCGGCCGGGCGCTCACGAAGTGGCGGAATTTTCAGGTTGACGACGTTGAGGCGGAATAGCAGGTCTTCGCGGAAGGTCCCTTCGCGCACGGCATCGGCCAGGTTGCGGTTGGAAGTTGCGATGATGCGGATGTCGACCGGAACCGGCCGCGTACCGCCGACACGATCGATCACGCGTTCCTGAATCGCGCGCAGCAGCTTGGATTGCAGCCGCACGTCCATTTCCGAAATTTCGTCGAGCAGCAGCGTGCCGCCGGTCGCTTCCTCGAATTTTCCGATCCGTCGCGCGATGGCGCCCGTGAACGCGCCCTTTTCGTGTCCGAACAGTTCGGACTCCAGCAGATGCTCGGGGATGGCCGCGCAGTTGATCGAGATGAACGGCTTCTTGGCGCGGTTGGAGCGGGTATGGACATAACGCGCCAGCACTTCCTTGCCGGTGCCGGACTCGCCGGTGATCATGACGGAGGCGTCCGATCCGGCAATCTGCTGGGCGAGCTTGATGACCTTGGCCATCGCGTCGTCGCGATAGACCAGGTCGCGCGAATCGTTGGCGACCGCGGCGAGGACGGCGGCGATCAGCTCCGGGTCCGGTGGCAGCGGGATATATTCCTTGGCGCCGGCATGGATCGCGGCTACCGCCGCGCGGGCGTCATTTGAGATCCCGCAGGCGACGATCGGCACGTGGATGTGCTCGGCTTCAAGCCGCATCACCAGATCGCGGATATCCAGTCCCACATCGACCAGCAGCAGGTCGGCGCCCTTGCCGCCGCGCAAGACCCGCATCGCCTGTTCGTTATCCTCCGCGTGGGTGACGGAAGCGCCGTTATCCATCGCGATCTTGGTGGCCGTTGTGAGCTGCCCCTTCAAGGTGCCAACGATAAGAAGCCGCATGATGTTCTCCTGTTCGTCTGTTCGCGCCCTTCAGGCGCGTTTATTAAAAAGAATCTCTAGTTGCGCTCTGCCTTGATGATTTCCGTCATCGTGACGCCGAGCTTGTCTTCGACCAGAACCACTTCGCCGCGCGCGACCAGGCGGTTGTTGACGTAAATATCGATGGCCTCGCCGACGCGGCGATCGAGTTCGAGAACGGTGCCGGGCCCGAGCTTGAGCAGTTCGCCGACCTCCATCTTGGAACGGCCGAGAACCGCCGACACCTGAACCGGCACGTCGAATACGGCCTCGAGATCGGCGGCGATACGGGCGGCATTCTCGTCATCGTGATAGGCGATGTCGGTCGTCGCCGGCGTGTCGGCGGCGTTCAGATCCGGGAGCGGAACCTGTGTGTCCGTGTCACTCATGGTTCATTCCTCTTGAGGCCCGTTCAGGCCTTGTTGCGAGACGCGATATAGCGCCCGACAAGTTCGTTGATCTTGGCTTCGATGGCCGCGCGTTCCAGAACGACGCCGCCGTCCGCCCACTCGATCCGGCAATCGCCGGTCTGGATACTCGGCTCGGCCAGGATGATCAGGCGCCCGGCAAAGCCGCTCTGCTTCGCCAGCGCTTCGATGCGGGCATGGGCCGCCTCGTAGAGAGTGTCGTTGATTCTGACGACGAGGTGCGGCGTCGAAACCAGTTGTGCAAAGCAGTCGGAAACCAGCGCCGTGATTTCGCCGAGCGGTTCGCGGGCGATCAGGTCGCCGGCGAGTTTGCGCGCGACCGCGAGCGCAACATCGACAGCCTCGGTTTCCATCCGGCTCTCGATGCCGGAATACCGCGCGGCAATGCCCTTGATGGCAACGCCGATCTCTTGCAGCGCCGTCGCGGCGCGGCGATCGCTTTCCACCTTGGCTTCGCGCAAGGCGGTGTCATAGCCGTTGCGATAGGCGCGGGCTTCGGCTTCCGCAACCTTCTGGGCCACTTCCGCCGGCGAGACGGCGCGTTCTCGCATCCGGTCGGGTGCCGAGAAGTCCGTGTCGAACAGGAATTTTGCGGGCGCGGCCATCAATACACCAGCTCGTCGTCGGCGCGGTTCTTGGTCAGCGTGATCTCGCCCTTGGCCGCGAGATCCTTGGCGAGGTTCACCATCAGCGCCTGTGCCTCGTCGACATCCCTTAAGCGAACCGGCCCCATCGCCGCCATGTCGTCGAGCAGCATCTTGCCGGCCCGCGACGACATGTTGCCGAGGAAGAAGGCGCGAACTTCTTCATTGGCGCTCTTCAGCGCGATGCCAAGCTTGTCCTTGTCGACGTTGCGCATCAGCGTCTGGGCCGAACCGGCGTCGAGCTTGATCAGATCGTCGAAGGTGAACATCAGCGCCTTGATGCGCTCGGCGGATTCGCGGTTGTCTTCTTCCAGCGAAGTAATGAAGCGGGTTTCGGTTTGACGGTCGAAATTGTTGAAGATTTCGGCCATTACCTCATGAGCGTCCCGTCGCCTGGTCTGCGACAGGTTTGACATGAATTCGACGCGCAGCGTCTGTTCGACCCGTTCGATGACCTCCTTCTGGACCGCCTCCATTTTCAGCATGCGGTTGATGACATCGAGCGCCATGTCCTCGGGCAGGATCGCGAGCACGCGCGCCGAATGCTCGGGCTTGAGCTTCGAGAGCACGACGGCGATGGTCTGCGGATATTCATTCTTGAGGTAGTTGGCGAGCACCTCTTCCTGGACGTTGGAGAGCTTCTCCCACATGTTGCGGCCCGCAGGCCCCCGGATTTCGTCCATGATGCCGACGACGCGCTCGGGGGGCAGGTATTGCTGCAACAGCCGTTCGGTCGCGTCGAAATTGCCCATCAGGGCGCCGGATGCAGACATCCGCGACACGAATTCGAGCAGCATGTCCTCGACGACTTCGGCCTCCACCGTACCGAGCGTCGACATATGGACCGACAATTCGCGCACCTCGTCGTCGTCAAGCAGCGACCAGACCTTGCCGCCATATTGTTCGCCGAGCGCCAGCATCAGGATGGCAGCGCGCTTGGGGCCTGCCAGCGGCGCGGCTTTGGCCCGATTTCCCTGGCGTGACGCCAGCGAGGAAATCACGCTGGTGATGTCGTTGGCGTTATTGTTTTGGGCGGCCATCAGGGATCACGCGGCAGGTTCAGAGAGCCATTGACGAACGATGGCTACGGTTTCGTTGGGATTGCGTTCGGCCAGTTCGCCGACGCGGTGAACGGATTGGGCATGGACCTGACCCTGGACCTGGGCCACGTCGATGAGTGCTGCGGTGTTGTTGACGCCGGGGATGAGGCCCTGACCACCGCCTCCACCACCGCCGGCCGCCGCCTGTGGGCCGCTGCCGTCCACGATGGCCGGCAAGTTTCCTTCGCCGGCAGGTGACGCAACCTGCTCATCGGCAATGATGCGTTTGACCAGCGGGCGGATCACCATGAACAGCACCACGAGGCCAAGCAGCATCATGACGCCGAGCTCGATGACGTACATGACGTCATCCTTGGTGAATTGCAGCATCCCGAGCAGCCCCACCGGCTCGGGCAGCGGGGCCACAGTCGGCGCTTCGGCAAATCGAAGATTGACAACTTCGACCTGGTCGCCGCGCTTCTGGTCGAACCCGATCGCCGAGCGCACCAGCGTGGCAATCCGGTCGAGCTGTTCCCTGCTGCGGTCCTGATAGACCATCTCGCCTTTTTCGTTCTTGGTATAGGCGCCGTCGACCAGCACGGCGACCGAGATCCGGTTGACCCGTCCTGCCTCGGTCACTTCGGTCTTGGTGGTGCGCGAAATCTCGTAATTGTTGGTTTCCTCGGTCTTCTTGCTCTGGTCGCGCGCGACCGCCGCATTGTTGTTCTGCTGAGCGCCCGGCAATTCGTTGCCGACCGTGACCTGGCCATTGTTTTCGGCCGTGGCGCTGGATTCTTCCCGGGTCTGGCTTGACCGCAACACGCGGCCTTCGGGATCGAATTTGTCGGAGGTCTGGGTGATCTTGTTGTAATCGAAGTCGGCCGAGAGCTGGACGCGGGCGCGGCCCGTGCCGACCACCGAGGAGACAATCGCTTCCACTTCGTTACGCAGCCGCTTCTCGAAAGCGGTGCGGCGCTCGTCGGCGACCGTATTGTCCTGCTCGCCGCCGGCGCCGTCGGCGAGCAATTGGCCGGCTTCGTCGATGATCGATACCCGCTGCGGCTTCAAGCCATTGACGGCGGAGGCGACCAGGTGGCGGATGGCCCTGATCTGTTGCGGTTCCAGGCTGCCGTGTACCCGAACGACAATCGAGGCGGACGGTTCGGGGGTCTCACGCGCAAACAACGGCCGTTCCGGCAGCACCAGATGGACTCGTGCCGCCTGGACACGGTCGATAGCGCGAATGGTGCGGGCGAGCTCGCCTTCCAGCGCGCGCAAATGGTTGATGTTCTGGACAAAGCTCGTGGTGCCGAGCGCGTCGGATTTGTCGAAAATCTCATAGCCGACGCCGCCACCCTTGGGCAGGCCGCCTTCGGCGAGCTTCATGCGCAGCCGGGTGACCTTGTCCTTGGGCACCATGATAACGGCGCCGTCGTTGCGGATTTCGAAGGGAATGGCCTGGCGTTCCAGGTCCTTGATGACAGCGTTGGAGTCTTCAAGGCTGAGATCGGTGAAGAGGGTGGTCATCTGCGGCGTGGTCACGCGCATGATGACGAACGCGAAGAAGCCGATCAGCGCGGCGGTCACTGCCACCATCGCCATCAGTCGCGAAGCGCCCAAGCCCCTCAGAAAGCCTACGAGACTCTGCAAACCAACCGCCCCTCAGATTCGGTCCCGTCAGGGATCCGACCACTGGGCAATTATTGCCTACGGTATGGTTTCGATATGGTTAACGAAGGTTAAGGGCGATGGAGAAAGTTCAAAACGGAAAAAATCGGCTTGGCAAAGCCGAGCCGATTATCCTCAAATGCCAATCAGGCGACGATTATTGGCGATATTGCTGGATTCGGGTGGTTCGCAAGCCAGCAAGGCCGTGCTGGTCGATGGAAAACTGCCAGGAGAGGAATTCGTCGACCGTCAGCGTATAGCGGCTGCAAGCTTCCTCGAGGGACAGCAAACCGCCGCGGACCGCGGCAACGACTTCAGCCTTGCGACGGATAACCCATCGCTTGGTTCCCGGTGCGGGCAGATCCGCGATTGTCAGCGGACTTCCGTCGGGCCCGATGACGTATTTTACCCTCGGGCGGTGGGGCTCTGTCATGGCGTACTCACAAACTCTCGACCACTGAACTCACGCCATCAAGCTACGCCCCGTGACTTAAAATTTGCCTAAACCCAAGGCTCTAATACGAATCTCCTTGAAAATGCTCGCGCAACGGCTGTCCGGCACGGCGTCTTGCGCCATTTTTAACCCAATCTTAAGTCCCTGGCCTGGGAAGCGGCCGGGTTACGCGGCTACGGCATGATCCGAAAAAGCCTGCGCCGCGCTCGATGCGGGATGTGCGGCGCTTTTCCGTCACGACAAACGCGGAGCGCGTTTGCGCGGAGATGCTCAATCAAACAACTAGAGCGGGATGATGATTCATCTAGATCTCATCACGCTTTAGTCGATGATGCTCTGGACCTGATTGACCGTGAAGGTCTGCCCACCGATCGACAGAAGCGGCGGCGACTGGGTGAGATTGACCGAGGAGACCACGCCCGCGACCGAGGTGGTGACGCCGACCGTGTTGCCGCTGGAATCTTTCGCGGTCGCCGTAAGGGTGTAGTTGCCGTCGGGGTTCTGGGTGCCGTCGGTGCCGAGGCCGTTCCAGTTGAACACCTGGTTGTTGCCGGCACTGGCCGCAAAGGTGTTGGAGAAGACGGTCGAGCCCGCGCTGTTGGCGATCGAAATCGTGACATTCGAAGCGGAGGGAATATTAAACTCCCAGGTGGCTTGGCTGTCGGTCAACGTCGCGGTGTTGCCGCTGACGACAGCGGTCTTGCCGACAAACTGCAATGCCTGACTGGATTGCGCGGTCTGCTGCAGGGAGACCAGGGTGGCCAGCGAATCGTTGGTGTTGATTTGCTGCTGGACGCCGGCGAATTCGACCAGCTGCTGGGTGAACTGGTTGGTATCGAGCGGGCTGAGCGGGTCCTGGTTCTGTAATTGCGTGGTCAGCAATTGCAGGAAGCTTTGAAAATTGCCCGCAATCTGCGTGTTCGCCAGCGCGTTGGCAGCCGCGGCCGAGCTGGTGCCGTTGGATGAGGGGGGCAAAGTCGTCGTCCCCGAAACGACGGGGTTTGATGGGTTGGCGGCGGATGTCGTCGTCATGTTGTTCTCCTCAAACTCTGATATCTACGCCGCTGCTCGATCCGGTTGAACGGCCGTAACTGCGGCCGGCAACCGAGGCAGGGACGGCATCTTCGTCGCTGATAATCAGACGCTGGGCGTTGGGATTGCTATCGTTCGCGCTGTTCTGGCCCGAAGACGACTGATCGCGCAGGCTGAATTGCAAACCGCCGCTGTCGGTCTTCAACCCGGCATCGTTGAGTGCCTGCTGCAATCGCGGTGCATCCTGGCGCAGCATCGACAGCGTTTCGGGCTTCTCGACGGTCAGATGCGATGTCACCTGGCCGTTCTGGTCGATCTGGACGCGGACGTCGATGCGGCCGAGATCGGCCGGATCGAGCCGTATTTCGAAACTGCTCTTGCCGCCCTTCACGTTAGCGGCGATCTCCACCGCGAGCCCGCTCAAGGGCACGGCGCTGTTGGTCGCGGTCGTTGCGGTCAAGTTGCCTGTTTGGCTGATGCCCGCGCTTGAATTGAGTTGCGGCTGGATTGCGCCAAGCGCTTGCGCCGAGGGATCGGCCGCCTCAGTGACGACCTGCGCGGAGGCTGCGGCGCTCGCCACATGGTCATGGGTCGACGCTGCCGGCGCCGCGGCTGTGTCTGCGGTGGCGACTTGGGTGGCGAGGTTCGCAGTCTCCTGCCTGCCGGTTGTCGAAGTCTGCACTGTCGCCGCGCCCTGACTTGGATCCGTCGAAGCGCTGGTCGCTGTTGAATTGGTCGCGGCGGGCGCCGTAGCCGGAGCCTCGGCCTTTCCTTGCGCGGTCTTCGATGTGACGGGCACGGTGGCGGCCACTGCCGTTGTCAGGTCGGCAGAGTCCGCGGGTGGGCTTGTGCCAGCCGTCTTCGCACCAGCATTGACGGGGACGGTGGGCGTGGAGACGGCAGCTTTCGTTGCCGTTTGCGCGCTGCCGGATGTGGTGGACGGCGTCGTGCCGGGATCGGTTTTGCCCTGGCTGGATGGCCCAGGCGGCGGCGAAAGCGGTTGTGAACTGGCGGCGATCGCGGCCGCGGCGATTGCCAGCGGCGCCGTCGGGCCGCCCGAGGCGGTCGCGATTGCAGGCGCATTGGTCGCAGGCGTTGATGTAGGAACCGCGACCGCAACCGGCGTCGGTGTGGTCGGGGCATTGCCAACCTGCTGCGCAAGGATGGTTGCATCGACGACGGTTGTATCGGTGTCCTCACCTTTGGATTTGTGGTCGTCCGGTTTCGAGGTGCTCGACGTGGTCGCAGTCGTCGTGGACTGGCTGGTCCCGCTGGCCGTGGCGCCGTTACCGCTGGCGTTGGCAGGGGCGGTCGCGTCGGAGCTGTCGTTCGACGGCGGCCCGTCATTTGCGGCGTTGCTGGAATCACCGCTCGCCGGCGGCGGCGGCGTGGGGGCAGCGTTGCTGCTGGCGCTGCTTGCGTTGTTATTGGCGTTACTCGCGGGCGCGGCATTGTCGGCGGCCGGCGGTGGCGCGTCGGGGCCATTTTGTGCCGGCGGAGCGGGAGGCGACGCAGCCGTGGAATCGTTTTGCGTGTTCTGGTTGACCAAATTTCCGAAGAGATCGTTTGCCGGAGGCGTATTGGATCGCGTCAGCCAGGACGGCGCGGCTTGGAACGCGGCATTGGCTGCGGCTGCGGCATCTTGGGAAGCACTGAGCACAGGACGGTCTCCGGCAAGGGAACTCGCGAAACAATCAGCAAAGACCGGGCCATCCCGGTAATCTTTTTAAGATGTAGTTATTTCAATGGGTTATAACTTTGGTTGGTCCCGACCGAGGGTAGCCTCAGCCCCGTCTTTTCTGCCCGGCGGCAAGATTTGCCGTCGCAGATCAGCCCCTTAGGGCCGTGATTGCTTCATGCGCAAGCGGCCTATATTAAAGTGCAGCTTTCCGGCCGTCTCTAAGCGATGAGGCGCTTGAGGAAAACGCCCCGATACCAATGTCAGAACCGGGACACTAAGCTGAAGCGGTGACCCCTTGACCGAAACCATGCGCAACAGTCTGGATATTGAAGGCCGCCCTCAGGACACCCGCGTGGTTGTCGCCATGTCGGGCGGCGTCGATTCCTCGGTGACGGCGGCGCTGTTGAAGTCGCAGGGCTACGACGTCGTCGGCATTACCCTCCAGCTTTACGACCATGGCGCGGCGACCCATCGCAAGGGCGCCTGCTGCGCGGGGCAGGACATTCACGACGCCCGCAACGTCGCCGCGCGGATCGGCATTCCGCATTATGTACTGGACTACGAGAGCCGCTTTCGTCAGTCGGTGATCGACAATTTCGCCGAGAGCTATGCCTCGGGCGAAACGCCGGTGCCCTGCATCGAATGTAACCGCTCGATCAAGTTTCGCGATTTGCTGACCACCGCGCGCGAACTGGGCGCGTCCGTGTTGGCGACTGGGCACTATGTTGCCTCTCGCGCGATGGCTGATGGTTCGCGCGCGCTGGTGTGCGCGGCCGACAGCGACCGCGACCAGAGCTACTTCCTGTTTGCGACCACCCGCGAGCAACTTCAGTTCCTGCGCTTTCCCCTTGGCGACATGACCAAGCCCGAGACGCGCGAACTGGCGCGCCGCTTCGGACTGGAAGTCGCCGACAAGCACGACAGCCAGGACATCTGCTTCGTGCCGACCGGCCGCTACACCGACGTGATCGGCCGGCTGCGGCCGAACGCAGTTGAGCCCGGCGACATTGTCGACCTCGACGGTCACGTCATCGGCACCCATCAGGGAATCATTCATTTCACCGTCGGCCAGCGGCGCGGATTGGGCATCGCCTCCGACGCGCCGCTCTACGTGGTGAAGCTGGACGCCGCCAACCGCCGCGTCATCGTGGGTCCGCGCGATGCGTTGCGGATGGATCGCATCAGCTTGCGCGACATGAACTGGATCGGGGATGGTCCGCTCGATCGGGCGGTCGGCGCGGGACTGGAGATTTTCGTGCGCGTTCGTTCGACGCGCGCGCCGCAGCCGGCGTGGTTGCGCTCAACCGGCGATGGTTATGCGGTCGAACTCGTTGCGGGCGAAGAGGGCGTTTCGCCCGGCCAGGCTTGCGTGTTTTATGATGCGCCTTCGGGCCGGGCCCGAGTGCTTGGCGGCGGCTTCATCCAGAGCGCCAGCGCGAAGGGCGTTGCCAACAAAACGAGGAACGTCACACCGCCATTGGTCGAGGCGGTGCGGGGATAATATATAATAAAGTTCAGGGCGGGGCATGGCGTCAGATATCGACCGCGAAGGGGTCGCGAAAGCTTATGGGCGCTGGGCGCCGGTCTATGATCTCGTCTTCGGCAAAGTTTTCGATCACGGACGCCAATCGACCATCGCGGAAGCCGACCGGATCGGTGGACGGGTTCTCGATGTCGGTGTCGGGACCGGATTGTCGCTGTCGGATTACGCCGCGACAACGAAGGTGTGCGGCGTCGACATTTCCGAGCCGATGTTGCGCAAGGCGCAGCAACGGGTGCGTTCGCTGGGACTGAAAAATGTCGAAACGTTGGCGGTCATGGACGCCAGGAATCTCGCCTTTGCAGATTCGTTTTTCGACGCGGTGGTCGCGCAGTATGTGATAACAGCGGTTCCGGATCCCGAGGCCACGCTCGATGATTTTGTTCGCGTGTTGAAACCCGGTGGCGAACTCATCCTGGTTAATCATATCGGCGCCGAAAGCGGGCCGCGGCGCGCGTTCGAACTCGCTTTCGCCCCGCTTGCCCGACGACTGGGCTGGCGGCCTGAATTTCCGTGGGCGCGGCTGGTGAATTGGGCGGCCAAACATGGCGGCGTGAGCCTGGCAGAACGCCGGCCGATGCCGCCGATGGGCCATTTCTCGCTGATCCGTTATCGCAAAGCCTGAAATTGTGAATGTGAAGCCGCGGAACCTGGGAGCGCGACGACCGTTCTCTCCGGATGACGAAACATGCGCTCCTTTTCGCTTTCGGGCTGATGGTCTCGGTGCAAGGCGCGGCCGCGCAGGCGCCGCCCTCGGTGACCAACCCATCGCAACCCATTGCGTCGGCTCCGCCGATCGAATTGGCGGCGAATTGCGCGCCGACCGCATCGGCACCATCGCGCGGGACCGTCATTGTTCCCCCCGACGGCACCACGACCGGGCAGGCCAGCGAGCCTTTGGCCGATAAACTCGCCAAGTCTGACGGCGTGGTATGTCCGCCGGCGGACGTCGATCCGGAAATCCATGCGCCGACGCCGGATGCCGGCAATACGCCGGTGATTCCGCCGCCCGGCAGCCCCGGCGGCAACCCGAACGTCCGGCCGAAATAGTCCTGAGATTCCAGTACTTCCGCAAGAGCGCGGGCTTTGCTTGACAGGCCCGGGACCTACTTCTTATATGCCGCGCGTTCGCGACCGCGGCATATATAAAGTCCGCGTTTGCCTGCGCCGTGGCGGGGTAGCTCAGCTGGCTAGAGCACGGGAATCATAATCCTGGGGTCGGGGGTTCGAGTCCCTCCCCCGCTACCAACGGTACAGCCGACATTTCCAAGCCCATAAGGCTGGCCAGATAGCCCCGAATGCTGACCTTATATTCCGTTCCCCGGCTTCCGGGGATGGACTTCCACGCGCTCTACAAGCGATCTGAACATGCCGATAAGGTCCAGCATCGCGCTCGCAATAGGCGACAAGGCCATGATTGAAGATGCAGACTTCTGAGCGCCACGTCGCTGTATGCGTGAGCCGATTCAGGAAATCTTTCTGGCAGCGAATCTGTTGTATCGTGCGACAGACGCCCATTTGTCCGGGGACCACTCATCAGCCGATGCTCGGCTTCGGGCCGCGAATATGCCTGCCGTCAGGGCTTGGACCGAGTCGCTTTGGGGGAGTAGGGCCGCAAATCCAGACCAACACAAATACCATCGAGAACGGTTGGTGCCGGGATCGCCGTCCGTTCTTGAGGAGCAGCAACGCATTCCAGTGCGAATGCCGTCACAGGCTGAGAAACATGCAGTTATCGAGCGCTACGGAAGGAACTGCGTCTTCTGTGGCATCCCTCTGATAAGCGAGAACGTTCGAATAGCTTTCAGTCGCGCGTATCCCGATGCCGTGTTGTGGGGAAGGTCAAACCCAGTCCAACACGCAGCGTTCCAATGTATGTGGTTGCAGTACGATCATGTGCTTCCGCACAGCCGTGGTGGAGATAATTCAATCGATAATGTTGTCGTCACCTGTGCGCCTTGCAACTACGGGCGAATGCAATGGACCTTGGATGAAGTCGGGTTAATTGATCCGCGCAAGGTGCCTATCCAGAAAACTGCTTGGGACGGCTTAGAACGTCTGCTTGCCTCGACTCCGGAGGCCGGGTGAAGGCCAGCGCGGGCCGCTGATGCGCCTTCCAAAGGTCCCGGCGTTATCAGTTCCGCCAGCGAGGGGCGGATTTCAATTGTGATCTCGTTGGCTGTCGCATGAACCATGACCGCATCGACGAGCCTACGCAGCGTGGAGACCAATTCCGATTCATCGAGCGCGGCCGAGGCAGTTGCGAGCGGAGGCGCGAAGGCCGCACGAAATCGATCCAAGCGGCGATCGCTGCAAGTCTGGTGCGCTATACAGGCACGGCGGCTGGACATAGCCTGAGTCGTAGTAGCCGCCGCCGGTGAATTTGACGGGGGCATCATGTCGTTGGTGAATCCTGAAACCGAAGTGTCCGTGCGCCGTATGGCAAGCCAAACCGTCCGTTGGCGTCAGGTGATCGGCCTGTGTCCTTTCATTTCAGCCATTAGAGTCTTGCGGGGCAGCCTCGCGGCGCTTGCGTGGAACCGGCATTCCCTCCCTTCCGTTGGTTCCCGCAAGGCGCGGCCACATGGCCCGCGCGAACACTTTGAGGAAAACGCCTGGAGGAATCCGTCATGCAAAAACAAAAAACTGGCATCGCTACGATAGCGACGGTGGCCGTGCTGCTTTATCCGGCCTATGCGCTCGCCCAGATTGGTGAAGGAAATTCCGCTGGTGTTCACGGCAGTGTTATGAGCTCGCAGAGCACGACGGGCATCGCCTCCGATCGGGCTCACATTTCCCCGCCCGGCACCAACAGCTTGGGAACCGCGAATTCGTCAGGGGTAACCACCGGCATGGCCGGTGCGGAACCAAAAGACACCCAGAGGATCGACAGCGAAATCCGAGCTGAAGACGCAAGGATTGACGCGAAGATCAACAACATTTGCAAGGGCTGCTGACGCGGGCGTAGCGACTTCGGCCAAATTCGGTTCCATCGGAACGATATCAGCCGTTTGGTGTTGGCGGGAGGGCGCAAGGCTTTGCCCTTTAAAACCTTTAAAAGGAGAATGCGAAATGACATCCATCGGCAAGAGTTTGCTCGGCACGGCGTTTGGCGCAGGATTGCTTGCGCTGTCCAGCATCAGCGCATCCGCCGCGATCGTCTGCTCAGGCAATGTGTGCTGGCACGCCCACGAGCGCTTCGACTATCCGGCCGGCGCCGGGGTCGTGGTTCATGAAGATGACTGGCGCCCCGGTCCGCGAATGACCTTCCGCGAGCACGAAGGCCGCGGTTACTGGAAGGGCGATGCCTGGACGGCTTGGTAAGCTTCACGGCTGAAAGCCAAATGAAGAGTTCAAGAGGCTGCCCAACGGGCAGCCTCTTTTCTATTCGCCACGCGGCCGCGATCTGTGCTTCTATTTTGAAGCATTTTCCTTGAGCTCGCTTGCGTGGCGCATCGAAAATACTGTGCAACGGGGATTGCAACGTGCCGCTTGAAACGATGACGCCTCTTGAAATCGACGTTCTCGTGATCGGCGCGGGCGGGGCAGGGATGTATGCCGCGCTGGAAGCCGCGCGTAGCGGCGCCAATGTGATCCTGGCCGACCGCAGTCTGATCGGTCGCGGCGGCGCCACGGTCATGGCTCAGATGACGGTGGCCGCCGCGCTCGGCGAACAGACGCCTGACAATTGGGAGCATCATCTGGCCGACACGCTTGCGGCCGGCCGGGGCCTCTGTGACGAGAAGCTCGCGGCCATTCTCTGTGAAGATGGTCCCCGGCGCATCCGAGAGATGGATGGCTGGAAGGTCGGTTGGGCTCGCGAAGACGGTCACATCAAACAGGTTCAGGCCCCGGGCCATGACAGGCCTCGTTGCGTCTATGTGGATTTTCTGTCGACCGGTCCGGCGGTGTCGAAAACGCTTCGCACGCGGTTGAATGATGTAAGCGCTATTCGCCGGATCGGCGACCTGTTGATCACAGATATCACCGTCCGGAACGGTGAGGCCCGTGGCGCGACCGCGCTGCATGTCACAACCGGACGGATCGTGCCGATCGCGGCGAAGGCCGTGGTGATTGCGACCGGCGGATTGACGCGGCTCTATCGCCGTAACAGCGCCTCCGCCAATATGGGCGGCGACGGCTACGCGTTGGCGCTCCGCGCTGGCGCGGAACTGATCGATATGGAGTTCGTGCAGTTCTTTCCGATTGGCCATCTGGCGCCCCGGCTGGTCGGCATGGATCCCATCATGTGGGACCCATTCCGCTACAAGCTCGGCGGCAAGCTCTTGAACGCCGAGAAGCGCGAGTTCGAAGCCGATTATGCCACGCGCGATGCGCGCAGCGATGGCCGCTACGTACTGACGCGCGATCTCGCGACTTTCGCGATCACGAAGGAAGTCGAGGCGGGGCGAGGCAGTCCGGCGGGCGGCGCCTATTTGAGTTTCCAGCATGTGCCTCCGGAGGAGATCCGGCGCGCGTTTGGGCCCGTGGTCGACCGGCTCGCCGCCAACGGCATCGATCTCGCCCGCGAGCCCATCGAGGTGGCGCCGATAGCGCATTATCACATGGGCGGAATCCGCGTGGATGAAACGCTCGAGAGCGGGATCGCGGGCCTCTTCGCCTGCGGCGAGGCCATTGGTGGCGCCAACGGCGCCAACCGGCTTTCGGGGAATGCCATCACTGAAACGTTCGTGTTCGGTGCCCGCGCCGGTCATTACGCCGCATTGCGCGCGATGAAGCAGCCAATGCCACCGGCGGACGTGGCCGGTCCTGCCATCGATTTTCTGCGCAGCACCGAGCGGCGGGATGCGCCGAACACCGCAGCCAGCATTTCCTCGCTGCAAGCCCTGATGTCGGACAATGTCGGACCGTTCCGCACCGGTGACAAACTTCGCATCGCGATCGAGCGTCTGGCGGACATTCAACGCGACATCGGCGATCGGCCGCTGACATCCTCCTCGGGCGGCTTCGATCCGGTGCTGATCGATTGGCTCGATCTGCGAAACATGCTGCTGGTAGCGCGAGCTGTGGCGCTGCCGGCGCTCGCGCGCACCGAAAGCCGCGGCGCGCATCAGCGCGAAGATCATCCCGGCCTCGATGACGCTTGGGAGGTCAGTCAGGTCGTGGATATGACGGACGGCAGGCTGAACATCGGGACAGCAAAAGAGAAGGCCGCCGCATGAAAGCTCTGCTTGCCATTCACCGCGGCCAGCCGGAAACGGCATCTCGTGTGGAAACCTTCGCGATCGAGTTCGAGCATGGGCAGTCCGTGCTCGATGGTTTGCGGATGATCCGCCGCGACCAGGATCCTTCGCTCGCCTTTCGCTTTTCCTGCATCAATGCCAATGCCTGCAAGGAATGCATGATGTCGATCGACGGCGAAGTCGACTACGCCTGTACGGCGCGGCTGAAAGAGGGGACGATGACGCTGGCGCCGTTGCCGAAAAAAGCGCTGATCCGCGATCTCGTGACGGAAATCGCGCCACCGGACGAACGGCTGGAGCGATCGCCGCGCGGAAGATGATCTGCAGGGTGCAATGGCATCCGCGCTGCGGTAACGGCCTTAAATCCATTTATTGAAACGATAAAAATATAATATTTTCAATATTATAGTTCTATATAGTATAATTTTTGAGATTAATATTGTAATTGATACAGCATTGTGACATGCTTCCTTTCGTCGGGGACTTCAAACGAGGAGGGGTGTCAAAATGAGCATCACAGCAGACAGGATGGAAAGCGTTCCAACGACTGTCGACAGCAATGCGTGGAAGGCTTTGGCCGGTTCCGCGCTCGGCTATGCGATGGACGGATTCGATCTTCTTATTCTCGGCTTCATGCTGCGGACAATCGCAAGCGATCTCAATCTTTCGCAGGCCCAATCCGCATCGCTGGTGACGGCCACGCTGATTGGCGCCGTGATCGGCGGCATCGGCTTTGGCATGTTGTCGGATCGCCTGGGCCGCGTGCGCGTCCTGACCTGGACCATCGTCGTGTTCGCGGTATTCACCGGTCTCTGCGCATTTTCGCAAGGCTATTGGGATCTTCTGTTCTACCGCACGCTTGCCGGCGTCGGGCTTGGCGGCGAGTTCGGCATCGGCATGGCGCTGGCCGCCGAAGCGTGGCCGGCCTCGAAACGCGCCCGTGCCTCTTCTTATGTGGGCTTAGGCTGGCAAACCGGCGTGCTGGTGGCGGCCATTGCGACGCCGTTACTGCTGCCCGTGATCGGTTGGCGCGGCATGTTCGCGCTTGGCGTGTTTCCGGCGGTCGCGGCCTATTTCATCCGCGCTTCGCTGCATGAACCCGAAGTGTTCGTCGAGAAGTCCAAGGATCATCCGAAAGAATCCGCGCTGCATCTTCTGGTGAAGGACACCGAAACCACCAAGCTCAGCCTCGGCATGATCATCCTCTGTTCAGTGTAGAATTTCGGCTACTACGGGGTGATGATCTGGCTGCCGAACTATCTTTCGACCCGTTTCGGCTTTGCACTGACGCAGTCGGCGACCTGGACCTGCGTGACGCTCGCCGGCATGGTGCTTGGCATTTTCATGTTCGGTCATATCGCCGATCGCATTGGCCGGCGCCCGGCCTTCTTCAGCTACATGCTGGGTGCTGCCGTCATGGTGCTGATCTATTCGCGCCTGACTGATCCCTATCAGTTGCTCGTGGTCGGCGCCGTCATGGGCTTCTTCGTCAATGGCATGCTCGGCGGCTATGGTGCGCTGATCAGCGAGCTGTTTCCCACGGCAGCGCGCGCCACCGCCCAGAATGTTCTGTTCAACATCGGGCGTGGCGTCGGCGGATTTGGCCCCGTGGTCGTGGGTGCGATCGCAGCGGCTTATTCGTTCGAGACCGCGATCGCGTTGCTCGCCACGCTCTATTTGCTCGACATCCTGGCGATGTGGCTGTTGATCCCCGAGCGCCGCGGTGCCCAGCTCACGTGATTGTTTGACCAGAGGCAGTCATGTCACTCGATCATCCCTCACGTCAGATGCAGCCGGCGGTAACGCCGCCTGCATCTCCTCACGCGCCGTGGAAGCCCAGCATTGTCGCCGAGCTCGCCAAGGTCGTCGCCAATACCGCTGTTAACGCCGAGTATCGCCATCTCGTCGTTGATTGCAGCGAGGTCGCGGCCTCGGCCCAAGCAGGGCAATTCTTTCAATTGCTCTGTCCGCATCCGGCCGGCGAACAGCCATTCCTGCGGCGGCCGATGAGTCTCTACGGCGCCGATCCCGTCAAACGCCAGGTCGAGTTTCTGTACAAGGTGACCGGCGCCGGAACGCGCGGGCTTGATCTGATCAAGCCCGGCGATCATCTCGACATCATGGGACCGCTTGGTGCTGGCTTCACGCTCGATTCCAGATGGCGGCACATCGTGGCGGTCGGGCGGGGCGCGGGCCTTGCCACGCTGGCGCCACTCGCCAAGGCGGCCAGGGCCAACGACACCAAGGTCACCGCGATCTTCAGCGCCCGGCGGCCGGAACTTCTGGTGTCGGTCGATCTCTTCAAAAACCACGGCGCCGACGTCGTTCCGGTGACGGACTCCGAGCAGACCAGCGGACCGGGCAATGTCGAGCGCATTCTTCGCGGCCTGATCGCGGACGGAAAGTGTGATGCCTTCTTCACCTGCGGCTCGAGCCGCTTGATGCGCGTGCAGCAGCGACTCGCGATCGAATTCGGCCTTCCCGGACAGGTCGCGATGGAGCAGCAAATGGCCTGTGGCATCGGGCTCTGTTACTGCTGCGTGCGCGACTTCAATGTCGGCGGCGAAATCGTCAATCGCCGGGTCTGCTGGGACGGACCTGTTTTCGATCTGTTGGAGGCGCTGCCATGATCAAGCCGTTTTCCATCGATCTCTCCGTCGATGTCGGCGGACTTAAGCTGCGCAATCCGGTGATGCCGGCGTCGGGCACCTTTGCCGAAGGTCTCGACAAGGTGATCGATTTCAATCGCCTCGGCGCTTTCGTGACCAAGACGGTGACGCGCGAATTGCGTGCCGGCAATCCGTTGCCGCGCGTGGTCGAGCGGCCGGGCAGCCTGATCAATGCCATCGGGATTCCCTCCAAGGGCGTGCCGCACTTTATCGAAAAAATCATTCCGCACTATGCCGCCTATGAACCTCCGCTGGTGGTCAGCATTTCCGCACCGACCGCGGAAGGGTTTGCGAGTCTGGCGGCCGAGCTGACGTTGCCCGGTGTGTCTGCGATCGAGGCCAATATCTCCTGCCCGAACATCGAGGAGGACGGCAAGGCCTTTGCGATGCGCGCGGAGTCCGCCGAGAAGGTCACGCGGGCGTTGCGCGCCGCCACCAAGCTGCCGTTGTGGGTCAAGCTCACGCCCAACACGGGAGACATCGCCGACGTCGCGCGGGCGGCGGAGGGAGCCGGCGCCGATGCAGTCGTCGTTGCCAACACCTTTCTGTCGATGGCGATCGACCTCAAGACGTTCAAGCCATGCCTCGGCAACGTCATGGGTGGATTGTCGGGCCCCGCGATCAAGCCGATCGTGCTGCGCCAGGTGTTCCAATGCGCCAAGGCGATCAGGATTCCGATCGTCGGCTGTGGCGGCATTTCGTCCGCCGAAGATGCGATCGAATACATGCTAGCCGGTGCAAGCGCCGTGCAGGTCGGAACTGCGACCTTTTTGCAACCGGCAGCGATGATCAGCGTGATCGACGGCATCGAGAGGTTCTGTCTGCAACGCGAGATCAGCCGCGTGACCGAACTGGTTCATGGTGTCGTGATCGAGGAGGCTGACGATCAGGATCTCGCCTGGCTCAGTCCGCCGACATGACGGTAGAGGCTGCACCTTCCCGCAACGTCTTCATCGACGATGCCGATGATCGCGCGCTGGCCGCGCAGTTGTTTGACGCCCTGCGTGAGGCGTCGTTCGACGGCGTCGGCATTACACGGGAAAGCTACAGTGAGCGGGAGTCCGCTGCGCTTGGTATTGTCGAGGCCAAGGCGCGCGAACTTGGTCTTGAAACGGTCCGCGATGCCGGCGCCAATCTGGTGGTGACGCTTTCGGGCAGCGAAGGCGATCTGCCATATCTCGCCTGCGGATCGCATCTGGATTCGGTGCCGCAAGGTGGAAACTTTGACGGCGCGGCGGGCGTCGTCGCCGGCCTTGCCGTGCTCGCGCGTTTCAAGCGCGACAAGATCGTGCCCCGCCGCACCATCAAGCTATTTGGTCTGCGCGGCGAGGAAAGCTCCCGCTTCGGCAAGGCCTATATGGGTTCGCTGGCTTTGTTCGGGAAACTCACGGCCGAAGATTTGAAGGTGCGGGATCGCGATGGCCGTGCGCTCGCCGATTGCATGCGCGACGTCGGCGCTGATGTGGCACGGATCGAGAAAAGCGAGCCGCTGCTTGATGCCAAACGCATGGCCGCCTGGGTCGAACTCCATATCGAGCAAGGTCCGGTGCTGGTGGCGCGGGAACTCCCCGTGGGCATTGTCACGGGTATCAGGGGCAATGTGCGTCATCGTTTCGTCGAATGTATTGGTGAGGCCGGTCACTCCGGCGCGGTGCCGCGCTGGCTGCGGCACGACGCCGTGTTCGCGGTGGCCGAACTGATGACTCATCTGGACCGTCATTGGCGGACGCTGCTCGAGCGCGGGCGCGACGTGGTGATCACCTCGGGGGTGTTCGGAACCGATCCGGCGGAGCACGCGATCGCGCGAATCCCCGGAAAAGCGACCTTCAGCTTCGAGGTGCGGAGCCAAAGCAAGGAAACGCTGGAAGGCTTCTACGATCTGTTCCGCTCCGAGTGTAATCTGATTGCCGAAGAGCGCGGCGTGGAGTTCTCGTTCGACCGCCGGCTGGAATCGGCGCCGGCCACCATGGATGCCGAATGGGTCCGGCGTCTGCGGCATGCGGCGCAAGCACTCGGTCTGCCGGACGAGGAGATCCCGAGCGGGGCCGGGCATGACGCCGCGGTGTTCGCCAATGCCGGGATTCCAAGCGCCATGGTATTCGTCCGCAATGAAAATGGCTCGCATAACCCGAAAGAGGCGATGAATCTGGATGATTTTGTCGCCGGAATCGCGGTAATGCGGGCTGCGATCGAAGAGGCCGTCCAATGAGCGTCACCGAACTATTCGATAAGGCGGCAGCACCCAACCGCGTGGACAGCATCACGATCCGCCGGCCCGATGATTTCCACGTGCATCTGCGCGACGGTGCGATGCTTGCCGCGGTGCTTCCCTTCACCGCGGCGCAGTTTGCCCGCGGCGTCATCATGCCCAATCTCGTACCGCCGGTGACGACGGTCGCGGCCGCGGCCGCCTATCGCGAGCGCATCCTGGCCGCACGCACGGCGCCGTCCGATTTTCAGCCGCTGATGACCTGCTATCTCACCGATGCAACCTCGCCCGACGAAATCGAAAAAGGATTCAGGGACGGCGTCTGGGTTGCGGCGAAACTTTACCCCGCAGGCGCCACCACCAACGCGCACCACGGCGTGACCGATATTCCGGCGCTGGCGCCTGTGTTGCAGCGCATGGAAAAGATCGGCATGCCGGTGCTGATCCATGGCGAGGCGACCGATCCCGCGGTCGATATCTTCGACCGCGAGGCGGTGTTCATGGAGCAAAGCCTGCTGCCGCTCTTGAAGCGGCATGCCGGCCTCAAGGTCGTGGTCGAGCATGTCACGACGGCGGAGACCGTCGATATCGTGCGCGCCCACGCCTCGCACACGGCCGGAACGATCACGCCGCATCATCTCGTCATCAACCGCACCTCACTGTTTCAGGGTGGCCTGCGCCCGCACCTCTATTGTCTGCCGGTTGCCAAGCGTGAGCGGCATCGCCTCGCTCTGCGCAAGGCCGTTACGTCGGGCGAAGCCTGTTTCTTCATCGGCACCGACACCGCGCCGCATCGCCGAAATGCCAAGGAAGCCGAATGCTGTTCGGCCGGCGTGTTCGGCGGCGCGACCGCGTTGCAGACCTATGTGCAGGTCTTCGATGAGGAGGGCGCGCTCGATCGCTTCGAGGCTTTTGCGTCCGTCAATGGTGCGCGGTTCTACGGCCTTGAACTCAACCGCGGCACGATCACCCTCGAACGGCGGGAGCAGCCCGTGATGGCCGCGGTCGCAGTAGAAGAGACCGAAGTCGTGGTGTTCCGGGGCGGCGAGAAGCTGCCATGGTCGGTCGGGGAGGTGAAGCCATGACGGACAGTGCGATCAGGCAGGAGATCGGCGGCGAAGTCGCGCGGCTATTGTTCGAGGGCGGCGCTATCCATGTCAGCCGGCAGCAGCCCTTCATCCTCGCGGCAGGCTGGGCAAGCCCGGTCTATGTCGATGTCCGCGTTATCCTCGGCGATCCCGCCTTGCGCCAAGCTGTGACGCAACTTGCCTTCCGTTACGTGACCGCGATGTTATCACAGGCCTCGATCGACGCGGTCGCGGGCGCCGAGACCGCCGGCATTCCCTTTGCCGCGTGGCTTGCCGACAAACTGAATGTGAAGATGCGCTATGTGCGCAAACGCCCGCTGGGCATCGGCCGCAACGCACAGGTTGAAGGCGGCGATGTCGATGGACTCAAGGTGCTGCTGGTCGACGACCTCACCACCGACGGCGGCAGCAAGCTAAATTTCGCGCGGGGCTTGCGAGCCGCGGGCGCCGTCGTCGAGCACGTCCTGACGATCTTCTACCACGACGTCTTTCCCGGCGCGGCCGAACGACTCGCGCAAGCAGGCCTGACATTGCACCCGCTCGCGACATGGGCCGACATCCTGCGCTCGACGGCCGCGGGCGCAGTTACGCCGCAGGATCGCGCCGAGATCGAACGATTTCTAGCCGATCCCGTGGCCTGGTCGACCCGGCATGGCGGGCGCGCCAGGCTGTCTGTTCGAAGCTAATTTACGACGCTTTGCGCGTGCCGGCTGATTTCATCGCCGACCGTTCCAGGATCATGCGGAGCTGCGATGCGGCCTCGCGTCCCTTGTGGGCGCGGCGCCACAATCTCTCGACCAGTTGCTCGTAGAGGCGTACCGGTTCTTCGTCGGCTGTGAGCATGGCCACGCCGGTGCGGATATTCGGCAATTCGCCGCCGAGCCGGAACGGGCTCAAGCCCAGCAGCGTGCGCTCGGAGGTGCGAAACAGCTGGAAGGTGATATTGGGCAGCGGCTCCTCGATCAGGCCGATCTGGATGCCCATCGGCTCCTGCTCGATCAGCTTGATCAGGTGCTCGATCTCACCGCGCGCGGCGAGCCTGCGCTCGACAATCTCGTTGGCCGGCAGGTCGAAGCGGCCGACCAGGCCGAGTTTCAGCCAGCGTTCGATTTCCGGCATGTTGACGAAATTGACCACGGAAAGATGCCGCCGGTGACGCGCATGCTTGCGTTCGTCGAGCACCGCGACGATCGTGTCGATCTCGGCCTCGTAGTCCTTGCTGTCTTCGGCATAGGAGGGGGCTGCCTCCATCAGGGTTTGCTTGAGCTGGCGCGCATAATTGTCCGAGGTCAGCAGATAGGACAGAGGCGGAAAGTGCGCGATGACCTGCTCGGACTTTTCCTCGATCTGCCGCATCCGCTCGAAATAGCTGATCGCATTGGCGTAGTATTCGACGCCGAGGCCGAGCAGGGAGCCGACGGAAGTTTCCAGAACGTTGGCGAGACGGTCGAGCGTCTCGATCTTGACGACCTCACCGGCCTCGATCCGGTAGACCGCGGCGCGCGATACGCCGAGACGCTCGGCAACCTGTTCCGCCGCCAACCCCCGGCCCATCCGGTAGGCGCGCAGCCTTTCACCGATCTCGGCAAAGCGGTTGCTCGTCGCGTTCATGCTCGCCTCTGTCGATATTGTCTCATATTTGAGACAGTGGCGTACATGATTTTCGGCCCTCAGGGAAGCATTAATTCGGCGCTTCCCTGGCGGCATCAACGGAAAACCGAGGAAGCGGTCGTGGCGCCTAGACCAGGTCGACCGCGGCGATCTTGTTCAGCGCGTCGATCTGCTGATCGGGTGCCAGCGAGATCGCGTTGTCGGCGTTGCGCACGACGGCCAGTAAACGCTGAAACGTCGTCTCGGCGACACCTGCGGGAAGCGGCTCCTCGTCGAAGGAGGCGATGAAGGGGTCGATGATCGACGACAACAGCCTGTAGACCGCGCGATGCTCCGCATCGGTCTCCGCCAGTTCATTCGTCATTTGCTGAAGGGCGACGTAGGTCTTGAGACCTGAATGCTGATGCGAAAGCCAGCTATGCAACTCAACCACGTTGTTTCCTCGTCAGTACGCGAGAAGAAACAACCACTTCTATCGCGAAAACACTGTTATTGCAAGATTTTTATGAGATGAGAGTGCACAGACGTGTTGGTGGCATGGTTCAGTCCGTCGGACAAAAAGCCTCAGTTGAGAGCCCGGCGCAGCTTGTTAAGGCGTCACACGAGCCTTGCGGCGGCCAGTTCATTCAAAATCTGAATCTGTTGTGAGGGCGACGCCGTCAGCGAGCCTTCCGCCTTGGCGACGATCTCGAGCAAATGGCTGAAGGTCTGTTCGGCGACATCGACCGGAACGGCCTCGCCATCGTACTTGGCGATGTATTCCTCGGTGAGCCCGGCGAGCAGGCGGTAGAGCGCGCGATGGGGCGTGTCGCTCGCCACGCGGTCGAGCATGTTCTGCCGAAGGGCCTTGAAGGTCTTCAGGCCATGATGCTGGTGCGACAGCCAGTCGTGGAGTTCAGCCATGATGCTTTCCCGTTTCGAGATACGAAGAAAGCAATTGTTTATAGCCCCATGAAGACGCTTACGCAACAAAATTTGAGACAAGTTTATAAATTTATACTAGGGCGGCCAAACTCAGGATCCTGCTACTCGCCCTTCAGCCGCTGGTCTTCCTTGATCCGAACCTGTTCGGCGCCCCGCGCGCCGAGGTCCGATAATCTCAACATGCTCAGGGCGGCGCCCGCCACCGCGAAGCCGACGGAGACGAACAAAGCGATGCGGGTCCCATCCAGCGGGAAGCGGGCAAGCAATAGCGACACCAGCGCGGCGCCAATGGTCTGTCCCAACAGGCGCGCGGTTCCCAGCATGCCGCTGGCGCCGCCGCTGCGTTCGCGCGGAGCGGCCGCGATCATGGTGCGGTTGTTCGGTGTCTGGAACAGGCCAAATCCGGCGCCCGCGACGGCCATCCGCCACGCCACGTCGAACAGCGAGGGATGAAGCGGCAGCCACGCCAGCGCTCCGAGGCCGAGCGCGAATAGCACAAGCCCAATTCCGCCGAGAAGTCCGGACGGATATCGCTCCACCAGTCGTCCGGCAAAGGGAGCTGCAAAGGCCACCGCGATCGGCCATGGCGTAATCAAAAGACCGATCTCGACGGCCGAATATCCAAAGCGGTTTTCGAGATAGAAGGGTAGCGCCACGAAGGCCAGCATCTGCGCGCAAAAGGACGCAATCGAGGTCGCAATCGACAGAGCAAAAATGGGGATACGCAGCAGGTCCAGCGGCAGCAAAGGCGAGGTCACCTCAGCCTGCGCGCGCACCAGAAGGAAGCCCGCGATAGCTGCGCCGCCAAATTCCGCCAGCACAATCACCGCACCTTCATCGTGGCCGATGCTGTCGATCCCGGCGAGACCCAGGCCGAATGCGATCGCGCTAAGGCCTGCGCTCCTCCAGTCGAAATCGTGGCCCGCGGGCTTGGTGTACGGCAGATATTTGACGCCGAGCCATAGTGCGCCGATTCCGAGCGGAATGTTGATCGCAAACAAATAAGGCCACGGGCCGATCGCGAGAATGCCTGCGGCGATCGTGGGTCCAATGGCCGCGGATACCGCGACCACCATGGCGTTGATACCGATCCCGCGTCCCAACTGCGCGCGCGGATAAATATGCCGGACCAGCGCCATGTTGACGCTCATGATCCCGGCTGCGCCGAACCCTTGCAGGACGCGGGCGATCGTCAACAGCGTCAGCGTGTGCGCGAGCACGGAAAACAGCGAGGCAAGGGTGAACAGCGCCAGCCCCGCAATATAGACGCGGCGGTAGCCGATGATTTCGCCGAACGAAGCCAGCGGCAAGAGTGAGATCGTGATCGCCAGCTGATAGCCGTTGACGATCCAGATCGAAAAGGCCGGGCTGGCATTGAGGTTGCGCGCGATGGTGGGCAGCGCCACATTGGCGATCGCGCCGTCCATCACCGCCATGATCAGGCCGATCGCAATCGTCAGGATCGCCCAGCCGAGTTGCGGTTGATGCAATCCGTCGGGAGGATGGCTTACTTGATCTGACTTCACGTAAAGACTGGCCTTGTGCTATCGAATGTTGGGGCGTGCCACGGTACCAGACATTAGCCTTTCATAAGCCGGGATTTCCGGGAAAAGCCGTTGATCCGAGCCGTGATAGCGAGAAGCCATGACGCCGGTTGCTGCATCAACTGCCCGATTGCCGGACTGGAGCTCGCTCTCCGGGCTTGGCCGGATCGCGGCGCTTGAGCAATGCCGCCGGCGGCTGGCCCACTTGGGCCGAAAGCTCCACGCGGTCGAACATATCTATCACGCAGAAGCGCCGCATGAGGGGCCGCTCGCGGGCCTGCCTTACGTCGCCAAGGACATGTTTGCCACCGGACGCAGCCGTCCGTCATGGGGATGTGTGGGGCCGCAAGCGCCGGCGTCGCCGCCAAGCTCGTTGATTGACCGCCTCGATCAGGCCGGCGCCAGTCTGATCGGCGCGGCAACCATGACGGAACTTGCGTATCAGCCGTCCGGGATCGGGCGGCGTGGCGCGCTCAACCCGTGGCAGTTCGATCGCGTCCCCGGCGGGTCTTCGACCGGCTCGGCGATCCTGGTCGCATCCGGTTGCTGTTTTGCCGCGCTCGGCTCCGACACCGGCGGCTCGGTGCGAATGCCGGCGCATTGCTGCGGCGTCACCGCGCTCAAACCCGGCTACGGCCGGCTTTCCCTGGACGGCGCCATGGCCTTGGCGCCTTCGCTCGACACCGCCGGCATCTTTGCCCGAAGCGCCAGCGATCTTGCCTTGATATGGCCGGAGCTATCGGGCGAAGCGCCAGGTTTGCCGCAGCCATCTCAGGGCGCGGCATTGATGCTGGATGCATTCGCCGATTGCGATTCCGAGATCGCCGCCATCGTTCGTGGTGCCGTCGACGTGCTCGCCGAGAGCGGCCTGACGATTGTCGAACGGTCCGGATTTCCGGAAGCGGCGGACCAGCATGCGTTGACAGGGCTGCAAGCCGAGGCCGCTCGCAAACATCGCCAGCGCATCGACGATCCAAATATCGACGCGACATTGCGCAAACGTCTGGCCAAGGGGCTTTTGATCACGGACGGCGAGCTTGCATCGGCATTGGCCGCACGCGACGCGCTACGCGATCAATTTATCTTGTCCTGTCTTGGCGAGACCGGCGTCGCGCTTCTGCCGGTGATGCCGATCAGGACACCCCGTGTGAATGAGGTTGATCCGGCCTCTTCGCATTTCAATCCGCGCACCCTTTACGCGCTCAGCCGCTTCACCCGTTTCGTCAACTATCTCGGGCTGCCGGCGTTGGCCGTTCCCGTGGGCTTTGACAGCGGTGGAATGCCGGTCGGCCTGCAACTGATCGGGCGGCAGGGCAGTGAGGCCCTTCTGCTTCAGATCGCGGTCCGGTTGCAGGAATGGACCGATTGGCACGGTCGCGTGCCGTCGGCGATCGCGTCCGAGATTGCCGACGAGCCATGACCGGCCAAATGGTCGCGGTTGGTTGCGCAACGGGCGCAAGTTGGTGCAGTCTTTGCTTGTGGTGCCGCAGCCCTTGGCTGATCACAACGGAGGCAGGTCGTGTGGATATTGAGGCAGGTTGCTAGGCTTTTGTTCGCCGTGGCGGCGATCGGATGTTTGCCGCTGCCCGCACAAGCTGTCGGGCCGGAGCCGGCGCCGCTGGCGCAGCCGGTCGAGCTCACGGTTGGCTATGTGAAGGTCGGCCATCTGGCTCCGATCATTTTGGTCGCGGATGAGTTGAAGAAACTCGGCGTCGATCTCAAGCTTGTTGAATTTGTCCGTTACGCCGATGCGCGTACCGCGCTGTTGGCGGGCTCTCTTGATGTTGCGTCGGTTGGACCGGCCGATCTTGCAATCTCGCTCGCGCAGGGATCGACCAATGTGGTCGGGCTGATGGGCGTCGGCTCCTCGCCCAAATATGTGGTCGGCCGCAACGGCGTGAAGTTCGATAGCTGGGATGATCTCAAGGGCAAGAAGATCGCGATCGCGCCGGGATCGGCGGTCTGGTTTCAGTTCGCCGCGACACTGGTCGAAAACGGCGTCCCTTATAACAGCTTTGAGGCCGTCAACATTCAGGGCGGCGGCGCCAATTTCGACCAGGCTTTGAAGAAAGGCGATGTCGATGGCCTCGTGACCTGGGAGCCGTTCGAGTCCATCCCCGTGATGGGCGGTTACGGCTACTTCGCCAAGGGACTTGAATACGGCTCGTCGAAGGCGGTTGGCGCCGAGCTTGGCATGTTCATGACAACGAAGACGGCGGTCGACGGCAAGCATGCGGCGCTGGAGCGCTTTGTCTGGGCCTATCTCAAGAAAGAAGAGGAACTCGCCAAATCGCCCGCCGCTTTCGCCGATGCTTATGCGCAACTCTCAGGCATGGCGCCGGATGTTGCGGCGCAGGCTGCGAAGATCATCAAGCTCGGCGAGGTGATCTCGCCGGACCAGATCAAGCGTCAGGCCAAGGGCTTTGCCGATTTGGGTGTGATCCAGAAGGATGTTTCCGGAGAGATCGATGCGCATTGGGACGGCTCGTTCGTGGAGAAGGCGCTAGGCAAGTAACTTTCCAGGATCTGTTGGCCGCTTGCGATCGTGAAGGATGGCGTCAATGTCGATCTCGACCGGACCTATTGCTTCAAGGCCGGCGTCGCCCGCTTCAGCCTGGTCGGTGCTGTCACCCAACAGCCGCAGGAACTTGCGGCAACTGCTTCTCGCCATCGTTCTTCCCGTTGTGGTGATCCTGCTTTGGCAGTGGGCGGGAAACGGCGGTTCGTTGTTCGGCGGCGTGTTGCCGACGCCTGATCGCGTGTGGCAGGCGTGGAAGGTATGGGCGTTCGGTGCGGGCGGTCTTAGCCTCAATCCCTATAGCGGAACGTGGCTCGCTAATTTGCTGTTTTCTGCCGAGCGCGTCGGCAAGGGGTTTGCCGTCGCTATCCTGGTCGCGGTGCCGGTCGGCTTGGCAATCGGATGGAACCGGATTGCTTCCGGTGCGCTCGACCCCACCGTTCAATTGCTGCGGCCGATCCCGATCACAGCCTGGCTGCCGTTTTCCATCGCTGTGTTCGGCATCCGCGATATGGGCGCGGTGTTTCTGATTGCGCTCGGCGCCTTCTATCCGATCGTCGTCAACACGGCGCAGGGTGCGCGCGACATCGAGCGCAATCTCGTCCGTGCTGCGATGATGATGGGCGCGGGACGGTGGACGATCCTGCGGCGGGTGGTGTTGCCGGCATCGTTGCCGTCGATCTTCACAGGGCTTCGGATCGGGCTCGGTATCGCCTGGACCGCAGTGATCGTCGCGGAAATGGTCGCGGTCAAATCCGGTCTCGGCTATGTGCTGTGGGACGCCTATTATGTCGGACGCATGGACGTCGTCATTGCCGACATGGCGACCATCGGTCTGCTCGGGCTGATCAGCGACCGCGTTATCCTGGGGATCGAAAAATGGGTGCTGGCGTGGCGGCGTCTGCAATCGTTCCAGTCGTGATGTGATGACGATGGGCACGATCGCGTTTGAAAACGTTTCCAAGACTTTTTCGGGCCAGACCGAGGTCCGGGCGCTGGACGGGATCAACCTCGCGATCGGCGAGGGTGAATTCGTCGCGCTTCTGGGTCCGTCAGGCTGCGGAAAATCGACGCTGCTCAATCTGCTCGCGGGCTTCGAGAAGACGACCGAGGGCAGCTTGTTGTTCGATGGCAAGACCGTCACGCGACCGGGTCCCGACCGCGGCGTGGTTTTTCAGGAAGCCGCCCTCTTTCCATGGCTCACCGTCTGGCAAAACGTGATTTTCGGGCCGCAGGTTCAGGGCATTGCTCGCGCCGAATATGAGAAGAAAGCGCGCAACCTGTTGAAACTGGTAGGTCTCGAATCGTTTGCCGACGCCTTGCCGGTGCAGTTGTCGGGCGGCATGCGCCAGCGCGTCGGCATTGCGCGGGTGCTGGCGATGTCGCCGAAAGCGCTCCTGATGGACGAGCCGTTCGGCGCGCTCGATGCGCAGACGCGGCTCTCCATGCAGCAACTGCTATTGGATGTCTGGCAGTCGCTCGGCACGACGGTGTTGTTCGTCACCCACGACATCGACGAAGCGATTTTATTGTCGGACCGGATTTGCGTGATGTCGGCCCGGCCGGGGAAGATCATCCGCACCATTCCGATCACGCTGCCGCGCCCGCGTTCGATCGCCAGCCTTACCAGCGCGGACTTCATGGCCTACAAGGCCCGCATCATGTCCGACATGAAGGTCAGCGCCGCTCCCGTCTAAAGGTTATCAATGGCAAATCCGCGTATTCCCTATCTGCTCTCGTCGGAGCGTGCGGCCTTGCCGCCGCTCGAGGGGAAACGAATCCTCGTGCATCTCGTCGTCAACGTCGAAAACTGGCAATTCGACCAGCCGATGCCAAGAACCATTGTGACTCCGCCGCATGGCCGCGAAACCGTTCCGGATGTGCCGAATTTCTCCTGGGCCGACTATGGCATGCGCGCCGGGCTTCCCCGCATTCTCAAGGCGTTTGCATCGCGGGCGTTGCCGGCTTCCACGAGCTTCAATGCGGGTGTCATCGATGCCTATCCGCAAGCCGCACAGGCGATGCACAATGCGGGCTGGGAATTCATCGGTCACGGCATGCACCAGAAAGCCATCAACCATGTCGAGGGCGGCGAAGAGGCGGTGATCGGCGCGAGCCTCGACAAGATCGCCAGTTTTACCGGGAAGCGTCCGCGCGGCTGGCTGTCGCCGGGCTTGCGTGAAACCGTCGACACGCCCGATATCCTCAAGCGCTGTGGCGTCGACTATGTCTGCGATTGGGTTGTCGATGACCGGCCGGCCTGGATGACGACATCCGAAGGTCCGCTGATTGCGATGCCCTACAATCTCGAAATCAACGACTCCATCATCTATGCCATCGAACGGCACGCGACGGGGGAGATGGCGCGGCGGCTGGAATTCACGCTGCGCCGGTTCGAGACGGAATGCCGCGACAGCGCGATCGTGCTGGCGATCGGACTGCACCCGCATTTGATTGCGGTGCCGCATCGCATCCATGAACTGGAGCGCATGCTCGATTTGTTGACCGCCTCGCCGGATGCTGGTTTCTTCACCGGCAGCGAGTTGGCGGACTGGTACGCGAAGGTCTCGCCGGCTTAGCCCGGTTGCTGCGGTAATAATAAAGAAAAGCCGCGCCGGCCGTCTTGATCTCCGAACCACCGGGAAACGCCATGAACGCCGCGGCCTCGCAAAGCACCAAAGAAGAATTCGACTACATCATCGTCGGCGCAGGATCGGCCGGATGCGTGCTGGCCAATCGGCTGACGGCCGACGGCAAATATTCGGTGCTGCTGCTTGAGGCAGGTCCGCGAGATACCAATCCCTGGATTCACATCCCGCTCGGTTATGGCCGGCTGTTCAAGGAAAAGGCCGTCAACTGGATGTACCAGACCGAGCCGGAGCCCGGCCTTAACGGACGGAACGTGTTCCAGCCGCGCGGCAAGACGCTTGGCGGATCAAGTTCGATCAACGGCCTGCTGTATGTCCGCGGTCAGCACGAGGACTACGATCGCTGGCGCCAGCACGGCAATCTCGGCTGGGGCTTCGATGACGTGCTGCCTTACTTCAAGAAGGCCGAGGACCAGACGCGCGGCGCGGACGATTTCCACGGCACCGGCGGCCCGTTGCCGGTCTCCAATCTCGGTCATCCCGATCCGATTTCCGCAGCCTTCGTCGAGGCGGCGGTGGAAGCCGGCATTCCCCGAAATCCCGATTTCAACGGCGCCACGCAGGAAGGCGCAGGCTTTTTCCAGACCACGACCAAGGGCGGGAGACGGGCGAGCACGGCGGTCGCCTATCTTCGCCCTGCAAAAACTCGCTCCAACTTGCATGTCGAGACCTCGGCGCTTGGCGAAAAAATCCTGTTCGAGGGACGTCGCGCCGTTGCCGTGGCGTATCGTTGCGCCGGCGTTCCGCGCACGGCATGGGCACGCAAGGAAATCCTGGTCGCCGGCGGGGCGTTCAACTCCCCGCAATTGTTGCAGCTCTCGGGCATAGGCCCGGCGGATTTGCTCCGCCAGCACGGCATCGAGGTCGTGCTGGACGCGCCAGGTGTGGGCCACGATCTGCAAGATCATATGCAGGTCCGTGTGGTGATGCGCTGCTCGCAGGCCATCACGCTCAATGACATCGTCAACAATCCTTTCCACAAGGTGATGACCGCCTTGCGCTATGCTGCGTTTCGAACCGGTCCGCTGACGATCGCCGCTGGCACGTCGGGGGCGTTCTTCAAGACCAATCCACGGTTGGCAACGCCGGACATCCAGATCCATTTCCTGCCGTTCTCGACCGACAAGATGGGCGAAAAGCTGCATCCATTCTCGGGTTTCACAGCGTCGGTGTGTCAGTTGCGGCCTGAAAGCCGTGGCTCGCTCCGGATCAGAAGCGCCGATCCAGCCGCGTCTCCGGAAATACGGATCAATTATCTCGCCAGCGAAGTGGACCGCACGACCAATGTCGAAGGCTTGAAGATCTTGCGGAAGATTTTGCACGCACCGGCGCTCTCGCCTTACGTCGTCGAGGAGGTCGAGCCCGGCGGCAAGGTCACCAGCGACGAGGCGTTGCTGGCCTATTGCCGCGTCCGCGGTTCCACCATCTACCATCCGACCTCGACCTGCCGGATGGGGAACGACCCACTCGCCGTGGTCGATCAGCGGTTGCGCGTTCGCGGGATCGAGGGTCTTCGCGTGGTCGATGCGTCCGTGATGCCCGATCTGGTGTCCGGCAATACCAATGCGCCTGTCATCATGATCGCGGAGAAAGCCTCCGACATGATCTTGCAGGACGCGCGCTAGCGCTAGTCACCCCGGTTGCCGGATGCTATCCCATCGCAAGGATCAGGACGGTGAGAAGGTATTCGATGCGACTTCGGATCGGCACCCGCAAGAGCACCATGGCCTTGGCCCAGACCGAGGCCATTGCGCGGCTTCTTGCGACGGTGGCTCCTGACGTCGATGTCGAGATCGTCAAGTTCGAAACGACGGGTGATATCGACCAGACCGGTAAACTCTTGCCCCATGGCGGCAAGGGCGGGGCCTTCGTCGCCGAAATCCGCAATGCCGTTCGCGCCGGACAGTTGCAGGCAGCGATGCATTCGCTGAAGGATATGCCGGGCAACGAGGACACGCCAGGGCTGGTGATTGGCGCTACGCTGGCGCGCGATCCGGCAAGCGACGTGCTGGTGCTGCGGCCCGGGCTGTCGGTCGAGGAATTGAGAGCCTCGCGCGGCAAGGGCTTCAAGATCGGCACCAATGCGGTACGCCGCGCCGCTTATGCGCGCCGGCTCTTTCCCGAGATCGAGGTGATCCATTATCGCGGCGCCGCCGATACCCGCGTGCGCAAGCTGGATCATCTGGAGAAGCAGCGGCTCGCCGATGGCGGCGCGGTCGGGCCTGCGGATGCGCTGATCATGGCCCGCTCGGGTCTGGAGCGGGTCGGCCTCGCCAACCGCATCGCTTACGAGTTCTCGGCCGCAGAGATGCTGCCGGCGGTCGGGCAGGGGATCGTTGCGGTGGAATGTGCCGCAGACGATTGGACGACGCGAAATATCCTGGCGAAGATCGATGATCTCGCCGCGCGCCGCTGTTCTGAGGCCGAGCGCGAGGTGTTGTGGGTGCTGAACGGCCATTGCAATTCCCCGATCGCAGGATTGGCCACGATCGATGGCGCGCAAATGTCGTTGACGGCATCAGTTCTGGATGAGGACGGGCAGCGCTTCATCGAAGTTGCGCGCTCCGGGCCGGCGGATCGGCCGTGCGAGCTCGGTCGTGCCGCTGGGCTCGAACTGCTGGCAAAGGGCGCGGCCGAGATCATCGATCGCAGCCGGCCAGAGTAACCAAGCGACCTAGCCTCCGAAAATGCCTTGGTGATCATTCGCGAAAGCGGATGATCCAGTACGCCGCGGCCTCTCGACGCCTATGCACAATCATGATTACTGGATACCCGCCTTCGCGGGAATGACGGCCGTAACTTATTTGTAAGCCCGCACGCGCTTGATCATCTGCTCGACATGCGCGATCGGCGTTTCCGGCAAGATGCCGTGGCCGAGATTGAAGATCAGCCGTCCGCTGGCGTAATTTTCCAGCACATCGTCGACCGCGCGATCGAGCGCCGCGCCGCCGGCGATCAGAGCAAGCGGATCAAGATTGCCCTGAACGGCGACGCGGTTCTGCACACGGTCGCGGATCAGCGACGGCTCTGCTGTCCAGTCGATGCTGACGCCGTTGACACCGGTTACCTTCACATAGTCCGGCAGCGAGGCGGCGGCTCCTCTGGGAAAGCCGATGATCTTTGCGTCAGGGATTTGTTGGCGCACGCCCTCAACAATGCGGCGTGTCGGTTCGATCGACCAGCGCGAGAATTCGCGCGGCGACAGCACGCCGGCCCACGTATCAAAAATCTGCAAGCAATCGGCGCCGGCCTTGAGCTGGCCGACGAGATATTGAATCGAGTTCTCGACCAGCACGTCGACGATTTTTTCGAACGCGTCGGGATGCCGGTAGGCCAGCATCCGCGCCGGCGCCTGGTCCGGCGTACCCTGACCGGCTACCATGTAAGTCGCGACCGTCCACGGCGCGCCGCAGAAACCGATCAGGGCCGTCTTGGCATCGAGCTCGCCTCGAACACGGCGCAGTGCCTCGAACACGGGCTCCAGTTTTGCGAAGTCGGCATGCGAAGCGAGAGTTGCGATCTTCTCCGGCGTATCCAGCGGGTCGAGCCGCGGCCCCTCGCCGGCCTCAAACCGCACCGAGCGGCCGAGCGCGTAGGGGATCACGAGAATGTCGGAGAAGATGATCGCGGCGTCGAAGCCGAAACGGCGGATCGGCTGAAGGGTTACTTCAGCGGCGTATTCCGGTGTGAAGCACAGATCGAGAAAACCGCCGGCTTTCGCCCGCAGTTCCCGATATTCCGGCAGATAGCGCCCGGCCTGCCGCATCATCCAGATCGGCGGCACTGCTTGCTTTCGGCCGGAGAGCACTTCGAGGAAGGGTTGTGTCATATTCATTCAGTTAAGCAGGCTTGGGCGGGTGATCGACGGAACCGGTTCCTGATACACCAAGAAAGGTTCAGAAAAACAGGCTTGTTCATCCTTCGGGTAAGAAAGTGGCGCAACTTCGGGAACACGAACGTCGGCGGACCCGATGGGTTAACCACGTCAGGAAACGTGGATTCCCGCGATTAGCGCCGATTGCTGCATTCAATTTCAGAGATAACTAAGAGGTATGTGAGACTTCTCTGCATTACAGCAGAGTCCCATGTGAGATGTCCGCTTCCCTCGTCAAGTCCAGCTTGAGTCGCCTCCCGTTTCGGGCGGGGGCATTTGTCGCGCTGGTTTGCATCGCCATTCTCGGTATGAGTGGCTGGCGAGAATGGACCGCACGAGAGGCGAGTCTCAAGGCGGCCGAAATCGACCTCACCAATCTGGCGCGGTCGCTGACACAGCATGCGGAAGATAGTTTCGACTTGCTGGATGCCAGCATTCTTGGTGCCGTCGGCCGCCTTGAGGCGGACGGTGCAGACCGCGCAACGCTTGCAAAGCTCTCGGTCGTGCTGATCGCACGCAAGGCCGCGACGAAGCGCATCAATAGCATCATCGTATACGACGAGAATGGCGACTGGCTCGCGTCGTCCGGCTTAATGGGCAGGAATCTCCGCGATCGCCTCCATTTTCAACATCATAAGCAATCCGCCGAGCGAGACGCATTCGTCGGCCCTCCGGTCAAAAGTTACGCTGGTGACCAATGGATCATGACGCTGTCCCGGCGGTTCAATCACCCGGACGGCAGTTTTGCCGGTGCTGTGGTTGGGAGCGTCAGTGCCCGTTACTTCGCGGATTATTATGGGCAGTTCGATATCGGCACAACCGGCACGCTGCTGCTGCTGAATGCCGACGGGATTACACTGGCGCGCCGGCCGGATGATGGCACAAGTGTTGGACGCGACATTTCGGGGGGCACCTTTTTCAGAGGCATCCGTTCCACCGGACCATCCGGCGTCCAGTATTTTGATTCATTCTTCGACGGGCGGCAGCGTTTGGGCGCCTACCAGCGCGGTAGCCGCTACCCATTTGTCGTTGTTGCGACGAAAGAGGTCGAGGAAGTACTGGCACCATGGTATCGTGCCGCTATCTTGCGAACTCTGTTTGTCCTGAGTCTTGTTGCGCTGATCGCGGTCCTGGGACTTTACCTCGTGCGGCAATTGCACCGCGGTCAGCGAATGGCAGCCGCGCTCGCCGCCAAGGAAGTCAATTTCCGCGTGGTGGCGGAAGGATCAAGCGACATGGTCACGCGCGTCGGTCTGGATGGCATCATCCAATACGCTTCCCCGTCGTCGGTCCGCATTGTGGGGTGGCGGCCCGACCAGCTGGTGGGGACGCCCGCGCTCGCCGGCGTCAACCCTGAAGATTTGCCGGACGTTGAGAAATTGGTCGCTGCCCTGAGGCGCGGCAAAATGGAGGAAGCGCGCATCACCTACCGCACGCGGCATCGAGAAAAAATCGAGATTTGGCTTGAATCGAACCTGCGCATCACGCGGAAGGACAACGGCGAGGTCGACGGCGTCGTTGTCATTTCGCGCGACATGACCGAGCAAAAGGATATGGAAGACAGGCTCGCGACACTGGCTATCGAGGATGGTCTGACGGGACTCGCCAACCGACGCCGCTTCGATGAGCGATTGGAGGAGGAGTGGGCGCGAGCCTATCGCGAACGCACATACCTTGGGCTGTTGATGATCGATCTCGATCATTTCAAGGCCTATAACGACGCGTATGGGCATACTGCCGGCGATGCATGCCTTCGCGCGGTGGCTCACATCATGGCTGCGGAAGTCCAGCGGACGACCGATCTCGTCGCGCGATATGGCGGTGAAGAGTTCGTCATGCTGTTGCCGAATACGGATGCAGCGGGTTGTGCGCGGATTGGGGAACGGGTTCGCGCTGCGATCTGGCACGCGGGGATGGCTCACGGGCTGAATCAGCCGTCCGGATTGGTTACCGCCAGTGTTGGCGGAGCAATTTGCTTCCCGGCGAATCAAGGATCAACTGGCAGCACCTCGCTCGTTGACGCGGCGGATCGCGCTCTCTATTCCGCAAAAGACGGTGGGCGCGATCGGCTGGTGATGGCGCCGCAGGCCGTAAGACTCGCGGCTGCCAGTTGACGTATGCAAATGCCGCGGTTTGCCGGACCTCAGTAGTGCGGCGGGGGCTCGTTTGCGGCGCCGGGCATCTGGCTTTCGGTCTCGCGCAGCTGCTCGCCGAGCGCAACAAGTTGCCGCGTCAGCGCATCGATCTTCGCCCATTGTTCGGTGACGGCCTTGTTCAGCGTCTCGATGGCGTCGTCCTGAAACGCCAGCCGCGACTCCAGCGTGTCGATGCGGTCAGCGAGCGTCTTGAGGTCACTCATCGCTGTCATGCTCCGTTTGGCGCTCGCGCAAACCGTGACCGAGCGCGACGCGTTCGTCGAACACGAAGCATTCGCCGCGCCAGCGGCTCTCGGTTTCCGTGACCTGTTCGAGGTAGTTCAGGATGCCGCCTTTCAGGTGATAGACCTCGGCGAAGCCCTGCGCGAGCAGATAGCTCGAGGCCTTTTCGCAGCGGATGCCGCCGGTGCAGAACATCGCAATTTTCCGATCTCGAACTGGGTCGAGATGGCGGGCGGCAAATTGCTTGAATTCTCCGAAACTCGCGATGGCTGGATCGACCGCGCCTTCGAAGGTGCCGAGTGCGACCTCGAATGCGTTGCGCGTGTCGATCAGTAGGGTGTCGGATGCCGCGATCAACTCATTCCAGTCTTTGGCATCGACATAGGTGCCGACCTGGCGCGTCGGATCGGCAGCCTTGTCGCCGAATGTGACGATCTCCTTCTTCAGCCGGACCTTGAGCCGGCCGAAAGGCATCGCTGCGGCCGAGGAGAACTTGAGCTCCGGATGGTCGAGGCGGCCGCCAAAATGATCGCTGTGGCGAAGCGCGGTGACGAACTGGTCGATGGCCTCGCTGCTACCGGCCAGCGTGCCGTTGATCCCCTCATGTGCCAACAGGACGCTGCCCTTCAGTTTGAGATCGCCGCACAGCGCCCGCAGCGGTTCGCGCAGCTCGCGAAAGTCCGGCAGGGATACAAACTGGTAGAAGGCGGCGACCTTGTAAGACATGGCGATCATCTAGCAGGAGGCCGCTCCGAAGGGCAGGGGTCCCCTTCCAGTTATGCATCATCCAAGCATTGCGCAGGCGGTATTGAATATGCCAAGTAACCCCCGAAACAAGCCCTGTAAGTCAGGGAAAAAGCAGCGACAAAGTGAGCCAATCGCTATGAGGAATTTCCATCTCGCTGGCCGGTCGACGGTCCATTCCCAGAACGCCATGGTGGCGACGTCCCACCCGCTGGCGGCGCTTACCGCGATCGAGGTGCTCCGTGCCGGGGGGACCGCCGCGGACGCGGCGGTGGCCGCTTCGGCGCTGCTGGCGGTGATCGAACCGCAATCCACCGGCATTGGCGGCGATTGTTTTGCACTGATGCAGCCGAAGGGCGAAGGCAAGATCACAGCCTATAACGGCTCGGGCCGCGCGCCGAAGGCCGCGACGGCGGAATGGTATCTCGAACGCAACATGCGCGCGATCCCGCTCACGTCAGCGCATTCGGTCACCATTCCCGGTTCGATCGATGCCTGGGCGACGATCCTGCGCGACCACGGCAAGTTTGGCCTGGACATCCTGTTGCAGCCCGCGATCAAGGCGGCCGAGGAGGGTTATGTCGTAGCGCCTCGTATTGCCTTCGACTGGAAGAACGGGTTCGAGAAGCTGAAGAAGGGCGTCAACACCGAGCGCTATCTGTTGCCGCACGGCAAGGCGGCTGTCGCCGGCGACGTGATCAAGCAACCGAAGCTCGGCCAGACGTTGCGGGCGATCGCCAAAAGCGGCCCCGATGCTTTCTACAAGGGCGCGATCGCCGAGGACATGGTGGAGACCCTGCGGGGCGCCGGCGGTTTGCACACGCTGGAAGACTTCGCCGCTCACAATACCGAGACGACGGTGCCGATCGGCACCATGTATAAAGGTCTCGACGTCTGGCAGTGCCCGCCCAACGGGCCCGGCATCACCATGCTGGTGATGCTGAACATCCTGTCGCATTTCGATCTGACGAAATTCGCACCGTTAAGCGTCGAGCGGTTTCATCTCGAGGCCGAAGCGGCGCGCGTCGCCTATATGATGCGCGAGCAGAACATCGGCGACCCCGCGCATGTGAAAGTGGATGTCGCCAGAATCCTCGCCAAGGAATTCGCCGACGAGTGGGCCGGCAAGATCCGCATGGACCGGATGCTGGATTTGCCGAAGGTCTCACCGCCAATGAATCCTTCGACGATCTACATCTCTGTGGTGGACAAGGACCGCAACGTCTGCTCGTTCATCAACTCGGTCGCCCATGCATGGGCCTCCGCCATCGTCTCCAACAAGACCGGTGTTCTGTTCCAGAATCGCGGCGCCGGCTTCCGCGTCGAGCCCGGCCATCCGAACTGCATTGCGTCAGGCAAGCGTCCGTTGCACACCATCATTCCGGCGCTCGCGACCAGGGGCGGCCGCGCAGTGATGCCGTTTGGCGTGATGGGTGGCCAATACCAGCCGGTCGGCCAGACCCACGTTCTGACCAACATTCTGGACTACGGATGCGACGTGCAGGAGGCGATCGATATGCCGCGCGGGCTGCATTACGAAGGCGTCTATCAGCTCGAGGACGGCGTGCCGGCCGACATCGTCGCAGGCCTGCAAAAGCTCGGCCATCAGACCACCAAGGTCATCCCGCCGCTCGGTGGCGGCCAGGCGATCTGGATCGACTGGGAAAAGGGCACGCTCACCGGCGGCTCCGATCCCCGCAAGGATGGCTGTGCGCTCGGATATTAAGGGTCGGATTCCCCACGCGATCGTGCGCGATCAAGGCTGGTCTCACAGCTTGCGTTGGGATAGATAGGCGCCCGATCGTTAAAGAAGGTGCGCCAATATGCGACGTTTTCTGCCGACAGTGTTTTCCACTTTTGCCGCCATCGCCTTGACCGTGTCGGTAACCTCGATGCCGACCGCAGCGGTGGCGCAGACCCCGGGGAAAGTCATGACCACAGCTTCAGGATTGCAAATCATCGACACCGCGGTCGGCACGGGCGCAACGCCGAAGCCCGGCCAGATTTGCGTCGTGCACTATACCGGCTGGCTCTATGAGGACGGCCAGAAGGGCAAAAAATTCGACTCTTCGGTCGATCGCAACAATCCGCTCGAATTTCCGGTCGGCCAACGCCGGGTGATTGCCGGCTGGGACGAAGGCGTTGCCTCGATGAAAGTCGGCGGCAAACGCACCCTGATCATTCCGCCCGAGCTTGGCTACGGCGCGCGCGGTGCAGCCGGGGTCATTCCGCCGAACGCGACGCTGATCTTCGACGTTGAATTGCTCGACGTGAAGGGCTGATCTAGCAGCGACAGACAAAAAAGGCCGGTCCGAAGACCGGCCTTTTGCATTTGGATGGCGCTCACGATCTGGGATCAGAGCTTCCGGTTGGCCGCGGCGGCAGCCTTGTTGACCGCATCTTTTGTGGCTTCCTTGGCATCGCCAAGTGCCTTCTGGCCCTTGCCCTTGACCTCCTGAATGGCGCCTTCGCCCTGCAAGCGGTCGGACCCGACGGCTTCGCCGACGCCTTGCTTGGCTTTGCCCATCGCTTCGTTGGCGTTGCCTTTAACCTTGTCTGCGACGCTACCCATGAGACGTTCTCCATGTTCGATTGGTTTGATGAAGATCCAATTTTCGGAGCGCCGAAACGTTCCTTGCGGGCTGGCTTGTGTCAGCTATTTTCAGTAGCATTCCGTCGCGGATTCACTGGAACCAATCGACATGAGCGATCCACACCATCACACCCATTCCGATCGTTCCCATGACCACGGAGAAGGGCGCTGGAAGCACGATGGTGTCCGGGTCATTCCCGGCAATCAACTTGATCCCAATGTGCCGTCGACCGCCGGCATGGATCGCAAGGCCGCAATCAATTTTGCCCGCGTCGGCGCCCAGAAATTGTGGGCCGGCACGGTGACCATCAAGCCGGATGCCAAGACCGGTGCGCATCATCACGGTCACCTCGAAAGCATTATCTACGTCGTGAAGGGCAAGGCGCGGATGCGGTGGGGCGACCATCTGGAATTCACGGCGGAAGCAAATCCCGGCGATTTCATTTTCGTCCCGCCTTACGTGCCGCATCAGGAAATCAACGCCAGTCCCGACGAGGCGCTGGAATGCGTTTTGGTGCGCAGCGACGGCGAGGCGGTGGCCATCAATCTCGATATCGAACCGGTGGAGAAGCCGGAAAAGGTGCTATGGGTCGATCCCGTGCACCGCGATCCCAAAGACACCTGAATTGTGCGTCGATACACGGTCTCGTTACCATGTACGATCTTGCGGGTAGCCCCCGCGGCACGGGATATCTTTCAGCGTCGTGTGCGCTCTGCTAGATTGCACGAAGATTTCGTAAGTTGCGATTTCATTAGATGAAAATCGTAAAGTCGGGATTCGCCAGACAAAATTCACAACACAAAAAACCTGTGATCGGAGAGGAATCGTGACGCAATCCAATGAATCGCCCGTCAATCAATCGCTCGGGCGCCGCACACTTATCAAGGGCGCCGGTCTCGGCCTCGTCGCCGGAAGTCTCTCCGCAGCACTTCCCCTTCAAAGCGCCAGCGCCGCGGAAGGTGAAATCTGGAGCAGCGAATATTGGACGAAGAAGGGCGATGTCCCCTTGTGGATGTTCCGCAAGCGCGTCGGCGCGCCGAAAGCCGGCGAACCGTCCAAGCCGGTGCTGTTCTTCGTCCACGGCTCGTCGGTGACGTCACGCTGCTTCGATATTCAAGTCAAAGGTGGCGGCGAATATTCCGTAATGGACGAGTTCGCCCGTTACGGGTTTGACTGCTGGACCATGGATCACGAGAACTACGGCAAGTCCGGGCGGACCTCCGGCAATTCCGACATCAAGAGCGGTGTCGAAGATCTCAAGGCCGCGCTTGACGTTCTTGCCAAGGAGACCGGGCGGCAGAAGTATCACTTCCTCGGTGAATCCGCCGGCGCGATCCGTGCCGGCGCTTTTGCGGAGGTCCAACCCGACCGCGTCGATCGTCTTGTGCTGGCCGCTTTCACGTACAAGGGCGATGGTGCACCAACTCTCGTCAAGCGTGCCGAACAGCTCGACTATTATCGCACCCACAACATGCGCAAGCGTGACCGCGAGATGATCCGCTCGATCGCGACACGCGACAAACCAGGCACCAGCGAACTCGCTGCCGTCGAGGCCCTGGCGGATGCGGAGATGCCGTTCGGCGATCAAGTTCCGACCGGTACCTACCTCGACATGACGTCCAAGATGCCACAGGTCGATCCCAAGAAGGTTGTGGTGCCGACTCTCGTGATCAGCGGTCAATATGACGGAAATTCCACCGTTGCCGACCTGCAGGATTTCTTCGGTCAACTGCCCAACGGCGATCACCAATTGATCATTCTGCCCGGCGTGGCGCACTCGGTCGTGCTGGCCACCAACCGGCAGCTGTTCTGGCATGCGACCAAGGCGTTTCTGACCATGCCAACGCCGATCTCGACATAACAAGACGATCCGATCAAGGTTTGACTGATGGCCGGGCTTTGCCCGGCCATTTTTCTGCCCGCTGGCGTCATTCGGGTGGACTCGCCGGCTCATCAAACCTGGATTTCAAAAAGCCCGGTGTCGGAGTTAGGCTGGCTCGTTCGTCCTCCGCTAGATGTCATGAAGGAGAGCCCGACCATGTCCAAGATATCGCCTTGCCTCTGGTTCGACGGCGAAGCCGAAGAAGCAGCGAAATTCTACGTCTCGCTCCTGCCTGATTCCCGCATCAACCGCGTCCAGCGAAATCCCGTTGACGGTCCGGCCGGGAAGGCCGGCACGGTGCTGGTGGTGCAGTTCACCCTGGCCGGTCAGGACTATATGGCGCTGAATGGCGGGACACGTTTTGAGTACACACCGGCGATTTCATTCAAGATCGATTGCACAGACCAGGCCGAGGTCGATCGCCTCTGGAATATGCTGTCGGCTGATGGCGGGTCGGCCCAACGATGCGGGTGGGTCCGCGATCGCTATGGCCTGTCCTGGCAGATCGTGCCGTCGGTGTTGCCGGAATTGTTGGGCGGCCCGGATAGCGCCGGTGCCCGGCGCGCCATGCAGGCGATGCTCGGCATGACCAAGCTCGACATTGCCGAGTTGCGGCGAGCCTATGAAGGCAAATCGGTCGCGTGATTTTCGAGAGGAGCGATGGGGCGGCGGTGCGCGCTCGCTCAGTAATTCAGCCGCAACCCGACGCCACCATGAATGGTATTGCCGACCGGCTGCGGTCCCAACGTGCCGTCCATGAAAAGGTCGGCGGTCCAGCCCTTGGTGATGCGGTATCCGATCCGGCCGCCATATTCGAACCAATACTGGTTTCCGATCGTCGGCACCGCGAGGCCGTCACCGGTGACGGTGGCGACGAGGCCGGAATGGTTCGCAAACGACTGCACGAAGCCGCCATTGAGATTGACCTCGACGCTGGAGCCGAACAAATGGGTCCACTGCGCGCCGATCTTCGCCAGATTGGTTCGATCGGTGCCCGATGCAATGCTCGCGTTGAATGGATCGAACGTGACGTTCGGATCGCTGTAGCCGTTCACGTGTTGCCACAACTGCCAGACCTCGATGGAGGCCGCCAGTTCGTCACGCGGCGAGAGCCTGCTGTTCCAGCCCGCCCTTCCATACACGCCGTATTCGCTGGCATTGGTTGAGCTTTGCAGATCGACGTTGCCGAAATTTGTCGTATAGCCCCGGTTGTAGTTCACCTTTTCGAACGGCGTCAGGATCGTGCCGATATCGAAGAACGGCCGTGACGAACCCCAATCGGTGAAATCATAGCGCAGCGCCAGGGCTGCGATCGGCGCGCTGGTCACGTTGTATCCGCTTTCGCCATATTGGGTGTAGGCGATGCCCGCCAAAAGCGACAGGTTGGGGGTAATCTCCTTGCGGCCGTGGATGCCGGCTGAAAAGGATCCATAGGAGCCGAACGCGCTGACGCAGTCGCTGCAATTGATCTGCTCGTTGACGCCGAGCAGTACATTGCCGAGCACGCGGTTGGTGACGGTCTGGTTGAAGCGCTGATCGGCGAGCCCATTGATCGAGCTGCCGCTGGAGCCTGCCCCGGTCGGCTTCGGAGGTGGCGGAGGGATCAGTATCGGTGGCAGGTTAGGCGGTGGCCCAGACGTTTGCGCTGCCGCGGAAGACGTCAGTACAGGAAGCAAAATCGTCGGCGTCGCCGCCGCTAATGCGATGGCGACGACGAACCTGCGGAAGAACCTCGCCATCGTCATCGTCCGCATAGCGCGCCCGTATCGTCGGTGCCGACATCGGCGGGCGGCGGCGGGGCCGCTTCGGCGTATTGCGTCACGGTACAAAGCCCTGGAGCGGCCGAGCAGTTTGCCGCGAACGTCCATGGCGGAGCGCCAAATTTTTTGGTCGTGCTCCTGCCGCCAGTCGATGTGATCACGGCGGTGTCGCCGGGATGGGTCAGTTCGGTGCAGGTGCCGCCGGTCGCGCAGACGCGCGAGGCGCCTTCCTGCAACACCACGGTCGTCTTGCCTCGCTGGGAGAGAATATCGAGCACAGTGCCGCGCACGCCAATGGTTGCGATCGGCGTCGTGATTTTGTAGGCCGCTTTCTCCGAATGTCCTGTCACGAAGCGAAACGCACCTGTCGCAAGCCGGATCGCAATATCGCGATAGGAATGTTCGTCGTCGAAGACCGTGCGATCGAGCGTGATCATGGCGTCGGGGCCCAGCGAGAGATTGGTGTTGTCGGCCATGACAAGTCTCGCCGCGCTGTCGAGGCCGGTGCGTACGGTCTCGTCGCGCAACAAGCCATCGCCGACGTTGACGGGCATGCTCAGCGAATTCGCGACACGGACAACCTGATTTTGGACGAGGACTGCTTCGCCGACGCGTGTCTGCGCGCGGGCTGGGTGGGATGCGGTTGCGACAACGAAAAGTACCGAGGTGAGGAAAATACCCTGACGCCAATTCATTGATGTTTTGTCCGCCGCTTTGTTATCCCCGTGCGCAGCGACCGATGTGGTATATTTACCACAAGCGACGTGCTACGACCCCGATGGTTAGTGACGGCGGCTTCGGGTTGCGTTCAAAGCCATGGATCAGAAAACAGACCAGGAAATACTTGGGGGCCGCGAGGCGAAGGGCGGTCGGTTCGTGAAGACCGTGCTCGGATTTCCTTCGGCTCCAGGCAACACAGCCGGCCGGACCGTGCTGGTTGCCGCTATTATTTTCATGGTCGCGCACTTCGCTTTTCTGGTTAGCGTCGCCGTGCCCGACAAACTTTACTTTGACGAAGTGCATTATGTGCCGGCGGCACGGCAAATGCTGACGGTGAATGCGTCCGGACCCCAGCTCAATCCGATGCATCCGCCGCTCGCCAAGCAATTGATCGCGCTGTCGATCGATGTTTTCGGCGACACGCCGCTGGGATGGCGCTATGCGAGCGTGCTGTTCGGGGCGTTGGCCATTGTCGGCGTCTATCTTTGCGGCCTTGCTTTGTTCGGCGCGCAAAGTGCCGCGATCGCGGCCGCCATGATCGCATTCTTCAACCAGATGGTCTTCGTGCAGTCGCGGATCGCCATGCTGGATATTTTCGCACTTGCCTTCGGCCTGTTTGCGACGGCGGCCTTCCTGCGCGGATTCAATGAACGGCGGCCGCAGTTATGGTTTGGCCTGGCGGGTTTTGCCGGCGGCCTGGCCGCGGCCTGCAAATGGAGCGGGTTGTTCGTGCTTGCAACCTGCATCGCGGTTTTCGCCGCCGTTCGTCTGATGCAAGGCTGGCGCGTGCGGTTTCTCGATGCCGGCGAGCAGGATTGGTACCGGCCTGACCTGTGGCCGGATCTCAAACTCACTCATTTTGCCGTCTGCTTCGTGCTGATTCCGGCGATCGTCTATTTTGCGGCGTTCGTGCCGCTCCACGGTTTTTCCCTGCCGGATATCCTCGATGCGCAACGCCGGATCTTCAGCGACAACACCACGACCGCGCTCGCTGGCCACACCTATATGAGTGGCTGGCCAACCTGGCCGCTGCTGGTGCGGCCGGTGTGGTTTCTGTTCGACAAGGTCGGCGAGGATGAGATTTCGGCCGTCGTCTTCTTGGGCAATCCGGTGGTGTTCTGGCCGATGCTGGCAGCGCTCGCGCTCGGCTTGCGCGATCTCGTCGTGACGCGCCGGCGCGATGCGTTCCTGGTCGTGGCGTTCTATTTCGGACCCTATCTTGCCTGGGCCTTGCTGCCGCGAGCGCTCGCATTCTTGTTCTACTATTTGCCGCCGGCTACCTTCGGAAGCCTGGCATTGGTTTACATGCTGCGGCGAGGTGATAGTCCGCGCTGGCTGTTGTGGGGCTTTGTCGCGGTGGCATGTGCGGGCTTTGCAGCCATGCTGCCGATCTCGGCGGCGTTTATCGGGACGTCGATGGCGACTTTCACCCGCCTGATGATTTTCCAGAACTGGATTTGAGCTTTAAGGCGGAGGTACTGGCCTTTCGTCGAAAACTGGTGAAGTGTATTTCACATTCGTGACCTGATCGGTGCCCATAAAGCTGTCGCGCCGTCGCCGAGGTGCGGACAAAAAATTGGCCAGATGCGCCTCTAGAAAATGGCGACGCCGTGTTGGATGATCCCTGCGGTGGCGTAACGATTTTTGATTCGAGTGAAGCCAACTGTCTTTGTTTCCGACACAAAAGAAGCCAAACGGACATCAGGGGTACCGTCCAATCATGCCAGGGCAGGTGGGAACCCCAGCCTCCGTGCTGATCGCTTCGGTCATCATCGCGACGGCCATTTTGCTGTCCACCCTGATTACGGCGGTGGGAACGCGCTTCATCGGCATGGAGAGTTCCCTGGACGATAATATGTGGCTGATCGATCGCCTCACCGGCAGCGTTTACCGGTGCAAGGCGCCCGAGCGCGGCAAGGCCGTATGCGATGCGGACATCGCGACGGGAAGCATCGTTAATCACGCCAAGCCGTGAGTCGTCCGAATCTCTGTGGGCAAACGCCTGTCGGAAGGCGCGAATCCCGCTAAGTTACCTCGCGATGGCGGGTTCCCCCAAGCCGATAGAATTGACCAGGCTTGCTGCCAGAGCGATCTGGCTGCGGGCCCAGCGGCTTGATTCCGAAGCCCCGTTTGGCGAAGGCCCGCAAGCAACCAGAGCGGCGATCGAACATCTCGGTTATGTGCAGATCGATACCATTCATGTGATCGAGCGCTGCCACCATCACATTCTCTGGAACCGGATCCCCGCCTATCGCCGCGCCGATCTGAGTCACTCCCAGAGTGTCGATAAAAGCGTTTTCGAATATTGGACCCATGCGCTGTCTTACGTGCCGGCGAAGGATTTTCGGTTTTTCATCCCGGCGATGAAGCTGCACCGGCGTGAGGGCCATAAATGGTTTGCCGAGGTGAAGCCTGCCGATTTGCGCAAGGTGATGCGGCTCCTGAAAAAGGACGGTGCGCTGACCATCCGCGATATCGACGACGACGTGCTGGTCGAGAAGGTGCATGCCTGGGCGAGCCGCAAGCCGTCGAAACGAGCGCTGCAACTCGCGTTCTACGAAGGCCGGGTCACGATCTCCGAACGCAATGGCATGCTCAAGACCTATGAGCTGGTGGACCGGCATTTCGGCTGGGACAAGCCGCCGAAAGCGGCCTCATCGCGGGAGATCACCGCCTATCTGCTCGACCGCGCTTTGCGCGCGCAAGGCGTCGTCAGCCTCGATTCCATCTGCCATCTCGATGCGCCAAGCAAGAAGGCGGTCCGGCAATTGATCGAGGCGCGCATTCGCTGCAAGGAGCTCATTCCCGTTGCGATCGAAGGCGCCGGCAAACAGGAACATTGGGCCCAGCCCGAGACGCTGGAGGTTATGGGCAACGGAGCCGCCGAGCGCGTCCATATCCTGTCCCCGTTCGATCCCCTGATCATCCAGCGCAAGCGGACGCGTCTCATCTTCGGCTATGAGCATCTTTTCGAAGCCTATGTGCCGAAGGAAAAGCGGCGCCACGGCTATTTTGCGCTGCCGGTTCTGGTCGGAGATGAAATCGTTGCCGCCGTTGATCTCAAGACCGACCGGCAGAACAGGAAGTTGCTATTGCAGAAATGGAATTGGGTAGGTCACGCCGTGAAGGGACCACGCAAGGAGTTGAAGCGGCGGATCGAGGAAGAACTGCACCGTTTCGAGCGCTTTCAGCTCGGCGAGTGAGGCGCCGGTGCTTCCTGCGCGGCAATTGGCGCAGCCATGTAGTCGAAAGCCAGGGCCATGCAGATCCCGGCGACATAGGCAACGATATCCCACATCGAGAAAATCCGGCCGAGCAACAGTGCGCCGGCAAGCGTCAACCGAAAGGCATCAAGCCAGGGCGTATGCACCAGCCGAAACAGCTCGACGCCGACAGCGATCACGACTGAGGCCGCTGCAATATGAAATCTCGGAAATCGAGGCGTGATGATCGCCACTAGAAAAAACACCATGGCGCCCCAGAGCACCGAGCCGCCATATTTGACCATCGAAGCCGGTAGGCCGAGGCCGAGCCCGAAGTGGCGGAGCGCCAGCCCGGAAATAATAATGATCAGACAAAGGCGGGCGCGCGCGATCGTCACGACAGCGCCGTGTCGGAGATCGGGATCGTCAGTTCGAAGGTGGCGCCCGCCTCGGAATCGATCAGGCGGATGGTGCCGCCATGGGCTTCCAGCATGGCGCGCACGATCGCAAGGCCCATGCCGGTGCCGCCGTGTTCGCGCCGTGTCGTGAAAAAACTGTCGAATATCTGCGTCCGGTTATTGGGCGAGATGCCTTCGCCATTGTCGCTGACGGTCACGACCAGCATGGCTTGTTGCCGCACGGCAAAGATCTTCAGCACCGTGCTGCCGTGGCGCACCGCATTGTCGGCGAGATTGGAAAGAATGATCGCCGCGTTTTCGTCCGAGATGCGAAGCGGCGTATCGAGTTCGCCGGCTGCGCGCACGTCGAGCGCGGCAAAAGACGAACGGAGTGCGGCCACCGTGTCGATCAGTTTGGTGACACCGACGCCCACGGGGTTTTCCGCCCGAGCCAGATCGCGCAGGCGCACCGATATCTTGGCTAGCCGCTCGGTGTCCGCCACGATATTGTCGAGAAACTTGCGCCGGTCGTCGTCGTCCATGTCGGGGTCATCGACATCGTCACGGAGCAATTCAGCCGCGCCCTGGATCGACGTCAGCGGCGATTTCAATTCGTGCGAAACATGGGTGGCGAAAGTCGAGATGAAGTGCGAGCGCATATCCAGCCGCCGCGCCATTTCCAGAAAACTGTCCGACAGCCGCGCGAATTCGCTGGTGCCGTGACGCTTCAACGGCCGAAGCGCGGTGCGGTCTCCCTTGCCGATCAAATTGGTGCGCTCGACCAGTTCGCGCATCGGCTCGGTGATGGTGCGGTGAAACAAAAACCCGATCAACAGCGTCGGAACGATGGTCGCGAGAATCGCGAGCATGAACCGGGTGCGCTGTTCATAAAGATATTTGAAGACATTGCTCGGCGTTCGTGAGGCATAGACGATGCCGGCGACCTGATCGCGGATGATCACCGGCATGGCCGTGAACACCCGCATGCCGGTGCCGCGGCTGATCGAATAGAGCGCCGGCTGGTCGTGCTTGGAGATTCGCACGCGCAGCACGGCGGCAAAACGCCCGTGCAAGGCTTCGGCGATTTCCTCCAGATGCGCAAGCGAAAGCCCGACTTCCTCTCGGCCGGCGATCACGACGCCGTTGGGATCGAGCAGCCGAAACCCCGCAAGCGTCACGTTCTGGGTCGCGACAAGATCCGGCCCCATGCGCGCGCCAAGCGCGGCGTAGGCGGGATCGGCGGCCAGCGGCGGCGGGCGCGCCGCGGGGCGCGGCGGCAATACGGTCTCGTTGGCCAATTCGAGCTTGGGCCAGATCGGCTGGTACGGATCTTCCGGGGGCCTTTGCTCGGTCGGCGCCACGCTCGCGCCGAGCGGCACGTCCTGCGGAATGGTGGACTCGACCTCGCGGTGGAACACGGCGGCCAACGCAGCACTTTGGGCGATCAGTTCGGACTCGGTCTCCTGGATCAGCTGGTTCTGGTAGACCCTGAGGAAGTAGAGGCTGAACAGCGGCAGCAAGAGCACGCTGAGGAGAACCAGAAACACGATCAGGCTCAGGCTCGGCCGCCACTTGACCGGTGTGCGGGGCGCGGATCTGACTTCGGTCAACGCGGGGCCTCGCAACGGCCAAGCTTGAAGCCCACGCCATGAACGGTCTCGATCACGGAGTCGGAACCGGCCGCGGCCATCTTGGCGCGGATGTTGCGGATGTGGCTGTCGATGGTGCGATCGGCGACGTGAATGTTGCCGGCATAGGCGGCGTCGAGAATCAGTTCGCGCGTGAACACAAAACCCGGCCGTGCCAGCAGCGCGCGCAGGATCGAGAATTCGAGCGCGGTCAGCGTGACCGGCTTGTTATCAAAACGCGCTGTGCGGGCGTCGGTATCGACCGTGAGACCGCCATGACTCAGCATTTTGGATTCCGCCGGTGGCGGCGCGCTACGGGCACGCCGGAGGATCGCGTTCACCCGGGCCACCAGTTCGCGCGGACTGAATGGCTTGGTCACATAATCATCGCCACCGATTTCGAGCCCGAGGATGCGGTCGATCTCCTCGTCACGGGCCGACAGAAACAGGATCGGCGTCTCCGCGGTTCTCCTGATCTGCCGGCAGACCTCCAGCCCGTCCATCTCCGGCATGCCGATGTCGAGGACGACGAGATCGTGGAGGTTGCGGTCGAACTGGCGCAGCGCTTCCTTGCCGTCCTGCGCGACCGAAATGTTCATGCCGGTCTTTTCGAACGCAAAGCGCACGACATCCCGGATATGCGGGTCGTCGTCGACGACGAGAATGGAAGGGGCCATGTCGCTAGCCTTGCCTGCCGGCTGAGGTGGACGTGATGTCAAAGGGGTTGTTAGCGAAATATTGCTTGAGACGCCACGCCCGAAAACTCCAGTCCCGCCAGTTTTTTGAGGAGGATACAAAGACGTTACGCGCGGTCAGATGATTATATTTCTCGTTGGCCCAATAGGCCGGAAATTTTTCCCGATGAAGTTCGAGTGCGGGAAGGACTTGCGGGCCAAGGCTTTGAAGATAACGCCAATCGAGATTTTGTCCTGTCCCGCTTACCTCGCGGCAATGCTCGACATTATAGTGTGCCACGAGCCAGGGCGCGTTGAGAAAGCAGCAGCCATAGAGCACGAGCGCCAGCGCGATGGCATTGGCGGTGAGCAGCCAGGAGTTGGATTTTCGGCGCGTGATCTGGAACAGGATCAACAGCAGGCCCACGGCCACGAGCCCCATCCAGATAAAGGCCGTTAGCCGTAAATAAGTCAGCGAAAAAGCGGCGATGTAGAGATCGAGCCGGAAGATCGAGGAGATCACCAGGAGAATGTTCTGCGCGATCCAGATCAGCACAAGCGGACGTATCAGCCTGGACTGTTCTGCCGGGCCGCCCGGGCGCATCGCGACCAGGACGAATCCTGCGGCAAGCAGGGCGGTGACGATCAACGGGTAGGCGCCACGATGGGCATATTCGGCGTGGCTCATGCCATTCGGCAGCGCCGCGCCGCCCCAGAGATAGGTTAGATCCAGCGTGGTCTGTAGCGCGAACAGCGCGTTGAAGAGAACCATGGATCGCAGCGTCGCCTGGGTGCCGAAAAGATAGTTCACGCCAGAGGCGACGCTGGCCGCGTCGTCGCCCAATACGATGGGTCGAATTGGATTGCGAAAGCTGCGCCGGAACAGGAACGGCCAGGTGATGCTCGCCAGAACAATCCAGAACGCGATGCGCCGGGGACTAAGCAGGTCGAGCATTGCGCGCATATCGATTTGCAGGAGGCCGCGCTCGATCAACGGGTTTGCCGATCCCAAGAGGGCAAGAAAGACGGCAAAAACGCCAAGTGGGACGATCCAGCCGATGAGAGAATCAAGCTTGAGCCAACTGTGATCTTGCTTGAGCTTCTGCCAGATTTGCCAAATCACGTCATTCGCAAACCGGAACGGGCCCAGCACAGGAGAAATTGTGGCCTCGAAAAGATGTTGCTGCCACGACGCTTTGTCATGCGCCGTCATGACGACGACAAACGCCGCGGTCGCAAGACCGGCCCAGATCGCCGACAGCCAGTCGACGTTCTCGACCAAAGCCAGCAGCCCGGCCAGGAACACGGTGCTCATGACAATTTGGGTCTTGCGGGTGGCGCGCACGCGATTGCTTGCAACCGCGACCACCCCAAGCACGCCCAGAAACAACGCAAGCGAGATGCCGACATCCCAGCCGTAGAACAGCCAGTCGGCCAACGCGACGCAGCCGGCAGCGAGGATGAGCGGCGTCGCCAGCGGACGTGCAGGCGCGGTTTCAAAATCGGACATGGTCGCGATCGACATGATTTCACTTCCTGCAATGGACGAGGGTGAGATGAGCGGCTTTTGGCCTGGGTCTTGATGGGGGTTTGCCACCCGGCGCTCGCGGTGATTTCGCAAACGGCACGACGGCGCAGGGGGGAGATTCCAGCCACCAGCCATCACGGAGCAGGCTTCGGGGCAGGCGGGGCCGGCTGAATGAAACAGGGATGATTTTTGCCATGGCCGGACCATGCCGGCCCGGTTGGCAGGCCGTTTGTCCGAGCTGCCGAGGATTTGCGGATTTATTTGCAGGTTTTGCGCAGAACGGCCCGGCGGGGTTCGGCGGGCTGGTTCGTACTCACGATTTCATGATTAATGATTAATATTGACATTTATCATTCAATAATCAACATTCTTCAGGACACGAGAGCCGAGAGGAGAGCCCCCGATGCTGGGTCGATTGGTTTTTTTAAGCTATTCCAAGCTCTTAGTTGGAATTTCGTTGGCTGCAATGGCCGTTGCCCTGACCGGCTGCAACGACCAGGTCGCCGAGAAGCCCGCGGAATCGCGACCGGTCCTGGTCGCAACCGCCCATTACGAAGCCCAATCCCCCGAGCGCAGCTTTGTCGGCACGATCAGGCCCCGGATCGAGACCGACATGGGTTTCCGCGTTCCCGGGAAGGTGGCGAAGCGGCTGGTCGAGGTCGGCGAGAGCGTCGATATCGGCCAGCCGCTCGCCACGCTCGATGAGATCGATCTGAAATTGCAGGCCGAGCAGGCCGAAGCCGAACAGCGCGCCGCGACCGGCGTGCTGGGCCAGGCGGGCGCCGCCGAGCAGCGCGCCAAGGACCTTCGCGCCAAGGGCTGGGCCACCGATGCGCAGCTCGATTCCGCCAAGGCCGCCGCCGACGAGGCGCGGGCGCGGCTTAATCGCGCGGAGCGCTCGGTCGAACTGACCAATAATTCGCTCTCTTATGCAACGCTCGTGGCCGACACCCGCGGTGTGGTCACGGCAACGATGATCGAGCCTGGCCAGGTGGTTGCCGCGGGCCAGGCCGCGATCCGCGTCGCCCGGCTTGGTGAGAAGGAAGCAGTCGTCGCTGTCCCCGAGACGCTTCTCAATCGCGCCAAGTCGGGCGTTGCGACGGTCACGCTGTGGTCGGGGCCGGACAAGAAATATGCTGCGAAGCTGCGCGAGGTTGCGCCTTCCGCTGATGCCGCGACGCGAACCTATCTTGCCAAATTTTCATTGCCCGACGCGGGCGAAGACGTCTCGCTCGGCATGACCGCAACACTGACGCTTGCCGACGCGCAGACCGAACGTGTGGCGCGGCTGCCGTTGTCGGCGCTGTACAGCCAGGGCGGCGATCCCTCGCTCTATGTCGTCGACGACAAGGGCGCGATTTCGCTGAAACCGGTCGCGGTCAAATCCTACGACAGCAATTGCGTCGTCATCTCGGGCGGTGTTGAGGAAGGCGCGAAGATTGTCGTGCTCGGTGTGCAGAAGCTCGATCCGGCCCAGAAGGTCCGGGTCGTGTCGTCGTTGTCGTTTTGAGCCGGGAGAGTGCGATGAACTCGAAAGTCGTTCGCGGAGCCGGCTTCACCTCTCCCATTGGGAGAGGTCGGCGCACAGCGCCGGGTGAGGGGTTACGCTCCATCGATAGACCGTACCCCCTCACCCCAACCCTCTCCCCACGGGAGAGGGTGCAAACCGCCGCCGCGGCGGCCCATAGCTTTCGTTCTGGCAGGGGAGAAGGACGATGAAGCGCTTCAATCTCTCGGCCTGGGCAGTCAGCCATCCTGCGCTGGTGCTGTTTCTGATTTTCGCTTTGGGTGTGGCCGGCTTCTTCTCCTATCAGAAGCTCGGCCGGGCCGAGGATCCCTTTTTCACGGTCAAGGTGGTGAACGTCTCGGTGATCTGGCCCGGCGCGACCGCAGCCGAAATGCAGGCGCAGGTGGCCGATCCCATCGAGAAGAAGCTTCAGGAATTGCCCTATTTCGAAAAGGTGCAGACCTATTCGAAGCCGGCCTTCACGGCGATGCAGGTCACATTCCGCGATTCGACGCCGCCAAAGGACGTGCCTTATCTGTTTTACTTGCTGCGCAAGAAACTCGTCGACGTACAAAGCGAGTTGCCGTCCGGCCTGCTCGGTCCTGTCGTCAATGACGAATTCTCCGACGTCGACTCGATCCTCTACATGATGACCAGCGACGGCGCCGACTACGCGCAGCTCAAGAAGGCTGCCGAAGGCCTGCGCCAGCGCCTCCTCAAGGTCTCGGGCGTGACCAAGGTCGATATCTACGGCACCCAGGACGAAAAAATCTTCGTCGAGTTTTCGCATGCAAAACTCGCCACGCTCGGCATCACGACGCAGGCGCTGTTCGATTCGCTCGCCAAGCAGAACAATGTCGTTCCGGCCGGCACGGTGGAAACCTCCTCGCAGCGCGTGCCGCTCCGTGTCACCGGTGCGCTCGACGGCGTCAAGGCGGTGGCGGAGACGCCGGTCGAAAGCAATGGCCGCGTGTTCCGTCTGGGCGATATCGCGACCGTCAGCCACGGCTTTGTCGATCCGCCGAGCTTTGTCGTGCGCCAGGAAGGCAAGCCCGCCATCGGCATCGGCGTGGTCACCGCCAAGGGCGCCAACATTCTGGAACTTGGCAAGGATGTGGCGGCCGCGACATCGGAATTCATGAACGCGGTACCGCAGGGCATCAGCGTCGATCGCATCGCCGATCAGCCGGATGTGGTTGAACATGCGGTCAGCGAGTTCGTGCATTCCTTCATTGAGGCGCTTGCGATCGTGTTGTTCGTCAGTTTTGTCGCGCTCGGATGGCGCACCGGCATCGTGGTGGCGGCATCGGTGCCGCTGGTGCTGGCGATCGTCTTCATCGTGATGGACGCGATGTCGCTCGATCTGCACCGGATCACGCTTGGCGCGTTGATCATCGCGCTCGGCCTCCTGGTCGATGATGCCATCATCGCGGTCGAGATGATGGTCGTGAAGATGGAGCAGGGCTGGGACCGTATCCGCGCGGCGTCCTTTGCCTGGGAATCCACCGCATTTCCGATGTTGACGGGTACGCTGGTGACGGCGGCGGGTTTTTTGCCGATCGGCTTTGCCAACTCGGCGGTCGGCGAATATGCCGGCGGCATTTTCTGGATCGTGGCGATTGCGCTGGTTGCCTCCTGGTTCGTCGCGGTGATCTTCACGCCCTATATCGGCGTCAAACTGTTGCCGAATATCGCGGTGGGCCATAACCACGATCCGCATGCGGTCTATGAGACTCGCATCTACCGCGTGTTACGCAGCGTGATCCAGTGGTGCGTGAATCACCGCGTCAAGACCGTGCTCGCAACCGTTGCCGTATTCATCATCTCGATCGTTGCTTTCGGTCATGTCCAGCAGCAGTTCTTCCCGTTGTCCGAGCGGCCCGAGCTGTTCTTGCAGCTTCGGCTGCCGGAGGGCACGGCATTTAACGTCACGGAAAAATCCGTGAAGAGGGCGGAAGAGCTGCTCAAGGGCGATTCTGATATTTCGACCTACACGTCCTATGTCGGCCAGGGGTCGCCGCGTTTCTGGCTCGGGCTCAACCCGCAACTGCCCAACGAGGCTTTCGCGGAGATCGTGATCGTGGCCAAGAATGTCGAGGCGCGTGAGCGGATCAAGGCGCGGGTCGAGAAGGCGGTCGAGGAGGGCGACCTGTCGGAAGCGCGGGTGCGGGTCGATCGCTTCAATTTCGGGCCGCCGGTTGGCTTCCCGGTTCAGTTTCGCGTGATCGGACCGGATCCCAAGGTCGTCCGCGAGATCGCCTACAAGGTGCGCGATGTCGTTGGCGAAAACAAGAATATCAAGGATGCGCAACTCGACTGGAACGAGCAGTCGCCGTACCTCAAGCTTGTCGTCGATCAGGACCGGGCCCGCGCGCTGGGCCTGACGCCGCAGGACGTCTCACAGGCGCTTGCGATGCTGATCTCGGGCGTACCGGTGACCACTGTGCGCGACGGCATCGAGAAAGTCGACGTGGTGGCCCGTGCGGTTCCTTCCGAACGGCTCGATCTTGGCCATGTCGGCGATCTCACGGTCACCTCACGCAATGGCGTGGCGGTGCCGCTCACGCAAATCGCCAAAATCGAATACGCCCACGAGGAGCCGATCATCTGGCGGCGTAACCGCGACATGGCGATCACCGTGCGGGGCGATGTCGTCGACGGCGTCCAGGCGCCTGACGTCACCAACCAGATCTGGCCGCAGCTTCAGGATATCCGCAATCATCTTGAGCCGGCCTACCGGATCGAGCCGGGCGGCGCGTTCGAGGAATCGGCCAAGGGCAATGCCTCGATCTTCGTGCTGTTTCCGCTGATGGTGATCGTGATGCTGACGCTCTTGATGATCCAGTTGCAGAGCTTTTCGCGCCTGTTCCTGGTATTCCTCACCGCGCCGCTTGGCATCGTCGGCGCCTCGCTCGGCTTGAACGTCGCCAACCAGCCTTTCGGCTTTGTGGCGTTGCTCGGCCTGATCGCGCTGGCCGGCATGATCATGCGCAACACCGTGATCCTGGTCGATCAGATCGAGACCGACGTCGCGCACGGCCTGACCCGGCGAGAGGCCATTGTGGAAGCCACCGTCCGGCGGGCCCGGCCGGTGGTGCTGACCGCGCTGGCCGCGATTCTGGCGATGATTCCGCTGTCGCGTTCCGCGTTCTGGGGGCCGATGGCGATCACCATCATGGGTGGGCTGTTCGTCGCAACCTTCCTGACGCTGCTATATTTGCCGGGCCTCTATGCGCTCTGGTTCCGCAAAAGCCTTGAAGAAAGCGGCGGAAGCGTTCATGTTGATCTTGCGCCTCAACATCAGGACATCGTCCAACCCGCATTTCCGCTTGCCGAGGCGGCGGAATGATTGAACATTCGGGCGGGCGAGGTGTTTGTCCGCAAAAGGCCCTGCTCGATTTCGAATCGGGCAGGATGAACCAAGTACAGAAATGACATTACAGAAATGACACTGACTGCCGAACATACCGAAACGGACACCCGGGAACGCATTCTCGTGGTGGCGGAGCGGCTATTTCGCGAGATCGGCTATCAGAAGACCACCGTCGGCGACATCGCCAAGGCGCTCCACATGAGCCCGGCCAACGTGTACCGCTTCTTCGAGTCGAAGAAAGCGATCCATGAGGGCGTCGCCCGCGTCTTGATGGGCGAGGTCGAAGACGTGGCCAGGGCCATCCTCGTCAAGCCGGGCCCCGCGACGCCCCGTTTGCGGGAATTGCTGACGACTATCCATCGTATGAACTCGGAGCGCTTTGTCGGCGATTCCAAGCTGCACGAGATGGTCGAGATCGCGATGGAAGAAAGCTGGGAAGTCTGCATGGCGCATATGCAGACCATCGTCGAGACCATCGGCGGCGTGATCGCGCAAGGCGCAGCCTCCGGAGAATTCGAGACGACGGATGTACCGCTGGCGGCCATGTGCACCTGCCAGGCCATGATGGGCTACTTCCATCCGCAGATGATTGCCCAGGCGATGAACAAGCCCGGGAAGCCCCACGCGGAGATCGACCAGATGATCGATTTCCTGCTCGCCGGGCTTGCGGCGCGCAGCCGGAAATAACGCGAGAGAAGAAAACAGGAAACATCGTGGACGCATCCAGCCCCAGGGACTTGCACTATTACGAGCCGAAGAACGGCCACGGCCTCAAGCATGATCCGTTCAACGCCATCATCGCGCCGCGTCCGATCGGCTGGATTTCCTCGCGTGACGCCAAGGGCAACGTCAATCTGGCGCCCTACAGTTTCTTCAACGGATTTTGCTATACGCCGGCGATCATCGGATTTTCCTCGACCTCCTGGAAGGACAGCGTCGCCAATATCCAGGAGACCGGCGAGTTCGTCTGGAATCTCGCGACCATGGATCTGGCGAAGCAGATGAACGCCACGGCCGCGCATGTCGCCCATGAGGTCAGCGAGTTTTCGATCGCGGGCCTGACGGCCGTGCCCAGCAAACTCGTCAACGTGCCCCGCGTCGCCGAAAGCCCGGTTTCGTTTGAATGCAAGCTGACCCAGATCGTTCAGTTGCAGGGCGCTGACGGCCGGAAGGCCAATGCCTGGCTGACGCTTGGCGAGGTTGTCGCCGTCCACATCGACAAGGCCATGATCAAGGACGGCGTCTATCAGACCGCGCTTGCCCGTCCCATCGTGCGTGCCGGCCGCCGGGGCGACTATTTCGAAATTCGCCAGGACGCCATGTTCGAGATGCCGCGCCCGGATTAGTCCCACCGCCTTAAGTTACTGATGGTATTCCGGAACTGCTGACGCCGCCGGCCGTTATCCGTTTGGATGCGGCGCATCAATTTCGTTTTATTTTGAATGCGGTGTATCAACCAAATTCTGACGCATTCAAATAAGTGAGTCGTGTTCTGGCATAAATTGTAGCTCCCGCCCCGCGCCGTGCCGCCGACAGTCAAGGACACTGCCATGAGCTCTTTCCGCCGCGATTTTATCACCAAACCGATCTTCTCCTGGGCACGCGGCGTTTTGCCGTCGATGTCCGACACCGAGCGCGAGGCGCTGGAGGCCGGCGACGTCTGGTGGGATGCCGATCTCTTCACCGGCAACCCGGACTGGTCGAAGCTGCTCAATCAGGCGCCGGCGGTGCTGACGGCGGAGGAGAAGGCCTTCCTCAATGGCCCGGTCGATGAACTCTGCGCCATGCTCGACGACTGGAAGATCAACTGGGAATGGCGCGATCTGCCGCCCGAGGTATGGGCTTTCATCAAGCAGAAAAAATTCTTCGGGATGATCATTCCGAAAGAGCATGGGGGCTTGGGATTTTCGCCTTACGCGCATTCGGAAGTCGTACGCAAGATCTCGTCGCGTTCGCTGGCGGCGGCCGTCACCGTGATGGTGCCGAACTCGCTCGGGCCCGGTGAACTCCTGATGCGGTTCGGCACCAAGGAGCAGCAGGAGCGCTGGTTGCCGCGGCTGGCCGATGGCCGCGACATTCCCTGTTTCGGTCTGACAAGTCCGGAGGCCGGATCCGACGCCGCCTCGATGATCGACAGTGGCGTGATCTGCAAGGGCACGTTCGAAGGCAAGGAAGTGCTCGGCCTTCGTCTCAACTGGCACAAGCGTTACATCACGCTTGGCCCGGTCGCGACTCTCTTGGGTCTCGCCTTCAAGGCCTACGATCCCGACCATCTTGTCGGCAACGTGGATGAACTCGGCATCACGGTCGCCCTGATCCCGGCTGACCTGCCGGGCGTCAGTATCGGGCATCGGCACTTGCCGGCGATGCAGGTGTTCCAGAACGGCCCGAATTGGGGCAAGGATGTTTTCATTCCGATGGATTACATCATCGGCGGCCAGACGCGTCTCGGCCAGGGCTGGAAGATGCTGATGACGGCGCTCGCGGCCGGCCGCGGCATCTCGTTGCCGTCGTTGTCGGCGGCAGGCGCGGCCTACGCGGCGCGCACCACCGGCGCCTATGCCCGCATTCGCGAACAGTTCGGGATTTCGATCGGCAAGTTCGAAGGCATCGAAGAGCCGCTCGCCCGCATCGCCGGCACTGCCTATCTGCTCGATGCGGCGCGGCGGCTGACTTGCGCCGCGCTCAACGAAGGCCGCCATCCGGCGGTGATTTCCGGCATCATGAAGCTGCAAGCCACCGAGCGCATGCGGATCGCCATCGACGACGCCATGGATATCCACGGCGGCAAGGCCGTGATCGACGGGCCGCTGAATTATCTCGGCAGTCTTTATCGCTCGGTGCCGGTCGGCATCACGGTGGAGGGCGCCAATATCCTCACCCGCAATCTGATCGTGTTCGGGCAGGGCGCGATCCGCGCCCATCCTTATCTGTTGCTGGAGATGAACGCGCTCGGCGAAGAAGACCACGCCAAGGGTTTGAATGCCTTCGATGACGCGTTCTGGAAGCATGTCGGGCACAGCGTGGTGACGCTGTTCCGCGCCTTCGGCCGGAGCTGGACCGGCGGGATGTTTGCGCCGGCGCCGGATGCTGGCGATGCGACCGGATTCTATCGGCAGCTGTCGCGCTATTCGTCAGCCTTTGCGCTCTGCGCCGACATGGCGCTACTCACGCTCGGCGGCGCGCTCAAGCGCAAGGAAATGCTGTCCGCGCGCTTTGGCGATATTCTCTCCGAGCTCTATCTGCTGTCGGCCGCGCTGAAGCGCTGGCAGGACGAAGGTCGCCAAGTGGCCGATTTCGCCGCGCTCGAATGGTGCATGGCCAGCGGCTTCCGCACCATCGAGGGCCGCTTTGCGGAGATTTTGGCGAACCTTCCGAACCGGTTTGTCGCGGTGATTTTGAAGATCGTCGTGCAGCCGTTCGGCGCGCGCGTGCTCGGGCCTTCCGACCGCGTGGTGCACGAATGCGCCCAGCTGGTTCTGGAGCCTTCCGCGGCGCGCGACCGGCTGACGCCGGACCTCTCGCATGTCGACGACGATCGCGGCGTGGCGCGGCTGGAAAAGGCCTTCCTTCTGGTCACCGCGGCGGAAGAGATCTCCAAGCGCATGCGCGCCGCGCATTTGCATGATTGGCAGGAAGCCGTAAAGCGCGGCGTCATCACGCAGGCCGAGGGCGAACAGCTCAAGGCCGCGCATGACGCGGTTGCCGGGGTGATCGAGGTCGATGATTTCGCTCCGGAGGCGCTGTCGCCGATCTACAAGAAGCCGGCCGACGTGCATTCCTTCTTCCAGGATCTGGGTGAGCAGAGGGCGGCAAGCTGATGGCGCGACCCGTCTTTATTGTCGACGGCAGCCGCACGCCGTTCCTGAAAGCGCGCACCGGTCCCGGGCCTTTCACGCCGGTCGATCTCGCCGTTCAATGCGGCCGGCCGCTGCTGGCACGCCAACCCTTTACGGCTGACGCTTTCGATCAGGTCATCCTGGGTTGCGTCAATGTCATTGCCGATGAGATGAATCCGGCGCGGGTCGCCGCGCTGCGGCTCGGCATGGGCGAGAAGATGGTCGCGTTCACCGTGCAGATCAATTGCGGAAGCGGCATGCAGTCGATCGATACGGCCTACCGCTATATCCGCGAAGGCAGCGCTGACCTGATTTTGGCCGGCGGCGCCGAGGCCCTGAGTTACGCGCCGCTCGTGTGGCCACAGCAGGGCGTGCGCTGGTTCGCAGGGCTTGCGACCGCCAAGGGGATTCTGGCGAAGCTTGCGGCGATGGCAAAAGCGCGTCCGGCCTATTTCAAGCCGATTATCGGGTTGGAGCGCGGCCTGACCGATCCGATCACCGAACTCAACATGGGGCAGACCGCCGAGGTCGTCGGCCACCTTTTCGGCATTACGCGTGAACAGTCGGACGTCTATGCCGCCGAAAGTCACAAGCGGCTGGCCAATGCACAAACGAATGGCTTCCTCAAGGGCGAGGTCGAGACCGCGTTTGCGCGCGACGGAAAATTCTACGATCACGATGATGGCGTGCGGCCGGACTCCACGCCAGAGAAACTCGCCACGCTCAAGCCGGTGTTCGAGCGGCCATGGGGAAAGGTGACGGCCGGCAATTCCTCGCAGATCACCGACGGCGCATCCTGGGTCATTCTGGCTTCTGAAGAGGCGGTCAAGCAACACGGCCTGACGCCGAAGGCCGTGATCGTCGATAGCCAGTGGGCGGCGCTCGATCCCTCGATCATGGGGCTGGGGCCGGTGATGTCGGCGACCGAACTCCTGAAGCGCAACAAGTTGTCGCTGCAAGACGTCGAGACCTGGGAATTGAACGAAGCTTTCGCGACCCAGGTGCTGGGGTGTCTGGCGGCGTGGGCCGACGAACAGTTCTGCCGCGAAATCCTGGGACTTGACGGCGCGGCGGGCGAGATCGACCGCGCCCGGCTCAACGTCGATGGCGGCGCGATCAGCCTTGGCCATCCCGTCGGCTGCAGCGGCAACCGCATTGTCCTGCACCTCGTCAACGCGATGAAGCGGCTCGGCACCAAGCGCGGCATTGCCACCGAATGTATCGGCGGTGGCCTCGGCGGCGCCATGCTGATCGAAACGGTATAGGGAGCGTCATGGAAAGCCACATCCTCGACGTCCTCGCCGATCGTGTGCTCGAGCTCGGTCCGCCGGCCGTGACCGGGCCTTATCGCCATTTCAAGCTGACGCGCGATTCCGACGGCGTCGCCTGGCTGTTGTTCGATCGTGAAGGCGCCAGCGCCAATACGCTATCGGCGGACGTGCTGGCCGAATTCGACACCGTATTGGCCGCGCTCGAGAACGAGCGGCCGACGGGGCTTGTTATTCGCTCGGCCAAAGCCAGCGGCTTCGTCGCCGGAGCTGATGTCAATGAATTCCGCGGTGCGACCGATCCGGCCGAGGTCGAGACGCAGATCGCACGCGCGCATGCGGTGGTCGACCGGTTGGAGGCGGTGAAGTTTCCAACCGTGGCCGTGATCCACGGATTTTGTCTCGGCGGCGGGCTGGAAGTAGTACTTGCGTGTCAGATGCGCATTGCGATCGCCGACGCGCGCTTCGGCTTCCCAGAGGTGATGCTGGGGCTACATCCCGGCCTCGGCGGCACCGCGCGTTTCACCCGCCTCATCAATCCGATGCAGGCGATGACGCTGATGCTCACCGGCAAGACCATCGATGCGCGCCGCGCGAAATCGCTCGGTCTCGTCGATGCGGTGACCGAGGAGCGCCACGTTCGCAACGCGGTGAAGGATGCTGTGTTCGGCCGTCTCAAGCGTGCTCAGCCCGGCCCTCTCATTTCGGCGCTGAATGCCGGTCCGGTGCGCGGGTTTCTCGCCTCGCGCATGCGCTCTGAAGCCGCGAAATCGGCCTCGCCCGAACATTACCCGGCGCCTTACGGGTTGATCGACCTCTGGGAGAAGCATGGCGGTGACAAGGCCGCGATGCTGTCGGCCGAGAAGAGTTCGTTCGCGCATCTGATGGTGACGCCGACGGCACAAAACCTGATCCGGGTGTTCTTCCTGCGCGATCAGATGAAAAAGCACGCCGGCTCCGACAACAAGATCAGGCATGTTCATGTGATCGGTGCCGGCGCCATGGGCGGCGATATCGCCGCCTGGTGCGCCAATCAGGGATTGAGAGCGACGCTCGCGGACATGAAGCCGGAGCCGATCGCGGGCGCGATGAAGCGCGCGGCCGATCTGTTCGGCAAGATCATCCGCAAGCGAACTGATGTGCGCGACGCGCTCGACCGGCTGGTTCCCGATCTCGACGGCGAGGGGGTTCGTACCGCCGACCTGATCATCGAGGCGGTGCCGGAAAAGCTGGAGCTGAAACAGAAGGTCTATGCCGGCCTCGAGCCACGGATGAAGGCGGGCGCGATCCTGGCCACCAATACGTCGAGCATTCCGCTGCAGGATTTGCGAACGACGCTGGCAAAACCTGAGCGGCTGCTCGGCCTGCACTTCTTCAATCCGGTGTCGCGCCTGCAACTGGTCGAAGTTGTCAGCCACGACGGCACCGACCCGCAATTGCTGAAGGAGGGGCTGGCATTTGTCGGCGCGATCGATCGACTGCCGCTGCCGGTCAAGAGTTCGCCGGGCTTTGTCGTCAACCGCGCGCTGACGCCCTACATGTTGGAAGCCATGGTGATGTTAGACGCAAACATCGACAAGACAGTGGTCGATACGGCCGCGGAAAAGTTCGGCATGCCGATGGGGCCGATTGAATTGGCCGATCAGGTCGGGCTTGATATTTGTCTTGCGGTCGGCGACATGCTGCGTTCGAAATTCGGCGACCTGCTGCCGCCGACGCCGTCCTGGCTGCGCGACAAGGTCGCCAAGGGCGAACTCGGCCGCAAGACCGGCAAGGGGTTCTATGTCTGGAAGGACGGCAAGGCCGACAAGGGGACGGGCTCCAAAAATGCCGCCGAGCCCAACGCCGAGATGATCGACCGGCTGATCCTGCCGATGTCGAATGTGTGCGTGGCCTGCTTGCGCGAAGGCATTGTCGACGATCCCGACATGGTCGACGGCGCCATGATCTTCGGCACCGGTTACGCCCCGTTCCGCGGCGGTCCCTTGAATTATGCGCGGACGCGCGGTGCGGAAAATGTTGCCTCGACCTTGCGCGCGCTCGCGCAAAAATTCGGCGGCCGGTTCACGCCGGATGCCGGCTGGGATAGCTTCAAATAGTTTCGAATTCGCCTCTCGAGAGCCCCGTTTGACATGACCGACACCCAAGCCATCCACGCCCCACCCGTCACTGAGGCCGAGCCTTGCGGCGATCTTTGCATCCGCACGCTGGCGATGCCTGCCGACACCAACCAGAACGGCGATATTTTCGGCGGCTGGTTGCTCAGCCAGATGGATGTCGGCGGCGGTGTTTTTGCCTCCAAGCTCGCGAAATCACGCACCGTGACCGTTGCCATCGAAGCGATGAATTTCCGCAAACCCGTCTATGTCGGCGATCTCGTTTCCGTGCATGCCAATCTGGTCAAGATCGGCAAAACGTCGATCACGGTGCACCTGGAAGCCTGGGTGCTTCGCCGCAGGGAAATGCAGTCGATCCTGGTGACCGACGGCAATTTCACCTATGTCGCCATCGATGATGAGGGCCACCCGCAAGCCGTCCAGCACAGCGATCCGCCGATTCCGGCGTGATCTGCGGTTCTGTTTAGTAGCTGATCTTTCGATTTGGATCGTCGGCCATATTGGGCGGATACTGTGAAGAGCTCTTGGGCGCCTGTGCCTCGGACCCTGCCGGGCTCATCTTCTTGTGTTTCTTCTTGACGGCCGTGCTCGCGTCCGTTGCGGCCTTCACGGGAGCGATCATGGGAGCGGCTCCCAACGCTGCGGCGACGAGGCCGAGCGTCAAAAGGCGGACGGCAAAACTGGTCATGCGCTTCTCCTGCTGACTGTCGGACGGTTGCCTATTGATCACACCGGCCGGCCGCAAACATTCCCGGCCAGTCACGCCAACGTGAGGACGAAGCCGGTCCGCCAGCCGAAACGGGAGGCGCGCATGACGGAAGACGTCGAGCCAAGTCCAGGCTGCACCCGACGTCTTCCGAGATTACCGACGCGTGGAGATCACTCCGCGGCGTCAGCTGATTCAAGCGCGGGATAGTCCGTATATCCCTTGGCGCCGCCGCCGTAGAAGGTGGCCTTGTCATACTCATTGAGCGGCGCGCCGCGCTTGAAGCGCTCGACCAGGTCGGGATTGGAAATGAACACTTTGCCGAACGCGATCAAGTCTGCCTCATTGGCGGACAACACCTTGTTGGCGAGTTCAAGGTCGTAGCCGTTGTTGGCGATGTAGGTGCCTTTGAAGCGATTGCGCAGCGAGTGATAGTCGAACGGCGCGATATCGCGCGCACCGCCGGTCGCGCCCTCGATGACATGGATGTAGACCAGCTTCAGCGCGTTGAGGTGATCGACAATATAGTCGAACAGCGCCTGTGGATTGGAATCCGAAATGTCGTTGGCAGGCGTCACCGGCGAAATGCGGATGCCGGTGCGCTCAGAACCGACTTCAGTGACCACGGCCTTGGTCACTTCAAGCATCAGTTTGGCGCGGTTCTCGATTGAGCCGCCATAGGCATCGGTGCGCTTGTTGGCGCCGTCTCTGGCGAACTGATCCAGCAGATAACCGTTGGCGCCATGGACCTCGACGCCGTCGAAGCCTGCGGCGATCGCGTTGGCCGCGCCTCTCTTGAAGCCGTCGATGATTCCCGGAATTTCCGAAAGCTCAAGGGCGCGGGGTTCTGAAACATCGGCGAAGGTGCCGTTGACGAAGGTCTTGGTCTTGGCGCGAATCGCCGACGGCGCGACCGGTGCGCCGCCATTCGGTTGCAGTGAGGTATGCGAGATGCGGCCGACATGCCAGAGCTGAAGGTAAATGTGCCCTCCCTGCGCATGCACGCGGTCAGTGACTTTCCGCCATCCGGCGATCTGCTCCTTGGAATAGATGCCGGGAGTATCCTGATATCCCTGACCCTGCTGCGAAACCTGCGTGGCCTCGGAGATCAACAGTCCGGCGGAGGCCCGCTGTCCGTAATATTCCACCGCCAGGGGATTGGGCACCAGGCCCTCCAACGCGCGGTTACGGGTCAAGGGCGCCATCACCAGGCGATTGGAAAGCGTAATCGAGCCAAGCTTGAACGGTTCGAGGAGTTTGGACGTGCTCATTTGGATGATCTCGGTGAGTTGATGAGAGCAGATAGGAACCATATCGAATTGTGCGTTGCCGCGCACCATGGCAAGCCGACCGCGATCACGAAATCGCCAGCCGTTATAATTCACCCGAAACGGGCGCTGGAGGATAAGTCCATACTGTTTCCAGCGCCCGCTTTGGTAAATTCGACTGCAGCGTTGTCGTTCAGGCGACGCCCAGGAAATCCCGCTTGCCGATCTCGACGCCGTTGTGACGAAGGATGCCGTGGGCGGTCGCGGCATGGAAATAGAAATTCGGAAATGCAAAGCGGTTGAGGAATTCCTGACCCTTCAACGTCAGGGTTTTGTCGGGGCCGATCGGGAAGGTGACTTCGCGGCTGTCGGCGCCCTCGAATTGCGCGGGCGTAAATTTTTTGAGGTAGTCGATGGTCTTGGCGAGCCGCTGTCGTAATTCTTCGAATGTTTTCTCGGTGTCGGGCGTTGATGGCACATCGACATGGGCGAGCCGGGCGCAGCCCTTGCCCGCGAAATCGCAGGCCAGCTGAATTTGCTTCGACAGCGGCAACATGTCCGGATAGAGCCGTGCGCCGAGCAATACTTCAGGCTGGATATTCTTTGTGGCGCAATGCGCCTCCGCTTTTGTGAGAATACCCGAGAGACTGCCGAGGATTTGCAGGAAGGCGGGAACGGAGGCGTCATAGAAGGACATGTGATGCTCTTTCGTGGCGTGGATGTTTGCGGCCGAACGGCGTGTGCCACAAATGGGATGATTTGTGGAACAATACAACTCTGTCAGGGGGCGAAAGGCTGGACGAACACCTGCTTCCTCATCCTGAGGAGCGGCCGGAAGGCCGCGTCTCGAAGGATGAAGGCCCGCCTGGCCGTGGCCTCATGGTTCTCCCGGCGATGCAAAGCATCGTCCGCCGACGCGTGATGATTGAATAGCGCCATTCGCTAACGGCTTCGCCGGCGCTCGGCCTGCTCGGGCGCGCCGCGCTCCTCACCGTGAGGGTATTACCGTGCCGGTTGCGCCGCCGCTGCCGCGGCAGGCTGCGCGCGCGGGCCGCGCATCCGCGCCAATAGCTCGGCCGTTGGCCAGGAGTCCGCCGGCAAGCCGTATTTGATCTGCATCGCCTTCACCGCGGTGCGACTCTGCTGGCCCATCACGCCGTCCACCTTGCCGACGTCGTAGCCGGCACGCACGAGAAGCTGTTGCAGTTCGCGCAACTCGTTGAACGGCAACTGCGGCACTGGTCCAGCCGGTCGCTGCATCGGCGGTGCGCCCGCGATACGGGTGGCGAGATAGCCGGCCGTGGTCGAATAGATCAGCGAGTTATTCCACTCGGTATAGGCGGCGAAATTGGCGTAGGCGAGGAAGGCCGGCCCATTGCGGCCCATCGGCAACAACAGCGAGGCAGGCATGTCGTCCGCCGGCAACGGCCGGCCATCGGGATATTTGACGCCGAACTCCGCCCACTTCGCGCGGGCTAAGCGGATCGTGAGGTCGGCCTGGTCCCAGGGGAAATTGGCAGGCGCCGTTACGCGTACTTCCTGCAACCAGGGCTCGCCGCGCCGCCACTTCAATCCGTTGGCGATGTAGTTCGCCGTCGAGCCGATCACGTCATCCGCGCTGCTCAGGAGATTACGGCGGCCGCCATAGTCCACCGCGTAGTTGAAATAATGCGTCGGCAGGAATTGGGTCTGGCCAAGTTCGCCGGCCCATGAGCCGACCATCTCGTCGGGCGAGAGATCGCCACGATCGATGATTTTCAGCGCGGCGATGGTCTCGCCCGCAAAACGCTCCGAGCGCCGGCAATCATAGGCCAGCGACACCAGCGAGCGCAGCGTCGGCAGGTTGCCCATATTGGCGCCGAAATCGCTTTCAAGCCCCCAGAAGGCCGCGATCACCGCTGGCGGCACGCCATACTCCTTCTCGGCGCGCGCAAAGGAGGTCGCATAGGTCTTGATGTGCGCCTGGCCCTGCTGCATCCGGTAAGGTGCGGCCATGCGGCCGGAAAATTCGGTGAACACCTGACCGAACACGCGCTGGCCGCGGTCGCGATTGACGATGCCCTGGTCGTAGACGAGATAGGGCGCGGCCTCGCCGATCGCGCGCTGCGAAACGCCGGCCGCGATCGCCTGCTGTTTCAGATCGGCGAGGAAACGATCGAAGCTCGCGCCGTTATGGCAACTGGCGGCGCGCGGGAGCGGCGCGGCGCGTGCCGGTGCCGTCAATGGAAGAGTTTGCGCCGGTGCTGGTTCTGCTCCGCCAAAGATCGCAAGCCCGATCGTACCAAGCAGGGCTGGAATTTTCGTGGATAGCCGCATTGCAGGAACCAGTTAGAGTGACGCGCCTCTCCACTAGCATCCTTTTTGCGCGGCGGCGCGCCGAAAAACGGGCTGGCAAAAGAAAAACGGGCTGGCAAAACATGACAGCCCTTAGGGTTCATCAAACCAGATCGCTCAATTGGGAAGACCAGCCCCGCAGCGGCTGAATGCCGGGCAATAGCTGCCCTCTCCGAGGCCGGACAATCCCCGTCGTGCTCCATAGTCGCCGCTAACGAAATGCCGGCTGCCCCAATCGCCATGGCGCCAGCTACCATATCCCCGGATTCCTTCAAATCGGCTGCTATGGAAGCTGTGATGATCGAAAGCCGTCGCGCTTGATGTCATGCCGGCGGCGAGTGCAAGCGCGATGGCGCCTGCGAGAATTGGTCGTTTCATCGAAATCTCCTCAACATCCTCTGGAACATTGGGAGTCAACGGGCCCGACGTGCCGCCGTTGCTACAGGAATCGAGAACGCCAGCTAAAATAATTGTTAAGAAAGCGCCTACCGGGACCAGGCGCTGACGGACGTGCCGTAACCGGAATAGCTGCCCGGCGGTACCGAGGTGAAGCCCAACGGACCCAGGCTGTAATAGCGTCCGCCATAAGTAGGCCCGGCATCGCCACCACCGACGATGATACGATGATGGTGGCGCCAGTGATGACCGCCCGCGCCTCGGTGGTCGGAAGCCATCGCTCCCGACGTCATTGCGGCGGCAAGGACGAGCGCCGCCGCGCCTGCAAAAATCTGTCGTCTCATCGGAATCTCCCTTTTCGGGTTAATTGCTCACACCGATTGCGGTTCCGCCTCTGACTCGATCGGCGGCAACGGGTCGCCGTGGATCATTGCCTCGAAGCCGCGTAGCCGCTGATAGATCGAGATCAGTTCAACAATGGTGCTCCAGGAGTTGATGAGATACTGGAACGATTGCCGCACCTGCGTGAACGCATTCAAAATCTGGTTCAACGCACCGAGTGTAATTTTGCCGGCGACGATCGTGGGTACGAGCAGGATGTACGGAAAGACGACGTCGGTCTGCAAATAGACGATGCGTGCGATATTGAAATACAAGAAGTTCAAATAGAGCCGAAAGTAGTTGTGGCGAATATTGGCAAACAGCATCGTCAGTGTCGGTGGATCGGCGTGGGTCGGATCGTCTTCGCCGAGCACCAGTTCCTTGCGGTAAGCCGCTTCGACTCGCTGGTTGTGGAACTCGATGCCGGGCAGGCGGATGCCGACCAAGGCGAGTCCGCCGGTGCCGATAACCGACCAAACGATCGCGGCGATCACCAACGGATAGGAAATAACGCCGATCAGAGGCAACTCGGTGATGTTGGCCGACAGCCGCAACAGCACGGGCAGGAAAGCAATCAGCGTCAAGACGGAGCTGATCAGATTGACTCCGAGACCCTCCGTGGTGGTTGCAAACCGCATGGTGTCTTCCTGCACCCGTTGCGAGGCGCCCTCGATCGTGCGCAGCCTCGGCCAGTGGGATACGTAGAAATCATTCATCGCCGTACGCCAGCGGAAGATGTAATGGCTGACGAAAAAGCGCGTCATCACACCGACGATGACCGCGACCAGCGCGATGCCGGCGAAGGTCGACAATTCGCCGTAGAATTCCCCGGCCGTTACTACTTTCGATTTTGAAAGGGCGGCCTGCAGGAGATCGTAGAACGGCCCGTACCAGCTGTTGATCGCGACGCTGACTTGCACCTGAAAATACGACGTGAACAGGATCAGTGCCGAACCAAGAATGGACCAGTTCGCCCACGGGTGTGGCGCGAGCACCATCCAGAAACCGGCGAAGATCGCCGCGCTGACCAGGAAATAGAGGTCGAACCACAACGACGGCGCCGACCAGAACAGCGCTACGCCTACCACTCCTGGCGTCGAGGCTTCAGTGAGACCGCTCACATAGCCGTACCAAAGCGTCATCGACAGGGCTATCCAGATGACGGCTGACCAAAAGAACAGCTTGGGGCGGGGAAAGAACGAAACGAACATTTCGGGATATCCAGTTCTGGGTGCAGGACGAGGCGGTGCTTGGGGACACCATAGCGGCTCAGACGGATTAGCCAACCTCATGCCGACAGGAATCGAGACGACGTGACCGATGCCAACGAGGTGCCAGCGTGGCGCCGGTCTGGCTGATTTGTCCGTCGTGTCCAGTCCGCTTTGCAAAAATATTCCGCTTAACCCGTCGGGCAAATCACGCCTACAGCCTCGCCCGTCTCGTCTCGATAAGAGGGACGTTGGCCATCGTCACGAACGTTGGGCGGGATACGGTGGACGCTTTGGCGCGCAAGACGAACGCGTGTGAGGCGGACGGTGAAGTCGTGTGGTCTTGATGCCTCGACGCTGGCGTTAACCGGCCGATGATGCCTAGCGCATCACGGCGGGGACGGTGACAAAAAGCCCGATCACCGGAGAGAGCGCGAAGGAAGCCGTTAAAACCATTGCGCAGGGAAGGCCGGGCGTTTCCGGCGAACCTGTGGCGACCATGCTCGTGTGCTTTGTTTTATTTTGCACGCGAGGCTGCGGGTGCGTGGTGCATCCGGCTTTCCCTGCGCCCTCTGTCTTCGAGGCGCGACGGTTCTCGCATGACCCGGGCGCAATCCGCGCCGCGGGAAGGAAAAGGTGTGTGTGGAAATTAAATCGACCTATCTCCGTCGTCCCGGCCAAGCGAAGCGCGAGCCGGGACCCATAACCACCGACGTCTATGTTGCGCAAAGCTGTGGCAGCAATCCCATCTACAACGGGCATCGGTGGTTATGGGTGCCTGCGTTCGCAGGGACGACCAGTTGTAGCACTCCGCGCGACCGCCTCTCACAATTCCCGCGCGTTGGAAAAGACAAACGACGACATCCGCCGCGTGTTCTCGTCCAGGATCAGCGTTCGCGTGATCGGCGGCTCCGCGCGCTGGCTGCAATTCTCGCGCTCGCAGAGCCGGCAGTTGACGCCGATCGGTGTGCCCTCGGTTGCTTCGAGGTTAAGTCCGCTCGCATAGACCAGTTTCGGCGCGTGACGGATCTCGCATCCCAAACCGATCGCAAAGCGCGGCTGGGCTTGCGCGTGCGGCGTGGCTGCGCGACGCACCACCTGTGCGATCGAGAAATAGCGCGTGCCGTCCGGCAATTCGATCACCTGGCTCAGCAGGCGATCCGGCGTGTCGAACGTAGAGTGCACGTTCCACAACGGACAGGTGCCGCCGAATTTCGAGAACGGGAAGGTGCCGGAGGAAAACCGCTTGGACACGTTGCCGGCGTTGTCGACGCGCAGCATGAAGAAAGGAACGCCGCGCGCATTGGGCCGCTGCAAGGTGGTCAGGCGATGGCACACCTGCTCGAAGCCCGCGTTGAAGCGCTGCGACAGGATGTTGAGGTCGTAGCCGAGCGCTTCGGCGGCGGTCTGAAACAACTGATAAGGCATCATCGCCGCCGCGGCGAAATAATTCGCCAGTGTGATCCGGTAAAGCCGGCGCGGGGCGTCGTCCAGCGGTCCGGCGCGGCCGATAATGGTCTCGATCGCGCTTGAGCATTCGGTGAGCCCAATCTGAAAGGCGATCTGAAACGCGCGACCGGGGTTGTCGACCAGTTCCGAGATCAGGAGTTGCCGGCGATGGCGATCGAAACGGCGAAGCGTCTCGCGCATCACGTCGACCGGCATGATGCGGGTGAGAATCGAATGCTTTTCGCGCAAGCGCGCGGAGAGCGCGGCAAACAGCTCTTCCGCGGGCACGTTCAACTCGTCGCGCAGGTTTTCCGCCGCCGTTTCGAGTTCGGGAAAATAATTGCGGTTGGCCTCGATCAGATCGCGGACCCGCTCGATCGGGTTGGCCTCAAAGCGCGTGCTTTCGTCGCGATCGGCCATTTGCGCCGCCACCATGGTTTCGCCGCGGCGGGCCTCGGTATAGGCGGCATACAGCCGTTGCAGCGCATGCGTGACGCCGGGGCAGAGTTCGGCGAGATCGCGCAATTCCTGTTTCGGCATGTCGATCTGCCGGAACAGCGGATCGGAAAAGATCTCATTCAGTTCGGCGAAGAATCGGTCTTCATCGGCGGTGGCGAGGTCGCGCAGGTCGAGATCATAGGTCTCCGCCAGACGGAGCAGGATCTGCGCCGTCACCGGGCGTTGATTGCGCTCGATCAGGTTGATGTAGGAGGGCGAGATGCCGAGGCCTTCCGCGATCTGGGTCTGCGACAGCCCCAGTTGCTGGCGGATGCGCCGGAAGCGGGGCCCGACAAACAGCTTCTTTCCGGAATCGCCTGCCATCGCGGCCTCCTTGACCGTGTGGGGTCATTCCGGGGCGATGCCACCGGGTCCGGCCTATTGGCCGGCCCGATGAAACTCCGCATCGAACCCGGAATCTCGAGATTCCGGGTCTGGTCCTTTGGACCATCCCGGAGTGACGTACTTTAGTTTTGTAACAAAATTTACAAGATAACTAATATTACAAGTCTATCTGTTACATGACATCACCATTTGAAATCAAGCCGTATTTACGAAATCGGGAGTTTCGCGTTTACCTCCTGACACGCATTTTGCGATGCACTGTCACGAATGTCGAAAACGACGTCCTGTTGCAGGTCTGTCGCCACCGAAAGGGAATACGAACATGAACTACCAGCCACGCGGGATCGGCGATCAGGCTCTCCAGGGCCCGGCTTCGTATCAAAATGAGGTCAAGGCGGCCCAGGCGCTCCTCGACACCCAGCCGACCTGGAACGGGGTGACGGCCGAGGCCGTCGCGCGCATGCGCTTGCAGAACCGCTTCAAGACCGGCCTCGACGTCGCCCGCTACACCGCGGCGCTGATGCGGGCCGACATGGCCGCCTATGACGGCGATCCCACCAAGTACACCCAGTCGCTGGGCTGCTGGCATGGCTTCATCGCCCAACAGAAGCTGATCTCGGTCAAGAAGCACTTCGGCACGACGGATCGGCGTTACCTGTATCTGTCCGGCTGGATGATCGCGGCGCTCCGCTCCGAGTTCGGGCCGCTGCCTGACCAGTCGATGCACGAGAAGACCTCGGTGCCGGCCCTGATCGAAGAGCTCTATACCTTCCTGCGTCAGGCCGACTCGCGCGAGCTGAACGATATCTTCCGCGCGCTCGATGCCGCCCGCAAGGCAGGCGACAAGGCGAAGGAAAAGGCGCTGATCGAGAAGATCGACAGCTTCCAGACCCATGTCGTCCCCGTGATCGCCGACATCGATGCCGGCTTCGGTAACGCGGAAGCGACCTATCTGCTCGCCAAGAAGATGATCGAAGCGGGCGCCTGCGCGCTCCAGATCGAAAACCAGGTCTCGGACGAAAAGCAGTGCGGACACCAGGACGGCAAGGTGACCGTGCCGCACGACGTCTTCCTCGCGAAGATTCGCGCCTGCCGCCATGCGTTCCTCGAACTGGGCGTGGAAGACGGCGTCGTCGTGACCCGCACCGACTCGCTCGGCGCCGGCCTCACGCAGCAGATCGCCGTGAGCCACAAGCCCGGCGACCTCGGCGACCAGTACAACAGCTTCCTCGATTGCGAGGAAGTGACGGCCGACAATGCCAGGAACGGCGATGTCATCATCAACCGGCACGGCAAGATGATGCGTCCGAAGCGGTTGCCCAGCAATCTCTATCAGTTCCGCCCGGGCACCGGTGAAGATCGCTGCGTGCTGGACTGTGTCACCTCGCTGCAGAACGGCGCAGACCTGCTGTGGATCGAAACCGAGAAGCCGCATATCGAGCAGATCGCCAAGATGGTCGATCGGATCCGCAAGGTGGTCCCCAACGCGAAGCTCGCCTACAACAATTCGCCGTCCTTCAACTGGACGCTGAACTTCCGTTGGCAGGTCTACGATGCGATGAAGGAAGCGGGCCAGGACGTCAGCAAGTACAATCGTGCCGAGCTGATGAAGGCGGAATACGACGACACGCCGCTGGCGCAGGAAGCCGACGAGCGTATCCGCACCTTCCAGGCCGACTCAGCCAAGCGCGCCGGCATCTTCCACCATCTGATCACGCTGCCGACCTATCACACGGCGGCGCTCTCGACCGACAATCTGGCGAGGGAATATTTCGGCGAGCAGGGCATGCTCGGCTATGTGAAGAACGTCCAGCGCGCCGAGATCCGTCAGGGCATCGCCTGCGTGAGGCATCAGAACATGGCCGGCTCCGACGTCGGCGACGATCACAAGGAGTACTTCGCCGGCGAAGCTGCCCTGAAGGCGGGTGGTGCCCATAACACGATGAACCAGTTCGGCTAACGGTTAAGTGGATCAGTCTGGAGATCTGGTCGAATTCCAGACTGATCGCGCGACAACAACAGGAGAGCGACAATGACCAAAGGCAGTAATTTCTGGGTGATCGGTGGCGAGTTCGGTTCGATGAATTTCCACAAGCTCGTTGAAGGCTCGGCTCAGGTCAGAGGTCCGTTCAAGACCCGCGCCGAGGCTGAAGATTGTTGGCGCGAGGTTTCGGAAGAGAGCCGTCACAAGGCCGGCGTGCGCTTTTCGATCGTGGAAGAACCGGCCCGCGTGATGGCCTGATTCCTTTCCAAGAAGACGTCCAAGGGCGGATGCGGCCTCGTCACCCCTTCGGGGGTGGCGGGGCCGGGTTCGTCTTGGGGGGTAGCATAAGCCTTTGGGAATAAACGGCTCTTTGCGGATGGCAGGGTTACTGATAGGTTAATGCGACTTTTCCGATCCCAAGTCGATCAGGACGGGCGCAAAACCGATGGCAGAGGCAAAAAATACCGTAGACGAGGCGGCTGGCGAAGCGCGCCCGACGCGGCTGCGCGACGCACTTCGCAAGGCACGGATCGAGGCCGCCGACCGCACCGGCGTCGTGGTCGACCTGCGCGATGCGGAAGTCGCCCGGCTGGAGATCCTGAACGAGGCGCTTGATCCGCTGTTTGGGCAAATTCCCGACAGTGTCGATTTGTTCGACCGCGGCATCAGCCAGGGCGAGACGCCGCGGCTGTGGATCGATGTGGTCGCCCATATCCTGATGGGCCGTGACAAGCGCGCCTATCGCTTCGTGCAGGACACCCGCTTTGGCCGCATCGTGATCGCGGAGTCCCACGACGTTCCCGTCATCGTCGATGCCGTCACCGACTACGTCGCGCGGCGTATCGTGGAGCGCGAACATGCGCTGGTTGCTTCGGCTGTGGCCGCGCCGCCTCGGACTGAAGAACCCCGCAGCCGCAGCCGATTCTGGCCGTTTGCGTTCGGTTTTCTCCTCGGTGCCTTGGCGCTGTTCGGCGTCGCGCTTTATGCGAGCCTGAGCAGTTTATAGCTCGCTGAGACTACATTAGCTGCACGCGCCTGATTTCCCGAATCTGACGCGCTTGGTTGATACCGCGGACCATTTGCTGGCAGCGCCAGCCGTCGCCGTGGCGCGCGATCGAAAACAGATTATAGGCCGCATCGGGATAGTGGCCGTGCGCGAGCGCGGAAGCTGAGGGCACGCCGACCACAGGAATCGGGGATCCATTCGGCCCCTCCACCCAGATCGTGGAGTGAACATGATCATGCCCGTGCAGCACCAGTTCCACGCCGTATTGTTTCAGGAGTGCAAGCAGCTCCGCCGAATCGGTCAGACGCTTGGCGCGTGAGTTCGATCGGAGCGGATGATGAATCAGCAGGACGCGAAAGACCTGTTCGGAAGCAAGAGCCGCGAGCATGCTTTCAAGCGCATCCATCTGGCTTCTTCCAAGCCATCCCGTCGCCATCAGCGGCGGCGTTGGCACCGCCGAGGAGACGCCGATCAGCGCCAGCGGGCCGCGGCGGCGCAGCGCCGGAAAGATCGCGTCATGTGCCGATATATTATCGCCGGCGAGATAGCTTCCCCATGACTCCGTAAATCGATGGGCAGTCGCGCGAACATAGGCATCGTGGTTGCCGGGAACGACGGTGACCCGATCTGGCGGTCCGACACTTTGCAGCCACGCCAGCGCCGGCGCAAACTCGGCCTCTAATGCGAGGTTGACGAGATCGCCGGTGATCGCAATGTGATCCGGCATCTGTGCCTGCAGATCGGATATCAGCACGTCGACCACATCGCGCCGATGGTAGCGGTGGCGGTTGCGCTTCCAGTTCAGATAGCCGAGCGCCCGCTTGCTGGCGAGTTCGAAAAGCCCGGCGGCCGGCAGCGGCGGAAGGTGCGGGTCGGATAAATGAGCGAGGGTGAAGGCCGCCATTGTCTCTATCCGCGTTCTTCGTCGGATCGAAAGGGTTGCCGCATGGTCGTCTCATCACACCTTGCAAGATTGATGAATGTATTGGCAAGCCGGCGGGGAGGATGCAAGGATCAAACGCAAGAACCAGGACACCAGGCTTTGCCGTAATGACAATCGTTCAGCGCTTGCGAACAAGGTTTGAACCGGTGCTGCGGCGGCTCTTTCATCTCTATTGGCGGTTTGCGCGTGGCATGACGCTTGGCGTCCGCGCCGTGGTGCTTGATGGCGAAAACCGCGTGTTCCTGGTCAAGCACAGTTATGTCAGCGGCTGGCATCTGCCGGGTGGCGGGGTGGAAACCGGCGAGACATTGCGCGAGGCCTTGCGGCGCGAATTGGCAGAGGAGGGACGGATCGAATTCGTTGGTGAACCCGCGCTTTTCGGTATCTATCTCAACAGCCACGTTTCCCCGCGCGATCATGTCGCGGTCTATCTTGTCCGGCAGTTCAGGCAGGACCGTTTGCCGGAGCCGAACCGCGAAATCATCGAATGCGGCTTTTTCGAAACCCAAGCCTTGCCCGAAGAGACGACCACGGGAACGCGGCTTCGGATATCGGAAGTGATCGAAAACAGGCCGCGAATTCAGACCTGGCGTTAGAGAACGTTAGCGATACGTCCTTATGATCGGGCCTCAAAATCCTAACGATCGTTAAGGAATAGCCGATGAGCGCCGTACCGGAACCCAAACGTCCGCTAAAGCTTCGCGGCGATCTGGCCGGCATGGCGGAGGCGCTGGCGGAATTTGCGAAATCCGAATTCCCGCAAGTAGAGCCCGCGCAGCCGCGGATCGCCGTGCTGGTGCCTTGCTTCAACGAGGAAGCCGCGGTGGCAACCGTGATTGCCGATTTTCGCAAAGCGTTGCCGTCGGCTGAAATTTTCGTCTACGACAACAACTCGTCCGACCGTACCGCCGCGGTCGCCCGTGACGCCGGAGCCTCGGTTCGCAGCGAACGCCGCCAGGGCAAGGGCCATGTGGTCCGCCGCATGTTCGCCGACGTCGATGCCGATATCTACGTGCTCGTCGATGGCGATGCCACCTACGATGCGGCAAGCGCGCCGCGCATGATCGAGACGCTGTTGTCGGAGCACCTCGATATGGTGGTGGGCCTTCGCGTCGATCAGACGCAAGCCGCTTATCGGCTTGGCCATCGCACCGGCAACCGGCTCCTGACCGGCTTTCTGTCGGCGGTATTCGGTCAGGCCTTCAAGGATATTCTTTCGGGCTATCGGGTATTCTCCCGCCGGTTCGTCAAATCCTTCCCGGTCTTGTCCGATGGTTTTGAGATCGAGACCGAGTTGAGCGTTCATGCGCTGGAACTGGCGTTGCCGGTCGCCGAGCTAGAGACGCCCTATTATGCCCGCCCGGAAGGATCGGTCAGCAAGCTCAACACCTGGCGCGACGGGGTGCGAATTCTCGGCACCATCCTGAAGCTTTATCGTTCGGAAAAGCCGCTGCGCTTTTTCACGGCAATCGGCGCATTCCTGACCCTGGTGTCGGTCGGCCTCGCACTTCCGATTCTTGTCACCTATCTCGAGGAAGGGCTCGTTCCGCGGCTGCCGACCGCGGTCTTGTCGATGGGGCTGATGATTTTGGCCGTCCTCTCGGTCTCGTCGGGCCTGGTGCTCGATACGGTGACGCGCGGGCGCCGCGAGATGAAGCTGCTCGCCTATCTGGCTCAGGCCCCTCGCGAGAGGACTTGACGGGCTTCGGCATTCGAAGTTCAACGTGGGTTGATGAGTGACCTCTCCCTTACCATCCTGGCTGAAACGGCCAACGACGCGCAGGCGATCGAGCGCCTGCATGAGCGCACATTTGGGCCCGGCCGTTTTGTTCTGAGCGCCTATCGGATTCGCGAGCACGTCGATCATTTGCTCGATCTGTCGTTCACCGCCCGGATCGGAACGTTGCTGGTGGGCTCGTTGCGACAATTGCCAGTCGTCGTCGGCGAGACCAAGGCGTTGCTGCTGGGGCCATTGACGGTCGAGCCGCCGTTTCGCAGCCGCGGGGTTGGACGTGCGTTGCTCGAACGCGCGCTTCGTGACGCCAAGGACAAGGGGCACCGCCTGGTGCTCCTGGTCGGCGACGAGGCCTATTACAGCCGCGTCGGTTTCAGGGTCGTGCCGAGTGGCCGGGCAACCATGCCCGGACCGGTCGACTACAGCCGCCTGTTGGTCGCCGAACTCGTCGATGGGTCATTCAACGACGTCTCCGGCGCGATCCGCCCCGATTGGGATTTCTCGAAATAGAAGTTCGTTAGGTTGTGGCGTTGCTGATATCGTGTGGCGCGATTTGCGATTGATCCTTCGACCAGGATCCAAGGTTACTATATCTGCCACGTGCAGCTGACGCCCCAATTTCAGGGCAGGCGGAGAGTAGCGCCAACATTGCAACTACCATCCGCCTGGTTCATCTTGCGATCTCCCCAGATTCAGCTGTCAACTGCCTGGGGGCCAGGCGTATGCATTCGACCTGGCCATCATATCTTCTTCGAAATGCCGAGGAAGAAGCCGCGGCGTGGCCCGAATTGCGGGGCGAACACGCCGATGCCGGATCCATCCCTGATTTCGTAGATCGTGTCGAACAGGTTGACGACGTCGAAGCGAATGGTCATCGGCTTCGGATCGTTCGGCAACAGGAATTCCCGCTTGATGCCGATATTGACCTGCGTATAGGAAGGCACCGTGCCGATATTGGCGTCGCCGTCACGCAAGCCGCTGCCGTAGATCATGTCGGCGCTCAGCTTGACGCCGCACCACGACAGTCCGTCGTCGCCAAAGGCTTCCGCCGCGGTGGCAGGCCGGCCGCAGAACGAGTAGATGGCGCCCGCCGAGGCGGTCACGAACTGGTTGTGGTCGGTATAGATGAAGTGCGTCTGAAGGTACTTCAGCTCGGTCAAGCCGCCGAGATCCGCAAGCGGCGTGGTGTTGTCGAACAGAAACTGGTTCGACACCGGATCGCTCGCTCTCTGCTGCGCCACGGAGACGTTGCCGTAGACCTGCAAGTTGCCGCTGGTGTACTTCCCCTTGAATTCGATGCCTTCGTTATACCCGTTGGCGTAGTTGAAGGCGCTGAGCACCAGTGCCTGACCGAACAGGCCGTTGTCGAGGAGATCGGTCGCGATCTTGTAATAGGCATCGACCCCGAGTTCGAGACTCGAACAGCTTTTCCCGTCTGAGGCGCAGCCGAATTTGAATTTCTGGTCGACGCCGGCATCGAAATAATGCGAACGCTCTGGCAACACAGGATCGTTTGCCGATCCGGGCGACGATGCGCCGGTGGTGTTGTTGAACAGGGCGATATTGGCGGGCGCCGCTTCAACCAGAGTAGGGGGTGTGAAGTAGCGCGCATAGCCGGCATGGAACGTGGTGTTCTCGAACGGCTTGTAGGTGAAGCTCAAGCGCGGACTGAGCTGGTTGGCGCTGACGAATTGCTCCATCTGGTCGAAGCGCAGGCCGGCATTGATGGTGAACTGGTTGGTGACCTTCCACTCGTCCTGAACATAGACCCCCGCCAGCCATCCAAGTTGGGAGACGTTGTCGGTGATACCGATCGGTGCGCCATTGTCGGTGCCGTTGCACGCCGTGCAGGGCTCGACCAGTGACGTATTCTCGACGGTCGCCTGCTCGGCGCTGACGGAGAAGCCGGCGCGGAGCGTATGTGAATCGTTGAGCTTGTAAGAGCCGTCGCCCGCAATGCCGTTGGTGTAGGAAATGCGGCCGATATCCGAGGCGATGCCGTTGATCAGAAGATCGCCGGTCGGATCCGGTGTGAAGCGCAACTCGTTGTAACGGGTGAAATAGGACAGCTGGCCGTCGAAGCCGTCGACCGACTTCTGCACCGACAGTACGCTGAATTCGGTCTTCTCGATCTGGTTTTCATTCAGCGCCGCTGAATTGAAGCTGGTCGCACCGAATGCATTCGTGACCGGCGCTGCGCTCTGCCCGATCGGCGCACCGGGAACGTTGGGAATCTGAAAATTGTTGTACGCGGTTCCGGCGATCAGGCTGACCCGCGTGGTCGGGTCCACAAAGGCCGACATATAGGCGAAGCCTCGGTCCTGCTGCGAGAAATCGTGGATCGCATTGTAGGCGGACGTCGGATTTTCTATCCCCACCGTGTTCTGTGTATAGCGTCCGGTGAAGTAGTATTGGACACCGGCAAAGCAGTCGGTGGCGGCGGCCGGCGCCTTGTAGGTCAGCGTGCTCGTGGTTGTTGTTGTCGTGGGGCAGGTGCTGCCGAACGTGCCGCCATATTCGATGCTTGGCGTGATGGTTCCATGGCTGCCGCCATACACACCGACGCTGCCGCTGTTGTTGAAGAGGTCGGTGCGGGTCGTGATGTCGACGAGGCCGACCGTGCGCAGTCCATATTCGGCCGGCAGCGCACCGGTGACCAGTGACATGCTGCCGATAAAGCTGGTGTCGAAGATGCTGCCGAAGCCGGTGACGCCGTCGGGCAACAATATCCCGTTGATCCGGAATTGGACGTTGGCATGGTCGTTGCGTACGTGCAGCAAGCCACTGGCAGCCGAATCCTGCGAGACTCCGGGAGCCTGCAGCAGCACTTGCTCCACCGATTGGTTGGTGCCTCCTGGCAGGTCCTGGATCGTGTCGTGACTGATCGTGGCGGAGGTGGTTCCGGCGGTCGTATAGATATTCCCGCGCGCCTGATCGAAGGCCGCATTTTTTGCGGCTAGCTGAGCCGCAGCCTGCGCTGCGGGCGAGAGCGGCGCTTGTACGGGCCCCGCCGGGGTCGCTTCACGGGCCACCTCGCGTGGCTTCTGCGTTGCCGGCTTGGCTGCTTGCCTCGGAGCCTGCACGTTGGTTTGCGGCAGGACCGTGGCAGGCGCATTTGTAGAAGGCGCCGTTGGCCCATTCTCCGCTGGCGAGGGCGCAGGTGCTGCCGTCTGCGATCGCGCCGTATCGGCGAGGCCGCAAATCATGAGCGAGGCCATCCCTGAGGCCAAGATATGTTTGATAAATACTGGTCTTGCTACTGGCATTGTCCTGATTCCAACAAGGCCGCCAATGGATTCGTCGCGATGCGCGAATTCGAAAGCGCCTGCCGCCGGCTTGCGGCGGACTGATTGCATCTTCTTCCCGGGGATCGGCCACGAACGAAACGGCCAGTCCTTTCAGGAAGCGTTCAGATCAGTGTCAGGAGACGGGAGGTGCGCGCGGCTGGAAAGCGACGCGAACGGATGCCACGCGGACGAATTCAGCGTCCGCAGTCACATAAGAGAAGTTGACGGGATGGGGTAGCAGAACAACCGGCGGCGTCGCCAACAAAACCGCATTGGCCATCGCCATCACGGCGCAGATGGCACAGAAATCATCCGGATGCTGATCCGAATCGGGAGCAGGTGCCGGTAGCTGTTGAGTGGATTGTATCGATGGCGCAGCCTGCGCCGCGATCGGATGGAAGTGGCCAAACGAAAGCCCAAGCTGGACGGCGAGCGCAAACAGCGCAACCCGCGCTCCATATTTGACGCTCGATCGGAACCACTTCATGCCGGTATGCACCTTGTGTCAGAAAGCCGAGGCATCTCCGCCCTTCCGACGTTACTTTGTAACATCGCAGGGAATGTTGCACGGCGTCAATCGCAGCTCGGTCGCCGGTCTCCGGAATTCACTGGTCTGTGTGATTTTCGCAACGTGCGGTGACGCGAATCAACGTCTTTCGCTGGGATCAGCATCGAACCATTGGGGGGTCGCTACCGCGCAAAGTTTACTGGCGCGATGTAGCTATCTTGCGTACCCGGCTTGGCTGCGGGGAATGGCGGAAACGGACTGGCACGACGCAGGATGTCTAGAGCCTCGTGATCGAGCACGCCGTTGCCCGAGGATTTCGATACTTCGCTTGAAATCACCTCACCCGCGCGGTTCAACGCGAACCGCACCAACACGGTGCCCGCAGCACCATTCGCCGCTATCGGATAGCGTTTGAACCGCTGCAGATGACCGAACACCAGCGCGTTATAGGCGTTCGAGCCAGCTTCGGTGAACTCGCCGATGCGCGCATTCTTCGGCAGTGCGCGCGTCTCGGGCGCAGGGGTCACGGGCATTGGTTCCGGCTTCTCGATCTTCTGCTCCTGCTGTGGCAGCGTAACCTCCGCCTGTTGCGACGGCGGGGGCGGCTGCACTACCTGCTCCAGCGGCTTTTCCTCGACCTTGCGTTCTTCCTTCGGCATCGCTTCCGCCTGTTGCATAGTCGGTCCGATGGCGATGTCCTGATCCTGGATCGTGGGCGAGGACGCTTCCACTGGCGCTAGCGTCACGGCGATCGCTGGTAGGATGTTCGGTTCGACTGGTTGGCGCGCATACCAAAATCCGACAACGCCAACGATGGCCGCGTGCGCCATCAGTATGGTCACGCCGGCGAGCATCCATCGGGAAACGCCATGTCTTTCCGGCAGATAAAGCGCGAACGCGTTCATTGTTTTGTCGCCGGTGCCTCGAGACCGACCAGCGCGAGCTTCAGATAACCGGCATCACGCAGGACGTTCATCACCTCCATCAATTCGCCGTAGCTGACGGACTTGTCACCGCGGACGAAGATCGTCTGGTCCTTGTGGCTGTTGGTGGCAGCATCGAGCGCGTTCGGAAGCTCTTCGCGCGGCACGGGGGTTTCCCCGATCGCAATCGTCGCGTCCGGCTTGATGGTAACGAACACCGGCTTGTCCGGCCGCGGCTGCTCCGGCGCAGTAGAGGCAGGCAGGTTGACGCCGATGTCGACGGTCGCGAGCGGTGCAGCAACCATAAAGATGATCAATAAAACCAGTATGACATCGATGAACGGGGTGACGTTGATCTCGTGTAGCACATCGAGATCGTCGCTGTTTGAACCTGAGGAAAGGCGCAGGGCCATCTGTCTACTCCGCTGCTCGCGGTAACACCGTTGCACGGCGCAATTGTCCGCGGCTGACCATCAGCAGCAGTTGCGCCGATGCGTCGCCGAGCAGGATACGGTAGCCGGCGATCACGCGCGCGAGATGATTGTAGATCACGACCGCCGGGATCGCAGCGACGAGGCCGAAGGCTGTCGCAAGCAAGGCTTCCGCAATGCCGGGCGCCACCACCGCGAGATTGGTGGTGTGGGATTCGGAAATGCCGATGAACGAATTCATGATGCCCCACACCGTACCGAACAGGCCGACGAAGGGCGCGGTGGCGCCGATGGTGGCAAGTATGCCGACCCCACGCGACAATCGTCGCGCCATGGCCGCTTCGACGCGCTCCAGACGCAGCGCGACGCGCTCCTTGAAGCCGTCGTCGATGATGCCATCGGACAGTTCGGCTTCGCGCGCAGTGGAGGTGATCAGCTGCGCGACAGCATCTCGTTTCGTCTCGCAGGCGCGCACCGCGTCTGAAAGATTGCCGCCACGCTCCAGCATTGCAAGACGGCGGCGCGCGAGATTTTTCGCGGCCTGAAGTTCGATGGTCTTGGCGAGCCAGACCGTCCAGGTCATGAGCGAGGCGAAGGCGAGTCCGACCATGACCGCCTTCACCACGATGTCGGCACTGAGGAACATGCCCCACGGCGACAGGTTGTGCGGGAGCAGCGGATTTGGTTCCTGGGCAAGCGCGGACGGCGGGAGCATGGCGACGGCCGCGAAAAGGCTGGCCATGAACGCTGGCTTCAGCCAACGCCAAGTCCTATTGCATGGGTGCTTCATATTGCTTTGCTGCATTTTATTCTCATTTCGGTGAATCAATTTTGCTCGCCCGTTGGCTTCTCTGAAGCTGAGCGAATGCACTCAATTCTCGGTTGGGGTGCGTAACGCTCGCGCCACGAATGACCAATCCCCGCCCGCTCCTAGCAGCATGGCTCAGCACGCCGTGCTGGAGCGGGAGGATAACGGATCGATGTCAGGAAATCGGCGGTCCGCGCGATTGAAAGGCGGCAGTCGGCCGCTCGGCGAAGACAAGCGCAGACTCAATCGGCCGATCGAGGCTAAAGCCGGCAAGTTCCACCTTCAACACCGGCGGCGCGGAGGCGAGCGCACTGGCCATCGCCGAAACAGCGGTGCAGATCGGACAGAGATGGTCAGCCTGGGTATCGCCGGGATGACCTTGTGTTCGACCAGTATCGGAAGACGCGGCCGTGATCAGCGAGATTAAGCCACTGTCAGCGCACCTACCGTCGGTCGCGTGAAAGTGACCAAAGGACAGGCCGAGATTGATGACCAGCGCGAGCAGCGCAAGCCATGATCCGTGCCTTACATTGTCCCGGAACCAGCGCATTTATCGCCTAGCCGCAGCTTTCTCAAGTTTTCAGCCGTGGCGACATCTTATCCGAGCTGGCCATCGGGTCAAAGGTAGCGCCGGCAAGATTTGTGGCCGCCGCGGCGCCATTTTCGACCAACCAGCGTCAAATCCCGCGCATTATAGCGTCGTTGGACAAAAGTGAAGTCAGCGTCCTTCGCGCAGCCAGGTCGCCGCAAAGGCGCCAAGCAGCAGCAACAAGCCGATCAGGCCGGCAAAGACGGGCAGAACACCGACGCCTCTGACGACGCTCGCGTCGCGCATTTTCACGCCCATCCAGCCGTCGCCGCGGAAAATGCTGGAGGCGTGAACCGGCACGATGCGCGGAAGATCGATGCTGGAGCCGTCGACGACGCGCCGTACATCCCCGCCGGTCGCCTGAGCCAGCGGCATCAGCGTTTCGGTGGTGGAGGTGACTTCCGAAAACTCCTTCGGATTGGTCGGGCCGACATTGATCAGCGCCTTCAGCGTGCCGTCGGTGGCTTGCCACAGGCCAAGCTCGTTGGCTGGCATGGTCGCCGTCCACACTCCGGGCTCGCCGGCGCTCAAGGTCAGTTCACGCGTGGCGCCTGACGGTGAGGTCACCGTCACCGGCGTGACGCTGTCGGCCATGGTCTGACGCTGTACGACAAGATCATGGCCGTGCACCTGCAAATGCAGTGCCTCTTCGTCGAGGTCCGGCTGCTTCATCAGCCAGTGCGACATACGCCGCAACAGGTCGAGATGCGGGCCGCCGCCTTCATAACCGCGCGCCCACAGCCAGATATGATCTGACAACAGCAGTGCGACACGGCCCTCGCCAAATCGAGACAGCAAAAGTAGCGGCTTGCCGTCCGCGCCCGTCATCACGGGCGGGCTGGTGGCGTTACGGGTCTCTACGGTGCGGAAGAAGCGGCTCCAATGCGGCGGATCGCTGTTCGAGCCTTCGAGGCCGCGTGTCACGGGGTGACGCTTGCCGACGTCGCTGAGCGCCGCATAGAACGGCTTCTCCGTGACGCCGACGGGCTCTGCCGGCAACACCGAATCCAGCGGTGTGCGCCAGATGCTGGTGGAGGAGGCGTAATCGGGGCCGGCCGATACGAGCACCGCGCCACCCGCGCGCACATATCGCGCAATATTGTCGAAATAGGCGATCGGCAGCACGCCCTGGCGTGCGTAGCGGTCGAAGATGATCAATTGGAATTCATTGATCTTCTGCTGAAACAGCTCGCGCGTCGGAAATGCGATCAGCGACAATTCGTTGATCGGCGTGCCGTCCTGCTTTTCCGGCGGGCGCAGAATCGTAAAATGCACGAGATCGACGCTGGCGTCGGACTTCAGAAGATTGCGCCAGGTGCGCTCCCCGGAATGCGGCTCACCGGAAACCAGAAGCACCCGCAGCTTGTCGCGGACGCCGTCGATGGCAACCACGGCGCGGTTGTTGACGAGGGTCAGTTCGTTTTCGAGAGGCGAAGCCTCGATCTCGACGATATTTTGGCCGGCGTGCTTGATCTCGATATCGACATTGACAGTCTGGCCGCTGGCAACGGTGCGCTCGTTGATTGTTTCGCCGTCGACGCGCACCACGACCTTGGCGCGCTGGCCGGTCACGCCCTGGTCGTCGAGCCGATAGGTGATGGTCTGCACCTGTCCGACAATGCCGAAGCGGGGAGCGGCCGAAATCGCAATCCGGCGGTCGCGCTCATCCTTGCGGCCGGTGATCAGCGCATGGAGCGGCGCCTGGAAACCAAGCGCGGTGGCGTTCGCCGGAATATCGTGCACCCGTCCGTCGGTGATCAGGAAGGCACCGGCGACGCGATCCACCGGTACGTCCGAGAGCGCCGACGACACCGCGCCGAACAGTCTGGTGCCGTCCGTTTCACCGTCGGCGTGGCCAGCCTCGACCACACGGACTTCGAGGCCGGGGATCTTCTTGAGGCTGTCGACCAGCGCCTGCTGCGCGCGGATGGTTTCGCCTGCGCGATCGCCAAAATTCTGGCTCGGGCTCTTGTCGACGACGACGGCGGCCACCGACGACAGCGGTTCGCGTTCCTCACGGGTGAACGAGGGATTGGCGAGCGCCAGCAGGAGCAGGCCCAACGCCAGCAGTCGCAGCCACGCGCCGCGCGGACGTCCTAGCAACAGCAATCCCGCGATCACGACGATTGCGGCCAGCGCCGTCCAGAGCACGGGTGAGGGGATCAGCGGGGTAAACGCGATGCCGTAGTTCATGGTGTCGGCCTGCGGGCGAGCACGATGGTCATTGTCCCAACCGTTCGATCAATGCCGGTGCGTGCACCTGGTCGGCTTTGTAGTTTCCGGTCAGCGTGTACATCACGATGTTGACGCCGGCGCGGAAGGCATATTCGCGCTGCCGTTGCGCCAATGGCAGCATCGGTTGTCCATCGGGCCGGATCGCCCAGGCACCCGCCAGATCGTTAGAGGTGATGATGATGGGTGAGACCCCGTCACCGCCGCGGGCCGGATGCGAGGCGGCATCTTCATCTTCATTGCGCGGCAGCGTTTCGACCCAGGTCTGGCCGGTGTCGTAGCGGCCCGGGAAATCACGCAAGAGATAAAATGTCTTGGTCAGCACGTGTTCGCGTGGCACCGGTTCGAGCTCGGGGACGTCGAGCGACGAAAGGATCTCCCGCAGCGTCTGCATGCCGGGCGTTTGCGATGCGCCGTTGTCGCCAGGCAGCGTCTCGATCTCATCGCGCGTATCGAACAGCACCGTGCCGCCCTGCTTCATGTAAGCGTCGATGCGGTCGATGGCTTCCTGGGGCGGTTTCGGTGCGCCGGGAACCACTGGCCAGTAGATCAGCGGGAAAAATGCGAGTTCGTCGTGCGCCGGGTCCACGCCGACGGGATCGCCGGCCTCAAGGGCGGTGCGCTGCGCGAGAAACAGCGTAAGGCCGAACATGCCCGCCTTGACGATGGAATCGACGTCCGCATTGCCGGTCCGCACATAAGCGAGACGGGTTTGTGTGGTGGCCTTGATGGCGAAGTCGTCGGTGGCGCTGTCGGCTTTGGTCGGCGACGACAAGCCCATCGGCAGCAGCAGCGCCAGCAGCAGCGCAGCCGGCGCCGCGCGCCGCCGCAACAGGCTGGCGATACCGCCGCCGAGTAGCGCGATGATGACGGCATCGATCAGGAACAAAGCCAGCGCCGATGACAGCAGGATTCCGCGCAGGTCACGCGGCTCCGAATTGGTGTAATTGGCCCGCCGCGCGTTCAGGGCCGATGTATCGAGGGGAGTGACGCGGTCCGTCGGCGCCAGCGTATTCACTGCGAGCGGTCCATCGGCGGGGCCGTAAAATCCGGGCGGATGATCCAGCGTCGCCCGATCGCGGAAATCGGCGGCGAGCGGCTTGGCGGTCGAAGGCGGCGGTCCAAACGCGCCAAAGCCATCGAGCATGCGCAAGGGTGCTACCGTTTCGATATTCGCTTCGCGCGCGGCGTCGGCAGCCGGGCCCGACGCGTAGCCGGAAACATCGACGATCCGCCGCAGCATTTCGACAAAGGAGCCGGACAGCGGCAGGTCGGACCAGCGCATATCGGCGCTGACGTGAAACAGGGCCAGCAATCCCTTGCCGCGGCGCTCACCGGTGACGAGCGGCGTGCCGTCTTCCAGCGATGCCCAGCTCTTTGTCGGCAATATCGCGTCGGGTTCGGCCAGCACCTGCCGGTTGACGGTGATGTCCTTGGGCGCCACAAGCCCCGCGAACGGTCCATCCGGTGCGAAGGCTGCGAGATGCTGCGGCTTTTCCCAGGTCAGGCTGCCGCCGAGGCTGCGGCCGCCGCGGCGCAATTTCACCGGCACCAGGTCATCATCGGCTTGCGCCAGCCGCGGCCCGGCAAAGCGCACCAATACGCCGCCGTGCTCGATCCACGCGTTGATCCGTTCGCGAATTTCCGGCGACAGGGTGCCGACATCCGCCAGCACGATCATCGGCAGTTTCTGATCGAGAAATTGCGAGATCGCCTGCTGTGGCGAGCCGCGATCGCCCTGCCGGACGTCGGCAAATGGCGCGAGCGCCCGGGTGAGATAGAATGTCGATGCCAGCAACGGTTGCGCCGTATCGCTGCTCGATCCGGAGACCACGCCGACCGCACGCCGCCGCCATCGTTTGTCGAGCAGTTGCACCGCGCCTGCCGAGCGCTCGCCCGATATTTCAAGCCGCGCGATGTCGTTACGCAATTCGACCGGCAGATCGAACGACGCCTCGGTCTCGCGCTCGCCCGGCGCAAAGGCAAAACGCGATTCCCCGATCGGCGAGCCCTTCTGGTCAAGTGCACGCACAATGCCGCCGCCCATATCGCCGCCGGCGCGCAGCACCTTCACCGTCATCTTGGCCGCCGCATTTTCGGCTGCCGCCAGTGCCAGCGCAGGCGGCGTGCCGCCTTCGAACACCGTAACCGTGCGATCGCCCGCGACCTTGCCCAGTCCCTGGAGGAAATCCGCGCCGCGCCCGCTATCGACGCCATCCGACAGCCAGACGATTTCGCAATCGCCGGTCGCTTTCAGGAAGCGATCGATGGTGCCCAGGGTTTCTGCCCGATCGATCGAATAGGGTTTGGGCGAAAGCTGACGCAGGGCGACGCGCGCCGTGCCGCCGGGCATGATCGTGATGTCCCGCGTGGGCTCGGACAGCGCGATGAGGGCGACGCCGCGCCGATCGTTATCGGCATTGGAAATCAGTTCGTCCGCGGCTTTTACCCGGGTGTCCCAACTTGAGGCCGCACTCCAGCCGTCGTCGATCAGGATGGCGAGCGGCGCGCGCGACGCCGAGGCTCCGGCTGGCGGATTCCAGATCGGTCCGGCGGCCGCCAGAATGATCAGCGCCGCAGCGGCCAGACGCAAGGCCGTCAACCACCAGGGCGTACGCGAAGGGGTTTCCTCCTTCGGCGCAATGTCGAACAACAGCCGCGTCGGCGGAAACTCGATGCGCCGCGGCCGCGGCGGCATCACCCGCAATAGCCACCAAAGCAAAGGAAGGCTCAAAAGACCGAACAGCAGCATCGGCTCGGCAAAGGAAAGCGGCAGGCCTGCCATCATGCGCTGCGCCCCGCTTTGACTGTCACGCCCTGCGCGCTTCCCTTGCTCACCATCATGCCCGAATGCAGAAACAGCAGGAGCTCGGCTGCCGAACGACTGGTGGTGTGGGTCGAAAACAGCCAGTCGAGCTTGGCGGTCTCGATACGAATTTGCTCGCGATGAAGCGCGAGCCGGGCGACATAGTCGCTCGCCCAGCTTTCCGCGCGGCCTGCGACAATGACATTGCCGCCTTCGGGTTCGACAAATTCGACGCGTCCCGAATAGGGAAAGGTTTCTTCCGCGGGATCGACGACCTGGATCAGCGTGCCGTGCGCGCCGGATGCCGATAGTCCCGCGAGCATGGTGCGGATGTCTGATATCGGCGACCAGAAGTCGGACAGCACCACGATTTCGGAAAGCGGCGACGGCACAAAGGACGGTGGCAGGCTGAGGCGGGCCGCGTCGTCGTGCAGCATCGCCTGTGCCATCTTGTCGATGATGTTGCGGCTTGATGTCGGACTGATGAGGCCGGGAATGCCGACCCGTTCGCCGCCCTCGACCAGAAGCTCGGCAAGCGCAAAGGTCACGATCAGCGTGCGCTCCAGCTTGCTGTCGCGCGCGTCTCTCGACGCAAAGGCCATCGACGGCGAACGGTCCGGCCACAGCCATACCGTGTGCGCGGCCTCCCACTCCTGCTCGCGGACATAGAGATGATCGTCACGCGCCGAGCGGCGCCAGTCGACGCGCTGGGCGGGTTCGCCGGAAACGAAACGGCGATATTGCCAAAAGCTTTCGCCGGCGCCGGCGCGCCGCCGTCCATGCAGGCCGTGAATGACGTTGGCGGCGATTCGGCGGGCTTCCAGCACGAGACGCGGCAGCGACGCGGCGAGCGTTCGGCTTTCGCCATCGGCACGCCGGATTGCTACTGTCTCTTTTGCGGCGTGCCCGGTGGCTACAGCCATCAGCCGATCCGCGTCTTCAACTGTTTGATGACGTCTGCAATGGTGTGCCCTTCGGCGCGAGCCGAGAAGGTCAACGCCATGCGGTGCTTGAGAACCGGCTCGGCCAGGTCGAGCACGTCGTCGACGGATGGCGACAGACGCCCATCGAGCAAAGCACGCGCGCGCACGGCGAGCATCAAGGACTGGCTGGCGCGCGGTCCCGGTCCCCAGGCGATCAATTTGCCGGCCTCGCCGCCTTCAGGGCCGGGGCGTGCGGAGCGCACCAGCGACAGGATCGCCTCGACCACGGAATCACCGACCGGCAGCCGCCGCACGAGGCGCTGCGCCGTGAGCAGTGTTTCGGCATCCATCGCCGCTTTCGCCAAGGTCTCATCGGCGCCGGTCGTTTCAAACAGGATTCGCCGTTCAGCGTCGCGGTCCGGATAATCAACGTCGATTTCCATCAGGAAGCGATCGAGCTGCGCTTCCGGCAGCGGATAGGTGCCTTCCTGCTCGAGCGGATTTTGCGTCGCGAGCACGTGGAAGGGTTTCGGCAAATCGTGGCGAGCGCCCGCAACCGTAATGTGCTGTTCCTGCATGGCCTGGAGCAGTGCCGATTGGGTACGAGGGCTGGCGCGGTTGATTTCATCCGCCATCAAAAGCTGCGCGAACACGGGGCCTGCGATGAAGCGGAATGAGCGCTTGCCGGAATTGCTCTCGTCCAGCACTTCCGCACCGAGGATGTCCGACGGCATCAGGTCCGGCGTGAACTGGATGCGCTTGGCATCAAGTCCGAGCGTAATGCCCAGCGTCTCGACCAGTTTGGTCTTGGCGAGACCCGGCACGCCGATCAGAATCGCGTGACCGCCCGACAGGATCGTCACCAGCGTATTTTCGATGACCCGGTCCTGGCCGAAAATAACGGTGGAAATCGCTTGCTTCGCGCCGCGGATTTGCCCTGCGACTTGCTCGGCCGAACGGACGATGACGTCCTCGAGTTTCTCGACGCTGCTTGAACCGACCATGTCTGCTCCAGCCATTCCGTTCTCCTCAAACCCGATCCGATTTCGTCGAGCCTATGCTAAACTCACGCGAAGGTCGTGTATTCGTTGAATTAAACTATCCCCACATTATCGGCATTTCGGAGTATCAACGGCATCACGTTGTGGCGACTTGGCGAGGGGAAATACGGCCGAATTCGTTCAAAACGCATGCGGCGATGATTTGTTCGCTTGCACCAATCGTGCCAAACCAAGCAACGGTTCAAGCGTTCCAATACCAAGGCATTCAAACTCACGGCAAACCATGGCGAAGCAAGGGCGGGAACCGGCTCAAAGTCTTGAAGGTCTCACAGCCGCGGCAAAAAACGCCGCAAACACCAGCGCGGCCGGAAAAGGCCTGCCTCCGGTGCACCTGTGGAATCCACCGTTTTGCGGCGATCTCGATATGCGAATCGCGGCCGACGGCACCTGGTACTATATGGGGACGCCGATCGGCCGGCCAGCTTTGGTCCGCCTGTTCTCCACGATCCTCAAGCGCGAAGATGGTAAGCACTTCCTTGTGACGCCGGTTGAAAAAGTCGGCATCCGTGTCGACGATGCGCCGTTTCTGGCCGTAGAAATGGTCAAGGAGCCAAGCGAGGAGGGCCGGTGTTTGCGCTTTCGCACCAATGTGGACGACTGGGTGGATTGCGATGGCGCACATCAACTGCGATTCGAAGCCTCCGCCGAGGGCGGGCTAACGCCGTATCTCCATGTCCGCGCTGACTTGTGGGCAAAAGTCACGCGCGCGCTCTATTATGATCTGGTTGACATAGGCGAGGAGCGGATGGTCGATGGTCGTCAGATGTTCGGGGTCGCGTCGGCCGGCGCATTCTTTGCGATGGCGGATGCGGAACAGGTGAGGGGCTAATTTTGAGCGAGGCGATGGCGGAGAACGAAGCCGCCGCAATCAGTTCGGCGGAGTTTTTCGATCGGGCGCGGGCGCGTCTGAGCTTTGAGATTCCCGCAGGGCTAACCGATCCCGCCCTGATCCCCGAGAGCGGAGATCAGGGCACCGACCGCATGCTCGCGATTTTGGCGCGCGAACAGCCGATACGCCCGGCGGCGGTATTGATTGCGGTGATCGACCATCCGGAGCCGACCGTGTTGTTGACGCAGCGTTCTGCCCATCTCAACGATCACGCCGGGCAGATTTCCTTTCCTGGCGGCAAGATCGAACCGACGGACGTATCCCCGCTCGATGCGGCGCTGCGCGAAACGGAAGAGGAGGTTGGCCTTTCGCGCGAATTCATCGATCCGATCGGCTACCTCGATCTCTATGGCACGAGCTTCGGATTCCGCATCCTGCCGACGGTGGCGCGGGTCAGGCCCGGCTTCATGTTGCGCATCAGTCCGGCGGAAGTCGACGATGCTTTCGAGGTGCCGCTGGCGTTCCTTATGAATCCGGCCAACCATCAGCTTCACAGCAAGGAATTCCGCGGCTTGGAACGTTTTTATTACGCCATGCCTTACGGAGAGCGCTATATCTGGGGCGCGACAGCCGGAATTCTTCGCGTGCTGTATGAGCGGATTTTCACCACATGATTCGGGCCCTCACCGAGATCGGAATCTTTCTGATCCCGTTTGCGGTCTATGCCTTGTTTCTGGTCGGCACCCGTTCCGAATTGATGACGCGCTCATCCTGGCCGGTGATCATCGTCGGAAGATTGCTGGTCGGCTCGTTGCTGCTCGTCGTGCTCAGCCTGATCTTGTTGGCCCAGTTCTCCGGCGCGCCACCGAACTCGACCTACTTTCCGGCGCATCTGGACAAGGGCAGGCTCATTCCCGGGGTCGAGAAATGAGCAGCGTACGGCGACTTGATCAAGCGCCGTGGCTGAAAACGGGTCTCGCTGCCCGGGTGCTCAAACTGCTCAATGCGGATGGCGAAGAAGCGCGCGTGGTCGGCGGCGCGGTGCGCAACGCGCTGCTCGATCTTCCGATCGGCGATATCGACATCGCGACCACGGCCTTGCCGGATGAAGTCACCCGTCGCGCCAAGACCGCCGGCATCAAGAGCGTGCCGACCGGCATCGAGCACGGCACGGTGACGCTGGTGATCGACGCTCACCCCTTCGAGGTCACGACGCTGCGCGAGGATACCGAGACCTTCGGGCGAAGAGCGAAGGTCTCGTTTGGCCGTGATTGGGTGCGCGATGCCGAGCGGCGCGACTTCACCATCAACGGCCTGTCCGTCGACGCCGACGGGTTCATTCACGACTATGTCGGCGGTCTCGAAGACATCGCGGCACGGCGCGTGCGTTTCATCGGCGAGCCGGAAAAGAGAATTGCCGAGGATTTCTTGCGCATCCTCCGCTTCTTCCGCATTCACGCCGCCTACGGTGTTGGCGAAGTAGATCGTGCCGGATATCTCGCTTGTATCGGCGGACGAAGCGGCCTTGAGAACCTGTCGGCAGAGCGGATGCGTGCCGAAATTCTCAAGCTGATGGTTGCCGCTGGTGCGGCCGGTGCGGTGAATGCGATGGTGGAGGGCGGCTTGCTGCTGCCGATCTTCGGCGGGGTGGCCTATGCCGGGCCGTTCGCGGCCCTCATTTCGATCGAACATGCGTTGGGTCTGGTTCCTGATCCGATCCGGCGGCTGGGCGCGCTTGCGGTCGCCGTCACCGAGGATGCCAGACGCGTGGCGACGCACCTGCGGCTGACCAATGCGGAGACGAAGACGCTGGATTCCATGGGCCACCGCTGGTGGCGGCTCGCAGGGATGGACGAGGCGAGGGCGCGGCGCAGGCTCTATCGCCTCGGCGACGAGCGTTATCGCGACCGGCTGTTATTGGCCTGGGCGCGTTCGGGCGATGCCGCCGACGCCGCGTCGTGGCGAGAACTCGCAAGCCTGCCGTCACGCTGGACCGCGCCGAAATTCCCACTCAAGGCGGCTGATCTCATCGCGCGCGGAATAGCCCAGGGCCCTGAACTCGGGCAGGCCCTGGCGCTGGCGGAGGATGCCTGGCTTGCGGCGGAATTCCCGCTCGATCGTTCCTCGCTCGACGCCATTGCCGATCAAACCGCGGCGCGCTTTGTCCGCGAATCCAAATCGTGACGCTCAAGCCGTGAATCTCCTTTCCGGCTTCGCCGATATTTCGCTCGCCCAACTGATACTGGTCGCCTGCGTGGCCCTGTTTGCCTCTGTCATCGGCGGCGTGGCCGGTTACGGCACCGGCGCGTTGATGCCGCTGGTTCTGGTGCCCCTGATTGGCGCCGAGCCGGTGGTGCCGATCATTGCGATCTCCGCCATCTTCAGCAATCTCAGCCGCGCCACGGCCTACCGGCGCTACCTCGATCGCCGCCGCGCCTGCATTGTGATCCCGGCATCGGCGGCAACGACCGCGCTCGGCGCCTATGGCTATACGACGCTGACCGGCGCGGGGGCAGCTGTTGTGATCGGCACCATGCTGATTCTGAGTGTGCCGCTGCGGCGCTTCGCAAGACGCCGGGAATTGCGGATCGGCGAGGCGGGATTGGGGCTCAGCGCGGTGGCCTACGGCATCGTGGTGGGCGGAACGGCGGGCTCGGGTGTGATCCTGCTGTCGCTTCTGATGGCTTCCGGACTTGAGGGAGCGGCCGTGATCGCAACCGACGCCGTGATTTCGCTTTCGACCGGCGTCATCAAGATTTCGGTGTTTGGCCTCGCCGGCGTTGTCACCCCTCAGGTGGTTGCCTTTGCGCTTCTGATCGGCGCCATCGCGCTGCCAGGTGCGTTTTTCGCGAGAAACTTTGTCGAGCGGATGCCGGTGCACATCCACACCGCCATTCTCGACGCCGCCGTGATCACCGGCGGCCTTGTGATGATGTCGGCGGCGGTGCGGCAGTTGTTAGCATAACAATTTCCAATCACTCTTCGGCTGCAAGCTCGGCTTGGGCCATAGCCCGTAACGCTGGCAATGATTCATGCACGGTGCCCCATACGAGGCGATGTGCCACGTCCTCGTAATCGTGCCGGTAGATGTTGCCAGAGCCGGACACCTTGCGCCAAGGGATGTCGGGATGGCGCGCCTTCATTTCGGGAGACAGGCGGCGCGACGCTTCCGATATGATCTCAAGGCAACGCGTGATAGCGTAAAACGTTCGCATATCCGCCAGGAAGCGCTGGTAGTCGAACCCCTGGGCAAAAGAAATTGCAAGATCGATGTTGAAGAGGATATCCGACAGGCCGTCGCGTTCGGTTTCAGAAAGCATAGATCGCGTCGGCGGTAGCCTTGGGTCGGACACGGGGTTTCAGACTCTCGCGATTAACGACATCGACAGGACGGTCGAACATGCTGGCGATGAACTCTTTCACGCCGGCATAATCGAAAATCGTCACGACGATCGCGGGATCGAGATCGACCAAGATGTCAATATCGCTGTCCGGGCGGTCGTCACCGCGTGCGACGGAACCAAACAACGCAGCATGAGCAACGCCTTGCGCGCGCAAGTCGGCCTCCCGCTCCCTGAGCTTTTCTATGATCTCGTCGCGTTTCATGATGCACTTTGTAGCATAAAAGCCCTTAATTTCACAGCGGGGTCGGGCCCCAAAAACGGTGTTCGATCAACGAGCCTTTAACACCTTGCGCGGTTTTCCTTGACATGTCCCCGGAATAGAGAGGCCGAGGGACGATGATCGCCTACGGCCATTTCACTTCAGGCGGCATCGAGGACAGGATCGAATCGACGTTGCCTCCGGTCTTCAGGCCGAAAATGGTGCCGCGGTCGTAGAGCAGGTTGAATTCGACATAGCGGCCGCGCCGGATCAGTTGCTCCTCGCGGTCGGCCTGGGTCCATGGCTTTTCGAAATTGCGCCGGACCAGATCGGGATAGATTTTCAGGAAAGCGCGGCCGACGTCCTGCGTGAAGGCGAAATCGGCGTCCCAGTCGCCGGAATCGTGGTGGTCGTAAAAGATGCCGCCGATGCCGCGAGGCTCCTTGCGATGGGGCAGGTAGAAATAGTCGTCGCACCATTTCTTGTATTTGTCGTAAGGCGCGATCGCTCCATGGGCATCACAGGCGGCCTTCATGGCGGCGTGGAAGGCCACCGTATCCGGATCATCCTGGGTGCGCCGCCGGTTCAGGACCGGCGTCAGGTCCGAGCCGCCGCCGAACCACGCTTTGGTCGTGACGATAAAGCGCGTGTTCATATGGATCGCGGGGATATGTGGATTGCGCAAATGGGCGATCACCGAGATGCCGGACGCCCAGAAGGCGGGATCCTCAGTCGTTCCGGGAATCTGCGCGCGAAACTCGGGGGCAAATTCGCCGTGGACGGTCGAACAGTGCACGCCCACTTTTTCGAACAGCCGCCCGTGCATCAGGCTTGTGACGCCGCCGCCGCCCGGCCGGCCCGTATGGTCGGTGCGATCCCACGGTGTACGTTCGAATCGTCCGGCTTTGTCAGGATAGAGCGCAGCCGGGGCCTCGTCTTCCAGCCGCTCGAAGGCAGCGCAGATGTCATCGCGCAAGGCTTCGAACCAGGTCTTGGCGCGTGCCTTGTGGTCATCGAGCTTGGAAATATCCATGGATGAGCCTGACTCCGAACTGCCCTAACCCGGCTTCCCGGCGCCGGTTTGCCGAAGCGCCTCGCCGAGTGCGACGGCGGCCGCCGTCGCGACGTTGAGCGAGCGTAGTCCGGACTTGATCGGGATCACCAGCCGCGCATCGGCGGCTTCTGCAACCGCTTCGGGGACGCCCGCGGATTCCCGCCCGTACAACAAGATGTCCGACGCCTGATAGCGAAAATCAAGATATGGCGTGGCGCCCTTGGTCGTGAACAGCAGAAGCCGGTAACCCGCGGGCCTTCGCCATTCCTCGAATTTGGTCCAGGAATCGTGGCGGGTCCAGTTGAGCTGGTCGAGGTAATCCATCCCGGCACGGCGAAAATGCCGGTCAGATATCGCAAAGCCCGCGGGCTCGATGATATGGGCAGCCACGTCCATGCAGGCACAGAGCCTGAGAATGGTACCGGCATTTTGAGGGATGTCGGGCTGGTAAAGCGCGATCTGCATGATTCCAACATTGGCTTCCCGGCTGCCGGATGTCACATCCATTCCACAAGGGTGGACCGCCGCCGGCGATATGCGAAAAAACGCGGTGCTGCGCGGAATTAGTGCATTGCACGCTGGGCAGCCGATAGCGGGCTTGCGCTCTTCCGGCAAGGGTGCCAATAGAACGATTCTGGACTGTTACTTTTACCGATGGGGTCGGAAAAAGGCGGTCTTTCTGCCGCCGCGGGGGTCGCGGGCGCCGGCAGCCCTCCGGTCAGCTTTTCCGGGGCGGTTCCGCCGGTCGCAGCTTATGAAAGGGTTTGGAATCGTGACGACAGCGTCTTCGGCGGAGCATCCGACACGCCGTGATTTCCTTTTCGTTGCAACAGGGGCCGCCGCCGCCGTGGGGGGAGTGGCCTCGCTCTGGCCGTTCGTTTCCCAGATGAATCCGGACGCCTCGACCATTGCCGCCGGCGCGCCGATCGAAGTCGATCTGACGCCGATCGCCTCGGGGCAGGACATCAAGGTGTTCTGGCGAGGCAAGCCGATTTACATCATGAACCGCACCAAGAAGCAGGTCGACGAGGCCCGCAGCGTGCCGGTCTCGAGCCTGCCCGATCCGGCGACCGACCAATCCCGGGTCAAGGAGGGGCACGACCAGTGGCTGGTCGTGATTGGCATCTGCACCCATCTCGGCTGCATTCCGATTGCGCACGAGGGTAATTACGACGGCTTCTTCTGCCCCTGCCACGGTTCGCAATACGACGCCTCGGGTCGTATTCGCCAGGGGCCGGCGCCGGCGAATTTGCCCATCCCGCCCTATCAATTCGTTTCCGACACCAAAATCCAGATCGGCTAAGGCCTCGGACGCCAACCGTCCGGGACCTTCAAGCCTGTCGCGTCGTCTTACTTCCCTAGGGATCGCATCATGAGCGGACCATCCGACTTCCAGCCGACCAATCCCGTCATCAAATGGATTGAACGGCGCCTTCCAATTTTCGGTCTCGTCCATTCCTCCTTCGTGGCCTATCCGACGCCACGCAACCTCAACTACTGGTGGACCTTCGGCGCCATCCTGTCGATGATGCTGGGACTGCAAATCCTGACCGGCGTGATCCTGGCGATGCACTACACGCCGAACGCCGATCTCGCCTTCCGCTCGGTCGAAGCGATTGTCCGCGATGTGAATTACGGCTGGCTGTTGCGCAACATGCATGCGGCCGGCGCGTCGATGTTCTTCCTTGCCGTCTACGTCCACATGTTCCGTGGCCTCTATTACGGGTCCTACAAGGAGCCGCGCGAGGTGCTGTGGATTCTCGGCGTCATCATCTACCTCCTGATGATGGCGACCGGCTTCATGGGCTACGTGCTGCCATGGGGGCAGATGAGCTTCTGGGGCGCTACCGTCATTACCAACCTGTTCTCCGCCATTCCCTATGTCGGCGACAGCATCGTGACGCTGCTCTGGGGCGGTTACTCCGTCGGCAATCCGACGCTGAACCGGTTCTTCTCGCTGCACTACCTGCTGCCGTTCCTGATCGCAGGCGTCGTGGTGCTGCACGTCTGGGCGCTGCACGTCGCGGGCCAAAACAACCCGGCCGGCGTCGAGGCCAAGACCGAAAAGGACACGGTGCCGTTCACGCCTTACGCGACCATCAAGGACATGTTCGGCGTTTCCTGCTTCCTGATCTTCTACGCCTGGTTCATTTTCTACATGCCGAACTATCTCGGCGATGCCGACAATTACATTCCGGCCAACCCCGGCGTGACACCGGCGCATATCGTGCCCGAATGGTATTACCTGCCGTTCTACGCGATCCTGCGCTCGATCCCGAACAAGCTCGCCGGCGTCATCGCGATGTTCTCGGCGATCGTCGTGCTGGCATTCCTGCCGTGGCTCGATACCGCCAAAACGCGCTCCTCGAAGTATCGCCCGCTGGCCAAGCAGTTCTTCTGGATCTTTGTCGTGGTCTGCGTGCTGCTCGGCTATCTCGGCGCGCAGCCGCCGGAAGGCATCTACGTCATTGCCGGCCGTATCCTCACCGTCTGCTACTTCGCCTACTTCCTGATCCTGTTGCCGCTGCTGTCCCGGATCGAAACGCCGCGGCCGGTTCCCAATTCGATCGCCGACGACGTTCTCGCCAAGTACGGCAAGAAGGCGGCTTCGATCGTGGTCGCGTTTGTCGTCGCCGGCGGCTTGATTGCCGGCAGCGCGCAGAATGCGCGGGCCCAGGAACAGGAAGCGGTGCCGCCGTCGCAAAGCTGGTCGTTTTCCGGTCCCTTCGGAAAGTACGACCGTGGCTCGCTGCAACGCGGATTGAAAATCTACAAGGAAGTCTGCTCCAACTGCCACGCGCTATCCTATATCGCGTTCCGCAATCTGGCCGATCCCGGCGGCCCCGGCTATTCGGTGGCGCAGGCCGCAGCCTTCGCGTCGGACTACAAGATCAAGGACGGCCCGAACGATGCCGGCGATATGTTCGACCGCCCCGGACGGCCCGCCGATTACTTCCCTTCGCCATTCCCGAACGAACAGGCGGCGCGCGCGGCCAATGGCGGCGGCTTGCCGCCGGATCTTTCGCTGATCGCGAAGGCGCGTTCCTATGAACGCGGTTTCCCGCAGTTCATCTTCGATTTTTTCACCCAGTTCCAGGAGCAGGGCCCGAACTACGTGTCGGCGATCTTGCAGGGCTATCAGAAGAAGCCGGCTGGTGTGGATCTGCCGGAAGGCACCTATTACAACAAGTATTTCCCCGGCCACGCCATCAAGATGCCGCAGCCTCTGACCAACGGGCAGGTGACGTTTGACGATGGCTCGCCGGCGACGCTCCCGCAATACGCGCATGATATCGCCACGTTCCTGATGTGGGCCGCGGAGCCGCAGATGGAGGCGCGCAAGCACCTCGGCCTGCAGGTATTCGTGTTCCTGATCATCTTCGCCGGCCTGATGTACTTCACCAAGAAGAAGGTCTGGGCCGACGCGCATTGATCTCGGTGTGCCGATCACCCGAATTTGAAAAAGCCCCCATGGGGGCTTTTTTGTTGTTGGCAGTGGACGTCATCCTGAGGTGCGAGCTCTTGGACGAGCCTCGAAGGATGACAGGAGACGGCGCTTGCGGCCCATCCTTCGAGGCGCGCAAGAAAAATGCGCGCACCTCAGGATGACGGTAGTGTGTGCGGCAACACGCTGCACAGTTTGCCTGGGTGGATTGCATCCCGCCGGTCCAGCAGCCAAAATAGCCGCCAATCGACCCATCAAGAAATCACCCGGAGCAAACCATGGGCACCAGCATCTCGTTCAAACGTCCTGACGGCAAGGAGGCCCACGGTTATCTCGCCAATGCCGCGAAGGGGAATGCGCCGTGCGTTGTCGTGATCCAGGAATGGTGGGGTCTTTCCGACCAGATCAAGGGGCTGTGCGATCGTTTCGCGGTGGCGGGTTTCGATGCGCTGGCGCCCGATCTCTACAAGGGCAAGGTCGTGCCGTATCACGATACGGACGCTGCCGGCAAAGAGATGAACTCGCTCGATTTCATGGATGCGACGACGCAGACGGTTCGGGGCGCGGCGCAATATCTGGCACGCAACGGCGCCAAGGTCGGCCTCACCGGGTTTTGTCTTGGCGGTGCGGTCACGATTATCGGCGCTACCAAAATTCCGGAACTGACCGCAGGCGTGGTGTTCTACGGCATTCCGCCGGAGCAAGCTGCCAAGCCGTCGGACGTGAAGATTCCGTTGCAGGCGCATTTCGCCAACAAGGACGACTGGTGTACGCCGCAACTGGTCGACGGTTTCGAGAAAGCAATGAAGGAAGCCGGCAAGTCACTCGAATTGTTTCGCTATGACGCCGACCACGCCTTCGTCAACGAACAGCGCATGTCGGTGCACGATCGCCAGGCGGCGGAGCTGGCCTGGGGCAGGGCGACGGAGTTCTTTCACAAGCATTTGGGGTGAAGAATTTCCTCATCCTGAGGAGCTTGCGTTAGCAAGCGTCTCGAAGGATGAGGCCCGCGGGTGAACAGCGAGGCTTCATGGTTCGAGACGGCGCTTTGCGCCTCCTCACCATGAGGGTAGGTGCGTCAGGTCTATGACCTTACCCCGTCCCACCACGGGCAGGTGCCCGACATCAGTTCGTAATTGCCGTCCATCACCTGAACCGGCACACGCAAGCCTTCCGAGGCGGCGCACATTCGCATCTGGCGCGCCACTTCGCGATCTTTTTCCGACAGCCATACACGCTCATGACCCCACAAGCTCGGGCCGTGATGCATCTCGACCGGTTGCCAGCTTGCCTGGTCGATCTCGCGTCCGCCCCAGCCGCACTCGACCATGAAGGATGATGGCGTCCTGGCATAGAACGATGTCATGAAATCGTTGGTGTGGCGTCCGAGCGTGACATTCACGCGCTCTTCAGTCAGCGCGATATCGTAGGCTTGACCGACATCGTCGAGCGAGAACAACTCCACCATCAGATGATGCACGCCGCTTTTGCCGGTCTCGATCAGAGCGAGCGAATGATGGCGCGGGTTGATGTGGAAGAAATAGGCGCGGAACGGCTTTTCGATATAATCGGAGAGACGGAAGCCGAGGAGGTCGACATAGAACGGCATCACCTCGTCAATGCGTTCGACCGTCAGCACGACATGGCCTAGTCCGAGCGCGCCGGTGCGGAAACCGGAGATCGAACGGCCCGGCGAAAACGGCGTGTCGTCGATTTCAGCGCCGTGAAAGGCCTCGACCCGGTTGCCGGCGGGATCGTGGAACGAAATCAGCGCGCGCACGCGCCGTGTGTCGGCGAGCGTTCGCGGTTCGGCAGTGACCTTCACCCCGGCTGCCTCAAGCCTCGCGGCGAGAGCATCGAGCGCCGCGCCATTCTCGACTTCCCAGCCGAAGAAGCGCGCGCCATCACCCATCGCGCGATCGATCACGACGCGCTGCTTGCGGTCGTCCATGCGGAAGGCGAGCATGGAATTACCGCGCTCGATCGCCTGCCAGCCCACGAGCGAAGTCCCGAACTTCTGCCAGTCTTCCAGCGACGTCGAGCCAAACCCGACGTAACCTAGTGCTTGCAAAGACACGACGGCCTCCCGCGATTTCTATTCTTGTCCGAAGCCTATGCCGGTTTTTGGCGTTATGCGAGCGGTCCTGTGCATCAGCGGACGCAACTATGTTCCCTCTCCCGATTGCGGGGGAGGGTTAGGGTGGGGGCGGCCACGGATACCGTGCTCGTGATGCCCCTACTCCACCTCTCCCCCGCAAGCGGGGGAGAGAGCCCACAAAGCGGGCCTCGCCATCGCACGCGAACTGAACATGACCCTCTCTTGACGTCCCCGCCGCGTCATGGTGAGTACGCTTCATGAGCACCGCCGTTTGCCCCTCTCGTCTTTGGTGGCGCACCTCCTGAAGAGGTGGCCGATGCGATTTGCGTTAATTTTAATCGTTCAAGGGCCGCCATTGCAGGCGGCCTTCGTTTGTCCTGTGTGGCGCTCCCTCGACAAGTCTGGTTAAGAGGATCACATGAACAGGACCTTGTTCTCCCTGCCTGACCATAGCGAGTACCGCACCCGCGGCGGGCTCCTGATCACGCGTTCGGTCGAGCATTTTTCCGGCGGCGCCAGCAGGCTCGATGACCTGATCGAACTGCTCGATCGCCGCCGTGGCGTGGTGCTGTCATCCGGCACGACGGTGCCCGGGCGTTACGAGAGTTTCGATCTCGGTTTCGCCGATCCGCCGCTCCAGTTGCAAACCACGGGTGTGAATTTTTCGCTTAGCGCCCTGAACGCGCGCGGCGAAGTTCTGATTGTCTTTCTCGGTGACGTGTTGCGCGAACCCTGCGTCGTCATCACCGAACGCAGCGCCAGCCGTCTTGCCGGTCACATCCTGCGGGGTGACGCGCCGGTCAATGAAGATCAACGCACGCGACGCGCCAGTGTGATGTCGCTGGTGCGCAGTCTGGTTGCGGCGTTCGGCGCCGGCGATGATCCGCTGCTCGGGTTTTTCGGCGCCTTCGCCTATGATCTCGTATTCCAGATCGAGGACCTGGTGCAGAAGCGCCGGCGGGAAAGCGACCAGCGCGACATCGTGCTGTTTGTGCCGGACCGGCTACTCGCCTATGACCGTGCCACCGGCCGTGGCGTGGTCCTGAGCTACGATTTTGCCTGGAACGGCAAGTCGTCAAAGGGCCTTCCGCGCGACACCGCCGATAGTGTCTATGCGAGAATACCGCGGCAGGGTTTTTCCGATCATGCGCCAGGCGAGTATCAAGCCACGGTAGAGACCGCACGCGCAGCATTTGCGCGCGGCGATTTGTTCGAGGCAGTCCCGGGACAATTATTCGGCGAGCCCTGCGAGCGCTCGCCGGCGGAGGTGTTTCAGCGGCTGTGCCGGATCAACCCGTCGCCTTACGGTGCGCTGATGAATCTCGGCGACGGCGAGTTTCTGGTCTCCGCTTCGCCGGAAATGTTCGTGCGCTCGGACGGCCGACGGATCGAGACCTGCCCGATTTCCGGCACCATCGCGCGCGGCGCCGATGCCATCGGCGATGCGGAGCAAATACGGCAACTCCTGAATTCGAAGAAAGACGAATTCGAACTCAACATGTGCACCGATGTCGATCGCAACGACAAGGCGCGGGTCTGTGTCCCCGGCACGATCAAGGTTCTTGCGCGCCGCCAGATCGAGACCTATTCGAAGCTGTTTCATACTGTCGATCACGTCGAGGGCATGTTGCGGCCGGGCTTCGATTCGCTCGATGCTTTCCTCACCCACGCCTGGGCGGTCACGGTGACGGGCGCGCCGAAACTGTGGGCGATGCAGTTTGTCGAAGACCACGAGCGCTCGCCCCGGCGCTGGTATGCGGGCGCGATCGGTGCGGTCAATTTCGACGGCAGCATCAACACCGGCCTCACCATCCGCACGATCCGGATGAAGGACGGTGTCGCCGAGGTGCGGGTCGGCGCCACCTGTCTGTTTGATTCAGATCCCGCGGCCGAGGATCGCGAATGCCAGGTCAAGGCGGCGGCGCTGTTCCAGGCACTGCGCGGCGATCCGCCAAAGCCGCTCTCGGCCTTTGCGCCCGACGCCACCGGCTCGGGCAAGCGGGTCTTGCTGATCGATCACGACGACAGCTTCGTGCATATGCTGGCGGATTATTTCCGTCAGGTCGGTGCCAGCGTAACGGTCGTGCGCTACGTCCACGCCCGGCAAATGCTCGACAGTGCTGCTTACGACCTCCTGGTGCTGTCGCCGGGGCCGGGGCGGCCCGAGGATTTTGGGATCGCCGCGACGATCGATGCGGCGTTGGCCAAGAAGCTGCCGATCTTCGGCGTTTGCCTCGGTGTCCAGGCGATCGGCGAGTATTTCGGCGGCCAGTTGGGGCAGCTCCAGCAACCGGCGCACGGACGGCCGTCGCGGGTTATGGTAGCGGGCGGGCGATTGATGCAGAACCTGCCCGATGAAATCGTGATCGGGCGGTATCATTCTCTTTATGTCGAGCGCGACAGCATGCCGGACGTGCTACAGGTAACCGCAAGCACCGAAGACGGGGTGGCAATGGCGATCGAGCATAAGACCCTGCCGGTGGCAGGCGTGCAGTTTCACCCGGAATCGCTGATGTCGCTCGGCGGCGAGGTGGGATTGCGTATTGTCGAAAATGCGTTCCGGCTTAATACGAATTGAAGATGACGAACAGGGTTTAGAGAGGCAACCATGAATCCCCAATACGACCTGAAGGCCACGGTCCGAAGCATTCCCGACTATCCGAAGCCGGGAATCATATTCCGCGATATCACCACGCTGTTGGGCGATGCGCGGGCCTTCCGCCGTGCCGTGGACGAACTGGTGCAGCCCTGGGCGGGGTCGAAGATCGACAAGATCGCCGGTATCGAGGCGCGGGGCTTCATTCTCGGCGGCGCGATGGCGCATCAGGTTTCCGCAGGCTTCGTGCCGATCCGCAAGCGGGGCAAGCTGCCGCACACCACGGTGCGGATCGCTTACTCGCTGGAATACGGCGTCGATGAAATGGAGATGCATGTCGATGCCATCCATCCCGGCGAGCGTGTCATCCTGGTCGATGACCTGATCGCCACCGGCGGCACCGCCGAAGGCGCGGTCAAGCTGTTGCGCCAGATTGGCGCCAATGTGGTTGCGGCCTGTTTCGTCATCGATTTGCCCGAACTTGGCGGCGCCGCAAAATTGCGCGCCATGGACGTGCCGGTACGAACGCTGATGACGTTCGACGGGCATTGAGCCTCAAGACCCCTGCAAAATCAGGCTGAGCTCGAGTTCACGGAAGCTCAGATAGTTCCGGCGAATCCACTGATGCAGTTCGGTGGAAGAATCTTTCTCGTTCCGCAGATAGTCGGTGAACGAGAATGAAAGCCGGTCGACATACGTCTTGAGGAAAGTCGGCAGCGCCGCGATGCGGAGGATTTTTCCTTGCGCGAAAGCCGGCGGCAATTCACCACGCACGATAAACTCATTGTCGACAGTCACGAGCGCGGTCGGCGGAATTTGACGCTGCAGTGTCGGATAGCTTCGGGCCGACACGCGGTCGGTATCGCCGACGAACAGGATGACCGGCGCCACGTCGCGGCGGATGGCTTCCTTCATGAAACCGATTTCTTCGGTCATTTCGAAGAATTCGTCGAAGGCATGGAAGCCGAGATCGATCACCTTGGAGACGCCGTCAGCGATGATCAGGCGGTCCATCAGCGCCATCTTGCCGAAGGTATCGTCGACCTCGGCGGTCTCGGTGATGTCGGGCAGGTATTCCAGCAGCGACGGTTCTTTCAGATTGACGTCGAAAGCCGCGACCGTGCCGTTCTTCAACAGCAAAAACTCGCAGAGCAGCCGCGCGACCAGCGTCTTGCCGACCAGCGGACGGGGCGAGCAGATGATATAGACGGGTGTCTGTTGCATCACGCGGGTTTAGGTGAAATCCAAACCCATTCCAGCCCAATCGGGCTGGGCGCGCAATTATTTTTCGCCGCTACGCGTCTGGGATTTGCCGGAGCCGACGATGTCGGTGAGCTTGATGCGGTCGAATTCGCTCCAGACATTGGCAAGCCAGTGCCGGACATAACCGCGCAGCACGAAGGAGTAGTTCGCCGCCTCGTCGCTGAGGCCCTTGTTGGCCACGAATTTCAGGAATGGAACCGAGGCAACCTCGACCTGCTCGTAGGCCATTTCGTTGAGCTTCGGGATCACAAGGTCGGTCGCGTCCTTGATGCGGTGGAAGTACGAATTGTAGGTGGCCTGATCCCACTGGAAGAACTGGGTGTCGTTGATGAAGTTCTTCACCAGGAAATAACGCGCCCCGCCCATGAAACCCGAAGTTTCCGCGATTTCGTCCAGCGAGGCGATCGAGGGGCCGAGAATGTGGAACACGGCAAAGGTGATTTGCCCGGACTTGGCGGCATCGAGGAAGCCGATGTCGCGCAAGGAAGCGAGCGCCGGCGAGAGCAATCCGGCGCGGACGTCGATCACGGTGACCGAAGGGGCGGCCGTATTGAGTGTATCGAAGATCTTCATCTGGTCCGAGGTCGTCGTCATGTCGACGATCTCGGTGATGTCGGGGTGGAAGCGCTTGAGCGTGCCGCGGGGGGATTCGGTATCGAAGGCGCGGGTCGGGATATTGTTGGCGCTGAAATAATCCAAAAGCGTGCGCGAAACGGTGGTCTTGCCGACCCCGCCCTTGTCAGCGCCTACCACGATAACTGCCGGCTTCGCCATGAACCTACCTGTGCCATACCTGTTGGAACATCGCCCCTCGCCGTACCAGAGATCTGGTGCTGGAAAGGCCGGGATCGACCCGGATCATGTCCCTAAATCCCCAAGCGACCGGGTATCCCCGATTAAATCGAAGCTCCCCCTGCCTGCTTTGGGTGGGAAGATGGCAGAAACAAGGGAGAATTCAATTCATTAGAAGCCGATTGGCCCCAATCATGTGGGCGTCGTTAACGGCGGAAGGCGGCCTGAAGGTGGCCGCCCGCGGCTTTTCTCAAAGGCGACCGGCTTTAGTGGCGGCCCCAAGGTCCGATCGGAGGCCCGGTCGAAGGTCCGGTCGCGCTGCCCCAAGGACCTGATGGCTGGTCCGACGATGGCCCCGACGGTGCGGCAGGCGAGGCATCGCCGTCAGGGTTCCCGGCATCGCTCCAGGGGCCTTTCGGTACAGGTGGTGGCGTCTGACTATCCCCGATCGATGCCTGATTGTCCGGCGCGGCGGCCGGATCGGAAGGCAAAGCCAATGGCCCGGGATCGTGCCCGCCGGCGAACTTGACCAGCGCCTGGACGCGGGCATCGACGGAAGGGTGGGTGGCGAACAGGTCGGAAAAGCCCTGGCGCGGGTTGTCGAGGCACAATTCCATGACGGCCGAGGTTGCGCCCGGCAGCTCGCCGCGGTTTTCGATCTTGCGCAGCGCCGAGATCATGGCGTCGGGATTCTTGGTCAGTTCGACTGAACCCGCGTCGGCAAGATACTCGCGCGAGCGCGACAGCGCCAGCCGCACCATCTGCGACAAGGCCCAGGCCAGCGCGATCAGCGCGACGGCGATAATGATGACGATGATGGCTCCGCCGCCGGAACCTTTTCTGTTGTCCGACGAGGAAGACTCGTTCGATGAGGAAGACGACCACGAGCCCCGGCCATAACCGCCATAGCCGCCGTAATAGCCGAAATTGGTGAAGCTGCGGAAAAACAGCTCGGCGAAGAAGCCGACCACGCCTGCGATGATCACCGCGATCACCATCATCTGCACGTCGCCGTTGCGAATGTGGGTGAGTTCGTGGCCAAGCACGGCCTCGACCTCCTGATCGTTCAGCGCGTTCAGAAGGCCCGTGGTGATGGTGACGGCATATTGGTGCTGGTTCAGCCCGGTGGCGTAGGCATTCAGCGCGTCGCTTTCGACGATCTTCAGCTTCGGCATCGGGATGCCGCGCGAAATGCAGAGATTTTCGAGCAGATTATAAAGCCGCGGCTGCTGCTGCCGCGTCACGTCCTCGCCGCCGGTGACGGCATCGACGATCCGCTGATGGAAGAAATAGGCGATCGCGATCCACAACAGCGCGCCGCCGGTGGCAAACGGAAAGGCCTTGATCAGGTCGTGCGCGGCCGCGGTGAGGTAATAATCAGCGGGCGCGCCGCCGCCATAGGTCAAGACTTCCGCGATCAGCGCGCCAGCATAGACCATCACATAGACCAGCACGAACAAGCCGCCGAGCAGCAGCATCGAGCGGGTCTTGTTTGCCGCAATATGCGTGTAGAGACCGTAGGCGGCCATGGTCAGCCTATCCGCTATTCACTGTTCACTGTCATTCCCGGGCACGCCAACGGCGTGAACCCGGAATCTCCGGATCTGTGTGCAGCGAGGTTCCGGGTTCGTTGCGTCGCGACGCCCCGGAACGACCGAGTGTCATATCCTTTAAAATTTCACTTGCGGCGCGGCTTCGACTTCGGTCCGGCTGGCGCCGAGATCGAAGAAATCCTTGCGGGTAAAGCCGAACATGCCGGCGAACAAAGCGGCCGGCATCTGCTGGATGCCGGTGTTGTACTCGGAAACCGCGTTGTTGAAGAAACGGCGGCTGGCCGCGATCTTGTTTTCGAGGTCCGACAGTTCGCTCGCCAACTGCTGGAAGTTCGCATTGGCCTTGAGGTCGGGATAGGCCTCGGAGAGCGCGATCAGCTTACCGAGCGCGCCGCTCAACTGGTTTTCCGCCGCTGAGACCTGCGCCGGCCCTTGCGCCGACATCGCGGCACCACGCGCCTTGATGACGTCGTCGAGCGTGCCGCGTTCATGCGAAGCGTAACCCTTCACCGTTTCGACCAGGTTCGGGATCAGGTCGTGACGCTGTTTGAGCTGCACGTCGATATCGGCAAAGGCCTGGTTGACGCGCTGGCTGAGTGCGACCAGCCGGTTATAGGCGCTGAAGGCAAACAGGACGAGAACGACAATGACGCCAAGGACGATCCAGCCGGACATGGAAAACTCCTGATGGGAAACGGATGCGGATAACCGGAATCAAAGAGGAGCGGCAGCCGCCACGAGGTGGGTATCGGTTTAGTCGGCCGCAAGGCCACAATCGTTCAAGCGCAGCGCCGCGCGAGCAGGTTAACCTTAGTCCACCAAGACGTTAATCGAAAAGGGCCTCGCCCCAGCGCCAGCGTCGGGCCTTGGCATAGCCGGCCTTGTCGCGGCGCGGCACTTTCGCGAGTTCGACGCCGTCGGCCATGCATAGCTTGGCCGATACCTCGATCTTGCTGACCACCGGCGGTGCCAGCACGCGGGAAAAACCCCTGATGACGGGGGTGCGCGTCAGCACGACATAGCTGAATTTTTCGTCTTCAAAGGGAAGCTCGGCCCCCTTGATCTGAATATGCGCGCGCAGGCGCGGCAATCTCTGGGCGAAGTGACACCAGTCAGGCGCTTGAAGCGGGCATGCGCCGTCGTAAGGGCAGGGGGCGGCGACGTGAGCACCATCAGCGATCAGTTGCCTGCGAAGCGCAATGATCCGTGCGAAGCCGGCGGGTGTGCCAGGCTCGACAACGAGTAACGTGTCGCGGGTCTTGGCCCACAGGCGTTCGGTGAGCCTACGCCGCTCAATTTCGCTGACTTCCCCGATCAGGTAACTCGCGATCACGAGATCAGCGGCGTCCACCTCGTCGAGGGCGTGCGGATCGCGACGGCAGGTCATCGCGCCAAGCCGTGTGTGTTCGCGTCCAAGATCCAGTGCCAGCGTCTGCAACGCGGCGTTGATATCGAGCAGCGTGAAGTTTCGGAGCGAGGAGAAGGCTTCCGCGGCGGCCCAGCTCGCGGTGCCCGGCCCCGCGCCGACATCGAGCAGGCTCACCGGCGCCAGGTCGGGCCTCACCTCGCAAAGCGCATTCACGCTGGCGGTCACCGCGGCATAGGTGGCGGGCATCCGCACCAGCGCATAGGCCAGTGCGTCGGCTTGCGAGGCGATGACGCGGGAATTGCCACCATCGCGATAGGTTTTTGAAATCTGCGCAGCGCGCGCGGCGATGTCGTCGCGCGCAAGATTCTCAAGCTTGGCGTTGAGAGCGGCTCTCAGTTCGTAAGGGAGATCAGGCGGGATCACGGAGGTTGCATGCGTCATTCCGGGATGGTCCCAACGGGTCCGCGCAAAGCGCGGCCCGATGGCAGGCTCCGGACCAGACCCGGAATATCGAGATTCCGGGCTCGATGCTTCGCATCGCCCCGGAATGACAACATCAATCTCACGCCACGTGCTGATCGAGGATCTTTACAGCCTCGTCGAGCGCGACCGAGACGAGCTGCGAGACGCCGCGTTCGGCCATGGTGACGCCGAACAGGCGGTTCATCCGCGCCATCGTGATCGGGTTGTGCGTGATGATGATGAAGCGCGTTTCGGTGGTTGAGGTCATTTCATGAAGCAGGTTGCAGAAGCGCTCGACATTGTGGTCGTCGAGCGGCGCGTCGACTTCGTCCAGCACGCAGATCGGCGACGGGTTGGTGAGGAACACCGCGAAAATCAGCGCGAGCGCTGTCAGCGCCTGCTCGCCGCCCGATAGCAGCGAGAGCGTCTGCGGCTTCTTGCCGGGCGGCTTGGCGATGATTTCAAGGCCCGCTTCCAGCGGGTCCTCGCTCTCGATCAGGTGCAACGCCGCTTCGCCGCCGCCGAACAGTTCGACGAACAGGCGCTTGAAATGACTGTTGACCGTCTCAAATGAGGCCAGCAGGCGCTCGCGCGCCTCGCGGTTGAGGCTCTGGATGCCCTGGCGCAGCCGCTTGATCGCTTCCACCAGGTCGTCGCGTTCGGTCGTCAGCGTCGTGTGTTGCGTCTCGACCTCGCGCAATTCTTCCTCGGCGCGCAGGTTGACCGCGCCCAGGCGATCGCGGTCGCGTCGCAGCTTTTCGAGATTTTCCTCGATCTCGGTGAGCGGCGGCAATTCCGCGCCGGGCTCGATCTCGGCGAGGCCTGCGACGGCCTGCGGCTCGATCTCCAGCATGTCGTGGATTTCGCGTTCAACATCGACAAGCCGGCGCTTGGCGCCGTCCATGCGTTCTTCGGCGCGCGCGCAGGCTTCGCGCGAACTCGACAGCGCCTCCAGCGAGGCCTTGGCGGCGCGGTCGGTCTCCGCCATCACGTTTTCGGCGGCGGCGAGCGCGTCGGCGGCCTCGCGACGGCCCTGTTCGGCGGCCTCGATCTCACTGATCAACGCCCGGCGCTTTTCCGCAAAGATCGCCGGCGCATTCTCAAGCTCAGTTCGCTCGGCCTTGACCTCGTTGACGCGGGCTTCGATCGTCTCAACCTGCGAAGTGGCGCTGGCCTTGCGGCTCTGCCATTCGTTGCGCTCGGCCGTGATCGCCTGAAGCCTTCGGTCGGCGAGTTCGGCCTCGCGCGCCAGCGCCTGCGCTTCGGCGCGCACTTGCGCGGCGATGCGCCGGCAGCCATCGATGCCCGCTTTGACTTCCGCGAGGCGTGTTTCGGTGGGCAGGCTTGGCGGCAATTCGGCGAGTGCCGCGGTCGCACTCTCATGGTTGCCTTGCGCTTCGCTGCGATCTGCCGCAAGGCGGGTGCGGGCTTCGGTGAACGCCGACTTCCGCGCGGCATGGCGGTTGATTTCGCGTTCGGTCGCCGCATGACGTTCGCGCGCCGCATCCGCCTCGCGTTGCGCGGCGCGCCAGGCGTCGCGTGCCGACGTCTCCGCCGCCGCCGCGGCCTTCAGTTCGGCTTCGGCCGTCTCCAGCGCCTGCCGCTTGGTGGCGGCTTCAAGGCGCGCCTGCTCCAGCTCATGTTCGATATCGACCAGGCGGGCGCGCTCGGCGAGCCTTCGCGCCGCGCCGGTCGGCGCATGGGCTGCCGTCACAAACCCGTCCCAACGCCAGACATCGCCCTCCAGCGACACCAGCCGCTGGCCGGTCTTGAGTTGCGGGATCAATTCAGCGCCGCGTTCGCGCGCCACGACGCCGATCTGGGCCAGTCGCCGCTTGAGTTCGACCGGCGCCTGGACCTGGTCGGCAAGCGCCTCCACGCCTTCAGGCAAAGCGGGATCGCTCTCGGTTGTCTCGGCGTGGGTCCAGCGCATCGGCGCGGACGGATCGACCGGCGCATCGAGATCGTCACCAAGCGCGGCGCCGATCGCCTTTTCATAACCTTTGGCCACCGTGATGCCGTCGATGATCGGCGGCCACAGGTTTTTGGTCTCGCCGTTGACGATCTTGGAAATGGTGCGCGCTTCGGTCTCGAGCCGTTGCACGCGCTTGTCGGCTTCATTGAGGGGCGCACGCGTCGCTTCCAGCTTCGCACGCGCGGCGGCATGGCCGGACTCAGCCGTTTGCACGGCGCTCTCGCAGCTGGCGCGATTTTGCTGGCCGGCCTCCATGACCGAGGCCAGCGCGGCCAAGTCGCCGAGCCCGCTCGTCTCCTGCGCGAGCTTCTGCTCATCGCGCTCGACATTGGCGAGGTCCTGATCGAGCCGCACCAGGCGATCGCGGTGGGTCCGCACATTGCCTTCGAGTTGGTTGCGCTTCGCGGTGAGGTCGGCGAGCGCCGTGGTCAGTTCGCCGAACAGCCGCTCGGCGCCTGCCAGTGTCGTTTCGGCTTCGGCTGCGCGCCCGTCGACGCCGCTGCGCTTCTCGACGCGGGATTTGATTTCTTCCTTCAGTTCCGCGTCTTCGGTGTCCAGCCGTTGCAGCGCCGCGTCGGCGTCAGCGGTTTGCTGCTGCTCGCGGGCGATATCGGCTGTGAACTGCGTCAGCCGGCGGTCGAGTTCGGCGACCCGCTCCTGGGCGCGGGTTTCTTCGCGATCAAGCGTTTCGCGGGCATTGGTGAGGCGTTGCAGGCCGGCGGCGGCGCGGGCCTCGGCCTCGCGCAACGCCGGCAGTTCGGAAGCGCGTATCGCCTGGATACGGGCGGCCTCGGCCTGTTCGCGGGTCCGCTCGGCCATCTCACGGACGGCGAGGTCGTGGATATGCGTGGTCTCCGATACGCCGGCCTGGGATTCGATCCAGCGCAGATGATAGAGCAGCGCTTCGGCTTTGCGGACCTTGGCAGCGACCTCGCGATAACGGATCGCCTGGCGGGCCTGTTTCTTGAGGCCGTCGATCTGGCCGGCGAGTTGACCGATGACGTCCTCGACACGGGTGAGGTTGGTCTCGGCCGCTTTCAGCCGCAGTTCGGCCTCGTGGCGGCGGGCATGAAGCCCGGCGACGCCGGCGGCATCTTCCAGCACGCGGCGGCGCTGCTCGGGCTTAGCCTGAATGATCTCGCCGATCTTGCCCTGGTGGACGAGCGCCGGAGAACGCGCGCCGGTGGCGGCGTCGGCGAACAAGAGTTGAACGTCACGCGCGCGCACGTCGCGGCCGTTGATGCGATAGACCGATCCGGCCTCGCGCTCGATGCGGCGGGAAATCTCAAGGGACTGGCTGTCATTGACGGCTGCCGGCGCCGTGCGCTCCGAATTGTCGATCGTCATCACGACTTCGGCGTGATTGCGCGCCGGCCGGTTGCCGGAGCCTGCGAAAATCACGGCATCCATATCGGTGGCGCGCAGCGACTTGTGCGAGGTCTCGCCCATCGCCCAGCGCAGCGCTTCCACCAGGTTGGATTTGCCGCAACCGTTCGGCCCGACGACGCCGGTCAGGCCGGGCTCGATCACGAAGTCGGTGGGTTCGACGAACGACTTGAAACCGTGAAGGCGAAGGCGGGTCAGCTTCATAGGCACAGATTCTCTGTTGGCGGGGCGCGAATCTCCCTGCCTGGACAATACCATAGAAGGCAATGTCGGTGTGTGGCGTGAGTCGCTTATTGCGGCTCTTGAGGAGCCGACAATGGCGAGGCGGTGGGAATAGGGCAACCGGCGCACCCGGCTTTTCCCAAGAGAATTACGAGGGAATTATGAGGGATTTATCCCAGGATTTATCGCGAATCGGGAACCGTTCAAGTTCCCATTTAATCGCTTAGCTCTTGAGCAGCGCCTTGATCCGCTTATCGAATTCCTCAAACGGGGTCTCGCCTACGATCTTGTCGCCATTGATGAGGAATGTGGGCGTCGCATTGATACCCAATTTGGCGGCCGCAAAGACCCGCTCCGCGACGATCTTGTTGAAGAGCGCCTCGTCCTTCAGGCAGGTTCCGACCTCTTGCTCGTCCAGGCCGGCCTGCTTGCCGATCAGATTGAGTGTTTCGCGCGGTTTCGTGACCTTCGACCACTCCTGTCTGAACAGCACGTCGGTCACTGCGAAATATCTTGCGGGATCACCCTTGGCGATGCAGCGCGATAGCACGCTTGAAGCCGCTGCCACGGGGTCAAGCGGGAATGCGTGGAAGACGAAACGGATCTTGCTGGTGTCGATATAGGCGGCCTTGATTTTCGGGAACACGTTTGCATTGAACGCTGCGCAGTGGGGGCAGGTGATCGACGCATACTCGGTCAGTGTAACGGCCGCATCGGCCGGCCCCAGCGCCATTTCCGGCAATGACTCCGGCTCTGTCACGTTGCCGGCCGTGCCGTTGGCCATGGCCTCGGCAATCGGGTGAAAGGGAGACGGCCCGAACAGAGCTGCGACGCCGGCCAACGACACTGCAGCGGTGACGGCGCGACGCGTGAAGATCAATATCGGCTCCCGAATTGGCGCTTTGGCACGGCGGTTGGGGGTTATTGTTAGCCGCACTTCGCTAAATCGGGAACCCGACAGCTTAGCTCTTGAGCAGCGCCTTGATCCGCTTGTCGAATTCCTCAAACGAGGTTTCGCCTTTGATCTTCTCGCCATTGAGGAAGAAGGTCGGCGTCGAATCCACTTTCAGAACCTCGGAGGCGTATTTCTGGTCGGCGACGATCTTGTCGAGCAGGGCCTGATCCTTGAGACAGGTCTCGACCTGCTGCTGGCTCAGGCCGGCCTGTTTGCCGATCCGCGTCAGCGTCTCGGTGGTGTTCTTCATCACCCAGTCGCCCTGTTGCTTGAACAAGAGGTCGGTGACCGCGAAGTATTTGGCGGCATCGTCCTTGGCGATACAGCGCGACAGCATCGAACCCGCGGCCGCCTTGATGTCGAGCGGGAATTCGCGGAACACGTAACGAATCTTGTCTGTATCGATGTAAGCGGCCTTGATCTTCGGGAATACGTTCTCATTGAACGCCGCGCAATGCGGGCAGGTCATCGACGCGTACTCGGTGATGGTGACGGGCGCGTCCTTGGGCCCAAGCGCCATGTCGGGGAGCGACTGCGGCTTGGCGACGTCGGTAACGCTGTCGGCCAGCGCGTCTGATATCAGGCGGAATGGCGACAGCCCGGCCAGAGCAGCAAGTCCGGTCAGCGACAGGGCGGCGGTAAAGGCACGACGCGTGATGATCAAGATCGGCTCCCGAATTGGCGCTTTGGCGCCGGGACACTAAGCGAGGTCTGGCTAGCTGGAAACCACAAATGTGGCAATGGCGGGCCGCGAGGCGGTGCATTGGCGATGGGCTCAATTTCGCTTGATTGAGGCCCCCAGCCGCGCCAGCGCCGCCCGTAATTGTTCATCTTCCACCGAAGACAGGGTTTTGGCGACTTGCTCGACTTCGCTGGCCGCTGGCGGGCTCGGCGGACGCGGCCGTTCCCGGCGTGACAACGGGCCTTGCCGCAGCGCCAGCCGGCCGACGGCGCTCCAGCCGAAGTAACGGTTGACGCGCTGCAGGATGAGGTCGGAGGCGTGCTGGATTTCGAGCGCCATCGGGCCTTCCACCCGCAGCACCAGCGTGGCCGGTTCCTGCGGCTGGCCTTCCACAGGCCGCGGCCATTGCAACTTCAGCGGCTCGCAATGGGCCGATAGCTCGGGGCCGGTGATTTCGGCCCAGCGGGTGACGAGTTCGCGCGCGGCAAAACCCTGCTTGGCATAGGCGTCGGAAAAGACGTCGCTGAGCAGGACGGATAACGGCTTGGCCGAGATCGGACCGGGCTTGGGCATGACATCTCACGGGTCACTTTGCAGCGATATGCTCAGGCCGCGCGCGGGCGGATCGTTTTCAGATCGCGGCCGATTTCTCGCCGCCGCTGCATTAGATCATAGTCCATCTGTAGACCGAGGAAAAACCCTTCCGACAGGTCGAAATAGCGGGCGAGCCGAAGGTCGGTGTCCGCGGTAATATCGCGTTTGCCAAGCACGATTTCGTTGATACGGCGTGGCGAGACGTGAACCGCACGCGCCAATCCATTCTGGCTGAGACCCATCGGCTTCAGAAACTCTTCAAGGAGGATTTCGCCCGGATGTGGATTCCGAAGCAGCCTGTCCTTAGCCATGGTAGTCAACGATCGCGACATCCGCCGGCCCTCCCTCATCCCAAACGAAACATATCCGCCACCGGTCATTGATCCGGATCGAGTATTGCCCCAGCCGGGTCACCCTTTGGCGCCTCCAGGTGATTGCCAAGGCGGAATCCGAAGATCGCCGATAACGCGGGCTTGATTTAGAATACGAAGCTTTCTGAGAGCCACATTCTGAATGTCCGTTGGCAATTTTCGGCTTCGCCGGCCGGACCAAATCAATTCTGTCTCGGAATCAGCGAAACTCTGAATCATGGCCTACTATAACGCGATACGTTATAGCAAGCTCTGGCTATCGGTCTCATTCGATTCTAGAAGAAGACGTGCCCCGATCGACAGCAATCAAGGAAATGCACCAGCCGGCGTTTGGGCTAGGCGCAACGCGCCCCGCGCTGCTTCTGGCATGGTACGACCGTCATCGCCGGGTGTTGCCCTGGCGGCCGCCGGCAGGCCAGCGCCCCGACCCCTACGCGGTGTGGCTGTCGGAAATCATGTTGCAGCAGACCACCGTCAAGGCGGTCGGGCCTTATTTCGAGAAGTTCCTGGCGCGCTGGCCCAATGTGGCCGCGCTCGGCCGCGCCTCGCTCGACGACGTGTTGCGGATGTGGGCGGGGCTCGGATATTACTCGCGCGCCCGCAATCTGCACGCCTGCGCGGTCGCGGTGCTGCGCGATCATGGCGGGGTTTTCCCCGATACCGAGGAAGGTTTGCGGTCCTTGCCGGGGATTGGGCCCTATACGGCGGCAGCCATTGCCGCGATCGCGTTCGATCGCCGGACCATGCCGGTCGACGGCAATATCGAGCGCGTGGTGTCGCGGCTGTTTGCCGTTGAAGAAACGCTGCCGCAGGCCAAGCCAGCCATTCAACAGTTGGCCGCGACGCTGCTCTGCGCCGCTCGCACAGGCGACGAGAAGACTCGCGCGGGCGATAGTGCGCAGGCGCTGATGGATCTCGGTGCTTCGATTTGCACGCCGAAGAAACCGGCATGCAGCCTGTGTCCGCTCTTTGAAGGGTGCGCAGGCCGCGAGCGCGGCGATCAGGAGAGCTTTCCGCGCAAAGCGCCCAAGAAGTCAGGCGAATTGCGCCGGGGTGCAGCCTTTGTCGTCACGCGCGGCGGCGAGCTTCTGGTGCGTACCCGTCCCGAAAAAGGCTTGCTCGGCGGCATGACCGAAGTGCCGGGTTCGGATTGGCGCGCGGCGCAAGACGATGAAGACGCATTGAAGCAGGCGCCCAGGCTCAGCGGTGTTTCGCGCTGGCATCGCAAGGTGGGCGTGGTCACCCACGTCTTCACGCACTTTCCGCTCGAGCTGGTGGTCTATACGGCGCAGGTGCCACCGCGCACCCGCGCGCCGAAGGGCATGCGTTGGGTGCCGATCGCGACGCTTGCGGGCGAAGCGCTCCCAAATGTGATGCGCAAGGTAATCGCGCACGGGCTTGGGTAACTGATATTGCTGACACCATGCTGGCAGCAGGCTTCGGCTAGCTTGCCTGAAATGGAGGCACACGATGCTCAGAACCGCGCTCGACGATATTCCCGCTCCACCCTCCGCCAAGTTGCTTGGCTGGCGGCTGCTTGATGCCCGGCCCGACCGGGGCTGGCTCCAGGTCGGCTTCGACGGCAAGCCGGAATTTTGTAATCCGGCCGGATTCATCCAGGGCGGCATTCTCTCGGCCATGCTGGACGACACCATGGGACCGGCGGCCTTGATGACCAGTAACGGAAGATTCTACACGACCACCATCAGCCTGACCGTGAATTTCCTGGCGCCCGCCAAGCCGGGACCGTTGATCGTGGAGGCTCAGGTCATCCAGCTCGGCAAAAGCGTTGCTTTCATGGAGGGCAAGCTGATGGCCGATAATGGCGCCGTGCTGGCAACCGCCAGCGCGACGGCGCGGCTGATCGAGGCGGCGAAGGTGCTTGGTTAGGGCGCTTGACTAGCTCGCGCCTGGCCGCGGCACGATCGGCGGCTTGGCGTTGAGGTCTTCGACCTGGAAGCCCGCAACGCGCTTGTAGTTGGCCGCGATATCTTCCAGCTCCTGCCGCGACAGCACGTCGGTGACTTCCTTGAAGCCGTCGGGCGCGCGCTCCTCGACCAGTTGCATCACCTGCTCGGGCCCGTTGCGGCGGTTGAGCAGCACCAGATCGGTGGTCGCGGGACGGCGCTCGGCTTCATAGGCCTTGAGTGCGGTGTGGGTCGCTCCAAAGGCCAAAATCTCGCGCGTCAGAACCCTGGCATCGAGGATCGCCTGCGACGCGCCGTTGGAGCCGACCGGATACATCGGATGCGCGGCGTCGCCCATCAAGGTAACCCGGCCGAACGTCCATTGCGGAATCGGGTCGCGGTCGACCAGCGGATATTCGAACGCCTGCGAGCAGTCGCGGATCAGGCCGGGGACATCGAGCCAATCGAAGGTCCAGTCCGCAAACCACGGCGAAAATTCCTCCAGGTGGGCGGTCCGGTTATAATCCTCCCGCCGCCATTGATAGGTCGGCGGCATGTGTCGTTCGGCGATCCAGTTGATTTTGAATTTGCCGTCGCGATCGGGCTCTTTTGAAATCGGATAGCAGACGAATTTCAGCACCTCGTGACCGGCCATGATCATCGTGCGGCCGGAAAGAAAGGCGTTTGCCGGAGTGACGCCGCGCCAGAGAATGCGCCCGTTCCAGATCGGCGGGCCTTCCTTCGGGTAAAGCTTTTCCCGCGCGGCGGAGTGGATGCCGTCGGCGGCGATCAGAACCGCGCCGTCGTAATGGCCTGCCGGTTTTCCGGTTGCCTTGTCGACGAAACTTGCACGAATTTCATCCGCCGTTTCAGTCCAGCCGCTCAGGTGATGGCTGGTGAGAATATTCTCTTTGCCCAGCCGTTCGGTCGCCGTCTCCAGCAGGATCTGTTGCAGGGTGCCGCGATGGATCGAAAACTGCGGCCACTTGTAGCCGGCCTCGATCCCGCGCGGTTCGCTCCAGATCGGCCGGCCGCGCTTGGAGAAATAAGCCAATTCCTTGGTCGCCACGGCGGCGGCGTCGAGCCGGTCGTACAGGCCAAGCTCGATCAACTCACGGACGGCGTGCGGCAACACGTTGATGCCAACGCCGAGCGGCTTCAGCTCGGCGACGCTCTCGAAGACTTTGGCGGGAACACCGATCTGATGCAGGCTGAGCGCCAGCGTCAGGCCGCCAATGCCGCCGCCGGCAATAAGAACTGTCATGATGCCCTCTATGACAAGCGTCATGACATGAGGGGCAGTAGCGGGCAACAGCGAAAAGCAGGCCGATCCGCGTCTTGCCCGCTGCTGACAGGACGCTGTCAGCAGGCCTGCGTTGAGCCAAGGCTTAAAAGGGCGACAACGTCAGCCACGCGCGCCGTCTCCTCGCTGTCATGAGTGAGCGCGAACTGCAGGATATGGGTGTCTGCCGGGCCGATATTGCGGACGAGATCGGCAGGCCGTTCTGGAAGGACATGAAGGCAAGGGCGTAATGCTTTCATCCGGGAACGGGAATATTGCCGACCTCAATGGGGTTGTGAGATCGTCGCTAGCCCGGACGGATTTTTATTGTTCTTTGGGAGCCCAGGATGGTCACATCGTTCAGAATGGGCATAGCCGTCTTGGCCGCGTTCGCAGCAGTGAGCTTGACACTGGCAGCCGCGCAAACGGCGCGTGACAGCCGCGATCAGGAGAAGACCATGCCCAAACCGTCGAAGGAATTCATCAGCCCCAAAGCCCTGATAGCGCCGGGCCCGGCTGGCTATTCGCATGTCGCCAAGGTCGTCAGAGGGACGATCGTCTATCTTTCCGGCCAGGTTCCGGTCGATGCGACCGGCAAACTGATCGGCGAAGGTGATTTCGAGGCGCAGGTCGAGCAGGTCTTCGCCAATCTCAAGATCGCGGTCGAAGCGGCTGGCGGCACCATGGCCGATATCGTCAAGCTGAATTATTACATCGTCCCCGAGGTGGATCAGGCCACCGTGCCGAAGCTTCGTCCGATACGCGATCGCTACATCAATGTTGCAAATCCGCCGGCCAGCACGTTCCTCGTCGTCAGCCGCCTGTCCCGGCCGGGCTGGCTGATCGAGATCGAGGCGGTCGCGGCGATTGACGATTGAAACGAAAAACGGCGCCCGTGAGGGCGCCGTTTTGTTGTTTGAAAATCTGCTCAAGCCACTTTGGTCTTCAGATGGCCGAACATGATGTGCTTGGCTTCGTCGTCCATCTCGGCCTTGAAGGTGAACTTGTCCTTCAGCGCGATCGCCCGCGCCGCTGCCGGCCGCGCCGAGACTTCGTCGTGCAGGCGCTTGACGTTCGGATATTTGGTGAAGACGTCGTCGCCGAGCACGAACGGCGCCATGCGAACCCAGCCCCAGAACGCCATGTCGACGATCGTATAGGTATCGCCGACCATGTACTTGCTCTTGGCAAGGTGGTCGTCGAGGATCTTGTAATGGCGATGCGCTTCATACTGATAGCGGTTGTGCGCGTATTCGAGGTCCTTGGGCGCCGCGTGCTTGAAATGCACGGCCTGTCCCGAGTAGGGGCCGAGGCCCGTCGCAATGAACATCAGCCATGACAGCAATTGAGCGCGGTTTTGCGCCGTATTGGCGGGCATGAACTTGCCGGTCTTTTCGCCGAGGTAAAGCAGGATCGCGTTACTGTCGAAGACAAACACGCCGTCGTCGTCGATCGCCGGCACCTTGCCGTTCGGATTCACTTTGAGGAATTCAGGCTTGAACTGATCGCCCTTGCGGGTATCGACCGGGATGAGTTCGCAAGGCAGGCCGGTTTCTTCCAGAAACAGCGCGACCTTGTTCGGGTTCGGCGCGCCGTTGAAGTAGAACTTGAGCATTCAGATCTCCCTTTTTCCTTGTTGCCGCACATCGAGGACGCAGGCCGAGGGTGGCCGCGGACAGGCACTTCTTGCACAAATATTGGGGTGAAGGGCAAGCGACGAGTTTGTGAGGGGATGCCGGAAGCGACTGAAATCCAGGCCGTGGAGGGCCAATGGTCCACCAAATTGATTAGCCGTCGCACCGAACGCTCGTCCGCTATCGGCCAACGCGGGGCCTGCGATTATTTGGACTCCATACGCCACGAACCATCCCAATTTTCGGCCGGCGGATCTCGTCTCAAGTCGTCGACCCGGGCGAGCAATGCAATCGAAGGGCCGTCGTTGGGCGCAGCCTCGATCGCTGCAGCAAATGCCGCGCGGGCCTCGTCCCAGCGCCGCGCCCGATAGGCTGCCAGTCCTGCAGCATAGCGCGCGCATGCCAGCGTCTGTTGTGGTGTAATGCTGTCTTTCCTGCCCATGACTTCATAGACGGTTTGCGGCTGGCTCTGGCCCACGACCACCACGCGATCGATCTCGCGGAGTTCGAAATCGGCCGCGCAAATATTGGCGGTCGCCTCCGAGATCAGGCAACGGCTGTCATAGGCTTTGTTGGCGGTCTCCAGCCTGGCAGCCAGGTTCACGGTGTCACCCATCACGGTAAAGCTCATCATGTATTGCGAGCCAATACTGCCGACCAGGGTCTCGCCCGTTGCGATCCCGATCCTGAGATCGCACTCGGCCGGGATGACGCGCACGCCAAGCAATTCCGGCAGTTCCTTACGCAAGTTCGCAAGGCAGCTGATCATGTCGATGGCGGCGGAGCAGGCGCATTTCGCCTGCTCCGCCTCCTCGACAAAGGGCGGACCCCAATAGGCCATGATGCCGTCGCCGATATATTTATCGATGACGCCGCGATACGCATGGATTGGTTCGGACATGGTCGACAGATAGCGGTTCATGATTTTGACCAGGCCTTGCGGCGTGAAGCCCTCGCTCAGCGCCGTGAAGCCTTTCATGTCGCAGAACATCACTGTCATGACCCGCCGCTGCCCTTCGGCGGCAACTGGGGTTTGGCTGAGCAGGCTCTCGGCAATCCGGGGATCGATATAGCGGCCGAATGTCTCCCGGACGCGCTGGTTCTGGCGCAGCCGCTCGATCATACGGTTGAATGCCGCCGAGAGCTGGCCGATTTCGTCGCGTGTTGTCACGCTGATCGAACCGTCAAGGCGGCCGGCCTCGACCTCGCGGGTGCCTTCCAGCAGACGCAGAACCGGGCCGGTGATGCCGCTGCCCACCATCATCGCGAACACGAAACCGAGCACCGCCGCGATGCCGGTCACGACTGCCGACACCCAGATCGCTTGCCGTTGTTCGCGAATGACGATGGTGGCGCTCGCATGGACCTGATTCAACATGTCGGCGCGGATGCCGTCGATCTTGCGATCGAACTCGGCGCGCAATGCCTCGGCGCTGACGAGCGTCGATTTGGCTTCATCGAATTTATGCGCGTCGAACTGTCTCAGCAGGGTTGCGCCCTGTTCGTCCAGGCGCTCACGGAGATCGCTGATAGCCGTCTCGATGCGGTCATCGAGACGGCCGAGCGCGGCGTTGTCGGAGGGTGTCGACGTGTCATCGATGATCGCGGCGATCTGCTTGCGCGCCGCCTGCGCCTCACGAACAATCTCGGGATCGATGGACTGAAAGATCTTCAGATTCGCCGCGTAGCCGGCCTCATCCGGCGGGTTCTCCATTTTGGCGATGATCATCTGCCGCGCCGCCACCGCGCGCTTGAGCGACCTCACATTGACCCGTGTGAGATTGCCATAGGCCGGGATGTAGCGGTTGGTCAGTTCGTCGAGCAGATGGCCGACGCGCGCAGCCATGATCATCGATAGTGCCGACGTGATCACCGCGAGCACGATCAGTCCGGCGGCGATGCCGACAATCTTCTGCTTGATGGATTTTCGAAACATGTCCCAGTGGTCCGATCCTGACATTCGCATCCTTTCTCGGCGGCCCCATTGCGAATGTTGGAATCACAGGACCACTGGCAAATATATTTTCCTGGTGGACTTTGAGATTTGACATTCGCTTTCGAGCTCGCGGCCAGGCGGCTAGCGAATGTCAGATCCACTCCACGAGGTCCGAACCGGCAAAGGCCGACAATGGCGAATTTTGGCGCCGCGCGAAAGCCGTCCTGGGCTCCCATCCACGCAATCACGATCTTGATGGACCGCGTCAAAGCCGCCCATTCGAAGATCCATTCAAGTGGATATGGATCCGAAAACTACACCGCCGCCGATTGATCCGGCCGCTTGAGCGCATGAGCGCCGCCGGATGGTCGCGCGGAGATCGAACGGCCGACGCTTCGCAGCATGGCGCTTGCCTGGTCGGCACTATAATCAAGCAGCCAGCGCCCGAAGGAAGACGGCGACAGCGCGGGTGCGTAGAGGAATCCCTGGATGACGTCGCAGCCGAGTTCGGACAAGAGATTTCGCTGCCCTTCGGTCTCGACGCCCTCGGCGACGACGGTAAGCTGCAGGCTCTGTCCGACGCGCACCACGGTCGTCACAATGGCCCGCGCCGCGGTATCGCTCTCGACATGACGCATGAAGCTGCGGTCGATCTTCAATTCGCGAATCGGCAAATGCGCCAGCCGGTTCAGGCTTGAATAACCCGTTCCGAAATCGTCCAGCGACAGCCCGATTCCGAGTTCGCGGATGGCGCTCATTGTCTCGATCGCCACCGAGTGCTCGTTCATGAACACGCCTTCTGTGACCTCGAGCATCAGAACTTCCGGCGGCAAGCCATGCTCGCCGAGAATCTCGGCGACGACGGAAGCGAGAGCCGCGTTCTGGAAATTGATCGGAGAAAGATTGACCGATACGCAGGGAATGTCGAGGCCCGCGTCACGCCACTCTGCCATTTGCCGGCAGGCCTCGCGGATCGACCACAACCCGATCTGCTCGATCAGCCCGCATTCCTCGGCGAGCGGAATGAACCTGGCCGGCGAAACCTCCCCAAGCACCGGATCATGCCAGCGCGCCAGAGCCTCGACGCCATGCAACGAGCCGTCGCCTGTCTTGATCTGCGGCTGATAATGCAGCGAGAGGGCGCCGGCAGCGAGCGCGGCCCGCAGCGCCGCGCTATAGGCCAGCCGCTGCTCGGCGAGCCGGTTCATGTCGGCGCTGAAGAAACGATAGGTGGCGCGACCCGCCTGTTTTGCCTTGTACATGGCCGCGTCGGCCTGCTGTATCAACGTATCGAGGTTGGTCGCGTTATCCGGGTAGATGCTGATACCCATGCTGACCGAAACCGGCACTTGCCTCGTCCCTATCTTGAGCGGCGGGCCAAGCGCTTCCA
>JBEKZZ010000029.1:0-57442 GCA_049509335.1 Bradyrhizobium sp. | reverse complement strand
CAATTGCGTAACGCGGTCGCCGTGGCTCATCCAGACGTCGTAACGGCCGCCCTTCTGCCAGACGCCATCGAACAGCGCGCAATCATCCGTGACCTCGATGGTGGCGCGGCCGAACTCCCTGACAAGCCCGGGCTCGACCTTGCCGCCGAGCTGTTGCGCCATGGTCTGCTCGCCGTAGCAGATGCCGAGCACAGGAACCCCTGCATTGAGGATCGACATCGGGGCCGCGGGCGCGTCCTTGTCCAGCACCGAGGCCGGCCCGCCGGAGAGGATCACGGCTTTCGGCTGCATCTCGCGGAAGGCGGCCTCGGCCTTCTGGAACGGCACGATTTCAGAATAGACGCCCTCCTCGCGCACCCGGCGCGCGATCAGTTGCGTCACCTGGCTGCCGAAATCGACAATCAGAATCTTGTCATGCGCCGAGGCCGTGGAGGGCACCGACTCGCGGGCTTGCTGGGCTGCTGTCATATCAAGGAATTACGCGACGGGCGGCGGCGTCGCAACCCTTGAAAGGCGGTCTTTCCCGTCATTTCCAGGGGCTTTTCCTGTCATTCCGGGATGGTGCGTAAGCACCAGACCTCAGATGCGCAATTGCGCATCGGGGAATCTCGAGATTCCGGGTTCGATGCTTAGCATCGCCCCGGAATGACGGCTTGGGGCGCTATGTCTTCCTCAGCACCGACACGAAAAACCCGTCCGTCCCCGTCCGGCGCGGCGTCATCAGAAGCCCCTCCGCCGACTGGAGCGTGGCGGCGGCGAAATCCTCGGCCTTGTCCCAGAGCGCCGCCACGGTCTCCTTGGGCGGCACGATGGCGAAATCCGGGTGGCGCGCCATAAAGCTGCGGATCTGGCCACCATTCTCAGGGGTGAGCACCGAGCAGGTGACATAGGCGATGCGGCCGCCCGGCTTGACCAGACTTGCCGCGTGATCAAGCACCTCGGCCTGGTCCTTCAGACGGATCTCCAGCGCGCCCGGCCGCATCCGCCATTTGGCGTCCGGATTGCGCCGCCAGGTTCCGGTTCCCGTGCAGGGCGCGTCGATCATCACCAGATCGGCTGACGCTCGAATGTCGGAGAGCGCATCGCCCTCACCTCGCGGCGTCCGCACGTCGCAATTGTGCACGCCGGCGCGCGACAGCCGCTCATGGATCGGCGCCAACTGCCGCTTGTCGTGATCGGTCGCGATCAACCGTCCCTTGCCTTGCATTTGCGCTGCGAGCTCCAGCGTCTTGCCGCCGGCACCCGCACAGAGATCAATCACCTGCTCACCCGGCTTGGCAGCCGACAACAGCGCCGCCAGTTGCGAGCCTTCGTCCTGCACCTCGATCATGCCTTTGATGAAGGCTTCCTCGGCGTGAATGCCGGGATTGCGGGCATCCGCGCCGAGCTCAATGCGAAGCCCGATCGGCGACCACTTTGTTGGCGCAGCGCCAAGATGCGCGGTCGAGGCCAGCACCTTCTCACGCGTGGCCTTGAGCGTGTTGACGCGCAGGTCGAGCGGCGCGCGGCTCGCCATGGCGGTGGCTTCCAGCGCGCGGTCGTCGCCGAACACTTCCGCCAAATAGGGATCGAGCCATTCCGGGTAATCGCCCACCACATGGGCGGGCGCCTTGTCGAGCGAATTGGAAGTCAGCGCTGACCGTTCGGCATCGCTCACGGCCGAGGGCGCAAAGCGGCTGCCATCGCACAGAGCGGCGATCTGGTCGGCATCGAGCTTACGCTCGAGATGGAGCATGCCGAGCAGGCGCGCGCGCGCGGTGTCGCTGCCCATGATCCAGGCGCTGGAGGCGCGCCGCCGCAGCACGTCCCAGACCAGGCCTGAAATCGCGGCGCGGTCGCCGGAGCCTGCGAAGCGATGCGCGGTGCCCCACTCCTTCAAGGCTTTGGCGGCGGGAACACGCTGGTCGTCGATGGTCTCTAACAGCTCAATCGCTGCCGAAAGCCGCGCTGCGGGGGTCATTCAAATCTTTCGATTGGAGTGATCAGGCGCTTCAAATCAGAAGCAGAATCTTCAGCGCGAAATAGACCCACATGGCGAGCAGCACAAGCGCGCCGGCGGGCCACGCAATCGAACGCCGCCCGAGATCGTTGGAACTCACGAAGACACCGGCATGCACCAGTCGGGTGACCACGAACACCCAGGACAGGATCACGATGATGAGATCGGCATGGCGCAGCGGCAAGGCGATCGCGATCAAAACGTAGAAGAGAATGGGTAGTTCGAACTGGTTCCGGTAGCAGTTGCCGATCTGGGTGGCGCGAACGGGCCAATTCGATTGGCCCAAGGCGATGTCCTTGATCTGGGTTTGCCTGCTGACGAGAGCATTACGGCGCGCCCCGAACATGCCGAGCAGAAGCGCGAAAGTGAGCCCAATCAGGACGAAAACCGGCAGCAAGACACTCTGGATCGACATATGAGCCCCCGTTTTTGGAAAATGCCCCGTGCCACCCGCTATAGCGGCGCCATGCCCGCATGACAATGAAGTGCCCAATGAATAGACGGCTGCCGCTTGAACCCCGATGCCGCCCTGCACGACGAACTCTGTGAAAGCGTCCGCGTTAATCTTCCTCTTTTGGCCCGAGATACGACCATGAACCTCGATCCGATCCGCAACGCTGCCCTTGAGGCGACCACTCTCTTCCAGTCGCTTCTCGCATCCATGCCGGATACGTCAGGCATCTGGCCCGACCAGGGTGTCGACGGCGGAGGCGGCTTGCTGATGCCGGTGCTGGCTGGCGCCGTCGCCGGCATCACGGTCGCGCTGATGATCGCGATCTATTTCCAGACCGGCTATCGCAGCTACCGCGACATGATCCGCCACGGCCTTGCGGCGGCGATCGGACTGGCCCTGATGGCGTTTGTGATCGCAGACATGAGCAACGCCGCGCTGGCCTATCTCGTCAAGACATCCGCCCAGCCTACCGAATTCGAACTGCGCTGGAAGACCACCGAGCGCGCCCACACCATCGTCACCGAGATGGACCGGCGTTTGCCCGAAGCCCGCAAAGGTTAATAAGCTCGCCCGCAACGAAGCGATACCGTCAAGTTGTCTTGCGCGGTATCCATTTTGCGGGAGTGAAACATGCGGCTGAAAGATCGTATCGCGATTGTGGTTGGCGCCGGCCAAAGCCCGGGCGAAGGCGTGGGCAATGGCCGCGCCACGGCGATCACCTTTGCGCGTGAAGGCGCTTGCGTGCTGTGCGTGGACCGTAACCTCGCTTCCGCGCAGGAAACCGCTGATCTGATTGGGGCCAAAGGCGGCAAGGCGCTCGCATTTGAAGCCGATGTCACCCAAGAGCGCGACCTCAAGGCGATGGTGGATGAAGCGCGAGCGCGCTGGGGCCGCCTCGACATCCTCCACAACAATGTCGGCGTCAGTCTCGCAGGCGGCAACGCCGAACTGCTTCAGATCACGGAAGCTGCGCTCGACACTTGCGTCGCGATCAATCTGAAGAGCTGCATTCTGGCGGCGAAATACGCGATCCCGATCATGCGCGAACAAAAGAGCGGCGCCATCATCAACATTTCCTCGATGGCGGCGATCACGACCTATCCTTATGTGGCCTACAAGGCGACGAAAGCAGCGATGATCGCCTTCACCGAACAGCTCGCCTATCAGAATGCCGAATACGGCATCCGCGCCAATGTGATCCTGCCGGGGCTGATGGATACGCCGATGGCGGTCGATACCCGCGCCAAAGCCTTTAAGAAGACTCGCGCCGAAGTCGCCGCTGACCGCGACGCCAAGGTGCCGCTGCGCCACAAGATGGGCACCGCATGGGATGTCGCCAATGCCGCGCTGTTTCTGGCCTCCGATGAAGCAAGCTTCATCACCGGCGTGACGCTACCCGTGGACGGCGGCGCCAGCGTGCGGCGGGGCTGATAACGGCGATCAAACCGCGCGCGGATTGACCGTCAGCCGCAAAAAGCTCATCACGCTGCCGACCGCGGCAAATCCGGCGCCGAGCGCCAGCGCCAGTGTTGCACCTTCCCGCCCCGCCAGCGCGAAGCAAAACGCGGCCAACGCGGCGCCGATGGTTTGTCCGGTGAGACGCGCGGTCGCGACGATGCCGCTGGCCCCGCCGCTGCGCCCCTGCGGCGCGCTCGACATAATCGCCCGGAGATTTGGTGTCTGGAAGAATCCGAAACCGACCCCGCAAATCGCCATGCGCCAGACGATATTGGCGATGCTTGGCTCGGCCGGAAGCATCGCCAGCAGCGCCATGCCGATCCCGAGCAGGACGAGGCCGACACCACCGAGCAGCCCTACCGGATAACGATCGCTCAAGCGACCGGCGACGGGCGCCATGATCGCCACCACCAGCGGCCACGGCGTCATGAAGAAACCGGTTTCGACCTGCGAGCGATGCAGAACATCCTCGAAGTAAAACGGCAGCGACACGAAGCCGATGCCCTGGATCGCAAACGAGCAGACCGCCGTGGCAGCCGACAACGCAAACATGGGCCTGCGAAACAGGTCGATCGGCAGCATCGGCGCCGGATGATCGGCCTGGCGGCGGATCAGAACGATCCCCAGCACCAGCCCCAATACGAGTTCGGCCGATACCAGACCCGGTTCGGCCTTATGCGCCGCGCTGCCGACACCGAGAATAACGAGGCCAAGGCACAACGTGGCCAGGATCGCGCCGAGAAAATCAAAGGCATGGTGGGCCCGCGGCGTCCGCGGCAACGTCCGAATGGCGATCACGATCGCCACGAAGCCAAAGGGAATGTTGACCGCGAACAGCCACGGCCACGCCCCGAACACCAGAATGCCGGAGGCAATCGTCGGCCCCAGCGTCATGGCCGTGCCGACCACCATCGCGTTATAGCCGTATCCGCGGCCGAGCATCCGGTTTGGATAGATGAAACGGATCAGCGCCGAATTGACGCTCATGAGACCGCTGGCGCCGAGGCCTTGCAACACGCGCGCGATCAAAAGAGTTGGCAACGACCAGGCGCAGGCGCAGCCGAGCGAGGCAACCGTGAACAGCAACAGGCCGCCGAGGTAAATGCGCTTGTAGCCAACGATCTCACCGAGCGCGCCGAGCGGCAACAACGTCGCCACCAGCGCGATCTGATAGGCGTTGACGACCCAGACCACATCGGCCGGGCTCACCTTCAGGTCGGTGGCGATCGCCGGCAGCGCGATGTTGGCAATCGCGGTATCAAGCGAAGCCATCCCGACAGCCACGGAGACCGCGACGACCGCCCAGATCCGGCGCTCGAACGGCAAGCCGTCCATCGCGGGCGCCGACAGTGGTGCTTCCAGTCTTCGATCCAACATCCGGCGAAACCTTCAGGGCCAAAAGGCCCACGTTGCCGCCGGATGTACTATGGATGGTCCGCGCACCCCATACGCCATGTTGCATGATGCGTATGCGGCCATCTGTGGCTCTGATGGGCGCGCTTTATTTCTTGCCGTCCCCGCGGACGCGGGGACCTATAACCACAGGCAGTGGCTATCGAGCGGGCTGGGGACTCCGGCCTAACGCCACATCAATGTCGGTAGATATGGGTCCCTGCTTCCGCAGGGACGGCAGCCTTATAGATCATCCCCCGCCGGGATAATTCGGTGCCTCACGCGTGATCGTCACGTCGTGGACGTGGCTTTCGCGCAAGCCCGCGCCGGTGATGCGCACGAACTGCGCCTTCTCGTGGAATTCGGCGATATTGCGCGCGCCGACATAGCCCATCGCGGCGCGCAGGCCGCCGGCGAGCTGGTGCATGACGTTGCCGACCGGCCCCTTATACGGCACCTGCCCCTCGATGCCTTCAGGTACGAGCTTAAGGGTATCCTTGATGTCCTGCTGGAAGTAGCGGTCGGCCGAGCCGCGCGCCATCGCGCCCACCGAGCCCATACCGCGATAGGCCTTGTAGGAGCGGCCCTGCCACAGAAACACTTCGCCGGGCGTCTCATCGGTGCCGGCGAGCAGCGAGCCGACCATGGCGATGTCGGCGCCGGCGGCGAGCGCTTTCGCGAGATCGCCGGAATATTTGATGCCGCCGTCGGCGATCACCGGCACATCGGCCTTCTTCGCCGCTTCGACCGCATCCATGATCGCGGTGAGCTGGGGCACACCGACGCCCGCGACAATGCGCGTGGTGCAGATCGAGCCTGGACCAATGCCAACCTTGATCGCGTCGGCGCCGGCATCGATCAGCGCCTGCGCGCCTTCTTTCGTGGCAATATTGCCCGCAATCACCTGCACCGCGTTCGACAAGCGCTTGATGCGGTTGACAGCTTCCAGCACCCGCGCGGAATGACCGTGGGCGGTATCGACCACGATCAAATCGACGCCGGCATCGATCAATCGCCCGGTGCGGTCGAAGCCGTCCTCGCCGACGGTGGTTGCGGCCGCGACGCGCAAACGGCCCTGCGCGTCCTTGCAGGCGAGCGGATGGGCGACTGCCTTTTCCATGTCCTTTACAGTGATCAGGCCAACGCAGCGATATTGATCGTCGACCACCAAGAGCTTTTCGATACGATGCTGGTGCAGCATGCGCTTGGCTTCGTCCTGGCTGACGCCCTCGCGCACGGTCACGAGGTTGGCGTGGGTCATCAGCTCGGAGACCTTCTGCTTCGGGTCGGTGGCGAAGCGCACGTCACGGTTGGTGAGAATGCCGACCAGTTTTCCCGGCCGTCCCTCACCGCTGCCGGTGACTACCGGAATTCCGGAAAAGCCGTGGGCGTTCATCAGTGCGAGTGCGTCCGACAGCATCGCATCCGGACCGATGGTGAGCGGATTGACCACCATGCCCGACTCGAACTTCTTGACCTGACGAACCTGCGCCGCCTGACCCTCGGGATCGAAATTGCGGTGAATGACGCCCACCCCGCCCGCCTGCGCCATCGCAATCGCCATGCGCGCTTCGGTAACGGTGTCCATGGCGGAGGCCATGATCGGAATATTAAGCGGGATGGCGCGGGTGACGCGCGAGCGGATATCGGCTTCTGAGGGGAGGATGTCGGAGAGGCCAGGCTTCAGGAGTACGTCGTCGAACGTAAAGGCTTCGCTGATCGCCTGAAGTCCCTGCACCTGCGCCATTTACCAACTCCATCCGGCGGCTCACGCGCCGCGTAAGATCCCCGGATAAGCCGATGCGCCGGCGAAGCGGACTTCGTCGTCGAATCAAGGCCCATCGGTAGGGTTGGCGGTGGTCGATAGCACGCCACCATGACGAATCAAAGAGGCCAAATCCGCATCCCTGCGGTGGGCCCACAACCGCCGTCATTTAAGGACGAAAAAGAACCGCGGGCGCACGCATTAAGCGCACATCCCGCGGCAATCACTTTTAGTTGGTTTAGTGGGTATCCTGCGCGGTGCGAACACGCGTCGATCCGCTATCAAGGCAACGCCGGGCGGCCTCGATTTCAGCTTCGGTCGCGCCCTTGCTGCGTGCGTAGGCCTCGGCCATTTCAGCGCTGTACTTGGCGACGTAATAGCGTACGACCGAGCACGATGCGCGATGCAGAAGGCCCTCGGCGGAGGCTTCAACTGGAGCCATTGCAAAGAGGAGCGGGACAATAAACAGCAAACGAAACCCCATTTCGGGCTTTTCCTTCTCAAGAATTGATACGGGAAATGGTGAGCAACCCAGCTCGTGCTGCGGCCTAGCTCTCACGATACCCCCGGGGGTACAACCCCATCTCAAGCATATCCAACGGGGAAGCTATGCAGGTGGCCCCCCATTAAGGTTTCCGCACAAAATCGCCACAAACGACAAGCGAAGCCGTTTCACAACATCCCGCTGGAAACGCTTGAAATTAAAGGCTAACTGATTCCCGCCTCATTCACCAAGCCAATACGCGGAACCTCCTCTGGTTCCCGCCCTCACGAAATATCTCCATGGACAAGCAACGTTTGATCCCACTGATCGTGGCCACTGCCCTGTTCATGGAGAACATGGATTCGACGGTCATTGCGACATCGCTGCCGGCGATTGCCGCCGATATCGGCACGAGCCCGCTGACGCTCAAGCTCGCGATCACATCATACCTTCTGTCGCTCGCCGTATTCATTCCGGCGAGCGGCTGGACCGCCGACCGCTTCGGCCCACGGCTGGTGTTCTCGACGGCGATCGCCGTCTTCATGGCCGGATCGATCGGCTGCGCGTTGTCGGAATCGGTGACCGGCTTTGTGATCGCGCGCATCCTGCAAGGCGTCGGCGGCGCGATGATGACGCCGGTCGGGCGTCTGGTGCTGTTGCGCACGATCGACAAGAGCGCGCTGGTGAACGCCATGGCCTGGGTCACCGTGCCGGCACTGGTAGGGCCCGTGGTCGGCCCGCCACTCGGCGGATTCATCACCACTTATTTCTCCTGGCACTGGATCTTCCTGATCAATATTCCGATCGGGCTACTCGGCATCTTCATGGCCCAGCGCTTCATCGACCCGATCAAAAGCGAAAACACCGAACCCTTCGACCTCTATGGGATGCTGCTGTCCGGCATCGGACTGTCCGGAATTGCCTTCGGCCTGTCGGTGGCCGGCCTTAATCTCTTGCCGTGGAGCGTGGTCGCCTCGCTGGTGGCGATCGGCTCGATCTCGATGACGCTCTACGTCATCCACGCCCGTCGAACCGCTTCTCCGGCGCTTGATTTCGCCCTGCTGCGACTGCCGACCATGCGCGCGAGCATCCTCGGCGGCTTCCTGTTTCGCCTCGGCATCGGCTCCCTGCCATTTCTGCTGCCGCTGTTGATGCAGGTGGGCTTCGGCTTGACGCCGTTCCGTTCGGGGCTCGTCACCTTTGGCACCGCCGCCGGCGCCATGGGCATGAAGACGCTGGCCGCGCGCCTCATTCGAACCTTCGGTTTCCGCAACCTGATGACGGTGAATGCCGTCATCAGCTCAATCTTCCTTGGCGCCTGTGCGCTGTTCACCGTCACAACCCCGCTGCTTCTGATCGTGATCATCCTGGTCGTCGGCGGTTTCTTCCGCTCGCTGGAATTCACCGCGATCAACACCGTCGCCTATGCCGAAGTCGAACCACCGCAGATGAGCCGCGCCACCACGCTTGTCAGCGTCAACCAGCAGCTCGCGGTTTCAGCCGGCGTCGCGGTCGGGGCGTTCTGCGTGGAATCCACTTTGTGGATACGCCACATGAGCGAATTGACCGCGGATGTGTTCGCGCCGGCCTTTATCGTTGTGGCGCTGATATCGGCAGTATCGGCGTGGTTTTTCTGGCAAATGCCTGACGATGCAGGTCACGAAATCTCAGGCCGCAAGGCGGTCGAGATTTCCAGCCGCAAGGGCGCGGACAAAGAAGCCGTCAAGGCGGCAAGCCAGGGCACCCAGGACGCGCGAGATCAGCGGCTGGGGTGATTTCTACTCGACCTTCATGTTGGCGGCCTTGACGATTGGCCACCACTTCTCGATTTCGGCTTTCTGATAGGTTGCCAACGCTTCAGGCGTTTGCTGGTCGCGCGGCGGGATCACCTGACCCAGTTCAGTGAGTTGCTGCCGTACCTTCGGGTCGGCAAGTGCTTCCACGACAGCCGCATTCAGCTTGGCTTTGACCTCCGCCGGTGTGCCCTTGGGGACCCAGAGGCCGTACCAGATGTTAATGTAAAGGCCATGCAGACCGGCCTCGTCTACCGTCTGGATATCAGGCGCGGTCGGTGATCGGCTGTCGGCGGTCACCGCATAAGCCTTGACCTTGCCCTCCCTCACCTGCGGTAGCGCATTCGGCAGATGATCGAACAGTAAATCGATGCGCCCACCCATCAGATCCTGCAGGGCGGGCGCGGCGCCGCGATAGGGCACGAACTGAAATTTCAGGCCCGCGAGATGCTCGTAATATACGGCGGCGACATGCGCGGCGCTGCCAACTCCGATGGTGCCAACGGAGACTTTATCCTGGTTCGCCTTCAACCAGGACGTCAGTTCCGTCAGATTCTTCGCAGGCACGTCATTTCTCGCGAGGAGCAGCATCGGATAACTGGTGAGCATCGCGACCGGCTCCAGGTCCTTGAGCAGATCAAACGGCAACGGATAGAGCGCGCCGTTGATGACGTGCGTGCTCCAATGACCAACGCTGACCGTGTAGCCGTCGGGGGCCGCGCGTGCGACGCGCCCGACCCCGATTGTCCCGGCCGCGCCGGTCACATTTTCCACGATCAGCGGCTGACCGAGCGAATGCTGCAGTCGCTCATTCAAGGTGCGCACGAGTGCATCGGTGGGGCCACCCGCCGAGAAAGGAACCACAATCGTGATAGGCCGGGTCGGATAGGCGGTTTCTGCCCATGCTGCCTGCGATAGAGCCAACAGCGCGGAAACGCCCAAGGTCAAGTTCAAGACCACATGCAGAAACCCGCGGCGGGGACGTTTCAGTACATAGCGCGCAGCGAAGCAGGCGCTTGGCGCCAGGATTCCTGAAACTCGCATTTTCAACCCCTCCCCGGGATTTAACAAAGCGTGCGCGAAACCGGAGCGAAAGCAAAGAGGATTCTTGCGATTACGCCGACGGCTGTCCTCGAAACCCCATCGCGAGCACATAACGCTCGGATGAATCCTGCCGGCTCGCGGCCGGCTTGACGTGACGCACGCTGGCGAAGTCGCGTTTCAACTGAACCATCAGTTCGGCATCGGCGCCGCTTTGAAAGGCTTTCGCGATGAAGGTCCCGCCCGGCTTCAACACCTCGGCGGCAAAGGCCGCCGCCGTTTCGATCAGACCAACCATACGTAACTGGTCGGTCTTGCGGTGGCCGGTGGTGTTGGCCGCCATATCCGACATCACGATATCGGCGCGCCCTTCCATCATCGCGATCAATCGCGCTGGCGCGTCCGGACTAAGAAAATCGAGTTGCGCGAAAATGACGCCCGCGACCTCGGGCATTTCCAACAGGTCGATCGCCACCACCCTGCCTTTACCGCTCGCAAGACCAATCCGTTTGGCGGCGACCTGGCTCCAGCCGCCGGGTGCGGCGCCGAGATCGACCACCGTCATGCCGGGCGTGAGCAGATGAAATTTGTCGTCGATTTCCGTGAGTTTGAAGGCCGCACGCGAGCGAAAGCCCTCCCGCTTGGCGCGGGTCACATAGGGATCGTTGAGCTGGCGTTCCAGCCAGAGCTTTGAGGACAGCTTGCGCTTGCCGCCGCTCTTGACGGTGACATGCAGCCGCCCGGTCGTGTCTTTGGCCATGTCGGTTTGCTTGCCAGGGGCCTCATGGTTCGAGACGCGCAGCTTTGCCGCGCTCCTCACCATGAGGGGTGGGACCTCATCCTGAGGAGCACGCGCCAGCGTGCGTCTCGAAGGATGAAGCCACCAATTTCAAAATGTTCTACCACACCGGAAACTGAAGTGCCTAGCGACCGGCGATCAACGCGCCATCCTCGCGCATCATTTCGACCAGCATGCCTTCGCGCAGGCCGCGATCGGCGACCCGGAGCCGCGGCAGCGGGAATGCGTCGCGGATCGCGTCGAGAATGGCGCAGCCGGCGAGCACCAGATCGGCGCGCTCGACGCTGATGCAATGATTGGCGGCGCGTTCCTGATAGTTCATGCGCAACAGACGCGCGATGGTCGCGGTGATGTCCGCATCGCTCATCCAGATTCCGTCGACCCGGCGGCGATCGTAGCGATGCAGATTGAGATGGACGCCGGCAAGCGTCGTCACCGTACCGGAGGTGCCGAGCAGATGCATGGCCGCAAGATCACCGCTGTGCTCGGCCGCGAATGGCGCGACATGGCCTGCGACTTCGTCGACCATCGCGGCGTAGGACTGCGGTGTGACATCGCGGCCGCCGAAATGCTCAGCCAGCGTGACCACGCCGAGCGGGATCGACATCCAGGCCTTGATGCGCGGGGTGGCACCCGCCACCAGCGGATCACGCTCGATCCGCACCAGTTCGGTCGATCCGCCGCCGATATCGAACAGAATGGCGCCCCGCCCCAGCGGGTCGATCAGCGGCGAGCAGCCGATCATCGCCAGTGCGGCCTCGGTCTCGCGGTCGATCACCTCAAGACGAATACCGGTTTCGGCGGCGACACGATTGCGAAAGCCTTCCGCGTTCGAAGCGGCCCGGCAGGCTTCGGTGGCGATCAGGCGCAGGCGCCTGGCCTTGCGCGTCCTGATCTTGTCACGGCAAATGCTTAAGGCGGCAATCGCACGCTCGATCGCCGCGTCGCTGATGCAGCCCGTGGCCGAAATGCCCTCGCCGAGGCGAACGATCCGCGAAAACGAATCGACCACGCGAAAGCCGTCCTCGGTGGGGCACGCGATCAGCAGGCGGCAATTATTGGTGCCGAGATCGAGCGCCGCATACACCTCGCTACCCGGTACCAACTTCGCCGCCGCGGCATCGGTCGCGACCGGTATGATCGGGCTTCCGCACGACGCCGCGTCGTCGCGAGCCCGCGTATCTTCCGTCATTCAAATGTCTTTCCCCGGCTAAATAGCCGACGAGGAATGTCTGTTTCGAGAGCAACTCTAGCAGCGGCAAGGGTAGTGGCAAGGGCGGTGCAGCAATCCCATATGGACCATGCCCAATCAGGCGTTGCCGGCCTGCGGGAGGAGGTCTATCTGGGGTAGCGACCGTAAAACTAGCGAAAAATCGGCGATTTCAGGTAATTTTAATGCAAGATCACACCTCTCCCACCTCCCTGGAAAATGCTATTGCGCTGCAAAAATACGGGGTGGGGCAGCCGGTCCGCCGCAAGGAAGACGACACGCTGGTCCGCGGCAAGGGCAAATACACCGACGATTTCAACCTCCCCAGGCAGGCCTATGCCTGGATTGTCCGTTCCAGCCACGCCCATGGCCTGATCCGCGGCATCAACACCGAGGCCGCCAAGGCCATGCCCGGCGTACTCGGTGTCTGGACCGGAACCGATCTGGTCGCGGCCGGCTACGGCCCATTCACCTGCGCCCTGCCTCTGAAGAGCCGGGACGGCACGCCGCTGTACCAGACCAACCGCACGGCACTGATGACCGACAAGGTGCGTTATGTCGGCGATCCCATCGCCTTCGTGGTCGCCGAGACGCTGGTGCAGGCCCGCGATGCCGCCGAGGCCGTCGAGGTCGACATCGATGCGCTGCCCGCGGTCACCGACCCCGAAGAAGCGGCTCAGCCCGGCGCGCCGCTTCTCTACGACCACATCCCCGACAATGTCGCGCTCGACTATCACTTCGGCGATGCGGAGAAGGTCGACGCAGCGTTCAAGAGCGCGGCGCATGTGACGAGGCTCGACGTCATCAACAATCGCGTTGCCGTGGTGGCGATGGAGCCGCGTGCGGCGCTTGCATCCTACGATCAATCAAACGAGCGCTTCACCATTCAGGTGCCGACCCAGGGCGTTGCCGCCAACCGCGTCGGCCTCGCCAAGAACCTCCTGAAGGTGCCAAACGATAAAGTGCGCGTGCTGACCGCCAATGTCGGCGGCTCGTTCGGCATGAAGAACATCAACTACCCCGAATACATCTGCATTCTTCACGCGGCGAAGGCGCTGGGACGTCCGGTGAAATGGACCGACGAGCGTTCGACCAGCTTCTTATCCGACAGCCAGGGCCGCGCGCAAAAAATCCACTGCGAGCTCGCGCTCGATGCGGAAGGCAAATTCCTCGCGGTGAAGGTTTCCGGCTACGGTAATCTCGGCGCCTACATTACCGGCGTGGCACCGCAGCCGCTCTCACTGAACATCGGCAAGAATCTCGGCAGCGTCTACCGGACGCCGGCGATGACGGTCGACATCAAGACCGTGCTGACCAACACCACGCTGATGGGCGCCTATCGCGGCGCCGGACGGCCCGAAGCCAATTACTTCATGGAACGCCTGATCGATCGCGCTGCCGACGAGATGGGCATCAGCCGGCTGACCATCCGCAAGCGCAATTTCATCAAGCCTGCGCAAATGCCCTTTGCTGCCTCCTCCGGCGTCACTTATGACTCCGGCGATTTTCAGGGCGTGTTCGACAAGGCGCTCGCAATCGCGGACCATGCCAACTTCGCCAGGCGCAAGAAGGAAAGCCGCAAACGCGGCAAGCTGCGCGGAATCGCGGTCGGTTCCTATCTGGAAGTCACCGCGCCACCCAATGTCGAGCTCGGCAAGATCGTGTTCGAAGACGATGGCTCGGTGAAAATCATCACCGGCACGCTCGATTACGGTCAGGGCCATGCCACGCCATTCGCGCAGGTGCTTTCCGCCCAGCTCGGCGTTCCCTTTGAGCGCATCACCCTCGAACAGGGCGACAGCGACCTCGTTCATACCGGTAACGGCACTGGCGGCTCGCGCTCGATTACGGCCAGCGGCATGGCAATCGTGGAGGCGTCAAAACTGGTGATCGAAAAAGGCAAGCGCGCGGCGGCGCATCTGATGGAAGCCGCCGAAAGCGACATCGAATTTGCGAGGGGCCAGTTCACGATTGCCGGCACCGACCGCTCGATCGACATCATGGAACTTTCGCGCCGCCTGCGCGATAACAAGATGCCGGAAGACGTGCCCTCCTCGCTTGATGTCGATCACACCTCAGGGCCTGTGCCTTCGACTTTCCCCAACGGCTGCCACGTCGCCGAGGTCGAGATCGATCCCGAAACCGGGATCGTGCAGATCGTCCGCTACACCGGCGTCAATGATTTCGGCACTGTCGTCAATCCGATGCTGGTGGCCGGCCAGTTGCACGGCGGCGTCGCGCAAGGCATCGGACAGGCCTTCATGGAATGCGTCAGCTACGACGCCAGCGGCCAGCCGATTACCGGCTCCTTCATGGATTACGCGCTGCCGCGCGCCGAAGACATTCCGCTGATGCAGATCGGCGATCACCCGGTACCGGCCAAATCCAATCCGCTGGGCACCAAGGGCTGTGGCGAAGCCGGCTGCGCCGGTTCACTCTCGACGCTGACCAACGCCGTGCTGGATGCGTTGTCCGAACTCGGCATCACCCATATCGACATGCCGCTGACGCCGGAACGGGTCTGGCGCGCGATTCAGGATGCGAAGAAGGTGGCGTAGAGGTACGAGGGGCCTGCCTCATATTCCGCCGTCATCGCCCGGCTCGCCGCCTTCGCAGGGCATGACAACCTAAAGGTTGAACAACACCTTGCCCTTAGCGAAGCCTACGCCGCCGCCTGCTCGCGCGGCTGATAGATCGCCACATGATGACAATGCGCCAGCGGCGTGGTGCCATTGCCGACGACGAGCGCATCCAATTCGACGAAGCGGTGCCCTTTTTTCTCGTAGTTGCCGGTGACTTTCGCGCGTGCGGTGATTTCATCGCCGCTACGTCCGGCACTCAAGAGCTGCATCCGGCTGCCGACGTGAATCCACGGACCCAGGATCGCGTTGTCGGCCAGCACCTTGTTCATCACCCGCTGCAACAGACCGGGATGACCGAGCCCTTCGCGAGAATAAATCGTATCCCGCTCGCGCACTTCGTTGAGATACTCTTCAGCCGCCTCATTGGCCCATGTGCGCGGCATCGAGCCCAGCCACTGGCCCAATTCGTAGGAGGTGGCGCTGATCGGTTTTCGCTCCGAGATGGCTGCGACTTCCACGTAATCGACGATCGAGAAGGCAGGCGCGGCCGCCGGCAGCGAGGCGGTCCCGGTCGCGCAGAGCTCGCCGCGGCCTTCGACCTCGATCGAAATCACTCCGTCGTGTTCTTCGCCCCTGATGTCGGTGATCTCGCCGTCATAGACCGGTTTGACGAAGCGCGCCTCGATCAGGCCACGATCGAGGAAAGCGCGGCCCCAGTGCCTCACCGGCAGATGCATCATGTAAGCCATGACATCGACGCCGGGAACAAGGCCGCCGCTAAAGCCGAACCGGCGCGCGACGGTGTCGTCGTGCATCTTGTTTTCGGACAATTTCGCCGTGTTGTAGGCCTCGACGCGATAGGTCTCTAACCGTGTGGTCATGGCCGGTTCCTCTTGGCCGATCTTTTGGCGAGCGATGGTACGCCAAGGGAATGTCATGGCAAGGGGCGCTAATCACTCCCCTTTTCCTCGCTATTCCCCACCCGATGGGGTACCACGCGCATCTCGCCATACCTATCTGTTCCGCAATCGATGACAACGCCCCCAAATCCAACCCGCATCTATGTCGACGCCGATGCCTGCCCGGTAAAGGACGAGATTTACCGCGTCGCGGCCCGGCACGGCCTCCCGGTCAGCGTGGTCGCCGGCCAGTTCATCCGGGTTCCGCATGATCCGCTGATCGATCGGATTGCGGCGGGATCAGGCATGGACGCCGCCGATGACTGGATCGCCGAGCGGGCGAGCCCGGGCGATATCGTCATCACATCCGATATTCCGTTGGCCAGCCGCTGTGTGAAGGCCGGCGCCGAGGTGATCGCGCCCAACGGCAAGCCATTCACGGAGCAATCGATCGGGATGACGCTCGCGGTCCGAAATCTCATGACCGACCTTCGTTCGTCAGGCGAAGTCACCGGCGGCCCGAAATCCTTCGCCGCCCGCGACCGTTCGACGTTTCTCGCCACACTCGACCAGACCATCCGGCGCATCCAGCGCCGCCGGGCTGACGCCCCTGTATCTCAAGGCTAAAGCCGAGCAACCATGGCGCCGCCGCTGATCCAGTTGAAAGACGTTGCGCTCACCTTCGGCGGCACGCCGTTGCTGTCGGGCGTCGAACTGTCGGTGTCGGCGGCAGAGCGCGTCTGCCTGATCGGCCGTAACGGCTCCGGCAAATCGACGCTGTTGAAGATTGCCGCCGGGCTTATCGAGGCCGACCAGGGCAGCAGATTTGTTCAACCGGGAGCCACTATTCGCTACCTGCCGCAGGAGCCGGATTTCGCGGGTCACGCCACCACACTCGCTTATGTCGAGGCAGGCCTCGGGCCCGGCGACGACCATTATCAGGCCCGCTACGTGCTGGAACAGCTCGGCCTTCACGGCGACGAAGACCCCGCGCATCTCTCCGGCGGCGAGGCTCGACGCGCGGCGCTGGCGCGGGTGCTCGCGCCCTCGCCTGATATCCTGCTGCTGGATGAGCCGACCAACCATCTCGATCTCACCACCATCGAGTGGCTGGAAAGCGAACTCGATCAGCGCCGCAGCGCGCTGGTCATGATCAGCCATGACCGCCGCTTTCTCTCCAACCTGTCGCGCGCCACCGCCTGGCTCGATCGCGGCCAGATCCGGCAGATCGATCGCGGCTTTGCCTCCTTCGAGGCGTGGCGCGACGAGGTGCTGGCCGAAGAGGAGCGCGAGCAGCACAAGCTCGACCGCAGAATCGTCAACGAAGAACACTGGCTGCGCTACGGCGTCTCCGGCCGCCGCAAACGTAATGTCAAACGTCTCGGCAATCTCCACGCCTTGCGCCAACAACGGCGCGATTACCGTGGCGCGGCGGGGAACGCCAACCTGACCGCGGCGGAATCCGAAAAATCCGGCAAGCTCGTGATCGAGGCCAAGAACATCGGCCGGACGTATGGCGACCGCGCGATCGTCGACGGCTTCTCGATCCGCGTGCAGCGTGGCGACCGCATCGGCATCGTCGGCCCCAACGGTGCCGGCAAGACGACATTGATCGAAATGCTCACCGGCGCCAACCCGCCCGATACCGGGACCATCCGGTTAGGGGCCAATATCGAGATGGCGACGCTCGACCAGCACCGCGAAAGCCTCGATCCCAAATCAACGCTGGCGGAAGCCCTGACCGGCGGCCGCGGCGATCACGTCATGGTCGGCGGCAAGCCGAAACATGTCGTCAGCTACATGAAGGACTTCCTGTTTGCACAGGAGCAGATGCGCACGCCGCTTGAGGTGCTTTCCGGCGGCGAGCGTGGCCGGTTGATGCTGGCGCGCGCGCTGGCAAAACCCTCCAATCTTCTGGTACTGGACGAGCCGACCAACGATCTCGATCTCGAAACCCTCGATGTGCTTGAGGACATGCTCGGCGATTACGACGGCACGGTGATCCTGATCAGCCACGACCGCGATTTTCTCGATCGCGTCGTCACCTCCGTGATCGCACCCGAGGGTGACGGCAAGTGGATCGAATATGCCGGCGGCTATACCGACATGCTGGCGCAGCGCGGCGCCGACTTGAAGCGCGCGGCGGTAAAGGCGGCGGCGGTCGAGCGCGAAAAAAACATCTCAGCCGGCACACCCTCCGCGCCAAAGCGCAGGCTCAATTTCAACGAAAAGCATGCACTCGAAACCCTGCCGAAGACGATGGCCAAGTTGCAGGCCGAAATCGCCAAGCAACAGCGGCATCTTGACGATCCCGATCTCTACAAGAAGGATCGGAAGAAATTTGACCAGGCCTCCGACGCGCTGACCAAAGCGCAGAAAGAGTTGCAGGAAGCCGAGGACAAGTGGCTGGAACTTGAAGTGTTACGTGAAGAGATAGAACAGGCTTAATCGCGCCAAAAAGAGACGCATCATGACCACGCCCCTCGCCGCTAAAATCGCCCGTGAATACGGCACACCGGTCGCCGTCATCGACATGGACCGGGTCGAGCGCAACATCACGCGCGTGCAAACGGCTTGCGACGCTGCCGGCGTCGCCAACCGCCCGCATATCAAGACCCACAAGAGCCCGATACTGGCGAAGCTTCAGGTCACAGCCGGCGCCAAAGGCATTACCTGCCAGAAGATCGGCGAAGCCGAGGTGATGGCGGATGCCGGAATCGACGACATCCTGATCAGTTATAATCTGCTCGGCGAAGAGAAGATGGCGCGCCTAGGCGCGTTGCAGGCCAAAGCCCACATGACCGTCGCGGCCGACAATGCGACCGTGGTCTCATCGCTGACGCAGGCGGCCGCGGCCTCCGGCCGCCCGCTCTCCGTCGTGGTCGAATGCGACACGGGTCGCAAACGCGCCGGCGTGGAGACGCCCGCCGAGGCGATCGCGCTCGCGCGAACCATTGCCTCTTCCAAAGGGCTGACCTTTGCAGGCTTCATGCTCTATCCCACCGAGACCGGCTGGGCGGAAGCGCAGAAGTTCTACGACGAGGCGCTCGCCGGCGTACGCGAGCACGGGCTCGATGCGTCGATGGTCTCGACCGGCGGCTCGCCGAACCTGAAGAATCTCGGCAAGCTGAAGGGCGCGACCGAGCACCGGCCCGGCACCTACATCTACAACGACCGGATGCAGGTCGGCGCCGGTGTCGCCACCTGGGACGATTGCGCGCTCAATATCTACTCCACCGTGGTCAGCCGCGCCGGTCCCGATCGCGGCATCCTCGATGCCGGCTCGAAAACGCTGACGTCGGACACCGGCGGCGGGCTCGACGGCCACGGACTGATCCTGGAGCACCCCGAAGCCCGGATCGCGCGGTTTGCCGAGGAACATGGTTTTCTCGACCTCGCCCGCAGCAACACAAGGCCCGAGGTCGGCGATGTCGTGCGGATCGTGCCCAACCACGTCTGCGTCGTCGTCAACATGATGGACGAGGTGGTGATGGTGCGCGGCGAGGAAATCCTCGGCACGCTGAAGGTCGAGGCGCGCGGCAAGTTGCGCTGAGCCTCATCCTGAGGAGCCGCGCAAGCGGCGTCTCGAAGGATGAGCAGCGAAATCTGGCCTCATGGTTCGAGACGCGCAAAAATGCGCTCCTCACCATGAGGGTTCAACCACTTCAACGCTCCGTTCCCCGCCGCCGCCCCCGTGGCAAAGCAGGCCTGCAACAGGTAGCCGCCGGTCGGCGCTTCCCAATCGAGCATCTCCCCGGCCGCGAACACGCCGGGCAAGCGGCGGAGCATGAAATCGGCATCGAGTTCATCGAACGCGACGCCGCCCGCGCTCGAGATAGCACGCGCGATCGAGGCGATGCCTTTTAGCCGGATAGGCACGTCGTTGATCAACGCCGCGAGTTTTTCCGCCGGCAATGACGCGAGCGACGTGCCGGACTTGACCGTCGCCTCTTGCAGCAGACCAATGGCGACGGGCGATAATTGCGCGGCCTTGCGCAGCCAGTTTGACAGCGTCTGTTTGCCGCGCGGCGCCGAGAGGCGCCTGATGAGGTCGGCGGCTGAAACGTCCGGCCGGAGCCCGATATGCAACGTCGCCTGCCCCGACCTCAGAATGGCCTCGCGCAGCTCCGCCGACAGCGCGTAAACCGCGCCGCCCTCGATGCCCTCGCGGGTCACCACGGCCTCGCCACGAACGCTGCGCCCGGCGAACGACAGCGTGATCCCCTTCAGAGGAGCGCCCTCAAAGCGTTCGCGAAAGATATCGGACCAATGAACAGTAAATCCGCAATTGGCGGGCTTGAGCGGCGAAACGCCCACGCCCTTCCCGCGCAGCAATTCCGCCCAACCGCCGTCCGATCCCAATCGCGGCCAGCTCGCGCCGCCCAGCGCCAGCACCGTGGCGCGGGCCTCAACAGCGCTTTGCCCGGCCGGTGTCTGACACAACAATCGTCCGCTATCCCAACCGGTCCATCGGTGACGCATCGAAAATGAAACGCCCATCGTGTCGAGTTTTCGAAGCCACGCTCGCAGCAGCGGCGAGGCCTTCAAGGTCTTCGGGAATATGCGCCCGCTGGAACCGACGAATGTCGGCTGTCCCAGCGCCTCACACCACGCCCGCAAACGATCCGGCGGAAAGGTTTTGATGGCCTCGGCGAGACTCGGTTCGGCTTCGCGATAGCGGGGCAAAAACGCATCCAGCGGTTCGCTGTGCGTCAAGTTGAGGCCGCCGCGCCCCGCCATCAGGAGTTTTCGCCCCGCAGACGGCATCGCGTCGTAGATCGTGACGGCGGCGCCGCCTTGCGCCAGCGTTTCCGCCGCCATCAAACCGGCGGGACCGGCACCGATGACGGCGACATGGGGTTTCGGAGAATGCGACATCAGACAGGTTTACGTCATTCCGGGACACGCGTCTTCGCGTGGACCCGGAATCCCGATCTTGTTGCACGAGATTCCGGGTCTGGTCCTTCGGACCATCCGGGAATGACGTCTCATAACTTCACACCCACTCGTGCTGCCGCCTGGCCGACATATTTGTTGGTCTGCTGAAACGCGTTTTCCAGCGCCTTGGCCGTGGACATGTCGCCGATCTCGGCGAAATGCGCGGCAATGGCCTCGGGCGTCCAGTCGGATGGCGCAAGATTGACGCCTTCGGTCTCGACGACCTTGATGACCGCGAAGGAACCAGCGCCCGCACCCATGATGGTGCGCGTCGGCGCATCCTCACCGAGCAGATAAAGCACAGCCGGCGTGATCGCCTCCGGCTTCATCAGCGCCAGTGCTTGCGGCGGCAGCAATTCCTCGGTCATGCGCGTCGCCGCGGTCGGCGAAATCGTGTTGACGCGGATATTGTTCTTGCGGCCCTCCTCCGCCAGCACGTTCATCAAACCGACCATGCCGGCTTTTGCTGCGCCGTAATTGGCCTGACCAAAATTGCCGAACAGCCCGGATGACGACGTCGTGACCACGACACGGCCGTAGTTGCGTTCGCGCATGCCGTTCCACACCGCCTTGCAGCAATAGAAGGTGCCGTTGAGATGCACGTCCAACACCTTCGCGAAATCGGCTACCTCCATCTTGGCAAAGGATTTGTCGCGCAGAATGCCGGCATTCGCGCACAACAGATCGACGCTGCCCCATTCCCTGGTGGCGCGATCGACCATCGCCTGGACCTGTTCGAAATTTGAAACATCGGCGCCATCCGCCATCGCGACGCCGCCCGCTTTGCGGATTTCTTCGACCACGGCTTCCGCCGGCGTCAGCGAGCCTCCAGTGCCGTCACGCGCACCGCCGAAATCATTGACCACGACCTTGGCGCCGCGGCTCGCCAACCCCAGCGCATGCGCGCGGCCAAGACCATTACCCGCGCCGGTGACGATGGCGACGCGTCCGTCAAACCTGATTGTCATGAGTGCATTTCCTGGACTTGCTTCTCTTGTCATGCCCGGGCGAGGCGCGACGCGCAGATAACCCGGGCATCCATCTCATCAACGGCTTTTGATCAGCGATGGATTGCCGGGTCAAGTGCTTCAAGACGCGCTTCGCGCTTTTGCCCGGCAATGACGCTCAAGCAAAATAAATCAAACCGATCCAGTCGGCCACCAGAGCGGGCTTTTCCTCGCCCTCGATTTCGACAGTGACGTTGGTGCGCGATTGCAATTCCTTCGGCTTGCGCAACTTCGCTTCCGTCAAGGTAAACCGGCCACGCACGCGCGAGCCCGATCGCACCGGGGAGACAAAGCGCAGCTTGTCGAAGCCGTAGTTGACGCCCATCGTCGTGCCTTCGATCACCGGCATCACCTCATACGACATGATGCTGAGCAGCGACATCGTCAGAAAACCGTGCGCGACCGTGGTTCCGAAGGCCGTTTCGCGTTTGGCCCGCTCGGGATCGACGTGAATGAATTGATGATCCTCGATGACGTCGGCATAGACATCGATCCGGCCCTGATCGACCAGATGCCAGGACGACACGCCGATCTCGTGCCCGACCATGCCCCGATACGCCTCAAGCGAAACCGGCGGCTTCTTCCAGACTTCATTCATGAATTAGCTTTCCGGTCTCGTTTTCTGCAATTCGGGAAAATCCTCTTCGCGGAACTCGTCGCCGCGCAGCAAATCGCTTCTGTTGTTATCATGTTCGAGGCGGCGCAGCTGCACGCGGCGAATCTTGCCGGAAATCGTCTTCGGCAATTCGTTCACGAGCTCAATTCGCCTGACACGCTTGAACGGCGCAAGGCGGGTGTGCAGATGAATGAAGATCGATCGCGCGGTATCTTCTGAGCGCTCCGTGCCCGGCACCAACAGGACATAGGCCTTGGGGATCGCGAGCCGGATCGGATCGGGGCTCGGCACGACGGCTGCTTCCGCAACGAGTTCATGTTCCAGGAGCACGCTTTCAAGCTCGAACGGGCTGATGCGGTAGTCGGATGATTTGAACACGTCGTCGGAACGGCCGACGAAGGTGAAATAGCGCTCCTCATCGACGAACACGACGTCGCCGCTGCGATAGAAGTCACCGTCGGCGCCGGTGAGCGTGCCATCTTCACCTTGATAGCCCTGCATCAACCCCGCCGGACGGTCGGCACCGAGCCCCAGCGTGATTTCGCCTTCCTGGGCGGCGTGGCCGTCGGCATCGGTGACTTCCACGCGATAGCCGGGCAGCGGCCGACCCATCGATCCGACCTTCACTTTCTGGCCCGGCGAATTGCCGGCGAGTGCGGTGGTCTCGGTCTGGCCGTAGCCATCGCGGATCGTCAGGCCCCACGCCACACGCACCTGATCGATCACTTCCGGATTGAGCGGTTCGCCCGCGCCGCAGACCTCGCGCAACGACACCTTGAAGTCGGCGAGCCTTTCCTGAATGAACAGCCGCCATACCGTCGGCGGCGCACATAGAGTCGTAACGCTACTCCGCGCGATGGTGGCGAGCAGGCCCTTGGCGTCGAAGCGCGGCTGATTGACCACGAAAACGGTGGCCCCCGCATTCCATGGCGCGAAAAAGCAGCTCCAGGCGTGCTTGGCCCAGCCCGGCGATGAAATGTTCAGGTGAACATCGCCCGGCTGTAGTCCCAGCCAGTACATGGTCGAGAGACCGCCAACGGGATAGCTGCGCTGGCTATGCCGCACAAGTTTCGGCTTCGCGGTCGTGCCAGACGTAAAATAGAGCAGCATTGGATCGTCGGGATTGGTCGGCCCGTCCGGCTTAAAGCTTTCAGAGAAATCGGCCGACGTCTCAAACGGAAGCCAGCCCTCCTGCGGCGAGGTGGCATTAACAACGACGCGCACCAGTCTTTCGGTGCCGAGGCTCGCGAATTTTCCGATCTGATCTTGCGTGGCCACCACGGCCCGCGCACGGCCGCGATCGAGGCGATCGCGCAACTCGTCCGGGGTCAGCAAGGTGGTCGCGGGTATCACGACCACACCAAGTTTGATCGCCGCCAGCATGGTTTCCCAGAGCGGGACGACATTGCCGAGCAGCAACAGCAAATGGTCGCCGCGTTTCAGCCCCTGCGCCCGCAGAAAATTCGCGACCTGATTGGAGCGCTGCGACAGCGCTTTGAAGGACAATTTTGTTTCGCGGTGGCTGCCGGCATCGACGATCCAGAGCGCCGCGCGGTCCCGGCTCTGCGGATCGCGCGCCAGTTCCGCATCGAACCAGTCCAGCGCCCAGTTGAATGGAACGGCGTCGGGCCAGCGGAAATCAGCGACGGCCGTGTCGTAGTCCGTCCGATACTTCAGGAGAAATGCGCGGGCTTCCTGAAAGGTGGTCATGTTAAAATCCTAGGTCTCACCGGATCACCGCCGTCATCCTGAGGAGCCGCGCTTTGCGCGGCGTCTCGAAGGATGAGCCGCATAAACCCACCAGATCATCCTTCGAGGCTCGCAACAGCTCGCATCTCAGGATGACGGCAATCATTTTCCGGCCAAGCTCCGAACGTGCTGGATGATCCCCGAAAAATCGACACCCCCATTCCCTTCGGTGTCGAACGCCTTGTAGATCTCCTGCGCATGCTTTCCGAGCGGCGTCGACGCACCGGCCGCCTTGGCGGCGTCCTGTGCCAAGGTCAGGTCTTTCACCATCAGAGCCGACGCGAATCCGGGCTTGTAGCCGTTATTTGCCGGCGAAGCCGGGACCGGACCCGGCACCGGACAATAGGACGTGAGCGACCAGCATTGCCCCGACGAGGTCGAAGCGACGTCGAACAGCGCCTGATGCGACAATCCCAACTTCTCGGCGAGCGCAAACGCCTCGCTCACCGCGATCATGGAAACGCCGAGGATCATGTTGTTGCAGATCTTGGCCGCCTGCCCCGCGCCCGCGCCGCCGCAATGCACGATCTTCTTGCCCATCTTTTCCAGTACGAGCTTGGCGGATGCAAAAGCTTTCTCGTCGCCCCCGCACATGAAGGTCAGTGTCGCGCCCTTCGCGCCGCCGGTGCCGCCGGAGACGGGCGCATCGATCGAAGCGGCGCCATGTTTGGCAGCCAGCGCGTGGGCCTGCTTGGCGCTTTCGACATCGATCGTCGAGCAATCGATGATAAGCGCGCCTTTGGCCATCGCCGGCACCACCTCGTTCCAGACCGAGAGCACATGCTTGCCCGCCGGCAGCATGGTGATGACAACCTCGGCGCCCTTGACGGAAGCGACTGAGCTTTCGGCTACGGCCGCGCCATCCGCTTTGGCCTGATCGCGCGAGGCGGCGGCGAGGTCGAAGGCGATGACCTTGTGACCAGCCTTGACGAGATTGGCGGCCATCGGGCCGCCCATATTGCCGAGACCAATGAATGCAATGCTGGCCATCTCCAATTTCCTCCGCGTCAGCTTCTGTTTTTATTTTAGAATACCAGTTCGTCGGCACCGATCTCCGCGAAATATGGCGCCAGCATTTCCGACGTCACGTCTTCAATTCGCGGCGGCGACCATCCGGGATTGCGATCCTTGTCGATCACGGCCGCGCGCACCCCTTCGCGAAAATCGTCGCTGCGGAAGACTTCCAGCGCGGCGCGATATTCCCGCACTAGGCATTCTTCCAGCGAGGCAGCTTTGCGCGCCATCCGCAATAATTTCAACGTCACCATCATGCCGCGTGGCGACTTCTCGTTCAACGCCTTGAGCGTCGATTGCGCGAACTCCGAATCATCGCACGTGAGGCTTGCAAAAATATCTTCCATCCGGTCATGCGCAAACCAGCGGTCGATCGATACCTGCCTGGCCGCGACGGGACCTGCCCTCTCGCCGGTCGCGAAACTATTGATCATCGCGTCGACCTCAGCCGAAGTTACGCCCGGCCGCGCAGCTGTCAAAGCCTCGCGCAGCGCGGGCAGCTTTCCGGAAGGCACGACCGCGTCGGCAAACCGCGCAAATATCGCATCCGGGCCATTCATGGTCTGCCCGGTCAGTCCGAAATAGGCGCCGATCTCGCCGGGGATGCGCGTCAAAAGCCAGGTGCCGCCGACATCGGGAAAGAATCCGAGCCCCACTTCAGGCATCGCCAGCTTCGTCTTCTCGGTGACGACGCGATGGCGCGCATGGGCGGAAAGTCCAACGCCGCCGCCCATCACCAGACCATCCATGAAGGCGACATAGGGTTTTGGATATTTGGCGATGCGTGCATTCATGACGTATTCCTGACGCCAGAACATCTTGCCGAGATCGCCGCCGGCCTTTGAGCTTTCATAGAGCCCGCGAATGTCGCCGCCGGCGCACAGGCCACGTTCACCCGCACCTTCCAGGATCACCACCGCCACGGCTGGATCAGCTTCAAAACGATCGAGCGCGGCGTCAATGCCGAGCGACATTTCATACGTCATCGCATTGATCGCTTTCGGGCGATTCAACCGGATGATCCCGGCCGCGCCTTCGCGCCGCACGATCAGGTCACCCTCCGCCCTCTCTCCCGCAAGGGGAGATGGAGAAGACTGGTGCGCCGTCATCGCGCGCCCTCGATCAGCTTGCGCGACACGATCAGCCGCATGATCTCGTTGGTGCCCTCCAGAATCTGGTGCACCCGCAAGTCGCGTACGATCTTCTCGATGCCGTATTCGCTGAGATAGCCGTAGCCGCCATGTAGCTGCAGCGCCTGATTGGCGACTTCAAAACCGACGTCAGTGCCGAAGCGCTTGGCCATCGCGCAGAGCATGGTGGCATCGGCATCCTTGCGGTCGAGCGCGGCTGCGGCGCGCCAGACGAAAGTCCGGGCCGCTTCAAGTTCGGTCGCCATGTCGGCGATGCGAAACTGCAACGCCTGGAATTCGTCGAGGCGTTTTCCGAATGCCTTGCGCTCCTTCATGTAGGAGAGCGTGCGGTCCAGCGCATTTTGCGCCCCGCCGATCGAACAGGCCGCGATGTTGATGCGGCCTCCGTCAAGGCCAGCCATCGCGATCTTGAAGCCGATGCCTTCCTCGCCCAGGCGATTTTCTACTGGCACGCGCGCGTTTTCGAAAATCACCGCGCGCGTCGGCTGCGCGTTCCAGCCCATCTTGCGCTCATTGGCGCCAAGCGACAGGCCGGGCGTATCGCCCTCAACGACGATCGTGGAAATGCCGTTCGCACCGCCCTCACCGGTCCGCACCATCACAACGTAAAGATCGCCTTTGCCCGCGCCGGAAATGAACTGTTTCTGGCCGTTGAGGATGTAATGATCGCCATCGCGCACCGCGCGCGTGCGTAGCGCCGCCGCATCCGACCCCGAACCCGGCTCGGTCAGGCAATAGCTGGCGAGATATTCCATCGTGCAGAGCTTTGGCAGCCATTGCTTGCGCTGGGTCTCGTTGCCGAAGGCATCGATCATCCAGGATGCCATGTTGTGGATTGAGATGAAGGCCGACACGGTCGGGCAGCCCTGCGCCAGGGCTTCGAAAATCAGCGCGGCGTCGAAGCGCGTCAGCGCCGAGCCGCCGACATCGTCGCGGATGTAAATGCCGCCGATGCCAAGCCGGGCGGCCTCGCGCATCACGTCGACCGGGAAATGCTTCTCCTCGTCCCAACGGATCGCATGCGGCGCAATTTTCTCCGCGGCAAAATCCCGCGCCATGTCGCGAAGCGCAATCTGATCCTCGGTGAGTGCGAATTGCATGCGTTGTTTGCGGTTCCTCAGTTCTTGGCGTCGCCGCTGGCCTCGCCGTCATTGCGAGCGAAGCGAAGCAATCCAGAAATCCGTCCGCAGAAAAAGTCTGGATTGCTTCGTCGCTTTGCTCCTCGCAATGACGGAAACACTCAATTCATCGTCGGGATCGAAAACTCCGCACCCTCCTTGACGCCGGACGGCCAGCGCGAGGTTACCGTCTTGGTCTTGGTGTAGAATCGGATCGAGTCCGGCCCGTGTTGGTTGAGATCGCCGAAGCCTGATTTCTTCCAGCCGCCGAAGGTGTAGTAGGCAATCGGCACCGGGATCGGCACGTTGATGCCGACCATGCCGACATTGACTTTGGCAGCGAAATCGCGCGCGGCATCGCCGTCGCGGGTGAAGATCGCAACGCCGTTGCCATAATCGTGGTCTGACGGCAGCGCGAGCGCCTCCGCATAATCCTTGGCGCGGACCACGGACAGCACGGGACCGAAAATCTCTTCCTTGTAGATGCGCATGTCCTTGGTGACGTTGTCGAACAGACAGCCGCCCATGTAGAAGCCTTTTTCGTAGCCCTGCATCTTGAAGCCGCGGCCATCAACCGCGAGCGTCGCACCTTCCTTGATGCCGATCTCGACGTAATTCCTGACCTTCTCGACCGCCTCTTTCGTCACGAGCGGGCCGTAATCGGCCGATGGGTCGATCGAGGTCCCGATCTTGAGCGATTCAACGCGCGGAATCAGCTTTTCCATCAACCGGTCGGCAGTGGTCTTGCCGACGGGGACAGCGACAGACACCGCCATGCAGCGCTCGCCGGCCGAGCCGTAACCGGCACCGATCAGGGCATCGACCGCCTGATCCATATCGGCGTCGGGCATCACGATCGCATGGTTCTTGGCGCCACCGAAGCACTGGCAACGCTTGCCGCTCGCCGCCGCGCGCTCGTAAATATATTGCGCGATCGGCGAGGAGCCGACGAAACCGACGGCCTTGATATCGGGGTCGTCCAGGATGGCGTCCACGGCTTCCTTGTCACCATTGACGACGTTGAGGATGCCTGCCGGCAGTCCGGCCTCGATCATCAGTTGCGCCAGCATCATCGGCACGCCGGGATCACGCTCCGAGGGCTTCAGGATGAAGGCGTTGCCGCAGGCGATCGCGGGGGCAAACTTCCACATCGGGATCATGGCCGGGAAATTGAACGGCGTGATGCCCGCGACCACACCCAAGGGCTGGCGGAGCGAATAGATGTCGATCCCGGGGCCGGCACCTTCGGTGTATTCGCCCTTCATCAGGTGGGGAATGCCGACGACAAACTCCACCACCTCGAGGCCGCGCTGAATGTCGCCTTTGGCATCGGGAACGGTCTTGCCATGCTCGCGGGCGAGCACGTCTGCCAGCTTGTCGTAGTCGCGCTGTGCCAGTTCAAGGAACTTCATCATCACGCGCGCCCGGCGCTGCGGGTTGGTCGCGGCCCACTCGCCTTGCGCTGCGCGCGCATTCTCGACAGCGGCGCGCAATTCCGCTTTGGAGGCGAGCGCAACCTGGGCCTGGACGTCACCGGTCATCGGCTCGAAAACATCAGCAAATCGGCCTGATGTGCCCGCAACCTCACGGCCGCCAATGAAATGCCCGATCTTACGCATGCGTTCCTCCAAGAAATCCAGGTGCTGACTTTCGCAGCATCTTGCAGGCTTTAGGCTGTTTGGAAAGGTTTTTTCAGCGCGGCAGCGATGCGCGAAAACCGCAATCTAACGCGTTTCCGGGCCTCTAAGACGAACGTCGAATGGAGCGCCTCCGGCCTAAGCCGAGGCGGTCGCCCTTTTGGCGGATTTCTTCACCGCCGGCGGTTTCCCCCGGCCGAGCACGGCGTCGCGGCCCGACTTGAGTATCTCGTCGGACAACTCACCGCTGCCGGCAACGCGGGCCATCACCAGCGCCCCCATCATGGTGGCCAACACCGCTGTGGCCTGCTTCCGCGCCGCCTTGCGCGGCACGCCACTAAACTGGTCCGCGAGCATATCGATCATCTGCTCCATTCGGCCGGCAAATACCCGCCGTGTCTTGGCGCTCTCCCGGGCAATTTCCGCGCCCAGCGTCGGCACCGCACAACCGTGGCCGGGATCATCGCGGTGGGTGGGGGCAAGATACGCATTCACAATGCTCGACAGGCGCTTTTCGACCGGCGTCTCGTCCGAGAGTTTGCGCCAACGCGCAGTCGATCGGTCCATCGCGTAGGTGAAGGCTTCGATCACCAGCGCTTCGCGCGAATCGAAATGCGCATAAAATCCGCCATGGGTCAGGCCGGCGTCTTTCATGAGATCGGCAACACCGATGCCATGGGCGCCCTTTTCGCGAAGCCTGACCGAAGCCCTCTTCACGATCCGTGCGTGAGTCTGAAATTTGTGTTCCTTGGAATACCGCATAGGGTTCTCATGATATGTTTGAAATCATATAATGGCGTCGGCCGTCTTTTAGCATCCGCGCCAGCGGAATGCTGCATCTTATTTCGTCCGGCTCCGGCTTTCGTTACTTGACGCCGCAGACCGGGACACTTCGGATCCGGCCTTGACAAAGGCCGTTTTTGCCCGGGAACTGAGATTCTTCCTTCCTGCGGAAAATGAGGGCTCCATGCAGATGCTCAACTCCCATTGCGGCGTCGATCGCGATTCACGCGGGGTCGTGCGCCTGACAATTTGCAATGCAGGCCCGCTCAATATCATGGGATCCGGCGTCATCAGGGCATTGCGGGAGGGAATTGAGGCCCTGGCGCCGGACCGGCAAATCCGTGTTCTTATCCTTGCTGGAGAAAGCCAAAAAAGCATGATCGGCGGTGCCGATATCAAAGAGATGGTCACTTTCGATCAGGCCTCAGCCGAAAAATTCATCTCAGGCTTCGGCGAATTCTGCGAAGCCGTGCGCACCTTCCCCGCGCCTGTCATTGCCCGAATGCCGGGATGGTGCCTTGGCGGCGGGCTTGAGGTCGCCGCCGCCTGCGATTTCCGTGTCGCGGCATATGACGCCAAATTCGGTATGCCGGAGGTCCGGGTCGGTATTCCAAGCGTCATTCATGCCGCCTTGCTGCCGCGCCTGATTGGCTCGGCCCGCGCCCGCTGGCTGGTGATGACAGCCGAAAATATCGATGCCGCCACTGCGCTCGCCTGGGGATTGGTTGATGTCGTCGCGGCGGAGGGCGGACTTGACGCCGCGGTCGAAAAGACAGTCGAGGCGCTGTTGAAGTGCGGCCCCGAGGCGTTGCGCGCCCAAAAGGACCTGCTTCGGCAATGGGAAGAGTTGTCCCTGACGGAATCGGTCAATCTGAGCATCGGCGTGTTCGGCCGCTCGTTCCTGACCGACGAGCCGAAGCGGCTGATGCGGGAATTCATCGATCGGAAGCGGTGACGGACGACCGTCGACCGGACCGACACCACGGCTATCAGTCCAAGACATTTTGTCATCAGATTCATGTTGAGTTGTCATCGGCGCGGTCCCATTGCAAATTTTTGCACTGCATTATATGACATATGTCATCTATTGGTTAGCCCGAACAGGAACCTGCCCGTGATCTCCAATTGGCTGTCCGCAGCGCTTGCCCGCCATAACATTCACTATGCCTGGGTAATGGTCGGTGTCACCTTTTTCACCGCGCTGATCACGGCCGGTACGGTCGGTGCGCCCGGCGTCTTCATCGTGCCGTTACAACACGAGTTCGGCTGGACCACAGCGGAGATCTCGTCCGCGCTGTCAATCCGCTTCATCCTGTTCGGGTTGATGGCGCCGTTCGCAGCCGCCCTCCTGAACCGCTACGGACTGCGCAACGTGACGCTATCGGCGCTTCTGATCGTGGCATCCGCGCTGGTGGCGTCGCTCGCCATGACGAAGGTCTGGCATTTGCTGCTGCTGTGGGGCGTGGTGATCGGTATCGGCACCGGAATGACCGCGCTGGTATTAGGCGCGACGATTGCCGCGCGCTGGTTCAATGCCCGGCGTGGCCTCGTGGTCGGAATCCTGACCGCCAGCGTCGCAACCGGACAGCTGGTATTCCTGCCGTTGCTTGCCAGCGTTACTGAGCGGATGGGCTGGCGGATCGCGCTGTCGTTCGTTTGCGTCATGCTGGGGGTTGCCGCTTTCGCGGTCTTGATGCTGATGCGCGACCGGCCGAGCGACGTCGGATTGCGCCCGTTCGGCGATCAAGGCACCGAGCCGCTGCCGGCACCTCCCCCGAGCAACAGGCCGATCATGGCGGCAGCTCTCGGCACGCTGCGTGACGCCGCTAAAACGCGCGCGTTCTGGATCCTGTTTGGGACGTTCTTCATCTGCGGCGCCTCCACCAACGGGCTCGTCCAGGTGCACCTGATCCCTATGTGCCTCGATTTCGGCATCCCGCAGGTGCAAGCCGCAAGCTTGCTCGCCGCCATGGGTATCTTCGACTTCTTCGGCACGATCATGTCGGGTCGGCTGTCGGACCGCTACGACAACCGCTGGCTCCTGTTCTGGTATTATGGCCTGCGCGGTCTGTCGCTTCTGATGCTGCCGTTCACGGATTTCTCGTTCTACGGGCTGTCGCTGTTTGCGATGTTTTATGGCGTCGACTGGATCGCCACCGTGCCGCCCACGGTACGGCTCACCGCGCAACGTTTCGGCGCGGAACGGGCCAATCTCGTGTTTGGCTGGATTTTCGCCGGCCACCAGATCGGCGCGGCGTTCGCGGCCTTCGGCGCCGGGATGACGCGCACTGTGTTCGCAACGTATTTGCCGGCCTTCTTCTTTGCAGGCGCGCTATGCATCGTGGCGGCCTTGATCGTGCTGGCAATTGCACGTGCGGCGAAGACCGCTACGGCCTGATCGCCATATTCGTCGCCGGGCCAGCGTTGCGCAGCGGTTCGGCGAGACGCGCGAATTCGCACAGCAGCGAGCGGGTTTTTCGCGGATCGATGATCTCCTCGACCCAGAACTTCTCCGCCGAACGAAACGGCGAGCGAAGCTTGTTCAACCGCGCCTCGATCTCCTCGAGCTTGGCTTGCGGATCACTGGCCGCATCGATGTCGGCGCGATAAGCCGCCTCAATCCCGCCTTCCAGCGGCAGCGAACCCCAATAGGCCGAGGGCCAGGCGTAACGCATCGAAAACCGGTCAGCCGGCTGATGCACGACGCCGGCAACGCCAAAAGAGTTGCGCACAATGACAGTGCACCAGGGAACGGTGGATTGGTTGACCGCGGCCATCGCGCGAACGCCATGGCGGATGGTGCCGGCCTTCTCGGCCTCGAGCCCGATCATGAAACCGGGGCAATCCATCAGATACACCACCGGCAGATGGAACGTCTCCGCGAAGTCGACCCAGCGAACGACCTTCTGGCAGGCATCCGCTGTCCACGATCCGCCATAGTGAAAGGGATCGCTGGCGAGTATCAATACCGCCCTGCCCTCCAGCCGCGCGAGGCCAACGATAACGGGGCGGCCGAAATTCGTACCCATCTCGAAGAATGAGTCCTTGTCGACGACGGCATTGATGATGGGGCGCATCTTGTAGACCTGCCGGCGATCGCGCGGCACGGCCGACAGCAGGGATTCCTCGATGCGTTCCGGATCGTCGTTGCAGACCGTCGTCGGCGGCAACCCGTAAACCGACGATGGCAGATAGGACAGGAAATGCCGGGCGTAGGCGAAGGCCTCTTCCTCGGTTTCAACCGCCTGATCGACGCTGCCGGCTTTGGTCTGAATATCCGCACCGCCGAGTTCCTGCTTGCCCAGGTCCTGACCCAGCCGCTTCACGACCGGCGGACCGGCAACAAACATCGCGGAATTCTTCGTCATGACCGAATAGTGGCTGGCGGCGAGCCGCGCCGCGCCCAGGCCCGCGACGGAACCAAGCCCAAGTCCGACCACGGGCACGCGCGCCATGTTCGCGGTCGTATAGGCGTACCATCGCGTGCCACCAATGCCGCCGGGCAAATTCGCCGCGCCCTTGGTCTCGATGGTTTTCACCGACCCTCCGCCGCCGGAACCTTCGATCAGGCGAATGATCGGCAGGCGAAAGTCGTGCGCCATTTCCTCGGCCATCAGCGGTTTGGCCGAGATCGAGGCATCCGCGGAGCCGCCGCGGACGGTAAAATCATCGCCGACCACGACCACGGTGCGCCCATCGACCTTGCCGCGGCCGAAGACGCAGTTGGCCGGCGTGAGGTTTTTCAGCTCACCCTTCCCGTCATATTCTCCGGTGCCCGATACGGCTCCGATTTCATGAAAGCTGTCGCGGTCGAGCAATCCATTGATGCGCTCGCGAACGGTGAGCCTGCCCTGGTCATGCTGGCGCTTGACCTTGTCAGCGCCGCCCATCTGGCGAGCAAAGGCTTCGCGCCGGGCCAGTTCGTCGAGCTCCGGCTTCCAGTTCATCCTGATTTTCTTTCCGCCAGGCTAACGCGAGCCGGCCCTCTCACGCGGCCCGCCCTGCATGCGCTGACTGAACAGCGCGCTCTCGCCATCCTCTAGCACAGTCCGAACGGATGCGCTCAACTCGAGAATTTTCGGCGCAACTTCCCTGTGCAGCCGCATCTCGTCATAAACGTTGGAGAGAAGACCGATCGTGACCACCACATAGGTCTGGTATTGCGGCGACCACAGCGGGACCGCCAATCCGTTGATATGCGGGCTCCACAGCCCGCATAGGGTAACATAGCCCCGTTCGCGCAAGGAGTAGCGGTCCGCATCAAGACGCGGCCGCAGCAGCTTGGCGCTATCGGGGATTTCCCGCTCCATGTCCGTGAGCAGGGCTTCAGCGGCTTCCGGGGCGAGCGCGGCCGCATAGGCATGACCGGCCGCGGTACTCGCGATCGCGATCCGCGAGCCAGAAGTCGTCGAAAGACCGATCGCCGTGGCGGCGCGGCCAACCTCGAGAAAAACGAGATGGAAGCGGTCGGGAATGCCGAAGCCTACGGTACCCGGCAAATGCTCGGCGACCTCCTGCAACCGCATCCGGATCAAGTGGCGCAACTGCAAGCCCCGCATCATCGAGGTGCTCATCGCCACAGCGCTCGGACCGATGCGGTATTTCTGATCGCGCGGCAGATAGACGAGCTGACCCATTCGCGTCAGCGTATGCGTCAGGCGAGAAACCGTCGAACGCGGCAAGCCGCAGCGGCTTGAGATTTCCAGATTGCCGAGCCTTGCTTCATGTCCCTCGAAGCAACGCAATATATCGAACGCACGCGACACCACTTGAATGACATCGCCTTCGCAGGCCACTTCATGCGCAAGCGCTCCTTGCTTGCTCAGCCGCTCCGAGCGTCGCCCCATACCAAGCCTCCCTCGTTCCGCACAGCGGAACTTAATTCCATTTTTGTAGGGCAACGTAGCTCAGGCAATCTGACACGACAACCACAAGCGCACGACATCGGTGCTTTGAAAAATACGCCACTGTTCGCATAGCGAAACATGGAACCGGCGATGCACGAACTGATGATCGCGACGCCGTAGCGATGAAATGGAAAGATGAAATATAAATACGAGTTGCTTCGTCGACAGCCGATACAATCAAATCGATGATGGTCCGCGTCGATGATCTCGTTGACGATGGACAGGCCGTCGCGATCCTCGAAAGCTGAACGAACTCTTCAGACCACCTGCTCCACCGGCTGCATGTCGATGTCGAAGGTCTCGAGGAATTTCGAGGTCATGATGTAGAAGCCGATCGAGAGCTGCAATTCGACCAGTGCGGCCGGCGTGAGCTTTGCGGCAATCGCGTTGAAGGTTGCATCGCCCGGACGGCGAAGGCGGACGATCTCGTCCGTAAAGGTCAGCGCCGCGCGCTGCACCTCGTTGAAACAGGTCGCCGCCTCCCAATTTTCCAGCGCCGCATTCTGCTCGTCGGTGACGCCGACATTCTTGCCGATACGCTTGTGCGCAGCGATCTCATAAGGCGCCTCGCACAATATCCCGGTGCGCGTGATCGCGAGCTCCCGGATAATCGGATCGAGTTCGCCGCGATGGCGGATCGCACCACCCAGCCGGCAATATTGTTCGAAGTAACTCGGCGAGTGCGCCATCATGCGAAAGATATTCGCGTTGCGGTTCTTGCCCAGAATTTCCTTCGTGCGTTCGTTGGATTTCGACGTATCGCAATAATCGATGCGGGCCATGGTTCACCTCGGGTCGGCTTTTCGTGAACCGCCTTTCGGTCGGCGGACTTTCGTCCGCAAACCGTATCCGGCCGGTAATGTCTGATCAACGGGCTTTGGACTTCACTTAGGTCCACATTTGGAACCTGGATTTGGGACTTGGGCGCTACAACGGCAAAACGATCAGAGTGTCGACGTTCCGCGAGTCGAGCACAACGACGCGCTCTTTGAATTTCGCGACGCCGCCATCGAGAACAATCTCATCCAGATATTTTCCGGTCGCAAACAGTGCTGTTCTTCCGTCTTCCATAATCCTGACGATTTGAAAATTGCATCGCGATGCAATTGCTTCCGGCGTGCGCCCCCCACGTATCATCGCCGGCCCAACAAGGTGGTTGTAGCAGTGCGGTTCAAAGATATTTGCCGTATGGAAAGCCTTGACGCGATCGGTCATCATGCCGCGACCGACGCATCTGATTATGCCGATCGGCAACCCCTGCTCGTAGTTCTCTCGCGTCGTCACGTGATATAATCCCGAAACTGTAAAGAATTCCGGCCATACGCCGACGTTTCCATCGTCGAGCATATGGACGTAATTGCCGATGAGATCGGTCACCATTTCGCAGGTAGGGATTTCGACTGACCGCATCGTGACGTCCATCGTCTAGAACCCCATTATTTTTCTGTATCCTTGCCAAAAGCCGCGCACGGCAGTCTCGGTGGCCCGCGAGTTTTTTTCCGACCCTACCTCGCGGCCTCCCATCTCCATGAAGGACGAGCATTGCGGATCTGCGCGCGTCCCGCGTTGCACGAATTCGTTGATGCATCCATCTTCAAGCGACACCAGCCCTGCAGCTCCGGTCAGGTTGCTCTGCATGATGCGCATTTGCGACTGTTCCTCGCTGTCGCGCTCATAACCAAGATAAATCCAGAATAGTTCTGTCTTGTCGACGCCGCGCGGCGCAAAGAAACGGATCGCCAGCGAATTCAGCGTGAACTGGATGCACATGTTCGGAAAGACCGTCTGAATGCTGTGGGTGATGCCGTCGTCGAACTCTTCCCACGCCTTCAGGAGGCCGGGCCCCTCCAGCACGGAGTCGTAGCTCGCCGAATGAACATTCGAGTTACGATACTCGGCCGCTTCCGTCATCTGGGCACGGCGCGCGAAGCTGAGATGATGCCATTTCCGGTCTGACAAAACGATGCCGCCGTCCATGTCGAGGCGGTTGACCTTGAAAGTCGTATAGAAGGTGTGGAGAAGAGTGGCGTGATATGAATCGCGCAAATTCTCGGCGTAGAGCTTCCAGTTGTTATGAATGGTCTGGCTATGGGTGCCCAGAACGCGAAGCGGCCTTCCGAGATTGCGCTTGATGAAGGCCGCCATATCTGGCCCAAGATAGCTCTCCGCGCCCTCCAGATTTTCGGAAAAGGTCCCGAAGATCACGCCGCAGAATGTCTCCACCCGCAGCGGCTGAAGCCGATGGCGGCTGGCGTCAAAATCGCCGGGCATGCCGCCCTGACCGCGAACGCCATTGCGGAACGCCACGCTTTTCAGCCTGCCGTCGAGTTCGTAGTTCCAGGCGTGATAGACGCAGGTGAGGCTTGAAACATTGTCCTTTTTCTTCAGGCAGACCAGCGCGCCCTTGTGTGCACATCGATTGACCATCGCATGAATCATACCGTCGCCGTCCCGCGTGACGATCACCGGCGTTTCGCCGACCGTGGCCGTTTTGGTGTCGCCCGGATTTGGAAGCTCGACTTCGAGCCCGAGAAAATTCCAGGCCGATCCGCGGAAGATGCGGCGTTGCTCCCGTTGGTAAATCTCGCGGTCCGTGAACAGACGGTACGGCGCCCGGGTCACGCCCTCCGCGGGCCATCTGAAATCGTCGGAACTGACCTGGAGGGATGGCGCGACGATCGGCATTCCTGGTCCTCTTCGAACGCGTCGCACGCGGCGACAGGTTCTGCGAAGATACAAATCGCCACGTCTGCGGGGCCAATAATTTGTTCGGCGAATTAAATAAGTATTTCCTATCAGGCCGTCGCGGGATATCCGGCGCACGGCGCACCTAGGAGGCCTTCACCAACTTCCGCATCTGGTCCAGGAATGCCGTCACGGCCGGTGCCCGCTCGGATTTGCGAAAGACTACCGCAAGGGTCGATCGCTCCGGCACGCCATCCAGCGGCCGGTAGACGACCTCGGGAATCTGCAAATGGCGCAACGAATCCGGCACGAAGGCGACGCCGAGTCCGCCAGCGACCATTCCCGCCAGCGCTACGAATTGTCCGGCACGCTGCCGGACCTGCGGCCACAACCCGCCGGCTGCGCACATTTCGGCAACCTGCGCATTAAAACCGACGCCGTCGTGGATTTGCAGACCCACGAACGGTTCATCGCTCAGCGCCTCGAGCGCGACCTTCTTTCGCCGGGTAAGTGAATGTTGGGCAGGGAGCGCCAGAATTATCGGCTCGTCATGAAGTTTACCGATCTCGACGTCCGGCGGCAGCGATTTCACGGGCGTCCTGATGATGCCGATATCAAGCCTCCTGCTCCCGACATCGTCGAGTTGTTGCAGGATGCCAAGTTCGCTCAATCGTAGTTCGACCATGGGATTGGCTTGCCGGAAGCGGAAAATCGCTTTCGACAGGACACCCGAGAAGACCGCCGATCCGACGAAGCCGACCTCGATATGACCGAGTTGCCCGCGACCCGCCTGTCGTGCCACCAGCGCGGTTCGATCGGCCTGCTGCAAGGTTCGGATAGCTTCGTCGAGCGTCACGCGTCCGGCAACCGTCAGGCGAACCGACCTCTTGGTGCGCTGGAAAAGCTGCACGCCCATTTCGCGCTCGAGGGTCTGGATTTGCTGGGTCAAGGCCGGCTGCGCAATGCCAAGGCGCTCGGCGGCACGGCCGAAATGCAGCTCTTCCGCCAAAACCGCCATGTATCTGAAACGCCTGAGCTCCATTTCTTGGTCCTTGCGAAAAGCCGGAAGGAGTTGAGACGGGTCAGAGGAATGAAGGAACGCCAGAAACGGCGATAATAAGGGCAACTTATTTATTATCGGCGGCAGTTTATTGGATCGCCTTCAAAACACAACCTATAATCGATCTTGCCGTTCGATCATGAGCGATATCAGCCCGGAAGAGATTTCTAGCACGAAAAAATGCACTGTTTTTTCGAGGAGTCATTTCGATGAAGGCCTTTACGAGTTACAAAATCGCCTTGGTTCTGCTTCTTGCCGCTTCGCAAGCGCTGAGCTTTATCGATCGCGTCAATCTGTCGGTAGTCCTGCCCGAATTGATCAAGGAGCACGCTTACGAACCGGCGACGGCGGGACTCCTGATGTCGATCCTCAACTGGTTTTACGTCGGAGCGATCATTCTGGCTGGTCCCTTGACTGACAAGATCGGCGCAAGTCGCGCGTTTCCCGGGGCCGTGGCGCTGTGGTCGATGGCCACCGCTCTATGCGGCCTGACAATCCAGTTTTGGCCGCTTGCGGTCTTACGCGCGCTGGTCGGAATTGGCGAAGCTCCGAATCTTCCTTCGGCCTCTCAGATCATTCGACAGAATTTCAACAAGACCGAACGCGGATTTGCCGTCAGCATCCAATTCTCAGGCAACAAGATCGGACTGGCGATCGGCATTCCGTTGTCGGCGTTGCTGCTCAGCCAGTTCGGCAGAGCGTCTGTGTTCTACATGACCGGCCTTCTGGGCGCGTTCTGGATCGTCTGCTGGCTCCTGGTCTATCGAAAGCCCCCGGCTGTGGCGGAAGCCGCATCGGCGACTCCACGGTCGACGGTGCGGTGGAGCGAGCTTTTGAAGGTCAGGTCGGTCTGGGGCATGGTTCTCGGCCAGACCGGCTACCTCTACGTCTACTACGTCTTCGCGACGTGGCTCCCGGGTTATCTCGCGCTTCAGCAAAATATGTCGATCATGCGCACCGGCTTGTTTGCAATGCTACCCTTCCTCTTCGGCATCGTATTCACGCTGCTTGGCGGCTGGCTGAACGACCGGATCGTCGCACGCGGCGGCAGCATATCGTCGGTCCGGCGATCCTTTGCAGTCGGCGGAATCTTTACCTCAACGATCTTCATCGTGATCGCTGCGCTTTCGCACGAGGCGTGGGTCGCGGTCACGGCCCTCACGCTGGCCGTATCCGCACTCAGCCTCACGACGGCCGCCGCGAACGCCATGCCGATCGACATCGCGCCTCCGCATCTGGTCTCGTCCTGTGTCTCCATTCAGAATTTCGGCGGCAATATCGGCGGGGCATTGGCACCGCTGATTACCGGGTTGCTGATTTCCTGGACCGGAGACTTTGTCGTGCCGCTGCTTTTCACGGCCGTCGTCGGCCTTGTGCTCGGCTGCGGAGGATTTGGACTTGTGGTCAAAGACCTCGACCAGGAAATCGGGACAACGCGATCGATCGCCGGATTTCGTTGCGCAGCCGGCCTCAGCGGGGCTTGAATCAGCAGCGCTAAAATAAGGTCGTTCGGCGGTCGCTTCCAAAATTCCTCAGCTTCCGCATAAACCCGCTACAGGCGGGCCAAAATGCCGCCTCATTGCTAAACAAAATTACACCTGTCGATGTTCGCTGAGTGGGGACTCAATCAAAGCGAATACTCGTCGAGGGGTGTTCCGCGTAAATCCAGTCGATCATCAGGCCTTTCCGGGCCACGATGAATCGTGTCCAAAATCCGGGTTCACCCAGGCCCGAGTCTAGGGAGAACAACATGAAGGACGCCACCAAAAAGGCGGCCTCGGGGGTACTCGCGCAGATGATGGCAGTGACGGCCATGCTCGTCATTGCCAGCGTCGTCCTCTACGGGCGGTGATCGCTTAACCGCAAGCGCGCGAGGTTAGCGAACGCGACGAAGCAATCCGGGGCAAATAGTCTCGCGTAGCCTTGGGGGGGTGCTTCGTTGCGTTCGCGACCACTTTCAAATCACGCTACCCCTGAAACACAACCGCGTCGACGACCACGCAGCCCTTGCCGGCGCTGTCGAGCAGCACCGGGTTGAGATCGAGGCTCACCACTCTGGCTGCGGGGTCCAGCATCAAGTCGCCGATCCGCAAGACGGCGTCGCAGAGCGCCTCAACGTCCATCGGCGGCTCGCCGCGAACGCCCGCAAACAGCGGCGCGATCCTGAGCCTCTCGAATGCCGCCTTCGCTTCTTCTTTCGAGAACGGCGGCAACAGCAGCGCGGTATCGCGAAAGATCTCGACATATTTGCCGCCGTCGCCAACCGCCACGACGGGACCGAAGACGGGATCGCGGTGCGCACCAATCATGATCTCGCGGCGGCCGCGGGCCATCGCCGCCACGATGACACCGTCGAATCGCGAACCATGCTTGCGGATGATCGCTTCCATCCGGGCCCACACTTCGCCCGCTTCCTCGCGGCTCGCCACGCCGAGTTTGACCAGTCCAAGCTCGGATTTATGCGCAATGTCGGCCGAGCAGCCCTTGACGACGACGGGCCCGCCGATGCTCTCGAAGGCCGCGATCGCTTCGGCGCGCGACCGGCAGAGCCGATGCGCCACCACGGGAATGCCGCGCTCAGCCAACAACGCCAGACTATCCGCTTCGTTGAGCATGGCGGTCGTCGCCGCCGGCACCCACGGTGCGCGGGGGCTGGATCCCGGTGTCAGGCGCGCTTTGGTGCGCGCCATCAACTCACGGTGCGCCAGAAACTGATGCAGCGCCGTCACCGCCTCGGTCTCGGTCGGGAACACAGAGGACCCTTCGGCGGCGAATTGATCGGCGACGCTCTTCTGGGTCGCCGCGATCACCAGCGGCTTTCCGGTCTGTTTGCCGAAGGCAGCCGCATCGCGGGCGAAGGCTTCCACATCGTAACCGGGCCCCGCAACGGGCACACCGATCAGGAATGCGTCGGCGGCTGGATCTTCGGCGATGACGGGAAGGATATCGCCGAACAGCCGGCTGTTGGACAACAGCGCGGCCGTCAGATCAATCGGGTTCGTCGTGGTGGCAAAACTCGGCAGAATGCCCTTGAGCTTTTTGTCGGTTTCGCCGGAGAGCTTTGCCATCGGCATGCCGACGCTCGTCGCCGCGTCCGCGGTCATCACGCAGACCGCGCCGGAGTTGCTGATGGCGACAAGCCGTCGTCCCATCGGATTCCAGCCTTTGAGGTAAAGCTCGGTTGCTTCCACGAGGCCGCGCATGTCCGGCGCACGCCAGATGCCGTGTTGCTCGAAAAAAGCGTCGACAACGCGGTCTTCGTTGGCGAGCGCACCGGTGTGCGATTGCGCCGCCTGGCGTCCGGCTTCGGAGCGGCCCGATTTCAATGCGATGATCGGCAGGTCGCGCTTCAGTGCCACTGAAGCCAATTCCTCCAGATATTTCGTCTCCGGGATGCTCTCGAGGTAAAGCAGCAGGAGCTTGACTTCAGGGTCTTCGGCGACCGCGACCGCGAGTTCGCCGACCGTGATATCGGCGTCGTTACCGGTGGCATGCGTGTGGCGCACGCCGATGCCGCGCTGACGCAGGAAACCGACCGGCACCGTCGATAGCGCGCCGCTCTGGCTGAGCATCGCCACATGGCCTTCAGCGCGATCCATATCCATAAACATGGTGGAGAAGCTTGCGATCGCGCCGGTGCCGAAATTGGCGAGCCCTTGCGAATTGGGACCGACGATGCGCATGCCGGCCTTGTGCGCGACCTCAACCATGCGCCGCTCCTTGGCCTTGCCGGCCACGGCATCGACTTCGCCAAAGCCCGACGCCATCACCACCGCGACCTTGACGCCGTGCGCAGCGCAATCTTCCACCGCCCCAATGGCGTTGTCGCCGGCGACCGCCACGATCGTCATGTCAGGTGCTTCCGGGAGATCGCTCAGGCTCTTGTAGCATTTGTGGCCTTGCACTTCGGGCCGGGACGGATTGATCGGAAAGATCTTGCCCTTGAATCCGAACTTGTCGAGATAGTGCACCGGCCGGCCGCCGACCTTGTTGGGATTTTCCGAGGCGCCGATGATGGCGACGGAGCGCGGATCAAGCGCGGCCTTGAGACGGGTCATGATGGTTCCTTAACGTGCCAGTGATTTGCCAAGGGAGATACCCGCCTCAATACGACTTGGGCAAGCCCAGCACTTTTTCGGCGATGAAACTGAGGATGAGTTGCGGACTGATCGGCGCGATGCGCGGGATCAGCGATTCGCGCAGGTAACGCTCGACGTGAAACTCCTTGGCGTAACCGAAGCCGCCATGGGTCATCACCGCCTGCTCGCAGGCATGGAAGCCTGCCTCGCCCGCGAGATACTTTGCAGCGTTGGCCGCCGGGCCACACGGCTGTCCCTGATCATATTGCCAGGCGGCCTTCAGCGTCATCAGCCAGGCGGATTCCAACTCCATCCAGTTCTTCGCGAGCGGATGCTGGATCGCCTGGTTCTTGCCGATCGGACGGTTGAACACATTGCGCTCCTTGGCATAGGCAGCCGCGCGTGACAACGCCACGTGGCCGAGCCCTACTGCTTCCGCGGCAATCAGGATGCGCTCCGGATTCATGCCATGCAGGATGTATTCGAAGCCACGCCCCTCTTCGCCGAGGCGATCTTCCACGGGAATTTCAAAATCCTCGATGAAGAGTTCGTTGGAATCGACCGCCTTGCGGCCCATCTTCTCGATCTCCCGCACCGAAATCCGGCTGCGATCGAAATCGGTATAGAACAGGCTGAGGCCGTGGGTTGGGCTTTTGACCTCCTCCAGCGGCGTGGTGCGCGCGAGCAGGAGAATTTTTTCGGCGACCTGCGCGGTGGAAATCCAGACCTTCTGGCCGTTAACGATGTATTTGTCGTTCTTGCGCACCGCGCGCGTCTTCAATTGCGTGGTGTTGAGGCCGGTGTTGGGTTCGGTGACGGCGAAGCAGGATCGGTGTGCGCCCGAGACGATCGGCGGCAACATCCGCTCGCATTGCTCTTTGGTGCCGAACACGACCACGGGATTGAGGCCGAACACATTGATATGCACGGCGGAGGCGCCCGACATGCCGGCGCCAGATTCCGCAATCGTGCGCATCATGATCGCGGCATCCATGACGCCAAGTCCGGAACCGCCATATTCTTCGGGGATACAGATACCGAGCCAACCGGCTCCCGCGAGCGCTTGGCAAAAATCGGAAGGAAAGCCGCCTTCCTTGTCCTTCTTCAGCCAATAGGCGTCGTCAAAGCGCGCGCAAACTTTCGCGACCGCATCGCGGATCGATTCCTGGTTGGCTGTCAGCGCGAAATCCATGGCCTCAAACCGCTGTTGTAGCGCCGTCACGTATCAGCGTAGCAATCTCCTCGGCCGAAAAGCCAGCCTCCTTCAGGATTTCGCCGCCATGCTCGTTCAGGCGTGGCGCCAGCCGCTTCGTCTCGACCGGGGTGTCCGACCATTGGGCCGGCGCCTTCATGCTTCGAACCTTGCCTTCACTGGGATGATCGACGACGGGAAAGAAGCCGGTCGAAACCAGATGCGGATCCTGCAAGATGCTTTCAAGATCATGCATCGGCATAACCGGTATATCCGCCCTGGTGAGCAGATCGATCCATTCCGCCGTGGTTTGCGTCTCGAAAATGCGCGCGAGTTCGGCATAGACCGTGTCGATATTCGTGGCGCGGCCGGCGAAGGTCGAAAACACGGGATTGCCGCGCAGATCATCGCGGCCAGCCGCCTCAAAGAAACTCGCCCACTGCTTGTCGTTATAGACGATCACGCAGATATAGCCGTCGGCGGTCTTGTAGGGCCGGCGATCGCGCGACAGATGCCGTGCATAGCCGCCCTTGTCGAGCGGCGGCTCGTAAGTGAGCCCGCCCATGTGGTCGCCCATGACAAAGCCCGCCATGGTCTCGAACATCGGAATGTCCAGCCGCTGGCCGCGCCCGGTGCGATCACGATGCACGAGACTCGCGCAAATCGCGCCGACTGCCGTCAGCCCAACGATGCGATCAACCAGCGCGTTCGGAACATAACGCGGCACGCCGTCGCCAGTTTGCGCCATCAGCGCAGGCAATGCGGTCGCGCCTTGAATCAGGTCGTCATAGGCCGGCTTGGCGGCATAGGGACCGTCCTGACCGAAGCCGAACACGCCGGCATAGATCAGCCGCGGATTGATCTTGGAGACGACGTCGTAGCCGAGTTGCAGGCGCGCCATCGCCTGCGGCCGCACATTATAGACCAGCACATCGGCGGACTGGATCAGCCGCAGCACCGCGTCGCGGCCGCTCGCCTTCTTCAGATCGAGCGCGATCGAGCGCTTGCTGCGGTTGGTGTTGAGGAACACCGGTCCCATGCCAGGATGACGCGAGGGGCCGATCAGCCGCGTCACATCGCCGTCGAGACTTTCGACCTTGATGACATCGGCGCCATAGTCGCCGAGCATCTGGGTGGCATAGGGACCCATCAGCACGGTCGTCATGTCGATGACTTTGACGCCCTCCAACGGACCCATGGTTTGTCTGCTCCCGATACGAAGCCGCTCTCCGACGGCACGAGAACCTAGTAACGTCAGGCCATCGGCAAGATCAAGGGCGGCAGGCGTATGGCCTTATGCGCAACGCTGTCATCGTCCGCGAAGGCGGACGATCCAGTATTCCAGAGACGTGAAAAATGAGGAGAAGTCTCCGGGATACTGGATGCCCCGCTTGTGCGGGGCATGACGATCCGTCGGCAGGCGTGCGTTTTGGCTTACTTCCGCATCATCTGCCGCAGTTCGGTCTTGAGCACCTTGCCGTAGTTATTTTTCGGCAAAGCCTCAAGATAGATATAGCGCTTCGGCCGCTTGAAGCCCGCGATCGACTCCAGGCAATGCGCGTCCAACTTCGCATCGTCGGCAATAGCCCCTGTTTCCAGCACCACGCAGGCAACGACGATTTCGCCCCAGTCGGGATCGGGCACACCGATCGCCGAGACCTCACGCACGTCGGCATGGGTCAGAAGCGCCTCCTCCACCTCGCGCGGATAGATATTGGTGCCGCCGGAAATGATTACGTCCTTGGAACGGTCCGACAGCGTGAGAAAGCCGTCTTCGTCCAGACGCCCGACGTCGCCGGTGCGCAGCCAGCCGTCCTTCAGCGTCTCGGCATTGGCCTTCGGGTTGTTCCAGTAACCGAGCATGACGGCGGTGCCCTTGGCTTCGACCTCGCCGGTTTCCCCCGGCGGAAGCACTTCGCCGTCCTTGCCCGTGATGCGAACCGACATCACGCTTTGGGCGGTGCCGACCGAAGCGAGCCGTTCCAGATAGCGCGGATGATCGGTCTTCATGTGCCATTCGCGGGTAAGAGAAGTGATCGTCATCGGCGATTCACCCTGGCCGTAAATCTGCACAAAGCGCTGGCCCATGACCGCGATGGCCTCGCGAATGTCTGCGAGATACATCGGCCCGCCGCCATAGATGATGGTGCGGATACCCTCGCCGTTTTCGCCGCGGCGTTTCGCAGCATCGACCAGGCGACGAACCATGGTCGGCGCGCCGAACATCACGACATTTTCGAGATTGCGCGCGAGATTGAGCACCTCATCCGGATCGAATCCGCCGGATTCCGGAACGACATGCCGCCCGCCCATGCGGGTGTGCGGAAAATTATAAAGGCCCGCGCCATGCGAGATCGGCGCGGCATAGAGCGAGGCGTCTTTCGGCGTCGCCGGATCGACATCGATGAGATAGCACGTCGATGCCGCCACGAGATTGCCGTGGCTGAGCATCACGCCTTTCGGCCGGCCCGTGGTGCCCGACGTATAGAACAGCCAGGCGAGATCATCGACCTCGCGCGCAAGCGGTGCAGGCGTCCCCTCGCCTTCGCGCATGATGCGGTAGGCCTCGCTATCAAGCGACAGCAGCTTCATCGAAGCCGGGAAGTCGCCCTTCACTTCGGTCAACGCCTCGATCGTGTCGTCGGAAACGAAGGCGAGCTTCGCGCCGGCATCGCCGCAAATCCAGGCGGCTTCGCGGCCGTGCAATTTGGCATTGATCGGGATCGCGGCCGCGCCCATCCACCAGATGCCGTAGAGGCATTCGAGATATTGCGTGCAGTTGGAGGCAAACACCGCGATCCGGTCGCCGGGCTCGATGCCGTATTCGCGCGATAGCGCCGTGCCAATCGCGGCGGCACGGCGCGCAAAAGTTTTATAGTCCGCGTCGATATCGAAGCCAGTCAGCAGCGCCGGCGCCTCGGGGCGAAGTTTTGCCGTTGCGGCGAGCCATTCGGCGATGTTCATCGCGGCTGGCCTCTTTTACTTTGCCGGCTCCAGGATCGAAACGTAATTGGCGACCGCGGCCCCACCCATGTTGAAGATGCCGCCGAGCTTGGTATTTGGGAGTTGCATGCCTTCCGGGGCCTGGCCGGTGAGTTGCATCGCGGTCATCACATGCATGGAGACGCCGGTGGCGCCGATCGGGTGGCCCTTGGCCTTCAACCCGCCAGAAGGATTGACCGGCAGCTTGCCGTCCTTTTGCGTCCAGCCTTCCTTGATGGCGCGCGCGCCCTGCCCGCGCGGCGTCAGCCCCATCGCCTCATATTCGATCAATTCGGCAACCGTGAAGCAATCGTGCGTTTCGACAAAGGAAAGATCGGACAGCGCGATGCCTGCCTTCTCAAGCGCGCGCTGCCAGGCGACCGAGCAGCCTTCAAATTGCAGGATGTCGCGCTTGGACATCGGCAGAAAATCCTGCGCATGCGCTGTAGCGCGAACGTTCACCGCCTTGCCCATGGATTTTGCAGTCTCGGAATCGACGAGGATCAACGCGGCCGCGCCATCCGACACCAGAGAGCAATCGGTGCGCTTGAGGGGGCCTGCGACATACGGATTCTTCTCGCTTTCGGAACGGCAGAATTCGAAACCGAAATCCTTACGCATCTGCGCGTAGGGATTGGCGACGCCGTTCTTGTGGTTCTTCGCCGCGATCATCGCCAGCGCATCGGACTGGTCGCCGTATTTCTGGAAATAGCCTTGCGCGATCTTGCCGAACACGCCGGCAAAGCCGCCGGGCGTGTCGCCGTCCTCCGGCAGATATGATGCCCGCAAGAGATTGCGCCCGATCTCGGGGCCTGGCGTGCGTGTCATTTGCTCGACACCGACCACCAGCACGATCCTGGCCGCCCCCGAAGCGATCGCCCGGATACCCTGATGCACGGCGGCCGAGCCGGTCGCGCAAGCGTTCTCGACTCGTGTGGCTGGCTTGAAACGCAAATTCGGATCGGCCTGCAGCACCAATGCGGCGGTAAAATCTTGCGGCGAGAAACCGGCATTGAAATGGCCGAGCACGATTTCGTCGACATCGGCGGCGGCTATTCCCGCATCCGCCAGCGCCTCGTTGGCGACTTTGACCACCAGGCTCTCGACGGTCTCGGTGTCAAACTTGCCAAAGGGTGTATGCGCCCATCCCACGATGCTGGCCGTCATGGCGGTTCTCCTTAAAAGATCAGAAAACGTCAGGCGACGAAGTTACCACCTAATTCATCTTCGATGTGAATCCGGATGATGTCGTCGAACGATTTTTCGGCGGTCGTAAATCCCAGTTCAAGCGAGCGCTTGGGATCAAAGTTGCGCGGCCATCCAGCGACGATGCTGATAATAAAGGGATCGGGCTCGCGCTTGATGCGCCCCGCGACTTTCTCTCCAGCCACCCGCTTCAGCGCCGCGATCTGCTCGCCGACGGTAGCCGAAATGCCGGGCATGGAGAGGTTGCGCCGGGCCCCGACATCAGCAGTGTCCATGGTCGCGGCATGGACCAGGAAGCCCACCGCCGAGCGCGGCGACGCGTGCCAGTGCCTGACATCCTCCGATACCGGCAAAATCGCTTCTTTGCCCGCGAGCGGTTCGCGCAAGATGCCGGAGAAAAAGCCGGAGGCTGCCTTATTCGGAAGTCCGGGGCGAATGTTGATGGTCGGAAGGCGAATGCCGACGCCGTCCATGAACCCGCGGCGCGAATAGTCGGCGAGCAGAAGCTCCCCGATTGCTTTCTGGGTGCCATAGCTCAAGAGCGGTGTATTGAAGAACTCGTCGCTGATGGCATCCGGGAACGGCGCACCAAACACGGCGATCGATGACGTAAAGACCACGCGCGGCTTGTAGCCACCGCCAACCAGCCGGATCGCATCGAACAGCATCCGCGTGCCGTCGAGGTTGATGCGGTACCCCTTGTCGAAATCGAGCTCGGCCTCGCCCGAGACGATCGCCGCCAAATGAAAGATCACGTCGGGACGGCCGGCGATCAGCTTTTCGGCGACGCCGGCGATTGCGAAGTCACCGGCCATGGTCTCGACCGGAAAGCCGGTCTTCTCCGGTTGCTTCGGCGCCGCCACGTCGTGCAGCGTCATCCGCGTGATATCGTTCTTGCCGAGATGACCGTCGCGCAGCAGGCGATCGACCAATTTGCGCCCGACCATACCGGCCGCGCCGAGAACCAGAATATGCAAAGCGTACTCCTCTTATTTTGCCGTCATTGCGAGCGGAGCGAAGCAATCCAGGAGCAAACTAGACTGGATCGCGTCGTCGCCCTGCTCCTCGCGATGACGTCAGGATTTGTTTGCGCCGGTCACTCTTTGACGGCTCCGGTCATCGCCGACACGTAGTGCTCGACGAAGAAGGCATAGAGGATGACAAGCGGCAGCGAACCGACCAGCGCGCCCGCCATCAGCGAACCCCATTTGTAGATATCGCCGTCGACGAACTCGTTCACGATCGCGACCGGCACCGTCTTGTTCGGCGTCGACTGCAGGAAGGTCAGCGCATAGATGAACTCGTTCCAGCACAGCGTGAAGGAGAAAATGAAAGCCGAGATCAAGCCGGGGATGGCGAGCGGCACGATGATGCGGGTCAGGATTTGCCAGCGCGAGGCGCCGTCGATCAGCGCACATTCCTCCAGCTCGAAGGGAATGGTCTTGAAGTATCCCATCAGCAGCCAGGTCGAGAACGGAATGAGCAAGGTCGGATAAACCAGAATCAGCGACAACGGCGAGTCGAACAGGCCGTAGGCCTGGATCACCGAGGCCAGCGGAATGAACAGGATCGACGGCGGCACCAGATAGGCAAAGAAGATCAAGACGCCCACGGTATCGGCGCCCTTGAAGCGCAGGCGCACGATCGCGTACGCCGCGAGCACGCTTGCGATGATCGAGAGCACGGTGGCGCCGACGGCCACATACATCGTGTTCCAGAGCCAGCGCGGGTATTGCGTCTCGAACAACAGCTTGTTGATGTGCTTGAGCGTCGGATGCACCACCCAGAACGGATTATAGGTGTTCATGTCGATCAGCTGCTCGTCCGGTTTGATCGAGGTCAGCACCATCCAGTAAAACGGGAACAACAGCACGATCAGGATCAGCCCGAGCGGGATATAGAGCGTCACCACGCGGCGCGGCAGCGATTCCAGATAGCTCATGCCTTCGTTATCGTCGACCACGCCGACCATGGGGGTTTTCGACGGAAGCACGGAATCAGTCATTGTTCGATCCTTGCTGCCATTTCCGGCGTTGCATGCCGAACCAGGAAATCGCGATCGCCGCCAGCAGGAACGGGATCATGGCGGTCGCGATCGCGGCTCCCTCGCCCAGACGGCCCGAGATAATGCCGCGCTGATAGCTCAAGGTGGCCATCAGATGCGTGGCGTTGACCGGGCCGCCGCGCGTCAGCGCCCAGATCAACTGGAAGTCGGTGAAGGTGAACAGCACCGAAAACGTCATCACCACCGCGATGATCGGGGTGAGCAACGGATAGGTGATGTAGCGGAAACGCTGCCAGTTGGTGGCGCCGTCGAGCGTTGCGGCCTCATAGAGCGAAGGCGACACAGTTTGTAGGCCCGCGAGCAGCGTGATCGCCACGAAGGGAACGCCGCGCCAGATGTTGGCGAAGATCACGCTGCCGCGCGCCAGAGTCGAATCGCCGAGGAAATTGATGTTGTGGTCGAGGATTCCGAGTTTGATCAGCGACCAGGAGATGATCGAGAACTGGGAATCGTAGATCCACCAGAACGCGATCGCCGAGAGCACGGTCGGCACAATAAACGGGATCAGCACGACCGAGCGGATCAGCGCCTTGAGCGGCATGTTCCGGTTCAAGAGCAGCGCGAGATAAAGCCCAATCGCGAATTTGATGGCGCTCGCCACGATCGTATAGAGCAACGTATTGAATACCGAGAGCCAGAAGATGGCATCGTCCCACAGCCACTCATAGTTCTCGGTACCGATAAAAATGCCGCCGCGGCCGATGCGCTCGTCGGTAAAGCTCATCCAGACACCGAGGCCGAGCGGATAGGCCAGGAAGAGAATCAGGAACGCCGCCGCGGGCAGCATGAACCACAGCGCCATGAAGTTGCGGTTGAACTTCAGCCGCGACCATACCGAAGGTGTTTCGATGCTCGCAGTCCTTACAGGTGCGGATGTTTGAAGTGTGGTCATCTCGTTCCAGTTTAGTGCTGGGTTAAGCCCGGACCGTCAACAAAGAGTAAGGCCGGCGCGACATCAGTCGCGCCGGCTATCGATCTTATCGGAAGATACGCTTGGCGGAACGTTCCGCCGAAGTCATCGCAGTCTTCACATCCTCGCGACCGGTGCAGTAGTTCGCAAACATGTCGACCACGACAAAGTCGGCGATCGCGGCCGCCGCGTTCTCGCCCATCTTGCCGATGCCGGCCGGCGTGAGCGAAACCTCCGCCACGTTGCGATAGGGCGTGTTCTTGGGATCGGCAGTCCAGATCGGATTTTTGCTGAAGCCCGCCAGGAACGGCGAGAGATAGCCCTGGGACGCCTCGACCCACGGATTGAGTTGTTCGGGGTCCATCATGAAGGCAGTAAAGGCCTTGCAAGCCTGCGGGAACTTGGTGAAGTTGAACACCAGGATCGGGAATCCGAGGTTCATTTCTCTTGTCTTGCCGTCGACGCCTGGAACCAGATGGGCATGATTCATGTCCTCGGCGATCTGCGGATTTTCCTTTTTCGCCGTGACGTAAATCGAGATCCCGTTGACCGTGAGGTAGAGTTGGCCGGCCAGGAAGGCCTTGTTGTTGGAACTGTCGTTCCAGGACGCGGTGCCCGGAATGAAATTGTCATAGAGGCCTTTGACGTATTCGAGCGCCTTGGCCGTCTCCGGCGAGTTGAGCACGACCTTGTTATTGGCATCGATCAGATTGCCGCCATGCGCCCAAAGCGCCCAGTATAACCAGGTGTTGGCATCGCCCGAGGCATGTCCGACCGCCATGCCGGCCGGGGTACCGTTCTTGTTGAGGCCCTTGATGAGATCGGCAAAGCCGTCGAGGTCCTTCGGGAATTCCTTGTGGCCGGCCTTTTCCATCGCGGCGATGCGATAGTTGATCAGCGCACCGGTCGCGGCGACGGGAACGGCGATCCACTTATCGTCCAGTTTGCCATAGGCCTCGCCCGATTTGGTCCAGCCGCCGCCTTTCTTGCCGAGATAATCGGCGACGTCGGTCATATCGGTGCATTTATTGGGAAACAAAAACGGCAAGGAATAAAGACCCCACACCATGTCGAGCCCTTGGCCCGTATTGGCGGCCACGGAGGCTTTCGGTTGGATGTCGTCATATGATTCGTTGGAGACGTTGACGGTGACGCCGGTCGCCTTCTGGAAGGCATCGACGATCTTCATGAACGCGACGTCCTCGGATTCGACGAAGCGCTTCCAGCGCAACAGGTTGATCTTGGCGCCGGCTTCCGGCGTCCACGGCGAGGCCTGCGCCCAGGCCTTTGCATAGCCAAGCAACTGCTCCGCCGACATGGTGGCCGCGACCGCCAGCAGGCCGCCCCCCGCTTTCAGCAGAGATCGCCGATCCGGTGTGAGATGTTTCATTGTCCCTCTTCTCCCTTTTTGATTGGCTTTTTGCGGGCCATTTTGCGCGCTGCCGTTTAGAGTCGCTTGCCGGTGCTCTCGTCGAACAGATGAACCAGCGACGGATCCGGCTTCAGGTGAACCTTGTCGCCTGGTTTGAACTGATGACGTTCGCGGAAGACGGCAACGACCTGCTCGCCGCCGAGCTTGGCGAACACCTGGGTTTCCGATCCCGTGGGTTCGACCACGACGATTTCGGCTTCCGCGCCGTCATCGGCAATCGTGAAATGCTCCGGCCGCACGCCATAGACCGCGGGCCTTCCGTCTGAATTCGCAGGCGCCGTCTTGAGCGGCAATTTCACGCCGTTCGGCCCTTCGAAACTGGCGCTGCCGTTGGCTTTGACCTTGCCTTTGAGGAAATTCATCGCGGGCGAGCCGATGAAGCTCGCGACAAACTGATTATCCGGCCGGTCGTAAAGTTCGAGCGGCGAGCCGATCTGTTCAACGATCCCGTCGTGCATCACCACGATCTTGTCGGCCATGGTCATGGCCTCGATCTGGTCGTGCGTCACATAGACGGTCGTGGTTTTCAGCCGCTGATGCAGTTCCTTGATTTCGGTGCGCATCGCGACGCGCAGTTTGGCATCGAGGTTCGACAAGGGTTCGTCGAACAGGAACACCTGCGGGTCACGCACGATGGCGCGACCCATCGCGACGCGCTGGCGCTGGCCGCCGGACAGTTGCCGCGGATAACGATCGAGCAGCGGCGTCAACGCCAAAATCTCGGCAGCGCGGGCGACGCCCTTCTTGATCTCATCAGGATTGGCGCCACGGAGCTTCAACGAGAAGCCCATATTGTCGGCGACCGTCATATGCGGATAGAGCGCATAGTTCTGGAACACCATCGCGATGTCGCGCTCTTTGGGCTGGACATTGTTGACGACGCGATCGCCGATCGAAATCGTGCCCGAGGTGATGTTTTCGAGGCCAGCAAGCATTCGCAGCAAGGTTGACTTGCCACAGCCGGAAGGACCGACCAACACCACAAAGGCGCCGTCCTCGATCGGAATTGTGACGCCGTGCAAGACCTCAAAGCCGCCAAACGATTTCCGCACATCGCGGATATGCACAGACGACATACACTTCCTCCCGAATACGCCTTACGACCGTCGCGGTAAAAGCCGGCGGCCCTGATTTAACCGCGTCATATCAGACTTTTGCTGACGTGTCCTTGGATCAAAGTCGTAGACGATCGCCTCACTGCCATGCCGTTGCGAAGCGCATCTCGGCATGCGAACATCCCGGCTAATATGAAGCGTGCGCCCAAGAATAAGGCGTGTGCGCTGCGGGAGAAATCATGAACAAGCCGCTAACCGGCGTCACCAGGCGCAAACTCCGCTCCAGCGAGTGGTTCAACAACCCCCATAACCCTGGAATGACCGCGCTCTACCTCGAGCGCTATCTCAATTACGGCCTCACAAGGGAAGAATTGCAGTCCGGCAAGCCCATTATCGGCATTGCGCAGACCGGCAACGACCTGTCGCCCTGTAACCGGCACCATCTCGAACTGGCGCATCGGGTGCGCGAAGGTATTCGGGCGGCCGGCGGCATCGCGATGGAATTCCCGATGCATCCAATCCAGGAAACGGGAAAGCGCCCCACTGCGGCATTGGACCGCAACCTCGCTTATCTCGGCCTGGTCGAAATCCTGTTCGGCTATCCGCTCGACGGCGTGGTGCTAACCACAGGCTGCGACAAAACCACGCCGGCCTGCTTGATGGCCGCCGCCACCGTCAACCTGCCGGCCATCGTTCTTTCCGGTGGTCCGATGCTGAACGGCTGGTTCAAGGGCCAGCGCACGGGATCGGGAACAGTGGTCTGGAAGGCGCGCGAGGAACTCGCGGCCGGCGAGATCGACTATGAACAATTCATGACCATCGTCGCCTCTTCCGCGCCGTCAGTCGGCCATTGCAACACCATGGGCACGGCGTCGACGATGAATTCGCTCGCTGAAGCCCTCGGCATGTCGCTTCCCGGCTGCGCCGCGATCCCCGCCCCTTATCGCGAGCGCGGCCAGATCGCCTATGAAACGGGAAAACGCATCGTCGGCATGGTCTGGGAGGATCTCAAACCCTCCGACATCCTGACGCGAAAGGCATTCGAGAACTGCATCGTCGTCAATTCCGCCATCGGCGGCTCGACCAACGCGCCGATCCACATCAACGCACTCGCCCGCCACATCGGCGTCGAGCTATCGATCGACGACTGGCAGAAATTCGGCCACGACGTTCCGCTGCTGGTGAACATGCAGCCGGCCGGCTTCTATCTCGGCGAGGAATTCCATCGCGCCGGCGGCGTACCGGCGGTGGTGCGCGAATTGATGGGCGCAAGGCGCATTCACGAAGACGCGCTGACCGTGAACGGCCACACCATGGGCGACAACTGCCGGGAGGCGACCAAGCCCGATGGCGACGTGATCTGGAGCTACGACAAGCCGCTGGTGAAAGACGCAGGCTTCCTCGTGCTGCGCGGTAACCTCTTCGATTCCGCGATCATGAAGACCAGCGTGATTTCGAAGGAATTCCGCGACCGTTATCTGATCAACCCCAAAGACCCCAACGCTTTCGAAGGCCGCGCGATCGTTTTCGAGGGGCCGGAAGATTATCACCACCGGATCGACGATCCCTCGCTCGACATCGACGAGCGCTGCATCCTGTTCGTGCGCGGCACCGGCCCGATCGGCTATCCCGGCGGCGCCGAGGTCGTGAACATGCAGCCGCCCGCGGCTCTCATCAAACGCGGCATCCTGTCCCTGCCCTGCATCGGCGACGGCCGGCAATCCGGCACCTCAGGTTCGCCCTCGATCCTCAACGCTACTCCGGAAGCCGCCGCCGATGGCGGTCTTGCCATCCTCAAGACCGGCGACAAGGTTCGTGTCGACCTCAACAAGGGCAGCGCGAACATCCTGATTTCGGATGACGAGGTGAAAAAACGACATGCGGAGTTGAAGGCTAAGGGCGGCTTTCCCTATCCGGCAAGCCAGACGCCGTGGCAGGAAATCTATCGCTCGACCGTCGGTCAGCAGGCGACCGGCGCCTGCATGGAGCTTGCCACGCGCTATCACGACATCGCCGGCAAGGTCGGTGTGGCGAGAGATAATCATTAAGGCTGAACTCTTGCGATCGCAATAATCAACCGTCATTCCGGGATGGTCCGAAAGACCAGACCCGGAATCTCGAAAAGAAAAAAGGGAGAAAAACATGTCAGACCGCCTGAAAGGCAAACGCGCATTTGTCACCGCGGCAGCCGCCGGTATCGGCCGCGCCTCGGCGATTGCCTTTGCGCGCGAAGGCGCCAGCGTCTTTGCCACCGACATCGACGAAAAGGGATTGGCTGATCTCACCACGCACGGCGTTGCGGAGGTAGCAAAGCTTGACGCGCGCGATACCTCTTCGGTCGCGGCCCTCGCCAAACGCGTCGGCGCGATCGATATTCTGTTGAATGCGGCCGGCTTCGTGCATCACGGCACGGTACTCGATTGCTCGGACGACGACTGGGATTTCTCGTTCGACCTCAACGTCAAATCGATGCACCGGACGATCCGCAGCTTCCTGCCCGGCATGCTGGAGCGCGGTCACGGCTCGATCGTGAACATTTCCTCCGCCGCCGGTGTCTTCAAGGCCGCGCCCAACCGTTATGTTTATGGCGCCACCAAAGCCGCTGTCGCAGCGCTGACCCGCGCGGTTGCGGCCGATTTCATCACCAAGGGCATTCGCTGCAATTGCATCTGCCCCGGCACGATCGAAACACCCTCGATGCTCAACCGTGCCGCGGCCGCCGGCCCCGGCGGCCGCGAGATGTTCGTTTCCCGGCAACCGATGGGGCGGCTCGGCACCGCGGATGAAATCGCCTCATTGGCGGTTTACCTCGCGAGCGATGAAAGCGCCTTCACCACCGGCGTCGCGCATATCATCGACGGTGGCTGGACGCTGTAACTATCCACGTCATTCCGGGGCGCGAATGTAATGAGCGAACCCGGAATCTCGAGATTCCGGGTCTGGTCCTCAGCGCAAAATTGAATATCAATTTTGTCGCTTCGGACCATCCCGGAATGACCAACACGAGATTTTTTCGAAACGCATTGTGGGAACTACACCATGAACAAGATTGATCTGAACGGCCGCTGCGCCGTCGTTACCGGCGGTGCCCAGGGTTTTGGCCGCGCTATCACCGAGCGCTTCGTCGCCTCCGGCGCCAAGGTCGCGATCTGGGATCACGATCAGCCGCTCGCCGAGAAGACGGCAAAGGAAGTTGGCGCCGGCGTCAGCGCGTTCAAGGTCGACGTGACCGATCTCGCCGCCGTTGAGAAAACGCGTGACGAGACGCTGAAGGCTTTCGGCAAGATCGACATCTTCGTCAACAATGCCGGCATCGCCGGCGTCAACAAGACGGTCTGGGAAACCGACTTCGACGAATGGCGCAAGGTGCTGCGCATCAACCTCGACGGTCCGTTTATCTGCTGCAAGGCGATCGCGCCTCTGATGATCAAGCAAAACTACGGCCGCATCGTCAACATCGCCTCCATCGCCGGCAAGGAAGGCAATCCCAATGCCGCGCATTACTCGGCCTCAAAGGCCGGCCTGATCGCGCTGACCAAATCGCTCGGCAAGGAGCTTGCCGCCTACAACATCATGGTCAATGCGGTGACGCCAGCCGCGGCCAAGACCGCGATCTTCGATCAGATGACGCAACAGCATATCGACTTCATGCTGTCGAAGATTCCGAAAAACCGCTTCGTCCTGGTCGAGGAGTTAGCGGCGCTCGCGGCCTGGCTTGCGTCCGAGGACTGCTCGTTCTCCACCGGTGCGGTGTTCGATATTTCGGGCGGCCGTGCGACGTACTAACTACTAACCATACCGACGGTAGACGGGGTTGCACCGAGGCAGCCGGGTTAGGCGTGGCCGCAAAAGATGCTAGTACCCGGAATCATTGATCCGCGAAACGTGCTTTGAGACGTTTTTGGTGGACTTGGGACTTGGTCCAGACGAACGGTTTGGCGTCGGCGTTGTAGTCATTAATGAATGCATCGATGTGCTCT
>JBEKZZ010000028.1:0-59153 GCA_049509335.1 Bradyrhizobium sp. | reverse complement strand
TGCCACCTGTGAGGGGGAATAATAAGACGGCTGGCCATAGGCCATGGCGTCGAGGTCGCTGCGCGGCGGCGCATACGCTACCTGCTGGCCTGTCTGCATGCAGCCCGCAAGCGCGAATGCAGCCATGACACAGGCTATTTGGGCGCGAACGCCTCGCATCGGAGAACCCACGGTCAATTCTTGATTCCGATTAAGGACTTTCATGGTTAACAAAACATGACCGCGGCGGGCGGCCGGCCCGTCAATGGCGCGGGAATTAACCCAGCGGCAACCTTAATGGAGTGTAATCACGGCATATCCGGTAGAGTCGTGGCGTCCGCGGGGAGTGAGCGATGCGTTTAGCGTTCTGGCGTTCGGACAAGCCGGCGATCGCGCCGGCCGCCGTCAGGCCGGTGGCGGCCACGGTCGGAGAACTGGATTTCGTGGCGATCGGTCAGGCGCTCGCGCGCAAGCGGAGCTGGATCATCGTTCCGACCATTCTGGCAGCCGTGCTGTCGGTCGCGGCGGTGAACATGATCACGCCTCGATACAAATCCGAGGTGCGGATTCTCATCGACGGACGGGAAAACGTTTTTCTGCGACCGAATGGCGAGCGGAACGACGATCGCAATGCATTGGATGCCGAGGCTGTCACCAGCCAGGTGCAGCTCCTGCTGTCACGCGATCTCGCGCGCGACGTCATCCAGAAGAACAGACTGGCTCAACTACCGGAATTCGATCCGGTGTTGAGGGGATTTTCTCCCCTGAAATCGCTGCTCGCCTTGATCGGGATCGGCCGCGATCCCATTTCGCTGACGCCGGAAGAGCGAGTGCTCGATGCCTACTACGATCGCTTCGCCGCCTATGCGGTCGATAAATCACGCGTCATCGTCATCGAATTTCAGTCGCGCGACCCTGATCTTGCGGCGCGGGTCGCCGATTCCATCGCCGACGGCTATCTGGTGCTTCAGCAGGGCGCGCGGCGCGAGCAGGCGAGGTCGGCAGGGCAGTGGCTGGCAGGCGAGATCGAAAGCCTGCGCAAGAAGGTGGCGGAGGCTGAATCCCGCGTCGAGGATTTCCGCTCGAAGTCGAGCCTGTTCGTCGGCACCAACAACACCACGCTTTCCAACCAGCAAATGGGCGAGCTGAACACGCAACTGAACAACGCCCGCGCGCTCAAGTCTGACGCCGAATCCAAGGCGCGCCTGATCCGCGAAATGCTTCAGACCGGCCAGCCGATCGAGGCCTCCGAGGTTCTGAATTCGGAGTTGATCCGCCGCCTCAGCGAACAGCGTGTGACGCTACGTGCTCAACTGGCCGAACAATCGTCGACCTTGCTCGACGGCCACCCCCGGATCAAGGAACTCAAGGCGCAACTGGCCGATCTGGACCGGCAGATTCGTGACGAGGCGAGCAAGATCTCGCGCTCGCTTGACAGCGACGCACGAATTGCCAGCGGCAGGGTCGAGGGGCTGAGCGCCAACCTCGACCAGTTGAAGAAGCAGGCGAGTTCCGCCAACGGTCAGGATGTTCAGCTTCGCGCGCTGGAGCGCGAGGCCAAGGCGCAGCGCGACCTCCTTGAATCCTACCTTGCGAAGTACCGCGAAGCCACCACCCGCGAGAATATCGAGGCGGCACCAGCAGACGGCCGTATCATCTCCCGCGCCAGCGTATCCAACAGCCCGGCCTATCCGAAGAAGCTGCCGATCGTGCTGATCGCGACGCTTGCGACGCTCATGCTTTCCACCGGATGGATCGTTACCGGCGAGTTGTTGCGTATGACCATTCCGCGCGCGGCCGCCGCGTTTGGATCAACCTTGGCTCCAGCTCCGGCGCGCGAGCCGGCGATTGTCGCCGCTCCCGCCGAACGCAAGCCTGTGATGGATACGCTTTCTGTCCCGCTTGCACCGGAGATCGAGTCCGATTTCACCGAAGTCGAGCAACTTGCCAAAAAGCTGTTGTCCGCTGGCGCTGCGGCGCGCAAGGTTACCATCCTCGGTACCGCCTCGAGCGAGAGCATTACTCTGACGGCGCTGACCATTGCCCGCCTGATTGCAGGCAGCGCCAAGGTCATTGTGGTCGATCTGGCAGCTAGCTCGCCAACGATCTCGGCCGTCTCCGTCGATCCGAATGCGCCGGGATTGACTGATTTGATGAAGGGTGAGGCGTCGTTTACGCAAGTGATCACCAAGGACCGGCTGTCGCGGGCGCATCTTGTAAGTGCGGGGCGTCTGGGCTCCGATCGTGCCTTGTTGCAATCGCCACGCCTTGGCCTTGCGATCGACGCGCTGCTCCGGGTCTACGACTACGTTCTTTTGGATGCGGGGAGTGCCTCGGACCTGCCTGCCGAGCTCCTGACGTCACAGGCGCGCGCGGTGGTGGTACCGGATGCCTCGATGGCTCCCGATGCTCGCCATCAGATGTGCGACCAGCTCAAGTCCGTCGGCTTCAGCGACGTGACCATGCTGAGCAAGCCGGTATTGCCATCGGACGCGGTTGATCCGGGCTTACGGGTTGTGGCTGCGTAATTTCTCTTTGAGGCTTACTAGCAGACTGAGCGCCGCAGGCTTTGGGCAAGGCGCAAAAGCACCGGACTGCTTTTGACAAGACGCTTGGTCCGAGCGGCAGCCGACATCGCCGTGGCCACGGCCGAGCCCCGCGGGCTGAGCGAGACGAAGCAATCGAAGATAGGCTCGTTGGTCTTGCAAAACAGCTTCTTGTAGCCATCCGAGCCGACTCCAAGGTCGAGGGCGCGGTAATCGCGTTCAGCGTAGTAATCGATGATGTGACGGATCAAGACAAGTCCCGGACTGAAACGCGAGCTCGCCGATACGGTATAGGTATTGAACATCATCGAGAACCGGGTGCTGTCGGCGACGCCGGCAAACACCGCGATAACCTCGGCGTCGTTTTCGAGAGCGTGTATCTCAATGACGCGACCGCCGCCTGGCAACGGCGTCATGCACGTGTCGCGGATGAAATCCTCGACGCCCTGTTCGGCAAAGACGTTCGGCAGTTTCTGCTCCGCCATCCGCAGTGGCTTGATCCGGAAAAACGCATCGAGCAGGCGCTGGATGTCGGCGTCGACGGCGGCGACATGATAGCGATAGCCGGGCAACGCCTTCAGTTTGCGTTCTTTTGTCTTCAGGCGGCGACGCAGGGAAAGGCTGATGCGCGTCGTGTCGGGCGCGCCCGGCATCATCAGTATCATCGGACAATCGTTCACAGAGGGCTGGTGCGGCAGCAGCGCCATCGGGTTGGGCAGATCTTGCCATGTAAGCGGCTGCTGATGGAACGCCAGCACGTCGACGCCTTCGCGCTCGTGGATCGCCGCGAATACAATCTCCAGATCGGCGCGGGAGGCGACAGTGGCAAAATCCCGATTCCAAAGCGCCATGTTGAAGGTGGCATGCTTGCCACCCATGAAATGGGCGATGCGAACGCCCCAACTCTGCCTGAGTACGAGGGGGAACAGCAACAACGGGACGCGATCACGGTCATAGGCAATGACGACGAGAGGCCGAAGGCCCTCCAGCGCTCCGACCATCTGTTGCCACGGGCGAAGGAAGTCGTATCTTTGATATGGCGTGGAAAGGTGGTGCTGAAGTTCCAGACTTCGCCAGACTGTCTCAGCCTGGCCAAGGTCGGTAAATATGTCGACTGCGGCGATGTGGCTTGATTTCGACCGTGCTGAGGCACCCGCGTTGCGGCTTTCAATCGCGGCAGCCATGGTCATCGCAATACCTGTCCGCAAATATCCGTGCAAGGGATTACTTAATTTTTTCCTTCAACCGACCTTTGCAAAGAAGTGTCAACAAAGAGTAATGACAATGGAGCCGCTGTGAGCGGAAATTCCGCCGCGGCGGCACTAGTTGCGACGTCAGCGGTCCATTGAAACACGCGTTGAAAGACGAGACGTTGTCATCTGCGACCGGACTTCTGACGAGCCTCAAGCTGGAACTCGCTTATTTCAGCGGTCACGCATGGCTAAAACGGCGAGGCGCGGGTGTCATCCTGCGCTTTGAACGTGTTCGGCCGCAACAAACTGCGCGATTTCAGCCACGAAGTTCGCGCGAAATCACGCCCGCGTTTCTCGATCGCACGATCGATGCGTTGAAGCGCTGGCAGTATGACGTCGTTTCGATCGACGAGGTTTGCCGCAGGGCAGTCACGCTGGCCGCGCGGCGGAGATTTGTTTGTCTGACGTTTGACGGAACCTACAAGGACATCATTACATCAGCCTATCCGGTGCTGTCGCGGCACGGCGTTCCCTTCACCGTCTACGTGCCGACGGCCTTCCCCGACGGAATCGGCGAGGCCTGGTGGCTGGCGCTTGAAGGGGTGATCGCACGGGAGCGGCGCATCAGCCTGGTCATGGGCCGCGAGGAAAGGCACTTTAATGTGCCGGGAGTAGCGGAAAAATATCAGCTCTACGATTTTCTGTCGCACTGGATGCGCTCGCTTGAGGCTGCGGAGTTGTCTGCCGCGATCAAGGACCTCTGTAGACGTTACGCCGTCGACCTCGCTGCGCTGTCGCGGGAGGCCTCGCTGGACTGGCGCGACCTTGAGACCCTGGCGGCCGATCCGCTGGTGACGCTTGGCGGTGCCACGGTCAACTTTCCCGTCTTGTCGAATACGAAAGATGCATCCGCGCTGCGCGAAATGACGATGGGGAAGGCGGTCATCGAGACGGCTCTGCGGCGGGACGTCAGGCACTTCGCCTATCCGTTCGGCGATCGGCAGTCCTGGCAACGCAAACACATGGCCATGGCGGAAGAGGCCGGCTTCGTCAGCGCCGTGTCGACCATCCCGGGCGTTATCGAACCGGCAGGGCATACACCTCTGCTAGGGCTTCCCCGAATTAGCTGGGACGGAAGGCTGCACTCGCTGCGCGCCATGCGGGCGATCCTGTCGGGCGCGTCCCTTTAAGGGACGCATGCAAGTATCAAGCAGGGTCCGGCCGCGACATCCAGCTTACGATAGGCATCGCCGGCAACACCCAGCCCAGGCCGGCGACGACGTAGAAGATCGCCTGCAATTTGCCGGAGCTTGCAAGCCAGGGTGCTTGCGCGACCACCATTCCCATCAGCGACCACACCGCCGCCAGCAGCAGCAAAGCGATGGTTCCAAGCAGTTTGCGGGTACGTATCTTCATGACGGAATGAGCGCTTTGGTCTCGAATGCGTGCTTTGCGCGCAAGGAGGGGCGGACTATAAGGTGCGCGCTCGTAGAGTAAAGTGTGGCGCCAATGGCCGTTGTTTCTGCCCCCAAAACTTCAGATATTCGCCCCGTGCGCGCGTGGCTGTTGGCGGTTGCCGTTCTGATCGCCGTCATGGTGCTGGTCGGCGGGGCCACCCGGTTGACGGAGTCCGGATTATCGATCGTGGAGTGGAAGCCGGTCACAGGCAGCCTGCCGCCGCTTGGCGAAGCAGCATGGATGCAGGCTTTCGACGCCTACAAAGCGATTCCGCAATATCGCCAAATGAATGCCGGCATGTCGCTTGACGAGTTCAAGACGATTTTCTGGTGGGAGTGGAGCCACCGGTTGCTGGGACGGGTGATCGGTTTGGCCTATCTGTTGCCGTTCCTGTGGTTTCTATGGCGCGGCGCGCTCGGCGCCGAGCTGAGGCGGCGATTGTGGGGGATCTTCGCTCTCGGCGCGCTGCAAGGCGCGGTCGGGTGGTGGATGGTCGCCTCGGGGCTCTCAGAGCGGGTCGAAGTTTCCCAATATCGCCTCGCAACGCACCTCGTACTGGCGCTCTTGATTTTTGCAAGCATCGTCTGGACGCTGCGACGGCTCGCCGTGACGGCGCCCTCGAGCTCGCCGCCGCGATTGAAGATCGGCGCGGTCTTGTTGCTGGCGCTGACGTTTGTGCAGCTTTATCTCGGCGCGCTGGTGGCGGGGCTTCGCGCCGGCAAGATCTACAACACCTGGCCTGATATTGACGGCGGATTCATTCCCTCCGCCGCGCGACTTTTCTTCGACGTGCCGTGGTGGCGTAATCTGTTCGAGAACACGCTGACCGTTCAGTTCGAGCACCGCATGGTCGCCTATACACTGTTTACGCTCGCGGTATGGCATGCCATTGATGCGGCCCGCTCCCGCGTTGACCGCGCGGTGATTGACGGCGCGCTTTGGCTGTTCGGCATCGTGGCCTTGCAGGCAACCCTTGGCATCCTGACGCTGCTCAATCAGGTGCCGATGGATCTTGCGCTGACCCACCAGGCTGTCGCCATCGCCGTGCTGACTCTTGCGGTTTTCCAAGTGGAACGTTTGACGCGGTCGTGCCGTGAATCGATGGGGCAGGCGATGGGCGAAGTTTTCTCGCGCCCGGTTGAAAACCGGGCATAGCCTTTGTCAGCTAGCAATAGCCGAGCACGCCGCAGGCGTAGGGCAGCTGGAACCGATAGTTGATATTCGGTCCGCCGTAATAGGGGCCCTGATAGTCATAGGAATGGTTCGATCCATAGTAGCCCGGCAGCGTAGCCGATCCCAACAGCAGTGGCGCGTGCGGCGGAAGGTGGACCTCGGGAAAAGCCTCCGACGGCGTGAAGAGGAGGTCGGACTCCTCCTTCGGCGCAGCAGAACGTCCATGACGCGGCGCCTTGCCGTAAACGGCATCGCCCGATTGCGGCAAATCGGCCGCATCAGCTGAACTGACCGCGAACAAGACGGCCGCCAACATCAGCATCCAGCGCAACATGGTTCCGCTCCGAATCATCGTCATCTTGGCGACGATTCAAGCACCTTTGAGCGGAGCGAGTGTTAACGAGATCAGAATTTCAGCCCGGGCGCAGCGCCTGATCGAGGTCGGCGATCAAGTCTTCCTTGTCCTCAATGCCGATCGACAGCCGCACCACATCAGGGGCCGCGCCCGACTTGATCTTGGCGGCATCGTCGAGCTGGCTGTGGGTGGTCGAAGCCGGATGAATGACCAGCGACCGGGTGTCGCCGACATTGGCCAGATGCGAGAACAGTTTCAGCTTCGAGACCAGATTGACGCCGGCGTCATAACCTCCCTTGAGACTGAAGGTGAAGACGGCGCCGGCGCCCTTCGGGGCATATTTGCGCGCGAGGTTGTTGTATTTGTCGCCGGCCAGTCCGGCATAATTGACGGCGGCCACTTCCGAATGCGGGGCTAGCCATTCGGCGATCGCCTTGGCGTTTTCGCAATGTTTCTGCATCCGCAGCGGTAGCGTCTCGATGCCGGTCAGGATGAGAAATGAATTGAACGGCGAGATTGCCGGGCCAAGATCGCGCAAGCCCAGCACACGGCAGGCGATGGCGAAGGCGAAGTTGCCGAACGTCTCCTGGATCTTGATGCCGTGATATTCCGGCCGGGGTTCGCTCAGCATGGGATACTTGTTGTCCTTCGACCAATCGAAGGTGCCGGCGTCAACGATGATGCCGCCGATCGAATTGCCATGGCCGCCGAGAAATTTGGTCAGGGAGTGCACGACGATGTCGGCGCCGTGATCAATGGGGCGGATCAAGTAGGGTGTCGCCAGGGTGTTGTCGACGATCAGGGGAACGCCGGCCTTGCGGGCGACGGCCGCGATCGCCTCGATATCGGTGACGGTGCCGCCGGGATTGGCGATCGACTCGATGAAGATCGCCTTGGTGTGCGGCGTCACCGCACGCTCGAAGCTTCCGATGTCGTCGGTGTCGGCCCACACCACATTCCAACCGAAACTCTTGAAGGCGTGGGTGAACTGGTTGATCGAACCGCCATAGAGCTTGCGCGCCGCGATGAATTCGTCACCGGGCTTGAGAAGCATCTGGAAAACCACGACCTGCGCGGCATGGCCGGAGGCTGTTGCCAGCGCCGCGGTGCCGCCTTCAAGGGCTGCGACGCGCTCTTCCAGCACCGCCTGCGTCGGGTTACCGATCCGGGTGTAGATATTGCCAAACGCCTGCAAGCCGAACAGCGAAGCGGCATGGTCGGCGTCGTTGAACACGAACGACGTGGTTTGGTAGATCGGCGTTGCCCGGGCGCCGGTAGTCGGATCGGGGTGTGCGCCCGCATGCACGGCAAGGGTGGAAAAGCCCGGAGGACGATCGGTCATTTGCGTTTCCTGTTTCCGCTACTTTGACAAACAAGCCTTCGAATGAGGCTTTGGCATGCCTGATTTGGGACATGCTGATGTCAGCTGGGTCCGGCGTCAAGGCTGAGCAGGCATTGACAGCCTGTTTGGAATGGCCTGTCAGGTTATGCGTTGCTTGTGCAAGAATTATTTCGTTTGAGATCAGGGCAGATCGGTTCTGTTTTTCGACGCGCGGTCGGAGGCGTCGGTCGTTCCGCCACCCAAACTGGTGCGGCCGAGCGAAAGCCGCATGCCTTGGGTCGGCATTGGCGCGCGCTTGGAACTCAGGGTGCGCGAATTGACTCCCATCCAGGAGATTTCCGACGACAACCGCCCATATTCGATTTTGGGGCAGCGGTTCATCACGACTTTAATACCGGCGGCTTCGGCTTTTTCGGCCGCCGCGTCGTCGCGCGCGCCAAGCTGCATCCAGATCACTTTTGGCAAAGGCGTCATTTTCAGCGCCTCATCGACTGCCGGCATGATGTGGCTTGAGTTGCGGAAGATGTCGACCATGTCGACCGGGCGATCGATGTCGAGTAGGGAGGCGACGAACGGTCTTCCAAGCAGGCTCTTGCCGACATGACCGGGATTGACCGGAATCATGTCGTAGCCGCGTTGCGCGAGATATTTGAACGCGAAATAACTCGGCCGCACGTTGACCGGCGAGGCGCCGACCATCGCGATTGACTTCACGCCGTTGAGAATCCCGCGGATATAGTCGTCGTCATAGTTGTCGTGATTCATTTATCCTGCCATTTCGGCTCGCGCTTCTCGATGAAGGCGCCAATTCCTTCTTCGGCGTCACGCGCCATCATATTCTCGGTCATGACTTCGGCCGCATAGCGATAAGCCTCAGCGAGGCTCATTTCGGCCTGACGATAGAATGCGGTCTTGCCAATCTTGACCGTGTAAGCAGATTTGCGCGCGATCTTCTCGGCCAGTGCAATCGCCGCCTCCCGTTCGCTGCCGGCGGCCACGACCCGATTGACCAGGCCGATCTCGCGGGCGGTCGTGGCTGAAATGGGTTCGCCGGTCAGCAGCATTTCCATCGCCTGCTTGCGTGGAATGTTGCGCGCTAGCGCAACCATCGGCGTCGAGCAGAACAAGCCGATGTCGACGCCGGGCGTTGCGAAGGTCGCCGCTTCCGAGGCAATCGCCAGATCGCAACTTGCAACCAACTGGCATCCGGCCGCGGTGGCAATGCCCTGAACTGCAGCGATCACGGGCTTTGGCAAATGGACGATCGCCTGCATCATGGTGCTGCATGCGGTCATCATCTCGGCAAAATAAGCGCGGCCGCGGTCGACGTCGCCGCGCCGCGCCGTCAGTTCTTTCATATCGTGCCCGGCCGAAAACGCTTTACCGGTCGCCGCAATCACGACGGCGCGCACCTTGGCGTCGTCATTGATTTCCCGCAGCGCGGCGTCGAGCGCTTTGATCAGGCCTTCCGACAGGCTGTTGCGGGCGTCCGGCCGGTTGAGTGTCAGGATAGCGATGTCGCCGGCACGTTCGCGCAGCAGAATCGGCGGTTGCGAAACGGGGGCGCGTGCTGTTTGGCTCGTCATTGAAATAGTCGCTGGCTGGCAAAGCGATGGGCTGACATGTCAACCTAATGTAATAAGCGGTGCGATGCGAGGGCAGGGGAGGAACATGGTTGTTGCAAAAATGACGTTGCCTGAACTGGAGAAGTTCCTGCGGGACGAATTTCCGCAGGCCTTCAGTCGCGGCGATATTCTGATCGAGGGGGCCGACGGCGCCTCTTGTCGGCTCAGGCAGCGTTATAGCGAGCAGATGCTGCGGCCGGGCGGGACGATTTCCGGCCCTACGCTGATGGCGCTTGCCGATTTCGCCATGTATGTCGTTCTGCTGTCGGCGATCGGCCCGATAGGCCTAGCGGTCACGACGAACCTCAACATCAACTTCCTGCGCAAGGGTATAGCTGGACAGGATGTACTCGCGGCAGCGCGGCTATTGAAACTCGGCAAGCGGCTTGCCGTCGGTGAAGTCAGCCTCTCGTCAGGTGCATCGCCCGATCCCATCGCCCATGTGACGGCGACTTATTCCATTCCCGTTGCTTAGAGATTTCAGCGGTATTATAAGACCATATTTACAAGGTATTGATTTTACATCGATAAATACTTCAATTTGGCGTTGACGCCGCCGCGAGACCTCTCTAGAAACCGGCGCAGTTTGGCGCACGACGTGCGCCTTCTCTTTTTCACGGATACCTCACATGAAAACGTTTTCGGCAAAGCCCGCCGAGGTGACGAAGAAATGGGTGTTGATCGACGCCAAGGGTTTGGTGGTCGGACGCCTCGCTTCGCTGGTCGCCATGCGCCTTCGCGGCAAACACCTTCCGACCTACACGCCCCATGTCGATTGTGGTGACCACGTCATCATCATCAATGCGGCGCACGCTGTGCTCACGGGACGCAAGCGCGAGAACAAGGTGTATCACAACCACACCGGCTTCATTGGCGGTATCAAGGAACGCACCGCCAAATCGATCCTCGAGGGTCGTTTTCCGGAGCGCGTGGTGGAGAAGGCGATTGAGCGCATGATCCCGCGCGGTCCGCTCGGCCGGGTGCAACTGGGTAATCTGCGCGTGTATCCGGGTGCTGAGCATCCGCACGAAGCCCAGCAGCCTGAACCGCTCGACATTGCCAAGATGAATCGCAAGAACATGAGGGCCGCATAAGATGGCTGAAACCGTGCAGTCGCTCGATCAATTGTCGCAACTCAAGCCGGCAACACCCGAAGCGCCAAAATACGTCAAGAAGGTCGACAAGTTCGGCCGTGCCTATGCCACCGGCAAGCGCAAGGACGCGGTCGCCCGCGTCTGGATCAAGCCCGGCGCCGGCAAGGTGACCGTCAATACCCGCGAGGTCGAAGTCTACTTTGCCCGTCCGGTGCTGCGGATGATGATTCAGCAACCGCTGATCGCTGCCGCCCGTGCTGGCCAGTATGACGTGATCTGCACCGTGACCGGCGGTGGCCTTTCGGGCCAGGCAGGTGCGGTGCGCCACGGCATCTCCAAGGCGCTCACCAATTTCGAGCCGGATCTGCGCGGCGTTCTGAAGAAGGGCGGCTTCCTCACCCGCGACTCGCGCGTGGTCGAGCGCAAGAAGTACGGTCGCGCCAAAGCCCGTCGCTCGTTCCAGTTCTCGAAGCGCTAATTGCTTCATTAGAATTTGGCCTATTCGAGAAAGACAAAAGCGTCCGCTTGCGGGCGCTTTTTCTTTTCGCATTTTAATAATGAGTTGACGCAGTTTTTCCTGAAAACTTGCGCTTGGAGTCAAACGGATTGCCAACGCGACGGCCTTAGCGTGGCAGATGGCGGCGGTCTCGTTTCGATCGTGTGCCCGCAATTGTGCATCACAAACCTTCGGTGACACCATGTCGCTCGATACCTCTACGCTTTATACCGTCGCCACGATGATCGCGGCGCTGCTGGGGATGATGCTTTTATTCTTCGGCATTCAGGAAAGAATTGTCGCACTGAAGTGGTGGGGATCGGCCTATCTGCTCGGAGCCGCCTCTGTGGCGCTGTGGACATTCGGCAGCGCCAGGTTTGGCGATATGTTCGCGCTGGCGCTCAACGCCATAGGCTTCTTGACTTGCGGCATGGTCTGGAATGCGTCGCGGCTGTTTCACGGCCGCAAACCGAACTACCCCGGACTGGTGCTGGGCGCGCTGGTCTGGATTGCCGCCGTCATGACGCTTGCGCCGGGTGCGGGAGCGATGCGGATGACCATCGGCGCCGGCATCGTCGCGGTCTATGCGGCGCTCACGGCCTCCGAATTGTGGACCGAGCGCCGGCGTACCCTGCGCAAACGCTGGCCGTCGGTGGCCGTCCCCGTGCTGCACGGCTTCGTGCTGATGCTGCCGATCCTGCTCGGCGATCTTCTGCACCCGCATGAGCACGCCTTTGGTGACAGCATCTGGGTGACGATGTTCGCCGTCGAACTGTTTCTTTATGCGGTCGGCACGGTTTTCCTGATCTTCATGCTGGTTTCCGAGCGCGCGGTGACCGTGCACAAGAACGCCGCGTCGGTCGATCCGTTGACCGGCATGTTCAACCGCCGCGGTTTTGCGGAGGCCTGTTCGCGGGTCATCGAGCGTGAAGCTCATGCCGGGCGTCCGGTGACGGCGATGATCTTCGATATCGACCACTTCAAGTCGATCAACGATCGTTTCGGACATCCCGCGGGTGACGAGATCCTCAAGCTGTTCTCGGCCGTCGTTGTGAACAACCTGCGCATCAGCGATCTCTCGGGACGTATCGGCGGTGAGGAGTTCGCGGCCCTGCTGCCGTGCCCGCTCGAAGAAGGCGTGATCGTCGCCGAGCGCGTCCGCGAGGCCTTCGAGGCGTCCGGCATCGCCTGCGAAGAAGGCCCGGTCGACACGACCGTGAGTATTGGCGTAGCGGGCGGTCCAGCGGGGACTGAACTCGAGGTGCTGCTGGCGGCTGCCGATACCGCGCTGTATCAGGCCAAGCGCAGCGGCCGCAACCGCGTCGAGGCCGCGGAAGAATTGCCGCTGTCCCTCGAACATTGGCGGCGCAAGAGTGCGGGCTCCGCGCGCCCGGCCGCGGGAGTGCCAAGCCTGGCGTGAAGTCTGGCGTGAGGACAAGAAGGCGGATGGTAACCCGTTGTTTACCATCCGCTCCGTAACCTCAGCGTTATGGAGTCGATCCGCAGGCGAAACCCACAAGCCGTTCTGAGTTCGCTTGAAGCGGCAGCGATCTCGGCGCGCGGCGGCTTTGCCTGCATGTTCTCGACCGCGGAAGAGTATGAGGCGGCGTTGATTTCCGAGCGTCGCGCCAGCGGTCGTTACAACGCCAGACTCAGCCGATGGCCCGCGATCATGTTCATCGGCTGCGCCATGATGGTTGTCGGTACGGTCCTGCTCTTCAGCTGAACGAAGGACGTCGCGCGCGGGGCTCTTTTCTTTTTTGCTGGCTCGGTTAGAGACAAGTCTCCCAATCAAGAGGCTTGCACCATGGTCACCGAAATCGCCCAAATCGAAGTCAAACCCGGCACGGAAAAAGACTTCGAGGCCGCCGTCGCCAAGGCCAAGCCGCTGTTTCTGCGCGCCAAGGGCGGCCGGGGCATCGAGCTTCATAAATCGATCGAAAAGCCTTCGCGCTACCGGCTGTTCGCCAAATGGGACACGGTGGAAAACCACACCGTCGATTTCCGCGGCTCGGAGGACTTTCAGGCCTGGCGCGGGCTGGTCGGGCAATATTTTGCGAGCGCACCCGAAGTCGAGCACACCGAAACGGTTGTCAGCTGACATCAAGCAGGTGCTGCTTCGGGTGAGGGCGCCTCGGCCTTGAAGTGATCGATCAAGACCTTGACGGTCGCGATCAGCGGCAGCGCCAGTGAAATACCCCAGATTCCGAACACAATGCCGAGCAGGATCTGGAATGCAAACAGCGTGGCGGGCGGAATATCCAGCGCCTGCCGCTGAAGGATTGGCGTGAGAACATAGCTCTCGAGCGCGTGGACGCCGAGGAAAAGCCCGAAGGCGCTGGCGGCCGCAATCCATCCAGAAGCAAGGCTGGCCAATACCACGATCAGGCCCGCGACAATCGCGCCGACGGTCGGAATAAACGCCAGCAAACCTGCCTGAATGCCCAGAATGAACGAGCCGGGAATGCCGATAACGGCAAGCCCCAGCCAGGTCACGGCGAACACGGCGGCCATCACGGCGATCTGCGCGATCAGCCAGCGCTCCAGCGTGTCGCTGATGCGATCGATAATGATGGTCGCGCGGGCGCGGTGTTTTGCCGGCGCCAGATATAACAGGCCGTTCCGGTAAACGCCCGGCTGGGCTGCGAAGGTGAGGCCGAGAAAAATCACAATGAAGAAGTTGCCGACCGCGCTCAGCGTCCCCAATAGCAATTTCAGCGTTTGGCTCACGATCGCGCCGCCGCTCGATGCCAGTGTGCCGGGGCTGGGAAGATTGCGCGGCGGGCTTGGCGCGCCCGCGGAGGCCGAATCGGATGAACCCGAGGCAGGATTACCCAACTCGAAATAGCTGGTGTCGATCCCGTTGCTGTCGAGGAACGCCTTGACGTTCACCAGCTGCGACTTGATCGTGTTGCTGAGCGCGGTGGCCTGCTGCGCGATGGTGGTGCCGCCGAGAAAAATGACGCCGGACAAAAGCGCCGCCAGCGCGAGACAGACGATGGCAAGGCGCAGCCAATGCGGCCATCCAACAAAGCGGCCGAGCAGGTGGGTCATGGCGTTGAGCGCCACGCCGAACAACATGCCGGCAAAGATCAGAAACAGCGTCGCCGCGAACGTCCACGCAAACAGCAGAACGCCCGCAAAAGCGACAATGCCGATGCCGCCGACGCAGATGGCCCAGGCGAGGTCGGATCTGGCATCACGGCGATCGTCAAGCGACAGCGGCACGTTTTTCAATCCCACTAACCTTGCAGACCCACTCTTTCGTCAAAACCGGTGCGGATCAAGCCAAGCGAGGCCAGCCTGGGGCCGATCCGCTGCCCATAACCCACAATCTGGCCCAGGGATGAATCCGCCGCAGGGCAGGGCCGCCGTGGAAAATGATGCTAAATTGTTGATCCGGCGCAGGTGCAAGTGCATTATTGCTCTTTCGAAGGGTTCGCGAAATGGAAGGGGCATGAGAAGGAAGCCGGTTGTTGGTGTGATCGGGAATTCCCATCGCATCGAAGGTCGTTTTGAGGTCCAGGCGGTTGGCGAACGAAACCTTCGCGCCGTCGCTGAAGTGGCCGGCGCCTTGCCCCTGGTGTTTGCGGGTTGCCCTGACATCACCGACGTCGCGGCCCTGCTGGATGTGGTCGACGGCATTGTGCTGACGGGTGCGCGGGCCAATGTTCATCCCACCCGCTTCAGGTCCGCACCCGACGCCAAGCACGAACCCTATGACATCAAGCGCGACGAGGTGGCGCTGGCCCTGTCGGAGGCCTGCGTCGCCCGCGGCATCCCGTTGTTTGGCATCTGCCGCGGCCTTCAGGAGATGAACGTGGCCTTCGGCGGCTCGCTTCATCCGGAAATTCGCGAATTGCCCGGCCGCATGAACCACCGGATGCCGCGGCTGGAGAATGGCGAGATCCACCCCGATGCCAAGGTGATCTTCGCCGACCGGCACGAGGTCCGCCTGCTTGCCGGCGGCGCCTTCGCCGAGCTGTTGGGCTGCGACACCATCCGCGTTAATTCGCTGCACGGTCAGGGCATCCTCGATCCCGGCGAGCGGGTGGTGGTGGAGGGGATTGCGGAAGACGGCACGATCGAGGCGATCCGGATTGCTGAGGCCCCTTCCTTTGCGCTCGGTGTGCAGTGGCATGCCGAATATGATCCCCAGCGCAACCCGATCAACCGCGCGCTGTTTCAGGCGTTTGGCAAGGCGCTGCTCGAGACCAAGCGGGTTGCGTAGGCTCACTCGCTCTCGTCATTCCGGGGCGGCCCCAGCATTCCGGGGCAGCCCCAACGGGTCGTGCGAATGCGCGCCCGATGACAGGCTCCGGGCTGAACAGGAATCCATTTCTCCCCAGCATTCATGTGGCGACATAGATTCCGGGCTCGCTCGTTTTCACTCGCGCCCCGGAATGACGATGATGGACTTGCTTCGTCTCTTCACGCCGCCTTGCTGATCTTTTCGACCTTCACGCCGCCGCCCTCCAGCAGCATCACCTTGTTGAGCAGCTTCACCAGCGCGTAGACCGACTGGATCGCGGGCGCCGGCGTATTGGTCAGCTTTGCCATTTCGAGGATCGAGCCGATCAGCGCCTCGGTTTCCAGCGAGCGGCCGGCCTCGACGTCCTGCAACATCGACGTCTTGTGCGCGCCGACGGCTTCCGCACCGGCGATGCGTTTGTCGATCGAGACGCGGAAGGTGACGCCGAGTTTTTGCGCGATGTCCTGGGCTTCCTTCATCATGGTCGCGGCGAGATCACGCGTCTCCGCGAACTGGCAGATGTCGACCAGCGTCGCATGGGTCAGTGCCGAAATCGGGTTGAACGAGAGGTTGCCCCATGCCTTGAGCCAGATTTCCGAGCGGATGTCCGGCAGCACCATGGATTTCAGGCCGGCCTTGATGAAGACGTCGTGCAATTCTCTCACCCGCGGCGTCTCCTTGCCGTCGAGCTCGCCGATCGGGAAGCGATCGCCCTCGACATGGTGGATGACGCCGGGCGCGGTCGCGGCCGCCGCCGGATAGACCACGCAGCCAATGATGCGGCTGGGGTCGATATGTTTGGTGAGCACGCCTGTGGGATCGAGGCTTTGCAGCCGCTGGTTATCGTACTGGCCGCCGAGTTTCTGGAAGTACCACCAGGGCAGGCCGTTCTGCACAGTCAACACAATGGTATCGGGGCCGAGCAGGCTATCGATGTCGCGCACCACCTGATCGAGGAAATGCGCCTTCACCGCCAGCACCACGATGTCCTGTTTGCCGGCTTCCGTCGCCTTGTTCACGGCTTTCATCTTGGCGGTCTGGACCTTGCCGTCATGCCATTCCAGCTTGAGGCCGTTCTTCTGAATGGCGGCAAGGTGCGCGCCCTGGTCGATCACGGTGACGTCGTCGCCCGCGAGCGCAAACTTGGCCGCCAGCAACCCACCGATCGCGCCGGCGCCGACCACGCAGATCTTCTTCGGCTTGGGTGGGGCGCCCAGCAGATAGGGGCTCGGCAACACCTGGTCGAACACGTTGGAGAGGCTGCCGACGCCGTCGATCACGATATCGACGACGTTGTGCGCGTCGCCCATGGTGCCGGCGCCGAGCGAGGTGCCGCAGGCGATGATGTCGCCGGGCATCAGCGTGACGTCCTTCGAGATCGCAGCCACCAGCCGGTGCGGCGGAAAGAACATGTCGGCGACGGGATAGTTCTGCCGCTCCTTGCCGTTCAGCACGGTCTTGACCGCCAGCTTCATCGGGTCGAGGCCGGTCGAGATCACCGGGCCGAACACGCCAAACGTGTCAAAACTTTTCGAGCGCGCCCATTGTTCGAACGATTTGTCCTTGCGCAGGAGGTCGACGGCGGTGACGTCGTTCACGCAGGTGTAGCCGAAGATGTAGTCGCCGGCTTCGGCTTCCGTGATGTTGAAGCACTTCTTGCCGATGACGACGCCGAGTTCGCCCTCATAGATGATCTTTCCGGCATAGGTGGCGGGGCGCTCGATCGGCTTGTTGGCGGGGTGATAGGCGTTGGGCGCCTTGAGGAACCAGAGCGGTTCTTTCGGCTCCTTGAAATCGTTCTTGGCGGCGAGCTGATGAAAGTTGTTCCAGAGGCAGATCATCTTCGAGGGATCGCAGGGGGTTCGAAGCTGCACATCTCTGAGCTTCAGCGTTTCGCCCGTCGGCTTTGCCGCACCGAACATCTCGCCGGAATGCACGGCGATGGTATCGTCTTCCAGCGTGCCGAATCCGCTTTTGCCTTGGCTCTCGAACCTGATCCACTTTGCCATTGATGGCCTCCCGGTGATGTTAGGTGACGTCATTCACGCGCGTCATCTTTCGCTTGTACCTTAATCCCGATCTTGCTCGCCGCAAATCATGCACCGCACCATCGGAGCACGCGCAGTCGCACGTGATTTTTCAGATGGCGAAAGGCAAATGGGGAAAAGACAGCCATCAACGTTCTCGCGGCGTGGAGCGCCCGAGTCTTGCCTGAATTTGCCCTCGATAGAGGGCGCAGGGAAAGCCGGATGCGTGATCGCACCCGCAGCCTCGCGTGGATGAGGAAAAACCACACGAGTAAGTCCACTACAGGTTCGACCGGATCGATCCGGCTTTCCCCGCGCGATTGGTTTTAACGGTTTCCTTCGCGCTCTTCCCGGCGATCGGGCTTTCTTGCCGCCGTCGACGGCGCAATGCGCCAGCATTGTCGCCATCTTGATATCAGCGTCGAGATATCAGAACCACACGACTTCACCGTCCGCCCCAGGGTGCGCTCGTCTCGCGCACTTCAAGCGTCCATCGCAGCCCGCACCCAACGTTCGTGACGATCGCGAAGCGCCCCTCCTGGAGGGGCGCGGGCCGGGCGGATGTGTGGAATTGATTTGCCCGACGGCGCAAGGGGAAATTTTTGGCGGCCGCGCCACGCCGATGCGGCACTTTGGCACGACGGGCAAATCAGGCGATGCGCGCCGATGGCGTGTCAAGGCCACTTTCTCGTGTCCCGGACGCGGCGCAGCGGCATCAGAGCGTTCACGCGCGTCTTCGACGCGCTACGGCGTTGTGCCGCAGGGCCGGGACCCATTTTGGAAGATGATTGGTGGACCCCGGATCAGCAGCGTCTGGGGAGCGCCATTTTGGACCTGCGAAGTGATGAGTGGCTTAGCGGGCAATATCCGCTACCATCACCGCCGCAACAAACAAGAACACTGCTTCAGGGAAACGTCATGGGTAAACAAAAATGGTCGCGCCGGGAGATGCTCGGCGCATCAGCGGGGTCGGTCGCGGGCGTGCTTTTCGCCGAACCTCTCAAGGCGGCTTCTGCCTCGGCCGTGACACCTGACCTGATCGAGGCCGCGCGGAAGGAAGGCAAGGTTTCCTATTACGCGGCCATTCAGCTCGAAGTGGCCGAGCGCCTGGGCAAATTGTTCGAGGCCAAATATCCGGGCATTTCGGTGCGAGTCGAGCGGTCCGGCGCCGAGCGGATTTTCCAGCGTATCGCGCAGGAGCAGGGCAGTGGCATCCGGGCGGTTGATATCGCGAACTCGACGGACGTCTCGCACTATCTCGAATGGAAGAAGAACGGCTGGCTCGCGCCCTATCTGCCGGAGGAGGTCGCCAAACATTTTCCGGCCGATCAGGTCGATCCGGATGGACTCTACGCCACCGCCTGCGCCTGGCTGGAAGTGATCGGCTACAACACCAACCTGGTGAAGCCTGAGGACGCCCCGAAGAGCTACGCCGATCTGCTCGATCCCCGGTGGCTGGGCAAGATCGTCAAGGGCCATCCGAGCTACTCGGGCGCCATTCTCACCACGACCTTTGTTCTCTCGCGCGACCTCGGCTGGCCATATCTCGAGAAACTGGCGCAGCAAAAGGTGATGCAGGTGCAGTCGGCGGGCGACCCTCCGATCAAAATCGCGCTCGGCGAACGCGCCGTGATGGCCGACGGCAACGACTATAACCTCATCCTGTTCCGCGATCAGGGCAAGCCGGTGGAGGTGGTGTATCCGGCCGAGGGCTCACCGCTGATCATCGTTCCCTGCGGCGTATTCAAGGACGCGCCGAACCCGAACGCGGCGCGGCTGTTCCAGAGCTTCTTCTTCAGCCGCGAAGCGCAGCAGATGCTGGTCGACGAATTCGCCCACCGCTCGTTCCACCACGAGGTGAAGCCGCGGGCCGGACAAAAGCCGATGTCGGAAGTGAAGATGCTGAAGTCAGACCCGGTTGCCGTGCAGGCGGCAAGCGAGGAACTGAAAGCGCGGTATGCGAAGGTGTTCAGGGTTTAGCAGTCATCACTGCGGCTTCGCGGCTTGTGCGATATCGTCAAATCCATCCACACAAGAGAAAACTTATTGCCGTCGATGCCGGACACGTTTCCGCTGCGGTAATAATCTGTGATGCAACCGATCCGCCGCTCTGTCGGTTGGGGCGCACAATATCAGCACAATATCATTGTAAGTCGGCAATCGTGCTTGGGAGAGGAGAAGAGGCGCGGGCGCGCATCATTGCATTTTATTTTTTGGAACCTGCACGACGCAACGTCGCATCATGCGGGGATCAGTTTGAGCGTTCTCGGTTTGAGCGTTCGTGGGCTGGGACAACCACGGGAGAGAAGAAAAATGAACTATCAACAAGACGCCTACCAGCAAAACTCCTGGCAAAACCCGATGCAATGGAGCGGTAACTCCAACATACATGGAATGAACTTTGGACTCGGACAGGGGCATACGGTCTTCAATCGGGACCTTATGGAACTGGACAAATTGGCGGAGGATGGGGACAGCGCCAGCTCTCGCCGCTGGATGTCAGCGAAGTCGTTCGGCAGATGGTTCCGCTGCTGCCGCAGATCCTCGCCCAATCACAGCAGCAACCGTTGGCCGCCTTCGGCTACGGCGGCAATCAACGGCAATTGAGTCCGCAGGATATCAATGAGGTGGTTCGGCAGCTTCTGCCGATCCTGCCGCAGATCATTGGTGCGATTCAGCAAGGCCAGTCGCCGATACACGCGGCCGCTATTTACGGCGGCTACGGACAACAGGGGTTCGGCCAGACCATCGGGCAAAATCCCTTCGCGCAACAGCCGCAATATGGTCTCGGCTTCGGCAATGCCCATGGACAGTTCGGAGCTCAAGGGCAGTTCGGTCAGTCCGGCTCGCCGTTCCAGGCTGCGTTCGGTGGTCTCCAGAACCAACGGCAATTGTCGCCGCAGGACGTCAATGAGGTCGTGCGTCAGCTGGTCACCGCGATTCCCCAGGTCATCGGGAACTTGCAGGCCTACGGCCAACGCCTGAACTAACCGCATCTCGCAAGTCAGCGCGGAGCCGGCGCCACAGCGCGCCGGCTCCTTGCCCCTTTTTGCCTTCGCGGGCCTCGCCGCGATCGTTCCTTCACACCCTCAAGGGAGGACAAGATGTCAGCTTACAATCCAGAAACGACTCGAACGGCATCGGCGCAATCGCCGGCGCCCGACACCCAGACCCTCATCGGGCTGCTCGACGGCCTGATGCCGATGCTGTTGCAGCTTCAATCGCAATATCCAGGTCAGGGCTATTTCGGCCATCCCGGTCCCTCTGACTTCGGCGTTGGGCTTGGCAATGTGACGCCACCCAATCCGATGCTCGATCATCAGGCTGCAAGCGAAATGATCGAGGATATCAATGCGAGCGCGCTGCGCACCCTGTCGACCTATCTTGAAAATTACGCAAACCAGCGCGCCGGGCTCGCCAATGCGGTTCCCCTGGTGACCCAGGCCGCGCGCTGCTTTGCCATGCGCGACCAGGCTCAGGCCTTTGCGCTGATCTGGCAGGCCTACCGGGCCATCACCATCGCGCGGGCGATGGATCCCCAGCTTCCGCCGCCGCGCGTTGCCGTATCGGGACCGACGTCTTCCGCATCCGTGTTGCATTGAGAGGTCAGCCATGAACACCAATTCCGATGACGGCCGAAGCACCGAAGCCTCCGCGCGTCCGAGTTCAAGGCGAAGCGCCGAGGCAGCCGCAGCCGCGGCGACACGAGGCACGCGGACCACCCGCGCGACGCGCCGCTACATGATCGCTCCGACCGATCCAGGCATCACGGCGGCGGCCGTCGCCGAGCGCTTGCGCGATCTCGGAATTACCGAGATCGTGCGGACGGTCGAACCACGCGGCGCGGGCACGCCCCCTGTAACTGTCGTTCGCACCACCAGAGAGACCGCCGCCACGTTGCGCCGGACCGGGCTGGCAAATATTGGCGGGCTCCTGATCGAGCGCGACTACGCATTGCAGCCGGCGACATCAGCCGCTCGCCTCAGCCGAGGTGGTTCGCTCACGGCCGCCATTCCACTCGGAACCGGTTTTACCACGACCATCCAGGTGCAGGGTGAAAACGAGCAGCCCGTGGAACGGGCGATCGTGCAGCTTATCGGTCGGCAATGGACCGCAGAAGGCATTACCGGCCGCGACGGCAAGGTGAACCTCACGCTGTTCGGCGAGTTGCCGGGACGTGCCGTCACGCTGCTGGTCAAACCGCGCGCGGGTTATTGGGGACTCTGTCGTGAGCACTGGGAGCCGCAGGCTGACGGCAACGTGGTCGCGTTACGGCCGTTGGCCCCGACCCAGGAAGAGCCTTGGGGCGGGCAGCTCATGCGGTTCGACCAGGTGCCGCCCGACTATCGCGGCACGGGTACCCGGATTGCTCTCATCGATACCGGCGTCGCTACCGGCCATCGTCAGCTTGGTGGGATCAAACAGGGATTGGATGCTGCGGCAGGTGATGAGCGCGCCTGGTCGCAGGATTCTGCCAGTCATGGCACGCCTTGCGCGGGAATCCTTGTGGCTGCGACCGACAAGGAAGCCGGTGTTCGCGGCTATGCGCCGGGCGTCGAATTGCATGTCTGCAAGCTCGGGCTTGACGCCTATTGCAGCGACCTCGTGGCAGCGCTCGACTATTGCATCGACAAGGAGATCGATGTTGCCTGCATCGGATACGGCTGCCCGCGCGGCTCGGCCATCGTGGAGCAACGTCTTGCATTCGGCAAACGCCGGGGCCTCGCTGCGATCGCGGCGGCTGGCAGCAGCGGCGGCCCGGTGCAGTTTCCCGCCTGCTCGCCTCAGGTCCTCGCGATCGCAGCGATCGGCCGGAGTGGAACCTTCCCCGATGACGGCCTCGAGAGTCAGGAATCGAATCCGCAGAGCGATCTCTTGCTGGCGGCGGGCAGCGGCTTGTTCGTTCCGAGCTTCTCCTGCACCGGACCCGAAGTTGACCTCTGTGCGCCCGGCGTTGCCGTCATTTCGTGCCAGTCGCCGGACGGCTATGCCGCATGCTCGGGAACGTCCATCGCGGCGCCGCACGTTGCGGCATTGGCGGCGCTCGTGCTCGCGCATCGGGGCGAGTTCCAGACCCGCTTCCGACAGCGCGACGCGCGGCGTGTCGAGCGCTTGTTCCAGGTGTTGAAGGAAACCGCGCAGCCGCTGGGCGATCCGCTCCGGACCGGAGCCGGATTTCCGGACGCCGCGCGAGCGCTTGGCATTCAGTCGTCGGTCCTTGCTTCGATCCCGTTGGCGCCGCTTCCGGCATCGCGATTGTCTGAGATGCGCAGAGCCATCGGTTTTGCCGGCCTCGGCGATCTCGAACGCCTGACAGAGCCGCCGCGCGGGGCGCGAGATTGGGGCTATTCGGTGGCACGTATTTGGCATCTCAATAGCGCGAGCCCGTTTTTTTGGGAGCACGCGAGGGTCAGGTGTTTCATCTCGCCAATCCATATGCCGAGCCGAGCCGCAATGATTGGGCGTTTGCGCTTCCGGGTGCAGAAGGCTTCGTGACTTTGACGCTTGTCTCTGGCGGTTGCGCCTCTCACCCGCCTCAGCGCGCTCGAACCGGCATGAGCGTCGCCGCGGAGATCGAACTGCCGACGGGCCGGTCGAATGAGTGGCTCTTGCTCCGGATCTACACGTTTGCGTGCGATGTCTCGCACGTCCAGCGCTATGCGCATCGGGAACTCAACGGCCAGCGTTCGGGACTTGCGATCGCCGGAATGCTGCTGCTGCTTGCTGTTTGCGGCTGGATCGTTGATGGCAAGGATGGCGCCCGCAAGGCGGTCGCTTTCGGCGGCCTGAAGCCGGACGATACGGTCATTTCGCCCGACATCATGGCGCGACGTTTCGGGGCCAAGCTGCTCAGTTCGGGCGAGATTCCAGCGCTATTTGCAAGGTTGCGCGAGATCTGCCGCCGCGCGCGGCTCGTCCGGTTGCCCGATCTCTACTACCTGCCGGCGCCCAACAGCATGAACGCCTATGCGCTGGGCGGGCCTCGCGGCTCGGCGATCGTGCTGACGGATGGACTGCTGCATCGCATGACCGAGGACGAGGTTGCCGGCATCCTTGCTCATGAGGTCGCGCACATTTCCAACAACGACCGCTTTGCGATGGACTGGGCAACGTCCCTGCAGCGGGCGATCGCTGTAACCGCGCTGGCCGGCCTTGCGGCGAGGCGGAATGACTGGGGCGTCAACACAGCCCTTGCCGCGTTCCTGCGGAGCGCGCCGTCGATCGCGCAGTTGCTCTATCTCGCTTTGTCGCGTTCGCGTGAACGCGATGCCGACGCGCGGGCGCTGGACTTGATCGACTGCCCGCATGCGCTTGTCGCCGCGCTCAACAAGCTCGAACATTTCCATACCAGCGCGCAGTTGACTCCAATGCAAGCCTTCGAGGACGGTGTCACGTGCCTGTTGCGTAGCCACCCGACCACTTACGAGCGGGTTGGCTTGCTGGCGCAACTGGCTTACTGAATTTTTGCGGAGTCGAGGTACGAGCCGAAGGCTATCCTGGTCCCGAGGCCTGTGCCGGCGCAGGACTGAGCGGGGCGCCTCCGACCGAAACAGGGCCGAAAGGCTTGGGCAGCGTCGCGATTGTTTTTCTCCGGACGACCCGAGCGCGATAATTTAGATGTGGGATGCTTGAAGTCGTCAATGGCGACACCGCATTCTGCAAAGCGTCCGCTTGTGCCGCCAGCGAGGAGATTTGGCGAGATATTTTTTTCAGGTCCGCCTGTTGAGTCGCGGAACTCTGCGTGAGCGAAACCAGTACGGCTGCATTTTGCTGCTGCGATATTTGAATATCCTTCAGTGTCGCGCTGACGACGGGATCCGGTATCGGGACTGAAACCGTGTCATGAGGAGACTGTGCAGCGAAGCGACTGAAATTCGGCCAGGAGAAATCTGGTAGAGAGAAGTGATCGTAATTCGGCAAGGAGAAGTTCGGTAACGAGATGTGACTCAGATCCGGCAGAGCGAAGCGATTGAAATCCGGCAAGGAATTGGCGGTGGCCGCGCCGATGACGGCCAAAGCGGCCAACGACACCGCGAGCGTCGGCACCCGGTTCGAAGCCACCTCGTGTGCCGTCTCAGGCTGCGGTACTCCTTTGTCCGGTGTTTCAGCCACCTGCGTTCCTTATGGTCACCCCAGTTGCAAGATTTCCTCGCTGCCGATCAGCAAAACAAAAAGGAGCCGTTACGGGAGGCGATCCGTCGACGACTCGTGCGCGATTGCCTGCCCAAACAGGCCAAAATTATGAGCTTATATGGTTAATGGTCGGTTATTCCCGGCAGACTCGGCGGGAGGCGATTTCTTCTGGAGATGGCCGAAGTTCGGACGGAGGTCGGTTCCGGGGTTCGTCCGCTGTGGTGGGTGGCCGGCCGGCCATCGTCCAAACATTGAGGAGGCTGTCGCGCATCAATCATCTGAAACGGCATGGTCCAGGCGATCACGCGTTTGATGGGCAAACGGCATCCGCGCAGTTTTGGAAAACCGCGCGCTGCGCACCCTCGGGCGCTCAAAGGTGAGACGCAAAACCAGCGCAGCATGTTGACGTCGGGTCCACCGGTTCATTTTGCCGGTAGCATCGGAAAAAAGATGTCTTGAGGCGAGCTCTTGACCTGGCACCCGCCTCGCGTGAGAAATGACGGGGGTGCCGATCGCCGCTCGGGAGCTGGCATGAAACGTTTCGACGCGGTCGTGATGTTTGCGAGCCTTTGGCTGCTCGCCTCGATGGTGATTGACGTTCTGACCCCCAAGGAGCTGACGGTTTACGCCATCGGTGCGGCCATAGCGCCTGCTACCGCTGTGTCTGCCTTGTTTTACTGGTTGGGCGTGCCGCGGATCGATTTCGCCGTGTGCTTCTCGGTGCTTTGGATGGTCTCCGGGATGGCGATCGAATTTATCTCGCCGGTGCCGCTGTCGCCGTTTGTGGTCGTTGTAGCGTTTCTGCCGATGTTGATCGTGGGGACCGTGATCAATTTCCAGTGCTGGCGGCGTTCGGCGGCGGCAATAGTGCCGGATGTCAAACAGTCCAACTGACCGCTGCATCCCGACCGACAGGAATGGCCGGGTGGTTACGTGCAGCCGTCTGCAAGCACCGGTCTGCTCGTTGTCGTTTCGTGGCGTACCTTGAACAGATTTTGAATTTCAGGGTCGCTCAAAAACGCACTGGCCTTTTCGCGCCCTGGAAATTCGATGATGACCAGCCGTTCGGGTTTCCAGTCGCCTTCAATTATCGTTGGCTGAACCCCCTGGACGATGTACCTCCCCGAATGTTTGGCGATGAAGGCAGGAATTTCAGCGATGTACTCTTTGAAGCCGCCAAAGTCCTTCACCGACAAATCGAGCACCAGATACGCTTTCATTCCTTGCCTCGCCTAGCAGGGATTGGATCAAACCCGCCTGAATCTTAACGCAAGTTCTCCGTCAATAAAAAGGGCGCCCCGAGGCGCCCTTTTGTTTTGGAAATTGGCCCGCTGCTTACAGCGAGTAATACATCTCGAACTCGACCGGATGCGGCGTCATTTCGAAACGCGCGACTTCCGTCATCTTCAACTCGATATAGGCGTCGATGAAGTCGTCGTCGAACACGCCGCCGTTCTTGAGGAAGGAGCGGTCCTTGTCGAGATTCTCCAGCGCCTCGCGCAAGCTGCCGCACACGGTCGGGATCGCCTTCAACTCTTCCTTCGGCAGATCGTAGAGGTCCTTGTCCATCGCCGGACCCGGATCGATCTTGTTCTTGATGCCGTCGAGGCCTGCCATCAGCATCGCGGCGAAGCCGAGATACGGATTGGCCATCGGATCGGGGAAGCGCACTTCGACGCGTTTGGCCTTCGGGTTCGACGTGTAGGGGATGCGGCAGGAGGCCGAGCGGTTGCGCGCGGAGTAGGCGAGCAGCACGGGGGCTTCATAGCCCGGCACCAGGCGCTTGTAGGAGTTGGTGGAGGGGTTGGTGAAAGCGTTGATCGCCTTGGCGTGCTTGATGATGCCGCCGATGTAGTTGAGGCAGGTCTCCGACAGGTCGGCATATTTGTTGCCGGCAAACACCGGCTTGCCGTCCTTCCAGATCGACTGGTGGCAGTGCATGCCCGAGCCGTTGTCGCCATAAACCGGCTTCGGCATGAAGGTGGCGGTCTTGCCATAGATGTGGGCGACCTGATGGATGCAGTATTTGTAGATCTGCATCTGATCGGCCATCAGCGTCAGCGTGTCGAACTTCATGCCGAGTTCGTGCTGGGCGGAGGCGACTTCGTGGTGATGCTTCTCGACCTTGACGCCCATCTTGGCCATCGCGCCCAGCATTTCGGAGCGCATGTCCTGCACGGAGTCCTGTGGCGGCACCGGGAAGTAGCCGGCCTTGGTGCGGATGCGGTGGCCGAGGTTGCCGCCTTCATACTCGGTGTCGGAGTTGATCGGCAGTTCGGAGGAGTCGAGCTTGAAGCCGGTGTTGTAAGGCGTGGTCTGGAAACGGACGTCGTCGAATACGAAGAACTCGGCCTCGGGGCCGAAGAAGACGGTGTCGCCAACGCCCATCGACTTGACCATGGCTTCGGCCTTCTTGGCCATGCCGCGGGGGTCGCGGTTGTAGGGCTCGCCCGTGGTCGGTTCCAGCACGTCGCAGGTGATGACCATGGTGGTCTCAGCGAAGAACGGATCGATCGTCGCGGTGACCGGATCGGGCATCAGGCACATGTCGGATTCGTTGATCGCCTTCCAGCCTGCGATCGAGGAGCCGTCGAACATCGTGCCCTCGGCGAAGATGTCCTCGTCGATCATGGTGATATCGAAGGTAACGTGCTGCCACTTGCCGCGCGGATCGGTAAAGCGCAGATCGACGTATTTGACGTCGTTGTCCTTGATCGATTTGAGGACGTCCTTGGCGGTCTTCATGAATCCCCCTTTTATGACTGTCTTGGTTTGGGGCCGCGGACGGCAGCACCCGGCCTAAGGTCAATACAATTGGGGGATGTTCAACACAATATCGGAATAACCGGTGAGGTGCCGCTTCAGGCGGCATCTGGCCGGCAACGATCCAGTTAAAATATCAAATTTTCGCTTTAGCCGCGTATCGAGGTCAGAACCTCATGGTGAGATGAGGTGAACTTAGATCGCGTCGAGGCCGGATTCGCCGGTCCGGATACGAATGGCCTCCTCGATGTTCGATACGAAAATCTTGCCGTCGCCAATCCGCCCGGTCTGCGCCGCGCGGCGGATCGCATCGATCGCGCGCTCGACCAGTTCGTCGGAAATCACGATCTCGATCTTCACCTTGGGCAGGAAATCCACGATGTACTCGGCGCCGCGATAGAGTTCGGCATGGCCCTTTTGCCGGCCAAACCCCTTGGCCTCGGTGACGGTAATGCCTTGCAGTCCGACTTCCTGAAGCGCTTCTTTAACCTCGTCGAGCTTGAACGGCTTGATGATGGCTTCGATTTTCTTCACAGGTTGCCTCCCGGCACTTTTCAGGGTCTCAAGGACGTTCAGGTTTTGTTGCGCGCAGAGCGCGATGACGCGAATCCAATGGCCAAGCGCAGGCTTGATATTTGCCTGACCAAGCCAGCAGTTGCGGAACTGGTATCCACTCGCCCTGTAAGCAGGGTCTATGCCAAATCGTTAAGATGCCAGATTGTTGAATTTTATCAGATATTTACAGGACGACGAAAAGCTGCCAGCGAGAATCGTCCAATCATAAGGCAGATGCAAAAATAGGCAAATAGATCAAACGTTGTGCATACGTTTGGGTTTGACGCGCGGGCAGACGAGAAAAGTGCCTTCGGAAAAGGCGTTTTTGTCAGGGGATTGGGCATGGAAGTTCTGACCACAGCTGAGATGGAGCGTGCCGATCGGCTGGCCATCGCCGCGGGAACTCCGGGATTCGCATTGATGCTGAGCGCAGGCCAGGCCGTTGCCGCCTCAGCGATGGATCTGGTCGAGGAAGGCCCGATTGTGGTGATCGCCGGCCCCGGCAACAATGGCGGCGATGGCTTTGTCGCGGCCGCCGAACTCGCAGCCCATGGCCGGGAGGTCCAGGTCATTTTGCTGTGTGAGCGGGAGAGCCTGCAGGGCGATGCGGCGTCCGCCGCGCGCGGCTGGAAATATCCGGTGCTGCCGTTCAATCCGCAGGCGATCGGCAAGCCGGCGCTGATCATCGACGCGCTGTTCGGCGCGGGCCTCGATCGGGCGGTCAAGGGCGAGCCGTTTGACATGATCGAGGCGATCAATGCCAATGGCGCTGCTGTGCTGGCCGTTGATTTGCCGAGCGGCATCAACGGCAATACCGGTTCGATGATGGGGACCGCCGTGCGCGCGGTGGAAACCGTCACCTTCTTTCGCCGCAAACCCGCGCATCTCTTGCTGCCGGGACGTCTTCACTGCGGAAACGTGCGCGTCGCCGATATCGGGATCGACGCCAGGGTGCTTGCGGAGATCGAACCCAAGACGTTCGAAAACATCCCCTCGTTCTGGCGCGGCGCATATCCGGTGCCGCGGACCGACGGGCATAAATACAGCCGCGGCCACGTCGCTGTGGTCTCGGGCGGACTGGCGGCGACGGGCGCGGCGCGGCTTTCCGCGCGAGGGGCGTTACGCGCCGGCGCAGGTCTCGTCACGCTGGTTTCACCGCGAGATGCGCTCGCCGTCAACGCCTCGGCGCTGATGGCGATCATGGTTCGGCCCGCGGATACCGCGATCGAATTCGCCGAAACGCTTGAGGACAAACGCTTCAACGCCTGCGTGATCGGGCCGGGCGCCGGCGTTGGAGAACGCACGCGAGACTTCGTGCTCACGGCGCTGTCGGCCAAGCGATCGATCGTGCTGGATGCGGACGCGCTGACGAGTTTTGCAGAAGCACCTGATCGGCTGTTCGACGCAATCAAGCACGCGCCAGACGCCCAGGTCGTTCTGACCCCGCATGAGGGTGAGTTTCCACGGCTGTTCAGCGATCCCAGCAACAAGCATCCACTGCGTTCCAAGCTTGAACGGGTGAGGGATGCCGCCGCGCGCGCCGGCGCCGTAGTCCTTTTGAAGGGGCCGGACACGGTGGTGGCTTCGCCTGGTGGCCGCGCGACCATTGCCGCCAATGCGCCGCCCTGGCTTGCGACCGCGGGCGCAGGTGACGTGCTCGCGGGCATGATCGCAGGGCTTCTGGCGCAAGGCGTGCCGGCGTTCGACGCGGCCTCGATCGCCGTCTGGATGCATGGCGAGGCGGCGAGAGAGGCCGGACCGGGACTGATCGCAGAAGATTTGCCGGAGACGTTGCCCGCGGTGACACGCCATCTCTACGACGCGTTCGGCATCGATTATTAGTTTTACTCGACGCTGTACCAGCGCAGGAGCCGCGGCGCGCTCCAGTTTGTCTCGACGGCTTCCAGCAGCCAGCGCCCCGCATATTCCGCCGCGAAAGCGATGCGCTGGGTCTGTCCGGCATCGATCGCAATCGTGTCGAGCCAGAACGGTTTCCAGCCGTCGTCGAGCCGGTCGAGATGCCGGAAGTGATGGCCGTGCAGGTGAAACACAGACGTCCTCTCGGCGCGGTTGATCAGCGATAGCACGATCGTGCGGCCGGCCTTGGCGCGGAAGGCGGGCGGCGTGCTGCCTGCGAAAGCGGCCGGTCGAAGCCAGTCCTTTGGCTCGCCACCGAAGGGAAGATCGACCCGCAACGCGCTCTTCAGGTCGAGACGCGCGGGCAGGCCATTCGATGGTAGCGCCGGTGCAGCGGGCAGATTTTCTTTTCGGATTGGCGGCTCATCCGACACGACCAATCGGGCGATGGGCCGGGCCGCGTCGCCGTCGTGCATCAGGACGTCCGTGCTGCCTGCCTCCAGCGCCATATCGACAAAGACATCGGCGCGGCCGCCGGGCGCCAGCGCAAAGGCGCCGCCTCGCGCCAGGAATGGCTCGGCCGGCTGACCGTCGAGCGCCATGACCGTGACGTCGTGGTGCTCGATTTTCAAAGCAATCACATGGCGCTGGAGGGCATTGATGAAACGAAGCCTGAGCCGTTCGCGCCCGCGCAACCTGATTTGCCGCTTCAGCTCGCCGTTCACCGTATAGGCCGCGACCGTGCCCTCGGGATCGAGGCCGGGCGCGATCGCGCTGCCATCGCCCTTCAGCCGCCAGCCCTCGATCAGGAACACCTCGTCGCGATCGACCTGGAGATCGGCTTGGGCCGGTTCGCTCTCACGGACGATCAACGGCAAGGCGCGCATGGGCCGCACCGCGCCGTCGCCCAGCAAGGCAGCGTCGCACAAATAGGTTCCGGCATGGCGCAAAGGGAGGCTGAAGCTGTCGCTGGCGGCTGGCGCGAGCGGAGACCGCGTGAGCAGCGGCTCGGCTGCCGCGACACCATCGAGGCCGCGCCAATTGAGAACCACCGGCGCGGGAAGATCGTTGGCTAACGTGATCTTTGCCTGGTCGCCGCGCTTGAAGAGAAGAGGTTGATCGCCGAGCGACCACACTGGCGTCGCTGGCTCTTTCTCCCGCAATCCGAGGAGATCCGCCCTGCAGCGAAGTGCGAGCGGAGGCGGCCCTTCGGCGCGAGCCGCGTTACCGGGCGCTTGCACGGCGATGGCCGCCAGCCCTGTCACCACCGTGCGGCGATTGGGGTGAGAAATGTGATCTGACATGGCCGTTGATGCGGACCATTTTTGGCACGATATGTCTAGTTGTCGCGCACCGATAAGTGCGTTAGCGAGTGCTGTTCGTGCGGGCGTGGCGGAATTGGTAGACGCGCTGGATTTAGGTTCCAGTGACGAAAGTTGTGGGGGTTCGAGTCCCTCCGCCCGCACCACCGTCCTCGCCCCGGAATTTTCTTCCTGCGAAATATCCCGTGGCCGCGTCCACAAACAACACCTGAAGATTATCGCAAGGTCGTCCAGCAGCCAGCGGGTAGTGGCGGCGCAACAAGCCCTGATTTCCCCTTAACAAACGGGAAAGCATGCAGCGACATACTGCCTTAATTTTGAACGATATCGATTCTGGACGACAGATTTTGGGAATGCCCCGATGACAGGCTTTTCGCTCGGAATTCGTGGCCGCATTCTTTTGCTGTTTGGCCTCTGCACGGCCGTTCTGCTGTTGGCGGCGAGTTACGGCTTTTGGCAATATTCTGATAGCGTCGACGTGTTCGTCAGGGATGTCAAAGCAAGCCAGGCCAACGCCGTCGATGTCCTGGTAATCGAGACGAATTTCAAGAAGCAGGTCCAGGAGTGGAAGGACACCTTGCTTCGCGGCAAGAAGCCGGAGGCTCTCGACAAGCATTGGGGCGCATTCGAGAAGCGCGAAGGCGACGTCCACGGCGCGGCAGAACGGATGAAGGCAAGCGTGGCTGATACGGAAGCCGCGCAGTTGATCGGCCAGTTCGTCGTAGCCCACAAGGAAATGGGCGAGGCTTATCGGCGCGGGCTTCAGGCATTCAAGGACCGCGGCTTTGACAGCGCCGCCGGCGATGCGGCGGTTGCCGGTATTGACCGTGCTCCGACCGAACTTCTAGGCAAAGCGAAAGAGCGTTTTATCTTGGTCGCCGACCAGGAAGCAAAGCAGGCCGCCGACCGCGCGCGACAAACGGGCTGGACCGTCGGGCTGCTTCTGGCTCTCTCGGCTGTGACGGGCGCCGTTCTGTTCATGATCGCCGTGCAGCGGAGCATTTCGCGCCCTCTGATGAACGTGGTCGGCAGCCTCGGTGAACTGGCGGGAGGAAACACTGCCACTGAGGTTTCGGGGCAGGAACGCAGCGACGAAATCGGACAGGTCGCCTCAGCCATCCATATCCTTAAAGAGAAGATGATTGAGGCCGATCGAATCAAGGCGGATCAGGTAGCCGCAGGCCTGCGCGCCGCCGAGCAGCGCAAAGACGATATGCTCAAGATCGCCGACAATTTCGAAGATGCGGTCGGGCAGATCGTCGAGGCGGTCTCAACGGCTTCGAAAGAACTCGAAACATCGGCGGGAGCGCTGGCCTCGACCGCCGAACGTTCCCAGGAACTCAGCATGACGGTCGCGGCTTCTTCGAGGGAAGCGTCGGCCAATGTTCAGTCAGTGGCGGCCGCGACCGAGGAGTTATCGTCATCGGTCGATGAGATCGGCCGACAAATCCAGGAGACCGCCCGGATCGCCAATGAAGCCGTGGGTCAGGCCCAGGCCACGACGGACCATGTCAGCGGGCTTTCGAAGGCCGCAAGCCGCATCGGCGACGTGGTCGAGCTGATCAATTCCATCGCGGGCCAGACCAACCTGCTGGCGCTGAACGCGACCATCGAGGCGGCCCGCGCCGGAGAGGCTGGCAGGGGCTTTGCCGTCGTTGCATCCGAGGTCAAGGCGCTCGCCGAACAGACGTCCAAGGCCACGGGTGAAATCGGCCAGCAGATTGCCGATATTCAAAGCGCGACCCAGCAATCGGTCGGTGCCATCAGCCATATCAGCGAGACCATCGCGCGGTTGTCGGAGATATCGGCGACGATTGCGACTGCCGTCGAGCAGCAAAGCGGGGCGACGCAGGAAATCTCGCGCAACGTGCAGCAGGCCGCATCAGGCACGGAGCAGGTATCGTCGAGTGTTACCGATGTTCAGCGCGGCGCGAGCGAGACCGGGTCTGCTTCCTCGCAGGTCCTGTCGTCGGCGCGGGCGTTGACCGGCGAGAGCCACCGGCTGAAATCCGAAATGGGCAGGTTCCTCGGCTCCATCCGGTCCGCATAGCGGCTCATTCGATCACCTCGTCGGCGCGCGCGAGTAGTGTCGGGGGGCATTGTGAGGCGGAGCGCTTTGGCGGTTTTGAGGCTTATGATTAGCTCGAACCTTGTCGGTGTTTGAACGGGCAGGTCAGCCGGATTGGCTCCCTTGAAAATTCGATCCCCTTGGATATCAGGCCACCGCGATCAACGAAGTATCGGTATGGATAAATTGTGGGCGGCAGCCCGCGCTAACTGCGTGACTCGCCGCGCGCCTTGTTGCGGATATCCGATGGCGTGTGGCCATAGGCGCGGCGGAAGGCGTGGTTGAAATGGGAGAGATCGCCAAACCCGGCCGCGACCGCGATCGCACTGATGGAGCGCGCGTGCCACTGCGGGTCGCTCAGCAGACCATGCGCGCGGGCGAGCCGCTGGCGCAGCACGAGGTCGGTGAACGACGTGTTCTCGTTGCGCAACAGCTTGCCGATGTAATCCGGAGAAATGTCGTGGCGGCGGGCCACGGCCCCGATCGAAAGGCCGGGCCTGTCGAAATTCTTCGCGATGTCCGCCTTGATGGCGCGTAGCCGCGCCGCGCGTAGCCCGCGCCCGACCGCGACATGCGCCGCATCGCGGCTGGCGCCGATCGCGAGCGCCATGAGGTCGTGAACATGGGTGACCATGAGGCGCCTGAGTTCGGGGGACGGGAACTCACCGTCCTGTTCGAACGTACCGACGTAGCTCCGCAGCAAGCGCAATGTCTCGGTGTTGTTTGGTAGGGGGCGTGCAAACATGTTCTCGATGCCAGGAACCATGGTCGCCAGCCATTTGCGCGGTACCGAAAAACCAAACACTCGGCCGCCCGATGAAAATACCGCCCGGCGGGCGTCCGAATTGGAAATCACCGCGGCGTCGCCCGGGTGCAACGTCACCTCGCGACCCAACTGTTTATATGTGCAGGGGTTTTCGATCGGCACCACCATGCCGATGTCGTCGTCGCCGTCCGCGAGCAGCCCGCCGGTTCGTTGCATCCGCACCGGGGAAATATCGGCCGATATAGTGCGCAAGCCCGGCAGCGCACACATCACGCCATTCCAGCGAATCGGATGGTCCGCCAGCGGCTCGATGTCGACTCTGGCGATGGCACGGGCAAAGACGTCGTGAATGAGCGGCAGCCGATCGCGTTGCGGCAGCGCGTCTGCAGAGAACCGCGACACGGAAAAATCAGGCGGCGCTTCCTTCATCGTCCTGCGCTCCCACAACCAGAAAACCGTGGCACAATTGTCACGTGTGCGGACATTCGTCAACGCAGTATCGCAGAGCCCAAATCGTTGTCCGGCTCAGCCCAAGACAAGCCGGCGCGTCGCAGCTAGCTGTTCATCCTATCGCGGGTCGCCGCCCGCTGCGAATTGATCATTGTGTTTTTGCGACGTGCTCATGGGATAAAAATGCAGTTTCCCGCGGAAACAGGATTACGAGAGCACTATTCTCTCGATATCCATTTGCCGATTTCAGCCCGGCTTGCGGCAATGCCCCGGCGCCTGCCAAAACTCCTGATCGCGATCGTCGTGTTGATCGGTGCATCGCAAGGAGCCTATGCGCAGACTTTCACCTGGGGCGGAACCGGAAGCACGACCACCACCACACTGTATAATACCGGAACTAACTGGTCCAATCCGCCCACCGGAGCGCCTCCGATAAGCGCCGGGCAGTCGGCGATCTTCGGCGCGACCGGAAACGCTACCGTGTCGTTAGGCAGCGCAATTGCACCGGATTCCTGGACCTTCAGCGCCGCCTCCCAGTCGTATACGATTACAGGATCAATTATTAATTTCGACCTGTCCGGCGTCGCCAACAATGCCAGCGCCGGTCAGGCCATCAGTATCAACATCAACGCCGGCGTCGGCAACGGTATGACCGGCACGACCTTGAACCAGGCCGGCGCCAGCACCCTGACGATAGCCGGAGGCAGCAACAGCTTTACGAATACGAGCGTAACGGCCGGCACGCTCATCAACGGCTCGACCCTCACGTCAACGGTTGCCGTCTCCGGGACAGGCACGCTCACCAACGAGGGCACGATCGCCGGAACGGTGGGAATTACCGGAAGCGGTATCGTCAACAATCTCTCCGAAATCGCAGCGGTGAACAACGCCGCGACGTTCAACAACACGGGCGAGGTTACCGGCCTGGTGACAACCACCGCGGGCACCACCACCAACGCGAACCTCCTCAGCGGCGGCGCATCGGTGTCAGGGGGTACGCTCACCAACAACGGCACGATCATCGGAACCGTGGCCATTACCGGCACCGGAATTGTCAACAACGCCGGGACCAAGACCATCACCGGTGCGGTGAATAATGCCGGGACGTTCAACAACAACGGCGGCACGGTGTCCGGCCTGGTGACCAACACCGCGGGCACCACCAACAACGGGGGCTTCCTTAACGGCGGCGCATCGGTGTCGGGGGGCACGTTCAACAACGATGCCTTCGTTGCCGGCGGCGTATCGGTGTCAGGGGGCACGTTCAACAACGATGCCACGATCAATGGAAGCGGAGCGGTTGGAATTACCGGCGGCGGTATCCTCAACAATGGCCTCACTAACAACATGCCTGGCACCATCACCGTCGCGGTGAACAATGCCGGGACGTTCAACAACATTGGCATCATCAGCGAGGTTTCCGGCCTGTTCACGAACACCGCGGGCACCGCCACCAATGGGGGCATATTTGGCGCGGGCGCATCGGTGTCAGGCGGTACGCTCATCAACAACAACACGATCACCGGAACGGTGGCGATCACCGGCACCGGAATTGTCAACAACAACCTGACGATCACCGGCGCGGTGAATAATGCCGCGACGTTCAACAACAGCGCGGGCGGCACGGTTTCCGGCCTGCTGACCAACAGCGGCACGACCAGCAATGCAGGGATGCTCAACGGGGGTCTGACCAATACCGCCGGGACCACCACCGACACCGGCACCATCGCTGGCATTACCACGATCACCGGCGGTCTCCTGACCGGCAACGGCTCGGTCACCAACGTTCAGGTTGGCAGCGCGGGAGCGTTCAGCCCAGGCAACGGCACGCCGGGCTCGTCCATGACGGTGACCGGCAATCTCGCCTTCGCCTCTGGCGCGCTCTATCTGGTGCAACTCAACCCCTCGACATCGTCTCTCGCCAAGGTCACGGGCAGCGCGACGCTGGGTGGCGCCACCGTGGACGCGGCGTTCGCGCCGGGCACTTACATGACTAACAAGTACACGATCCTCAGCGCGGCCGGCGGCCTTTCCGGGACATTCGCGCCTACGGTGACCGGCACGAACGTGCCGAACTTCAAAACCAGCCTGAGCTATGACGCCAACAACGCCTATCTCAATCTCACGGCCAGTCTTTCCAGCGGCGCAAGTCTCAATCCAACTCAGCAAAACGTCGCCAACGCCATCAATGGATTCTTTAACAGCGGCGGCGCACTGCCGCCGGTCTTCGCCAGCCTGTTCGCTCTTTCCGGACCGAATCTGGCGAACGCGCTGTCGCTCGCCTCCGGCGAGGTCGGGACCGGCGCACAGCAGAGCAGTCAGCAGCTGATGACCCAATTTCTGGGACTGCTCGGCGATCCCTTCGCCCACGGCTTTGGCTCGACTGCCACCGGCACCAATTCATTCGCGAGCGAGGACGCACCGTTGTCGCCGGAAGCCGCGAGCGCCTATGCGGCGGTGTTCAAGACGCCGGCCCCCGGGACGGCGTTCGACCAGCGCTGGAGCGTGTGGGCTTCGGCCTATGGCGGCACCAACCGCACCGATGGCGATCCCCTGGTCGGAAGCAGCAGGGCGACCACCGACACCGGCGGCGTGGCCATCGGTCATGAATATCGTGTCACCCCGGATACCGCGATCGGCTTCGCGATGGGCGGCGGCGGCGCGGCCTGGCGGCTCGATGGCGGACTTGGCAGCGGCAACAGCGACGCGTTGCAGGCCGGCGTCTACGCCAAGACTCGGTCCGGACCGCTCTACGTGACGGCGGCGCTGGCATTCGCCGAGCAATGGATATCGACCAACCGCACCGCGTTCAACCTCGACAATGTGACAGCGCGGTACAACGCCGAAACCTACGGCGGCCGGATTGAAGCCGGATATCGAGTTGCGGTGACACCCAGCCTCACGCTGATCCCGTACGGGGCGGCGCAGGCGCAATCCTTCAACAGTCCGGCCTATGCCGAACTGGATCAGAGCGGCGGCATGGCTGCGCTCAATTTCGCAAAACAAACGGCCAATGACGAACGCGGCGAAATCGGAGAGCGGATCGAGTATGCCGCCGCGACCTCGCCCGACTCTGTGTTGTTGCTTCGCGGCAAGCTTGCCTATGCCCACGATTGGGTCGGCGACCCCAGCCTGCTCGCGGCGTTCCAGGCATTACCGGGCACATCCTTTGTCGTGACCGGCGCAACGCCGGCGCAAAATTCGGGGCTCGCCTCGGGCGGCTTCGAGTGGCGATCGGCAAACGGCCTCGCCCTGATCGGAAAATTTGACACCGAGTTCGCCCTTCACAGCTTCACCGTGGCGGGAACCGCGACGCTTCGCTACGTCTGGTGAGCCTTGTTCAACAAGGCCCGCGCCCGCATGATCGGCGATTCCTCGGATCCACTCGATCCGTCGCCGTTCATCGCTATATCGCGGCCTGAGCCGTTTTGAGCGCTGCGCCCTTTAGGAACTGTTGATATCCTGCCGCCATTGGGCTACGAGCGTCAGCTCATCGCCTAGGGCCGCCGGCCGCTTGGGAGCCTTGAGCCTCCCGACAGCCGGACCGCCGAAATAAGGCAAGAATTTCATAGGGTTCTGAAGACTCCCAAAGCCGCCGGCGCAAGCCCCGATGCGATGCGCCATTTAGAATAAGCCGTCCGGCTCGCCGCCGGACTTTCTCGAGAAGATTGAAACCATGCAGGTCAAAGAAACGGTTGCCGACGGCTTGAAGCACGAGTTTCAGATTAGCGTTCCGGCGGCTGATCTCGACGCCAAGGCGGGCGTGCGTCTGGTGGAACTGAAGGACAAGGTCCGCCTCAATGGCTTCCGTCCGGGCAAAGTGCCGGTCAGCCATCTGAAGAAGGTGTATGGCCGCTCGGTGATGGCGGAAACCATCGACCAGACCATTCGCGACACCAATTCCCAGCTCTTCACCGAGCGCGGCTTCCGCCTGGCCACCGAGCCCAAGGTGACGATGCCGACGGAGGAGAAAGAGGTCGAGGAACTGCTCTCGGGTAAATCCGATCTCACCTACACCGTGGCGATCGAAGTCGTGCCGGCGATTACGCTCGCCGATTTCAAGAGCTTCAAGGTCGAGAAGCCGGTGGCCGAGGTGACGGATGCCGAAGTCGATGATGCCGTCAAGCGCATCGCCGACCAGAACAAGGCCTTTACCGCCAAGGGCGATGGCGCCAAGGCCGAAAGCGGCGATCGCGTTACGGTCTCCTTCAAGGGGACGGTCGATGGCGTGGCGTTCGAGGGCGGCAGTGCCGAAAACGTCCCGGTGACGATCGGCTCCAACACGTTCATTCCCGGCTTTGAGGAACAGCTGATCGGGATAGGCGCGGGCGATACCCGGACGCTGAAAGTCACGTTCCCCGTCAACTACGGCAACGCGCAACTGGCAGGCAAGCCGGCTGAGTTCGAGACGACGGCCTCGCTGATCGAGGCGCCGCAGGAAACCGTCATCAACGACGAGTTTGCCAAGACGCTCGGCCTGGAATCGCTCGACAAGCTGAAGGACGCGGCGCGGGAGCGGATCGCTGCGGAATTTGCCGGCGCGACGCGTCAGCGCGTCAAGCGCATCCTGCTCGACCGCCTTGACGAAACCCATCGCTTCGATGCACCGCCGACCCTCGTCGACGACGAGTTCAATCAGATGTGGAATTCGATCAAGTCCGAGATGGAGCAGGCCGGGAAGAGCTTCGCCGACGAGGATACGACAGAGGAGGCCGCGAAGGAGGAATACCGCAAGATCGCCGATCGCCGCGTCCGGCTCGGTCTCGTGCTCTCCGAAATCGGCGAGAAGAACAAGATCACAGTCACCGACGACGAAGTCGGGCGTGCGGTGATCGAGCGTGCCCGCCAGATGCCCGGCCGCGAAAAGGAGGTCTGGGACTTCTATCGCAATAATGCCAATGCGTTGGCCCAGCTTCGTGCACCGATCTACGAAGACAAGGTCGTCGATTTCATCCTTGAGCTTGCCACCGTCATCGAAAAGAAGGTCTCGCGTGAGGAGCTTTACAAGGACGATGAGGCGGAGAAGAGCGCTGCTTAAGCAGTTGGCTTAAGCAGTTGTAAGTTCAGCGTTAAGGTTGAAGCGTAAAAGGGCTTCGAGGCGAGCGCCCCGCGGCTGTTCCCAGCGGCCAGAATCAGCTTCAAGTGCCCGCGTGACTTACGCCTTCGCCCCGGTCTTGTGGCCGGGTAACCTAAGCCTATCTGTGGACTATCTTCTGACGTCTTGCATCACGGAATGCTCATCCTGCCGGCTATTGCCGTTGATGTCGTTTTGCCGGCGGATGGTTGTTCCTGCCAACCTTTGGGTGATTAATGCGCGATCCCGTTGAAACCTACATGAACCTCGTGCCGATGGTGGTCGAGCAGACCAACCGTGGCGAGAGAGCTTACGACATCTTCTCGCGCCTGCTCAAAGAACGGATCATCTTCGTCACCGGACCGGTCGAAGACGGCATGGCGACGCTGACCGTGGCGCAGTTGCTGTTTCTCGAAGCCGAGAATCCGAAGAAGGAAATCTCGATGTACATCAACTCGCCGGGTGGCGTGGTGACGTCGGGACTGGCGATCTACGACACCATGCAATTCATTCGCCCGCCGGTATCGACGCTGTGCACGGGGCAGGCGGCCTCAATGGGCTCGCTGTTGCTTGCCGCCGGCGAAAAGGACATGCGTTTCTCGCTGCCGAATTCGCGCATCATGGTGCATCAGCCCTCCGGCGGCTTTCAGGGTCAGGCCACCGACATCATGCTGCATGCTCAGGAAATCCTGAATCTCAAGAAGCGACTCAACGAGATCTACGTCAAGCACACCGGCCAGACCTACAAGGCGATCGAGGACGCGCTGGAGCGCGACAAGTTCCTCACCGCCGACGATGCCAAGGCATTCGGCCTGGTCGACAAGGTGATCGACAAGCGGGCCGAAGAGCCTGCTCCCATCAAGACGAGCTGACGAGACAACCTGACAGGGCAACAACCCGGTCAGGCGGTCGAATTGCTTGAGCTGGCGTTAACGGTTGCTTGCTTGCGGAAAAGGTCCCGAAGCGGCCCTTTTTTGCCGCCGTTTGGGACGAAAGTTCCGCTTTCGTCCCGGCTTTTCGGCGTGACAATCGCGCAACGTTCCGCCGATTTCGGCTGATAATTCACCGATGAAAGCGCAAATCACGGTATTGTCACGGATAGCGCGCCCTCCGCCGATTAGCGAATTCTTGATAGTCGGATGCGAGCATGGTTGGCTAGGCAGCTTAGGTTATGCTTGCATCGGATTCGAGTTGGCCTGCGATTCTCGCAGACCGTTAAAGAATAGGGTCTTTTTTGGTACGAATTTTGCTCTATCTACAACGCTTTGGACAGAAGTAGGGGCCGGCAATTGCCGGGAATAGGGCGAGCGTGCTTGATCGAACTGCGGACGGAGAGATGAATGAGTAAGGTTGGCGCCAGCGACTCCAAGAACACGCTGTATTGCTCGTTCTGCGGCAAGAGCCAGCACGAAGTTCGCAAGCTGATCGCGGGCCCGACCGTCTTCATCTGCGATGAATGCGTCGAACTCTGCATGGACATCATCCGGGAGGAAAACAAATCCTCGCTGGTGAAGTCGCGCGACGGGATTCCGACGCCGAAGGAAATCTGCAAGGTCCTGGACGACTACGTGATCGGTCAGAGCCATGCCAAGAAGGTGCTCTCGGTCGCCGTCCACAATCACTACAAGCGGCTCAATCACCAAACCAAGCACAACGACGTTGAACTCGCGAAGTCGAACATCCTGCTGATCGGCCCGACCGGTTCGGGCAAGACGCTGCTGGCGCAAACGCTGGCGCGCATCCTGGACGTTCCCTTCACGATGGCGGATGCCACGACGCTGACCGAAGCCGGCTATGTCGGCGAGGACGTCGAGAACATCATCCTGAAGCTGTTGCAGTCGGCCGACTACAATGTCGAGCGCGCTCAGCGCGGCATCGTCTATATCGACGAAATCGACAAGATCAGCCGCAAGTCCGACAATCCCTCGATCACCCGCGACGTCTCGGGCGAGGGCGTGCAGCAGGCGTTGCTGAAGATCATGGAGGGAACCGTGGCTTCGGTTCCCCCGCAGGGCGGCCGCAAGCATCCGCAGCAGGAATTCCTCCAGGTCGACACCACCAATATCCTGTTCATCTGCGGCGGTGCGTTCTCCGGGCTCGAGAAGATCATCTCGGCGCGTGGACGCTCGACCTCGATCGGCTTCGCCGCCCAGGTTCTTGCGCCGGAAGACCGCCGCACCGGCGAAATCTTCCGCCACGTCGAGCCGGAAGATTTGCTGAAGTACGGCCTGATCCCGGAATTCGTCGGCCGTTTGCCGGTCGTGGCGACGCTGGAAGACCTGGACGAGGCTTCGCTGAAGAAGATCCTCACCGATCCGAAGAATGCGCTGGTGAAGCAGTATCAGCGCTTGTTCGAGATGGAGAATATCGAGCTGACCTTCGCCGACGAGGCGCTTGGCGCGGTCGCCCGCAGGGCGATCGAGCGCAAGACCGGCGCGCGGGGCCTGCGTTCGATCCTCGAAAGCATTCTGCTCGAGACCATGTTCGATCTTCCCGGTCTGGAAGGTGTCGAAGAGGTCGTGATCTCGCGCGAGGTTGTGGAAGGAACGGCGCGGCCGCTCTACATCTACGCCGACCGTTCCGACCGCGCCGTCGAGACCAGCGCCAGCGCTTGAGGCTTTCAGGCGCTTGAAATTGGCGTATTTTGCGTCGGCTGCCGAGCCTTTCGGCGGCCGTTTCGGCTTAAGCCGAACGCCGCGTTTAGCCCTGTGTGACAGGGGTTTTCAACGACTTGACACCCCCATGGTCGATAGCCACCTAATGCTATCGGCGGCGTGAAATCGTCTTTCAGATTCGCTCCGACAAAGATCCGGCGAAAGCGGCCTTTTCGGGTCTCTCCATCGCCGGAGCATTTGGCACCTTGTGGCCGTTGCGCATGATGCGGATGGCGAGCAAGGGGGCACAACAAAAGGAAAAGGCCATGACGACCCCAAAACCCCGGCCATCAATCGTTCCCGGCGAAAGCCATGCTTACCCGGTGTTGCCGCTTCGCGACATCGTTGTCTTCCCGCACATGATCGTGCCGCTGTTCGTGGGTCGCGAGAAATCGATCCGCGCGCTCGAAGAGGTGATGAAGAACGACGCGCTGATCATGCTGGCGACGCAGAAGAATGCGTCCGACGATGATCCTGCGCCGGATTCGATTTACGAGACCGGTACGCTTGCCAGCGTTTTGCAACTCCTGAAATTGCCCGACGGCACCGTGAAGGTTCTGGTGGAAGGGCTCGAGCGCGCGCGCGTCGAGAAATATACGCCCCGCACCGAATACTATGAAGCGACCGCCGTGGCGCTCGCCGACACTGATGCGACCTCCGTTGAAGCGGAAGCGCTTGCGCGTTCGGTGGTGTCGGATTTCGAGAGCTATGTGAAGCTCAACAAGAAGATTTCCGCCGAAGTCGTCGGTGTCGTGCAGGCCATCACCGATTTCGCCAAGCTCGGCGACACCGTGGCTTCGCATCTGGCTGTCAAGATCGCCGACCGTCAGGCGATCCTGGAGACGCTGTCGGTCACCGCGCGTCTTGAGAAGGTGCTCGGACTGATGGAGAGCGAAATCTCCGTGCTCCAGGTCGAGAAGCGCATCCGCTCGCGCGTCAAGCGCCAGATGGAGAAGACGCAGCGCGAGTATTATCTCAACGAGCAGATGAAGGCGATTCAGAAGGAACTCGGCGACGACGAGGGCCGTGACGAACTCGCCGATCTCGAAGAGAAGATCGCCAAGACCAAGCTATCCAAGGAAGCGCGCGAGAAGGCCCAGCACGAGTTGAAGAAGCTGCGCCAGATGTCGCCGATGTCCGCGGAAGCGACCGTCGTGCGCAACTATCTCGACTGGCTGCTCTCGATCCCGTGGAACAAGAAGTCCAAGGTCAAGAAGGATCTGGTTGCAGCCCAAGAGGTGCTCGACAGCGATCACTACGGGCTTGAGAAGGTCAAGGACCGCATCGTCGAGTATCTCGCCGTGCAGTCGCGCGCCAACAAGCTGACCGGGCCGATCCTGTGCCTCGTTGGCCCTCCCGGCGTCGGCAAGACCTCGCTTGGCAAGTCGATTGCGAAGGCGACCGGCCGCGAGTTCGTTCGCGTGTCGCTCGGCGGTGTGCGGGATGAGGCCGAAATCCGCGGCCACCGGCGGACCTATATCGGTTCGATGCCCGGCAAGATCATCCAGTCGATGCGCAAGGCCAAGACCTCGAATCCGCTGTTCCTGCTGGACGAGATCGACAAGATGGGCGCCGACTTCCGCGGCGATCCATCCTCGGCTCTGCTTGAGGTCCTCGACCCCGAGCAGAACTCGACCTTCAACGACCACTACCTGGAGGTCGATTACGACCTCTCCAACGTGATGTTCATCACGACCGCGAATACGCTCAATATTCCGGGCCCGTTGATGGACCGCATGGAGATCATCCGGATCGCCGGCTACACCGAGAACGAGAAGGTCGAGATCGCGCGCAAGCACCTGATCCCGAATGCGATCTCCAAGCACGGCCTGGACACCAAGGAATGGTCGATCGACGACGACGCGTTGCTTCTGATGATCCGTCGCTACACCCGCGAAGCGGGCGTGCGTAACCTAGAGCGTGAGCTTTCGACACTCGCCCGCAAGGCGGTGAAGGAACTGATGATCTCCAAGAAGAAGTCGGTCAAGGTCAACGAGAAGACGCTCGAGGATTTCCTCGGTGTGCCGAAATTCCGGTACGGCGAGATCGAGAGCGACGATCAGGTTGGCATTGTCACAGGTCTTGCCTGGACCGATGTCGGCGGCGAGTTGCTGACGATCGAAGGCGTCATGATGCCCGGCAAGGGCAAGATGACGGTCACGGGCAACCTGCGCGACGTGATGAAGGAGTCGATTTCGGCGGCAGCGTCCTATGTGCGTTCGCGCGCCGTCGGCTTCGGCATCGAGCCGCCTTTGTTCGACCGGCGCGATATCCACGTCCACGTGCCGGAGGGGGCAACCCCGAAGGACGGGCCTTCGGCGGGCGTCGCGATGGCAACCGCCATCGTCTCGATCATGACCGGCATCCCGGTCCGGCATGATGTCGCCATGACCGGCGAGATCACGCTGCGCGGACGTGTGCTTCCGATTGGCGGCTTGAAGGAGAAGCTGTTGGCGGCCGCGCGCGGCGGCATCAAGACGGTGCTGATCCCGGAAGACAACGCCAAGGATCTCACGGAGATTTCCGATGCGATTAAGGGCGGGATGAACATCATCCCGGTGGCCCGGCTCGACGACGTCGTTTCCAAGGCGCTGGTGCGGGCTCCCGTGCCGATCGTCTGGGAAGAGGACTCGGCCAAGGTGACGCCGGTGACGCCGGACGCCGGTGACGAAGCATCCGGCGGCCTGACGGCCCACTGAGTCCTTCAACAAATGAATGAAAACGGCGCCTTCGGGCGCCGTTTTTTTGCCCGCTATCCAAGGAGGTGCGGCCGTATCGGAGCTTGATCCGAAGGGGTTAGCGAGGCTAAACACCGCTTTACGGGCGGCTAGCTCAGCTGGTTAGAGCATCTCGTTTACACCGAGAGGGTCTGCGGTTCGAATCCGTAGCCGCCCACCAATCTTTTCAAATACTTAGCTTTTCAGCAGAACTGCTACGGCAACGATAACGGCAATGATACGTCATGCCGTTGCGGTCTTCTTCTTCGAGAAAGTATTCCCTACGCTGCTTTGATGGTCCGGGTGGTGGTGCCCGTAGGTGTCTTCAAGCGTCTTCAGCGTCATGCCGAGATACCCGGCTGTCTCAAACTTATCGGCACGCCTCTGCATGAGCCACGTAGCCGCCGTGTGACGGAAGCCGGGCGAGCGTGAAGGCGACTGCGCCGGGACAGAACCAACGCATGGGCCGCCGCTATTGAGCCTGTGGACGTAGTTGGGGCTTCACGCGATGTCGGCTAAGAGCCCAACAGCCGACCTACGAGTGAGGTGATCCTACGAGTGAGGTGATCTAAGGCGCCGCCACATTGACAGTCTCCTCAAAGATTTTCACCGCGTCACCTTCGCGAACCAAGAGCGCCGAATAGTAGCCACGCAATTGCTGGCCATCGCCGAGTTTGGCCTGCCACTCCCCGGCGTTAAAGACCATGCCGCCTTCCACGTGTGAAACTGTACGGCGCACGCTATAATCGTGAAGCCCGAGCTCGATCACTACTCTCCGCAGCTCGCGCCCTATGGCATCCCGACCTCTGAAAACGCCGGCAGGAGTAATACGGACCCCATTTTCGCTAAAGAACGTCGCCATGCCTTCGATGTCCTTGCGATTGTAGGCCTCCGCAAAATCCGATTGAATCTTTTCGAAAAGTTCACCGCCCGCTCCGGGTTCTGGCTGCTGCGTTGATGCTGTAGCCGCGATACAAAGTGATATGAGAATCACGACACCAGCCATAATCCCGTGTCGGGGCATTGCTCTCTCCTTCAGCCCGGCCCAGAAGCAACCGTCGTCACGTCGAAGCCGCCTTCCGTCAAGACCTCATGAACGATTTCCTGCATGGCTCTTCGTCCTCGACCAGAGGCCATCAGCGGCCCCGACTTCCTAACTCCTTAAGAACCAGCTTGGAAATCTCCTCCGGGTCTTCGATCCCAAACCGGCCAACTGTAATGATCTTCTCGGCGACAATCTGCGTGATGGCGTCGCTGCGATCCTTTAGACCCAGCGCCCGTAAGGTCTGTTCGTAGGCCTTTACCAGACGTCCTATGTCTGCCGGCCCGAACGTGGTGTTTTCTAACAACCGGTATATGGTCATAGCTAAGACAACGCCCAGCGGTGGCGTGGCGCGGTGAACTTTCTGCTGCGCATCGAGATAATTGTTGAAATTTTGCGTGGAACTTAAACTGGCGCGGCGCAACGTCGCCTCTCGTACGGCATGGCGGCTGTTCGCTTGGGCAATTTAACTACCTGATTTCAAATCCAAACCCTTGTGACAATCCTCACCAAGGGACGTGGCACGTCTATTTCGCTGGACGTGCATGTCGGCACTGTCGGCGAACGTTCAGGCGTTCCGGTTGGTGTAGACCAGTGGCAACGGCCTTGCGGATTCTATCCCGGATGCGAGCCGGGTGAATTTAGCGACGGCAGCAGGCCGGACTTCTTCACGGCATGTCGAGAATTCGAAATAGCGTGGCGCGTGCTATCGGCAAAGAAGACCGAGTCCGATTACCGAGAATGGCGCGCGATCAGCGGGATTTCACCGCTCGAAAATACGCTTTGATTCCGGCTAGAAGCCTCCCTTATGCGCTGTGTCTGCGGTGTGCGGTTCGATAGCTGGAAGCCGGAAGAAAGCTATCCGCATCGCGCTCACATCTATTCGGCGCAAGACGAAGGGCGTAGATGGTGAAGGCCAAGCCGCTCGACCTTCTCTAAATGGCCGCGCTAAAGTTCCGGTACGTGGAACACCGTGTTCATACGGAATCCTCAATGCCCGTTGAAAACGTTAGTGTGGCGTTGCCGGAGGAGGAATTTCATCACGGACAAATTGTTAACCGGCAAGGGGTCGCGTTTGCGACCCCTTTCGATTCCGGAATTTGTCATCTTCAAAATGAAAGAGACCGCCAACTGAGGCGGACTCTACTTAAGGCTTAACGATATCCCGAAGGTCTGCGGTTCGAATCCGTAGCCGCCCACCATTGGCAGCGAGCCTCAGCAAGCTGCTCATTGAAAGGGGACCGAGCGTCGCTTCGGTCCGGCCTGTTCCCCAGGTAACAGTGCCACCGACTTCATCGGGTCATCATGCTCTCATCCGGCGTCGGACGATGGTCGTCCGGGCTTCCCGGGAGTGACGAACATGACGCGCTTCGCAATACAACGAAGGCCGCGCACCGGCGGCCCGCCCGTCACCAACATCCGCAACACATCATCACCATCACCGCATTGGTGCGGCTGGCTGAAACTGGGGAAGCGCTACCTCGTGCCCGTTCAACAGCTTTGCCGAATAGGCGCTGGCTGATCGGGCCAGGTTACGGCGGACCTGGCTGGAAAGCTCCGGATCACTACCGTTGGCAGGGCAGAGGATAGTGGCGGAAGAAAACCAAAACAGGCCTGGACCCAAAGCGCTCAACTGAGGCGGACCTACATAAACGCCAAAACTAGCCCCATCGCGACCAGGGCTTCCACGCCGGTAACGGCAATGCCGAGATACAGGCCACCCATGACGTTCTCAAATTGGAGCTCGGGTTGTTTGCTACGCAATGCAGTTCTCCATGCATTCTGTCTGGCTTAAAGACATCACGCATGGGGCGGGGATTCGTTCCAATGCAGGACAGCGTTTTCATCGCCGTTTATCTTGGCGGCTGAAGCTCGCCCTTCAGCCAGCCTTTTACCTGATCTGTTTTCAGAGGATCAGGCCGCTCGCAATCCAAGCACTGAAATGTGCGTGGACCCTCGCCGCCAGGTGGTAGCGCTAGAGTGAGATATGCCCCGCAATCCGGGCAAGTCGGTCGCCGTGCTTGGCCCATGGGATTAATCGTGCCGCCGCTCCCGAAGTTCCGTCAATTAAAAACGGCTTGAGCGTGTGAGCCATCCACAAATTAGGACAGTGCCATGGACGGTATTTGTTCGGCTATCCCGTCCTGTCGAAAACTTTAAGCTGCCCGTTGCCGGGGCAGGATTTCATCCCGAACCAATTTATCCGGCCATGGGGGGCGCACTAATGCGGCCCCTTTCCGTTCCGGCTCTAGAGGCGCCAACTCAAGCGGCCTTAGTTCACGTTTCGGGCGGCGGCTCAACGTCCGGTGCCAGCGGTGTCAGATCGAGCGGCGGGCCCGCTCCGTCAACTTTCGATTTAAGATCGGCCGCTTTGTCCATTAGAGCGGCGGACATCTTAGGGTCTTTGGTTGCCTTGGCGATCCCAAACAGGATCGCCGCTTGACGCACGAAGTACTGTTTTTCGATCACTGCTATCCCCTGGTATCCCAGCGCCGCATATTCCATGCGTAAGGTCGGGCTTTCGTTCCGAGCTGAACGTACAAAAGTGAACTTTAGCGGCTTTTGAGCAACACGGCCGGATCCGGAACCATGGGCAAAAAGCCGAAATCGGAACCGAATTACCCCTTGGTTCCGGGGGAACTATCGCCGCCACGAGGCGCGCAGATTCGAACTGCTCGATGGTCGCGACCCGGCGTGCCACACGCCACCCAGCCTCGGCGCGCGGGCGGGATTAGATCGACCACCCGAGCGAGTTGATGACCCGACAACTACCCGCGCGGCGTCGAGTCGCCTGGCTTCGCTGCGATCGCCCGCGCGATCTCCTTTGCCAATACGTTCAAATGCTCGGCCAATCTCGCGTAATGCTCTCGTTTCTGGGCATCGGCTGCGAGCACGCCGATCAATGAGAATTCTGCCGCGTCCGCCCGAAGCTTGTCGAGGCTTTCCTGCATGTTCTTCAAGCGCTGCTCCTCACTGGAAGGACAACGCCCTTCGGCTGTTACCGGCGCACAAAAAAACCTTAGAATGAGACCCCGAGGCCGGAACCAAAGCGGCACACGTGCCGCTCTTCATGTCTCGTCATTCGCGCTTAGAACCGCGCCGATATTCCCGTATAGATTTGCGCTTTGGGGGCGGCGCTATTCAGGCCCAGATTAAGTCCGACATCGAGAATAACGTGCTGGCTCAGGCGGAAATTCATGCCGAAATCGAGAGTATAGATCGGAGCCGTAGCCGGGTCGGTTCCGACAGATGAAAACAGCTCGACCATGGCATTGACGTCCTCGATGCCGGGTACGCCGTGGCTGACGCTGACGAGGTTGACGAAATTGGCGTAACGGTTGTTGCCGGTTGCGCTCTTTAAATCATCGACCTCGGTCATCAGCGTGACGATGAAATCGTCGGGCCGCAGCGCCAGCGGTGCGATCAAGCCGCCTTCGGTGGCGCCGTTGCTGATGAGCGGGGTCGACGACGGCAGCTTGACGTAAGGAATGAGGGCAAAGCCGACGGGGCCGCTGTCATTGCCGAACAGGTTCATCTTGGCCCGCAGGAAGACATCGCCAAAGCCAGCGTTGTTCTGGAAGCTGAACGGAGAGTTTCCGTCGAAGGCTTCCATATATTGCAGTCCGTTGAGCTGGACCTCGAAATCCATCCAGTTCGTCAGCCCCAGTTTCACCGTCGGATCGAACGCCTGAAGACTATGGATGGTGCCGCCGGGAGAATTTGAGGTGGTGTAATTGACGAGGTCAGTCTCGATCTCGAAATGTCCGGCGTCGATGGTGCGAACCGAAAAGCCTTTGGTCGGCCGGTCCGGTGCAAACTTCCGCATGAGGTCATCGGGCACCGGATCGAAAAGCGTGTAGCCGCTTTTGTCCATGTCCTCGGCACTGGCTGAGCGGGGAACCAGGATGGCGAGCGCCGCGAGTGCCACAAGCCGGACGATCATGTCTTCAATCCTCGGCGTGGCGAAATCTTCTAAAGTACAAGCACGATGCCAGTCTGGACGTCATGACCATCATCATTCAACCAGTTTTGCTTGTCCCGGTGGGTTAAAAATCACGTCATTGCAGGAAGAGCCGCGCGCGCGAAAATATGAGTGAGCTATTTTTATGCTATGTCAGATATGAAGTTCAGCTCATAACGCGACGGCAGCGAGTTTTGAAGGCAACAGGTTTAAAGATATGGACGCACCCCAGGGTCACGATCAAAACGCCGATCAGATTGCATACTGGAATGGCGCCGGCGGCAAGCGTTGGGCGGAGCGCCAGCCGGTGCAGGACATATTGCTTCAACCAGTCGCGGATGTCCTGATCGACCGGGCCAGGATCAAGACGGGTGAACGAATTCTCGACGTCGGCTGCGGCAGCGGCTCCACCACCTTCGCCTTCGCGCGCGCTGTGGGAGCGAGCGGGCATGTCATGGGCATAGATATCTCGGCGCCGATGCTGGCGCGTGCGCGGGAAGTGACGCCATCAGGTGCTCCGGTCGAATTCGCGCTCGCGGACGCGACGATCCATGCTTTCGCGCAGGACGACTTCGACCTGCTTGCTTCGCGCTTCGGCGTGATGTTCTTCGCCGATCCCGCGCTGTCCTTTGCCAACATGCGGCGCGGCTTGCGCCGGTCGGGCCGGCTTGCGTTTGCCTGCTGGCGGGAGGCCCGCGAAAATCCCTTTTTCATGACCCCGCTCCAGGCCGTCTACCGTCACGTTCCGAAAATGCCGCAAGTCGGCCCCGACGATCCCGGTCCGTTTTCGTTTGCATCCGAGGGACGCGTCAATCGCATCCTCAGCGCGGCCGGATTTTCGGCGGTGGCGATGGAGCCGGTCGATCTTGCGCTCGACGTTGCGATCGGAAGCGGACTGGATGCCGCGGTGAAGAGCGCGCTGGAAATCGGACCGGCTGCACGCGCGTTGGCGGAGCAGCCGCCGGAGGTCGTAGCCGCCGCCACTCAATCAATTCGCGAAGCGCTGACGCCTCACCTGAAGGGACAAACGGTCCCGCTCGATGCCGCGATCTGGATCGTGACTGCCAAGGCTTAGCAGGTGTCGCTGCGGCGTACGGCGGTGCCCCTTGTTTCTTTGCGCTTAGGGGTCAGCGGACTTCGCTCGCGCGCTTCGCAAACTGGCGGCACGCTGCTCGTGGTCATTGCGCCACAAAAGCCAAACGGCGCCCCCGGACCACTAAATTCCGGTCGCTCCGGGCAAACCGGTGCGTTAGGATACGGTCATCGCGCTCGATGTCTCGAGCAGCGAGCGCCATATGGGCGTGCGCATAAAAATGGGGGAGAATTTATGCAAGTTAAGCAAGCTTTACGCGCCGTCGTGACGGCGACCTTTGCAGCCGTCGCCGGCGCCATGTCCCATGGTGCGGTCTTCGCCGCCGCGCCGATGATCAAGACTCAGGCCCCTGCTTACTATCGCCTCATGCTGGGGGATATCGAAGTGACCGCGATATCGGACGGCACGGTCGGATTGCCTGTCGACAAATTGCTGTTCGATGTCGATCCTCAAGCGCTCCAGAGCGCTCTCGCAAACGCCCATCTCAAGCCGCCGGTCGAAACCTCGGTAAATGGCTTTCTGATCAACACCGGCAGCAAACTGGTGCTGATCGACGCAGGCGCCGGACCCCTGTTCGGGCCAACCCTGGGAAAACTCGTCGCCAATCTCAAACTCGCCGGATACCAGCCTGAGCAGGTTGACGAGATCTATCTCACCCACATGCATCCCGATCATCTCGGCGGCCTGATGGAGGGCGACAAACTTGCTTTCCCGAATGCCGTCGTGCGCGCCGACAAACGCGAAGCCGCGTTTTGGCTCAGCCAGGAAAACCTCGACAAGGCCCCAGACGATTCGAAAGACTTTTTCCGAGGCGCGATGGCTTCGCTCAATCCTTACGTGAAGGCCGGCAAGTTCAAGCCGTTCGAAGGAGACACCGATCTCGGCGGAGGCATCAAGGCAGTTGCCACCTACGGGCACACTGCCGGCCACATCGTCTACACCGTCGAAAGCAAGGGCCAGAAGTTGATCGTTTGGGGTGATCTCATTCACGTCGGCTCAGTGCAATTTCCCAATCCGTCGGTCGTGATCCATTTCGACAGCGACTCCAAGGAAGCCCTCGCACAGCGCCTGAAGATCTTCGCCGAGGTAGCCAAGCAGGGTGACATCGTTGCGGCGGCCCACCTGTCCTTCCCCGGAGTCGGACATATTCGTCCGGCAGGTTCCGGCTACACTTGGCTTCCGATCAACTATCAGTCGATCCCCTGACCGGCTGGCTCTGTTGCGTTTCGTCTATTTCGACGGAGCGCTCCTGCGTGTCCTGAGCTACGCCGATTTTCACGACGCCGAAACGCTCGCATGGACCCGAACTGGGAAGCGCTGCACTCTACGTGCGTTCTTCCCAGATCATCGCGAGATGGACGATGGTCTGCACGGCCTTTTCCATGTCCTGCCGGCTGACCCATTCGAGCCGCGAGTGGAACGCATGTTCGCCCGCGAAGATGTTGGGGCAGGGCAGCCCCATGAACGACAGCCGCGAGCCGTCGGTGCCGCCGCGGATCGCTGTCTTGACGGGGGCAAGGCCCGCGCGGCGGATCGCCTCGACCGCGTAGTCGACGATCTCCGGGTGACGATCGATCACCTGTTTCATATTGCGGTATTGCTGCTTGATGTCGATGCGATAGGTCGAACGCGGATAGTCGGCCATCACCTCTTTGACGATGCTCTCCAGTAGCCGCTCCTTCTCGCGCAGGCCCTCTTCGGTGAAATCGCGGACGATGAAGCCAAGCTTGGCCGCCTCCAGCTTGCCGGACAGGCCAATGGGGTGCAAAAAGCCTTCACGGCCTTCGGTGGTTTCGGGCGAGCAGGTATTTTTGGGCAGGCGATCGACGATGGCGGCCGCGATCTTGATCGCGTGTTCCATCTTGCCCTTGGCAAATCCGGGATGGGTGGACACGCCCTCGATGGTGATGGTGGCCGCGTCCGCCGAGAAGGTTTCGTCCTCGATCTGGCCGGCGCTTTCGCCGTCGATCGTATAGGCGAACTCAGCACCGAGTTTTTTCAAGTCAGCCTTGTCGACGCCGCGGCCGATCTCTTCGTCCGGCGTGAACAGGATCTTGATGGTGCCGTGCTTGATTTGCGGGTTCTTCGTGAGGAAGTGCACCGCGTCCATGATCTCGGCGAGACCGGCCTTGTTGTCGGCTCCTAACAAGGTGGTGCCGTCGGTCGTGATGATGTCATGGCCGATCTGGCGGGCGAGCGCCGGGTGCTCCGCAAAGCGGATCACTTGCGAGGGGTCGGCCGGCAAGACGATGTCGCCGCCCTGGTAATCCCTGACGGTTTGCGGCCTGACATGGGCGCCGGTGCAATCGGGCGAGGTGTCCATATGCGAGCAGAGGCAGATGACCGGTACCTTTTTGTCGGTATTCGCGGGGACCGTCGCATAGACGTAGCCGTGATCGTCGAGATGGGCGTCGGAGAGCCCCATCTCGCGCAGCTCGGCGGCGAGCAGCCGGCCCAGATCCTTCTGTTTTTCGGTCGAGGGACAGGTTGGCGAGGCCGGATCGGACTGGGTGTCGATTACCACATAGCGCAAGAAGCGCTCGGTCACGGTGTGGGCGATATTGAGGGGCGCGCTCGCGGTCATGGGGGCAGCCGAGTATCAGAAAACGCTCCGTTGGGGTAGCGGAGGGGGTGTTCACTCCGGATGGTCGCGTTCACTTCACCGGAATGACGCCATTGTGCTGTAAAAACAGCCAGTTAGGCCGACTTCTTTTCAAACAGCTTCCTTCAGCTCCTTGGTCGCGCGGAAAGCCACTTTCTTGCTCGCCTTGATCTGGATCGCTTGGCCGGTAGCGGGGTTGCGGCCCATGCGGGCGGCGCGCTTGCGGACCTGGAGGATGCCAAGTCCGACGATGCGAACGCGTTCGCCCTTCTTCAGGTGCTTGGTGATCCTGGCCACGAGGTCGGTCAGGATCGCTTCCGCCTGCTTCTTGGACAATTCCTGCTCTTCGGCGATGGCGGCTGCGAGGTGCTTGAGGGTGATCGTGGTCGCGGTCGTCGCCTTCTTCGCCATGTTTGGCCCTCCTCGTTTGCTTTGTGCTCAGGAAACCAAGACGTAGCAGGCCTTAAACGATTCGACGTCGGGCTGCCTGCGCTGTTTTGCCTGTAAATAGGCCACTTTTTGCATCGACATCGCAAAAAGCCCTGCGGGACAAGGGGATTCGCAACAACCTTGACTAACGAGAGGCGCACCTTTAATCCCTGCTCTCGTTGCGGACCAATCCTTGCGGATTGCGGCATCCGCGGGAGTAGCTCAGTTGGTTAGAGCGCCGCCCTGTCACGGCGGAGGCCGCGGGTTCGAGTCCCGTCTCTCGCGCCATCCTTTCGATGGCACCTCACACCCTCCCACACACCGCCTCGTGCTTGCCTATCGTCAGCCCGCTATCCGGCGGCAATTTTGGCTGCCGAAAAAAGCAAAAGGGCCGCCTGGGGAGGGCGGCCCTTTCACATCCTCGTTGGGGGAACGAGGTCCTCGGGGGGACGAGGGTTAGCGAACGACGGAGGTATCCGAACTCGTCAGGACCACCGGCTTGCCGGCTTTGATCACCCGGGCGGTCTGGCTGTAATCGGCGTTGTTACGGGCGGAAACGGCAAAACCGGCGACCGCTATTCCGGCCACAAGCGCCATCACCACGATCTTCAGGTGGGTCGCACGATCAGCGGAATGAATGGAGTGGTTCATGGAGCCTCCGAGGCGTCTTCAGCGCCGTTTGTTGGTTCCCCGTGTACCCTTGATATGTTTCCGGCTGGTTTCGTCGGTTCTTAAAAATGGTTTCATTCCCGTCTCCAACGGTGCCGGGACCCGCGGCCGGAGTGCCATGGGCTCGCGGAATTTTGAGCTGCGAAATTGGGCAGACGGCGACGTGCCGAACGGCCGGTTTTCCCGCGCGTTGTGGGCCGGGCAGGGCGTCAAGATAGCTTGTCTTGCGCCTCTTGGTGCGCTGCGCTAAGCCTCGGAACAATTCCAATGTACGAATCTGCGGCCTCCCCACTACCGCAGGAAAAGGTCCCTCCCGATGACCGGAATCTTGCAGAATTACCTTCCGTTGGTGGTCTTTATCGGGGTTGCCGGCCTGATCGGCCTGGTGCTCCTGATCGCGCCGTTCCTGGTGGCCTTCCAACAGCCCGATCCGGAAAAGCTGTCGGCCTATGAATGCGGCTTCAACGCCTTTGACGACGCCCGCATGAAGTTCGACGTCCGCTTCTATCTGGTTGCCATCCTCTTCATCATCTTCGATCTCGAAGTGGCTTTCCTGTTTCCGTGGGCCGTGGCGTTCGGAAAACTGGGAGCGACCGGGTTCTGGTCGATGTTCGTTTTTCTGGCCGTACTCACGGTCGGTTTCGCCTATGAATGGAAGAAAGGCGCCCTCGAATGGGATTGAGCCCATCACCCGCCAGGCCAGGGTCTGCTGCCGCCGTCGCGCCCGCAGCGACCGGCATCCTTGATCCCTCCACCGGCAAGCCGGTCGGCGCGACCGATCCCTATTTCCTCGAAGTCAGCCACGAACTTTCCGACAAGGGTTTCTTCGTTGCAGCGGCCGACGACCTGGTCACCTGGGCGCGCACGGGCTCGCTGATGTGGATGACCTTTGGTCTCGCCTGTTGCGCGGTCGAGATGATGCAGGTGTCGATGCCGCGCTATGACGTCGAGCGCTTCGGCTTTGCGCCGCGCGCCTCGCCGCGGCAATCCGACGTGATGATCGTGGCGGGCACACTGACCAACAAGATGGCGCCGGCGCTGCGCAAGGTCTACGACCAGATGCCGGAGCCGCGCTACGTGATCTCGATGGGATCGTGCGCCAATGGCGGCGGCTACTACCACTATTCCTACTCGGTGGTGCGCGGCTGCGATCGCATCGTGCCCATCGACGTCTACGTGCCCGGTTGCCCGCCCACGGCGGAAGCGCTGCTTTACGGGATCCTGCTCTTGCAGAAGAAGATCCGGCGCACCGGAACCATCGAACGTTAGGGTTTTAGCTTATGGACGACGGCAGGCTTGACGCTCTGGGGCAGACGATCGTTGGCGCGTTGGCCGGTGCGGCGACGGGCCATTCGGTGGCGTTCAATCAGTTGACGGTGGATGTGGATGTCGCTCGGATCGTCGATGTCGTCAGCTATTTGAGGGACGATCCGGCCTGCCGCTTCGTCAACCTGACCGATGTGACCGCGGTCGACTATCCCGGCCGCGAGAAGCGGTTCGATGTGGTCTATCATCTGCTGTCGCCGACGCTGAATGCGCGCATCCGCCTGCGCGGCGAGGCTGACGAGGCCACCCAGGTGCCCTCGATCATCGACGTGTTTCCCGGCTCCGACTGGTTCGAGCGCGAGACCTACGATCTCTATGGCGTGATCTTTGTCGGACATCCGGACATGCGGCGGCTGCTGACCGATTACGGCTTCGACGGCCACCCGCTGCGCAAGGATTTCCCGCTGACTGGTTTTGTCGAGGTGCGTTACGACGACCAGGAGAAGCGGGTGCTCTATGAGCCCGTGCGTCTCAACCAGGAATTCCGGAAATTCGATTTTATGTCGCCTTGGGAGGGTGCTGACTATCCCTTGCCGGGTGATGAAAAGGCGAAGGCGGAGCCGAAGCCATGAACGAACAAAGCCCAGCCCTCCGCAACTTCACCATCAATTTCGGCCCGCAGCATCCGGCCGCGCACGGCGTGTTGCGTCTGGTGCTTGAGCTTGACGGCGAGGTGGTCGCTCGTGTCGATCCCCATATCGGTTTGCTTCATCGCGGCACCGAGAAGCTGATCGAGAGCAAGACCTATCTGCAAGCGATCCCTTATTTCGACCGGCTCGATTACGTCGCGCCGATGAATCAGGAACACGCGTTTTGTCTTGCTGCGGAAAAGCTGCTCGGAATCGAGGTGCCGCGCCGCGGCCAGTTGATCCGTGTGCTTTATTGCGAGATCGGCCGCATTCTGTCGCATCTTCTCAACGTCACCACGCAGGCGATGGACGTCGGCGCGCTCACCCCGCCGCTGTGGGGTTTTGAAGAGCGCGAGAAGCTGATGGTGTTTTACGAGCGCGCCTCGGGCTCGCGCATGCATGCGGCCTATTTCCGCATCGGCGGCGTGCATCAGGACCTGCCGCCCAAATTGGTCGACGATATCGACGCCTGGTGCGATCCGTTCCTTCAGGTGGTCGCCGATCTCGAGACGTTGCTGACCGGCAACCGTATCTTCAAGCAACGCAACGTCGATATCGGCGTGGTCTCGCTGAAGCAGGCCTGGGAATGGGGTTTCTCCGGCGTGATGGTGCGCGGCTCCGGCGCGGCCTGGGACTTGCGCAAGGCGCAACCTTACGAATGCTACGCCGAGATGGATTTCGACATCCCGATCGGCAAGAACGGCGACTGTTATGACCGCTACTGCATCCGCATGGAAGAGATGCGGCAGTCGGTCAAGATCATGAAGCAGTGCATCGCCAAGCTGCGCGCGCCCGAAGGGCAGGGGCCAGTGGCGATTGTGGACCAGAAGATTTTCCCGCCGCGCCGCGGCGAGATGAAGCGCTCGATGGAAGCGCTGATCCATCACTTCAAGCTGTATACCGAAGGCTTCCATGTGCCGGCCGGCGAAGTTTATGCCGCGGTGGAGGCGCCGAAGGGCGAGTTCGGCGTCTATCTCGTTGCCGATGGCAGCAACAAGCCCTACAAGTGCAAGATCCGCGCGCCCGGCTTCGCGCATCTCCAGGCGATGGATTTCATCTGCCGGGGCCATCTGCTCGCCGACGTCTCGGCCATCCTGGGCTCGCTCGACATCGTGTTCGGAGAGGTCGATCGGTGATCGCTCCGCTGCCCATCCAGTTCGACCGCGCTTCAGGGACCCTGGAAGGGGCCAACCTGTGGGAACGGACGGCTGCGCTGGCGCTGGTGACGGGATCGAAAATATCGTCGCATTTTTCACATCGCGGTTATAACGGCTGTGCCAATCTTTTGCGCAAGACGCTGCCCGAACGCGACATCGCGATCAAACTCAACGAGGACGCGACGTTCGAGTTTCCCTATGGCGACGGCTATTGGAGCAAGCTGCTCAACCGTTCGTACCATTATGAAGACGAGCTGGAGTTGCTGTTTCGCCATTCCGCCGACATCGACTACACGCTACTCGATTGCGGCGCCAATTACGGCTACTGGTCGGTTCTGGTGACGAGCAAGCCGTTCGGCGCTCACAAGGCAATCGCCATCGAGCCGTCGTCGGAAAATTTCCCCAAGCTGGCTAACAATGCCAGGGTCAACGGTGACCGCTTTGAAGCGTTGAAGTGTGCGATTGGCGCGGCTAAAGGCACCGCGCGGTTGTCAGGCACCAAGCACGAGGCGTTCAGCATCGTCGGCGGTGCGGATGACGGGGGCGAAGACGTGCCGGTCGTGGCACTTGATGATCTCCTGAACGACGGCAAGATCGCGCCCGGCGGCAAGTATCTCATCAAGCTCGACGTCGAAGGTGTCGAGATCGACGCTATCAAGGGTGGTGCGCGGTTGCTTGCGGGCGACAGCGTGATCATGTGCGAAGAACACGGCAATGACCCGGAACACACGGTGTCGCGCTATATTCTCGAACAGACCCCGCTCAAGCTCATCGTTTACGATCCCCGTTCGAATCGCCTTGAAACCGTGACCGAGCTTTCGATCCTCGATCGCATCAAGGTTTCATCCCACGTCGGTTATAACGTCTTCGGCACCGCAAGCGCGTTCTGGCAGCAACAAATTGATGCCCTGAACGCTGGCGTCGCGCGCCGGATGCAATGAGAGACTGAACACGATGTCCGTCCGCCGTCTTGCGCCCAAAGAGTTTCAGCCCGCGAGTTTTGAGTTCACGCCGGAGAATCTGGCGTGGGCAAAGGAACAGATCGCCAAATATCCGGAGGGACGTCAGGCGTCAGCTGCGATCGCGATCCTGTGGCGGGTTCAGGAGCAGCATGAAGGCTGGGTTTCCGAAGTGGCGATCCGCGCGGTCGCCGACTTGCTTGATATGCCCTACATCCGCGTGCTCGAAATCGCGACCTTCTACACGATGTTCCAGCTGCAGCCGGTCGGCAAGAAAGCGCATGTTCAGGTGTGTGGCACGACGCCATGCCGGCTGCGCGGGGCCGCCGATCTCATCGAGGTCTGCCAGAGCCGGATCCACCACGATCCCTTCCATTTGTCCAAGG
>JBEKZZ010000027.1:0-59199 GCA_049509335.1 Bradyrhizobium sp. | reverse complement strand
GAAGTCGGTGCCGACGATCTTCACGTCGATGCCGCCTTCCTTCACGTCGAGCACTTCGCAGGTCACGACCGCACCCTTCTTGACGTCGCCCGGCTCGGCGAAGGGATCGCCTTCGAGCTGCTTGACGCCGAGCGAGATGCGCTCCTTTTCGACATCGACATCGAGCACCACGGCCTTGACCATGTCGCCCTTCTTGAAGTTGTCGATCACCTGCTCGCCCGGCTGCTTCCAGTCGAGGTCGGACAGATGGACCATGCCGTCGACATCGCCCTCGAGCCCAAGGAACAGGCCGAACTCGGTCTTGTTCTTGACTTCGCCTTCGACCGTGGAGCCGACCGGGAATTTCTCGACGAACACTTCCCAGGGATTGCGCATGGTCTGCTTGAGACCGAGCGAAATGCGGCGCTTGACGGAATCGACCTCGAGCACCTGCACCTCGACTTCCTGCGAGGTGGAGACGATCTTGCCGGGATGCATGTTCTTCTTGGTCCACGACATCTCCGAGACGTGGATCAAGCCTTCGATGCCCGGCTCGAGTTCAACGAACGCGCCGTAGTCGGTGATGTTGGTGACGCGGCCATGGAAGCGCGCATTGAGCGGATATTTCGCCTCGATGCCCTGCCACGGATCGTCGAGCAGTTGCTTCATGCCGAGCGAGATACGGTGGGTCTCGTGGTTGATCTTGATGATCTTGACCTTCACCGTCTGGCCGATGGTCAACACCTCGGTCGGATGGTTGACACGGCGCCACGCAATATCGGTGACGTGCAGCAGGCCGTCGATGCCGCCGAGGTCGACGAACGCACCGTAATCGGTGATGTTCTTGACGACACCGTCGATCACCTGACCCTCTTCGAGGTTCTGCACCAGTTCCTGGCGCTGTTCGGCGCGGGTCTCTTCCAGAACCGTGCGGCGCGACACCACGATGTTGCCGCGGCGGCGATCCATCTTGAGGATCTGGAACGGCTGCGAATTGTTCATCAGCGGCGCGACGTCGCGGATCGGACGGATATCGACCTGCGAGCGCGGCAGAAAGGCGACAGCGCCGTCGAGGTCGACGGTGAAACCGCCCTTGACCTGGTTGAAGATGACGCCGTGGACCTTCTCGTTGTTGTTGAAGGCCTTCTCGAGCTTGCCCCAGCTTTCCTCGCGGCGCGCCTTGTCGCGCGACAGCACGGCTTCGCCGAGCGCGTTCTCGATGCGGTCGAGGAACACGTCGACTTCGTCGCCGACCTTGAGGTCGCTTTCACGGCCGGGCCCGGCGAATTCGCGCAGCGCCACGCGGCCTTCGGTCTTCAGGCCGACGTCGATGACGGCCATGTCTTTCTCGATCGCAACAACCTTGCCCTTGATGACAGAGCTTTCCTGAAGGTTGCCGCCCGCAAAGGACTCATCGAGCATCGCGGCGAAATCGTCGCGGGTGGGATTATAGGAACTAGCAGTCGAAGCCATTTGTTCTCCAGATGCGGACAATTGCCGGCCATACGGGTTCAAGGGCGCATCGGACGCGAAGGGTCAGGGTTCCGCAAACTCTGACGACCGCCTCGCAATCGAGTGCGAGAGCGGGCCGGCTGTTAGCCTTGCACGTTCGATACGTTGAATTTGTCCGGGAACGGATGATCTCGAATATTCTGTTCGAGATATCGACTTCCAAAGCTTAAAGAGCGGGCTTTCCTCCAATGACGGCGGAGGTTCAAACCTCGCGCCGGCCCGCTCGGACGGCCTCGATAATGTCGATGGCGGCCCGGACGCCGCCTTCTATATCCAAATGCGAGTTATCGAGCAAGTAAGCATCTTCTGCCGGTTTCAAAGGCGCGGCGGCCCGGTTCCGGTCACGTTCATCGCGAGCCAGGATATCGGCCAGGATGGTGGCCTCATCAGCCGCTTCGCCACGGGAACGAGCCTCCAGGGTCCGGCGACGGGCGCGCACCTCGGGGTCGGCGACCACGAAAATCTTTACCTCCGCATTTGGACAAATCACGGTGCCGATGTCCCGGCCGTCGAGAACGGCGCCGGGAGGTCGGCTCGCGAATTGGCGCTGGAACTCGACCAGTGCCGCCCGCACCTCGGGGATTGCGGAGACCATGGAGGCCGCCGTGCCCACCTCATGCGATTTCAGCGCCGGATTGTCGAAGGTCGTGGGGTCGAGCCGCCGCGCCGCGCTGACCGCGGCGGCCTCATCCTTGAGGTCCGCCCCTTGGCTGATCAAGGCGTGGGCGACCGCCCGGTAGATCGCGCCGGTATCGAGGTGATGAAGTCCATAATGGGCCGCAAGCCGCTTGGCGAGCGTCCCCTTGCCCGAGGCGGCCGGCCCGTCGATGGCGATAATCATGGCTTTTTCTTTTTAATTGACCTGTGCCAGGGAAACTCTGGCAGCGCTTGCTTCAGAGCATCGGGAGTTTCAGGATCGAATTGAATCGTCCCATTTTCCTTCCGGCCCACAAGTCGCAGGTCGGAAGAATTATCAAATATCAGCGCAGCGTCCGCCTGATTTAAAAACCATGGCAATTGTTTCAATGATCTCGTCCAGCGCTCCCTTATTTTTCCAATGGGCACGCGATGCCCGCTTTTTTGACGCGTAGACGTACCCGATCGACGTTGAGTTCTGGCGTCTGCAAAATCACACTGACTGATGAGCTTTGATTGATGTATCCAGCCACGACTCGATCCGCTTTACCGCTTCAAGATTTGCTGCACGTTGCCCGAGCTTTTCGTTGAGCCGGATCCGCGACGCCAATAGGTCCGGATTTATAATCCAGAAGGAGCGGAAGAAATCGAGAATGCTTGTATTGCCGTAGACATTGTCGCGATTGGAGCCGTAAAGACTGCTTTTGCCCGACCCATTGGGCCCTGCGATTATCCAGAACGTCGGAATATCACTTTTTCCGCGGTCCATTGACCGAGCCGAAAAGCTTCCGGTTTTCACGACGAACGTGCTTGATATTTCTCATGAACACATGAGTTAAATCGTCGTTGAGTGTCGCGCTGTTACCATCGATCGTAAAGTATTGCACGAACTGACCATCCGCAGAACGCTTGCGCTTCTCGACAACCGATCCATTCCGGACTCGACTTTTGCGAGAGGCAATTTTGGTAACCACTACGTTGGTCACGGCATACAATCCTTTCAAATCGCTGCTTGATGGCCAATATAATCGGCGATCCCCGTTCTGGCTATAGGTTGTAAGGCTAAACAAACTCCGCCCCCAGCGCACGCATCATCGGAATGAAATCCGGAAAGCTGGTGGCGATGAAGGCGGTGTCGTCGACCCTGACCGGCTTGTCGGCAGCCAACCCCATCACCAGCGCCGACATCGCGATCCGGTGGTCCATATGGGTGGCAACCACGCCGCCGCCGGGCACATGGCCCTTGCCTTCCACGATCAGGTCGTCGCCCACAATCTCAACCTTGACGCCGTTGACGCGCAGCATATCGGCGGTCGCCTCAAGCCGATCGGATTCCTTGACCCGCAATTCGCTCAACCCCCGCATGATGGTGGTGCCTTCGGCAAAACTCGCCGCCACCGCCAGCACCAGATATTCGTCGATCATCGAGGGGGCGCGTTCGGGCGGAACGTCGACGCCCTTCAGCTTCGAACCGCGCACGCGCAATTCCGCCATCGGCTCGCCGGCATCGGTACGGACCTCGCGCTCCTCGATCATCCCGCCCATCTCGCGCAGCGTCGTGAACAGCCCGGTACGCAGCGGATTGGTCATGACGTCGGGCAAAATAATATCCGAGCCTTCGACGATCAGCGCCGCCACGATCGGAAAGGCCGCGGAAGATGGATCGGCGGGCACGACCACTTTCTCGCCATGCAGTTCGGGCTGACCCGTGAGTGCAATCTTGCGGCCATGCCGGCCTTCCGGGGTCGAGACGATCTGGGCCCCGAAATGCCGCAGCATCAGTTCGGTATGGTCACGGCTCGCTTCGTTTTCGATCACGGTGGTCACGCCCGGCGCGGCAAGGCCTGCGAGCAACACCGCGGACTTGATCTGTGCGGAGGCCACCGGCGTCCGGTAGAGGATCGGCAAGGGATCGCGCGCGCCAGCCAAGGTCAACGGCAGCCGGCCGCCCTCTCCACCGCTTTGGACTCGCGCACCCATCAATTCGAGGGGGTCGAGCACCCGCCGCATCGGCCGCGACCGGAGCGAAGCGTCGCCGTCAAATACCGCCGTGATCGGACAGCCCGCGACCGCCCCCATCACCAGACGGCAGCCGGTGCCGGAATTGCCGAAATCAAGCGGCCCCTTGGGCTTGGCGAAGCCCGTCACTCCCACCCCCCGGACCGACCAGGCGAAATCCCCGGTCCGCTCGACCTTGGCGCCCAGCGCCTGCATCGATTTGGCGGTATTGAGGACATCTTCGCCCTCCAGAAGGCCGGATATCCGCGTTTCCCCGACCGCCAGCGCGCCCAAAATCAGGGCACGGTGCGAGATCGACTTGTCGCCGGGAACGCGGGCTCTCCCGGTCAGGGAGCCGCTGCTGCGGGCTTCAAGGGGGGTTTTGTGATTGGCAGCGCCGTCCGAATGGGTCAAGATTGTGTCCTCTCGGGCTGGTTCATACATGGGCCGGTGCACCGCGTCACGCGGGCCACTTCTGTTCCGCAAAGCACTATTGACAGCGGCGTACCAACTAGCCAAGTGAAGCACCCCTTTTCGATAGATTTCCAGGATTCCACACGTGGCCAAATCCGATCTCGGAACCAAACGCATTTGCCCGACGACGGGTAAGAAATTTTACGACCTCAACAAGAGTCCGGTGGTATCGCCCTACACGGGCGAGGTCGTGCCGATCGCGCCGGTGGCTCCGCCCCGGATGGCTCGCGGGGACGCCGCGCGTGCCAGTGCCGCGGCCGCCGCGGCAGAGGCTACTCCGGAGCCGGCGGAGGCCGAAGAGTTGGTGCCGCTCGAGGAGGCCGATGCCGAGGAGAACACCGGCAAGGTCAAGGCGGTGGTGCCTGAATCGGAAGACGACATCGAGATCGACGAGACGATCGAAGACGACGATGACGACGACTCCACCTTCATTGCCGACGAAGAAGAAGGCGATGAAGACGTCACCGATATCATCGGTGATGTCGGCGGCGACGAGGAGACTTGAGATCGACCCTGAATTGTGTTCAGGGTCAGGACGACGCGTCGCCCAAGGCGCGTAGATAGCGCGATCCGAAAAGGATCATGCTACAGGTCTGAAGTTACGGGGCCATAGCTCAGCTGGGAGAGCGCTTGCATGGCATGCAAGAGGTCGGCGGTTCGATCCCGCCTGGCTCCACCACGCTTCGCCCTTCGGGCTTCGCGTGGCGCAGCCACAAGATGCCCGAAGGACGAAGCGTGGTGCCCGGCGTAGCCCACAGGGCGAAGACGGGCGACTTCAATCATCATCCTCTTACAGACGCTCTGGGATTCCGATGTCCTATAGGCTTCGGGTCCGCAGTGAAAACTTTCCGGAGCAGGAATACGTCGGTGCGACCGCGGACCTGAAGCGACGACTACCAGAACATAATGCTGGAAAATCGTCGCACACCACCAAGTTCAAGCCTTGGAAGCTAATCTGGTACTGCGCACTTCCAGACAAGTACAAAGCGCTGGCTTTTGAAAAATATCTCAAATCCCATTCCGGCCGTGCTTTCACCAAGAAGCGCCTTTGATACTCCGTCCGTTAGATCTACAGCCCCACCGCCGCATTGAGCCGGTCGCGCAGCGCGACGATCTCGTTCTTCACAGCCGATAATTCCGCGACCGAACATTGCGAGGCCGCGAGGATCGATGGCGGCACCGACCGCGCTTTGTCCTTCAGCGCGTGCCCCTGCGAGGTCAGGCCGATCAGCACTTGCCGTTCGTCTTCCGTCGAACGGGTGCGCTTGATGAGCCCCGCCTGCTCCAGCCGCTTGAGCAGCGGCGTCAGCGTCCCCGAATCCAGGAACAGCCGTTCGCCAATTTCCTTGACCGGAACGCCGTCGCGCTCCCAGAGCACCAGCATGACAAGATATTGCGGATAGGTCAGACCCAGCCGGTCGAGCAGCGGTTTGTAAATGCGATTGAACGCATGCGCGGTGGAGTAAATGGCAAAGCAAATCTGGTTGTCGAGCCGAAGCAGCTGGTCTGCGGTCGGCGGCTTTCGGGCCATTTTCAGCATCCTTGTCATGATTCACAGCCATTGTGGGCCGCGCGGACCCCATATTCAATTGCGGACAATTAAATGTGAGGTTACGGCTTTTATATTGTGTACAATATAATTGTTTGCAATATAGATCGCATTGACGCAACAAACGGAGGAGACCCCCATGTCTGTGAACGTGCTCTACAAGACCCAGGCCAAGGCCACCGGCGGCCGTGACGGCCACGCCGCGACGCTGGACGGCACGCTCGACGTCAAGCTCACCACGCCGAAGGAACTCGGCGGCGGAGGCGGCGCCGGCAACAATCCCGAACAGCTCTTCGCCGCCGGCTACGCGGCCTGCTTCATCGGCGCGATGAAATTCGTCTCCTCGCAAGGCGGCCCGAAGGTGCCTGCGGACGCGGCGGTGACGACAACGGTCGGTATCGGCCCGCGCTCGGAAGGCGGTTTCGGCCTCGATATCGCGCTCGAAGTTTCGCTTCCGGGATTGGCGCACGCGGACGCCGAGGCGCTGGTGGCCAAGGCCCATCAGGTGTGCCCCTACTCCAATGCCACGCGTAACAACGTCGACGTCAAGCTGACCGTGGTCTGACGAACTTTCCGCGAGCGGCCCCTGCATTTGTGGAGGGGCCGCTTGCTGGAAAAACGTTGATGCGACCCGGGAAGACCGCTAGCTCTCAGACCCTCGTTTGCCGCATTTGAGCGAAGGTTTTCGATGACAGAAACCAATTTGGGCGCGATGGCGGGTTTACGCGTGATCGACCTCACGCGCGTTCTCGGCGGACCCTACTGCACGCAGATTCTCGCCGACCACGGCGCCAGCGTGATCAAGGTCGAGCCGCCGGCCGGCGACGAGGTGCGCGACTGGGGACCTCCCTTCCACGGCGAAGACGCGGCTTATTTCGTCGGCATCAACCGCAACAAGCGTTCGATCGGGCTCGACCTCGCTTCCGAAGGCGGGCGGGCGGTGCTGATGAAGATGCTTGAGGGCGCCGACGTCCTGATCGAGAATTTCAAGCCCGGCACGCTCGACAAATGGGGCATCGGCAATGACGCCCTGCGCGCGAAATTTCCAAGGTTGGTTCACTGCCGCATTTCCGGCTTTGGCGCCGATGGACCGCGCGGCGGCAATCCCGGCTATGACGCGATCATCCAGGCCATGACCGGCATGATCATGGCGACCGGCTCACCGCAATCGGGCCCGATGCGGATCGGCGTGCCCGTGGTCGACATCACGACCGGCCTCTATGCCGCGATCGGAATCCTGATGGCGTTGTCGGAGCGGCAACGCTCGGGGATGGGGCAGTTTCTCGAAACCACACTGTTCGAAACCGGACTCTCGGTCATGCACCCGCACGCCGCGAATTATTTCATGCACGGCAAGCCGCCCTCGCTTACCGGCAACGAGCATCCGAACCTCGTGCCTTACGCGATCTTCCCGACCCGCACCGATGACATCTTTATCGGCGTCGGCAATGACGGCACCTTCCGCAAGCTAGCCAAGGAGATCGGCAAGGAAGAGCTCGGCTCCGATCCGCGCTTTGCCCGCAACAGGGATCGTATCGCCAACCGCGAAGCGCTGCGCGCGGAACTCGCCGCGGTGTTCAGCCAATACGACGCGGAGCCGCTGTGCGATCGCTTGCTGGCCGCGGGCCTGCCAGCCGGTCCGGTGCAGTCGATCGACCAGGCCTTGACCAGTGCCCACGTCGCCCATCGCGGCGATGTCGTTGAGAAGGACTGGTACAAGGGCGTGGCCTCGCCGATCCGGATGGAGCGCACCAAGCCGAGCTTGCGCAGCGTGCCGCCCACATTCGGCCAGCACACCGCTGAGGTGCTCGCGGAGTTCGGCTACTCGACGTCCGAGATCGAGGCGCTGAAGACCAAGGGCGTGATCGCTACCGAGCGGCGCCGTTAACGCTTTTGGGGAAGGGGTTTAGTGGCGCTTGAACACCCCCGAATTATGCCCATATTGGTTCTGACCGGAGGGTGAATCCACCTTCAGGTCATGTTGGGGTGCCGCAAGGGCCCCGGAACTTCAAAGTCGCTTCGAGAGGGCTTTGCAAATATGTCTCGTGTTCCCTCGTTATCGAGTCCGTTTCTGCTGGGATTTGACGAAATCGAGCGTGCGCTCGATCGTGTCGTCAAAGGCGCTGACGGCTATCCTCCCTACAACATCGAGCGTTGCGACCGTAGCAATGGGCAGCCGGAACGGCTGCGCATCACGCTGGCGGTGGCCGGGTTTACCCGCGATCAACTCGATGTAACTACTGAGGAAAATCAGCTCGTCATCCGCGGTCGCCAGCAGGACGACAAGGCCCGGCAATACATCCATCGCGGTATCGCCGCGCGCCACTTCCAGCGCACCTTTGTGCTGGCGGAAGGGATGCTGGTGCTGGGCGCGGATTTGAAAAACGGGCTGTTATCGATCGATCTCGCCCGGCCTGAGCCGGAAAGGGTCATTAAGACAATCGCTATCAATGAGCACGAATAATGGAACGAGTAGCGGACTCGACCGCTTGGACTCAGAAGGAGTCGAGACGATGACCGAAGTTAATATCGCGTTAGAACCTCGCGTCTCCCTGGAGACGCTGGCAAGCCTCGGCGAAGGCCATATCGCCTATGTGAAGCAGATCCGTTCGGAAGATGTGCCGGTCCTGTTTCCGCAGGCGCCGAAGATCGCGCCGGGACTGAAACTGTTCGCACTCCACGCCGCCGACGGCACCCCGATCATGCTGACCGATTCGCGGGAAGCTGCGATTGCCAATGCCTGGAGCAACGAACTCGAAGCCGTAAGCGTGCACTGACAGCGTCAGCGCCGCGAGCAAACGGATCAATCAAACGCGGACGGCGCCCGAGAGATCGGGCACCACCGCGTTTTCTAAACAAGCGATGAGGATATCAGGCAGCGCTCGCCGGCGGCAGCGCCAGCACCGAATAGATGGCCTGGGCCTCGCGCGAAGCCCGCAGCTTCTTCGCCACGTCCTGATCGCGCAACAGCCGTGCGATTCGCGCCAGCGCCTTCAGGTGATCGGCGCCCGCGCCTTCCGGCGCCAGCAGCAGAAACACGAGATCGACCGGCTGGCCATCCATCGCCTCGAAATCGATCGGGCGCTCTAGCCTGGCGAACAGGCCGAAGATCTTTTCCAGCTTGGGCAGCTTGCCGTGCGGAATCGCGACGCCGTATCCGACAGCGGTCGTGCCGAGCTTCTCCCGCTGCAACAGCACCTCGAAAATCGAGCGCTCGTTTTGTCCGGTCAAGGTTGCCGCCCGCGCCGCCAGTTCCTGCAGCGCCTGCTTCTTGCTGTTGACCTTCAATGCCGGGAGAATCGCCTCGGGTGCGACCAGATCGGTAATCGTCATGGGGCGTTCCGAGGTAAATTGCGAGGTAAATCGATCGTCGGGTTGCGAAGTGACGTCGGCGGGTACGTGGAGTGGCAAAGGCTGTCGCCCACCGCCCCGGTCCTAATTGGGTGGGCTTCTACTCCAACGCAAGAGCAGTGCCAACTCCCGTAAAGATACCGCCCGCCCATATCGTTAAGGGCGCGGAACATAGGGAGGGTCCCCCCGCTCGTCAATGCCGATTTTGCCCCAAAAGGAGCGCTCCCACCGAATCACCATGACGCTTTAGCTTATTGTTTCGCCGTGATCTTTTCGTAAAACCGGCTCCCGTTCCGCCCTTCGCGCACAACTTCTTCGCTGACGATTCCTCGAAATCTCATCCGGCTTTAGGCCCTGGACTTCACCATCGGGGGATCGATCCAACCGACATGGCCATCCACGCGGCGGTAGATGATGTTTACCCGGCCGCTCAAGCCGTGCTGGAATACCAGACAAGCGGCACCGGTCAGATCCAGTTCCATGACCGCTTCCGAGACCGAAAGCCGTTTGAGGGACGTCGTGGCCTCGGCGATGATGACAGGGCTATAGCCGGTCATCTCTTCTTCGCTCTCGGACGGCGCCTCGATCACATAGCTCGGAGCGTCAAGCGTCGGCGCTTCCATCCCCGCCGGCGCTTGCGAAGCCGCATGGGCCTTGCGGGCCGAGCGATCCTTCAACCGGCTCTTGTAGCGCCGCAGCCGTTTCTCGATCATCACAAGCGCCTGGTCGGCGCTGGCATAGGCGTCGGCCGCGTTGGAATCCGCTTCCAGCGTGATGCCTGAATCAAGATGCAGCGCGCAATCGGTGCGGAAGCCCGAGCCGTCCTTGCTGAGCGTGATGTGGCCTGAATAGTTGCCGTCGAAATATTTGCGCAGCACCTCGTCGGTACGCTCCGAGACCCGTCCGCGCAACGCGTCGCCGACCGAGATGCTTTTTCCAGAGATCCGGAGAGTCATGGGATGCCTCGATTCCTGGTGCCCACAAACTTCGAATGCGCAGCATCCGACACTATTCCAATTCCGACGCGACGCAATCAGGCGGGCTGAGGGTCCCGCGACCGGTCGGAAGCAGCGGCGGGCGCTGACAGGGCATTGCCAAGCATACTTTGTTTGTCGCGCCGCCGCTGGACCGACGATGGAATCCGCATCGCCTCGCGGTACTTGGCGACGGTACGACGGGCGATATCAATGCCGGTCGCGCGCAATCGTTCCACAATGGTGTCGTCGGAGAGAATCAGCGCCGGATCTTCCGCATCGATCAGTTGCTTGATGTGATGGCGCACCGCCTCCGCCGAATGAGCCTCGCCGCCATCGGCCGACGCGATCGAAGCGGTAAAGAAATATTTTAGCTCAAAGATGCCGCGATTGGTCGCCATGTATTTGTTGGCGGTGACACGCGAGACCGTCGATTCATGCATCTGGATCGCGTCGGCAACCGCCTTCAGGTTAAGCGGTCGCAGATGCGCCACGCCATGTGTGAAGAAGCCGTCCTGCTGGCGGACGATTTCGCTCGCAACCTTCAGGATGGTGCGGGCGCGCTGATCGAGCGCGCGAACCAGCCAGGTCGCATTTTGCAGGCAATCGCTGAAATAGGATTTGTCGCCGTCTTTCCGGATCGTCTTCGACAGTTCGGTGTAATAGGTCTGGTTGACCAGCACCCGCGGCAACGTCTCGCTGTTCAGTTCGACATGCCATCCGCCGTCGGGACCCGGCCGCACATAGACGTCCGGCACCACGGTTTGCGTGCGGGCGGAGCCGAACTTCAGGCCCGGCTTCGGATCGAGCCTTCGAATTTCGCCGATCATGTCGGTGATATCGTCGTCGTCGACGCCGCATAATTTCCGCAAGGCCGCGATGTCGCGCTTGGCCAGAAGCTCGAGATTTTCCACCAGCGCCCGCATCGCAGGATCGTACCGGTTGAGTTCGCGCAGTTGGATCGCCAAGCATTCGCTCAAGTTACGCGCGCAGACCCCCGGCGGGTCGAATTTCTGCAACGCGGCGAGTACCACCTCGACGTCCGCCGGCGAAGCGCCGAGCCGCTCGGTGACCTGTCCGAGATCGGCCGGCAAGTAGCCGGCTTCATCAACCAGATCGATCAGGTACTGGCCGATCATGCGCTGGGCCGGCGCGGCGAATGCGACCGCCAATTGCTCGGCCAGATGACCGCCCAGCGTCACCTCGGCGGCGGCAAAGGCTTCCAGATTGTAACCGTCATCATTGGAGGCGCCGCCGCCCCATTCGGTATAGGTGGTGGGCGCCGCATCCTGCGCGCTACGCGCTGCAGCTTCCGCCGGTTCCTCCGAAAACACGTTGTCGAGCGGCGTATCGAGGGTCTGTTCGATCTCGGTGCGGCTGCCGAGATCGCGGTTCATCCATTCTTCCTGGACCGGCTCGAAGCCCTCGGCCCCGGACCCCTGCGCATCGCCGGAAAACTCCTCGCCGAAACCGCTCTCGGAGCTATCTGCGTGCCCAACCGCCGGTTCGCCGGTAACGGGTGCCTCCGGACCGTCGCTTTCCCGCTCCAGCAGCGGATTCCGCTCCAATTCGTCCTCAACGAAGGCCGACAGGTCGAGATTGGACAGCTGAAGCAGCTTGATCGCCTGCATCAACTGCGGCGTCATCACCAGCGACTGCGACTGGCGGAATTCTAGTCTCTGCGTCAGCGCCATGGAGGCAAGAACCGATTCCTAAAACTTGGTCCGATTCTTGCTTAAACTAGTCCTACGCCGATGTACACGGCTTGACTTCGCGGAAAAGGGACTCTCGGCGCGCGCCCATCAGAGGCGGAATTCTTCACCGAGATAGAGTCTTCGCACATCCGGATCGCTGACGATCTCGTCAGGACTGCCTTCGGTCAGGATCTCGCCAGCATAGACGATGTAAGCGCGATCCGTCAGCCCCAGTGTTTCACGGACATTGTGGTCGGTGATCAAGACGCCGATGCCGCGATTGGTGAGGTGACGAACGAGGTCCTGAATATCGCCGACCGCGATCGGATCGATGCCCGCGAAGGGTTCGTCGAGCAGCATGTAATTGGGACGCGTCGCCAAAGCGCGCGCGATTTCGACGCGGCGCCGCTCACCGCCCGACAGCGCGATGGATGGCGTCTTTCGCAGGCGCGTGATGTTGAATTCATCGAGCAGCGAGTCGAGTTCGGCCTCGCGTTTTTTGCGTGAGGGTTCGACGACTTCGAGCACCGCGCGGATATTCTGCTCCACGGTGAGACCGCGAAAGATCGAAGCTTCCTGCGGCAGATAGCCGATGCCGAGCCGGGCGCGCTGGTACATCGGCAGCTTGGTGACGTCATGGCCGTCGAGTTCGATGGCGCCGCGATCGGCCTTGATGAGGCCGGTGATCATGTAAAAAACCGTGGTCTTGCCGGCGCCGTTCGGCCCCAACAGGCCCACGGCTTCGCCGCGCCGGACATAGATGCTGACCCCGCGCACGACCTGGCGGCTACCGAAACTCTTTTCCACGCTATGCACAGCCAGGTATCCCGCCTGCTTCGCCATGCGTGGCGCGGCCGCGCCGTTGGTCTTGGCCGCGGGCCTGGGCGCTGCCGCGGGTTTGGGCTTTGCTGGGGCCGGGCGGGGAGCGGGATGCTCGACCTGGGGCAATTCCAGCACTGGCGAGGGAGCCGTGCGGGCAAGCGGCGGCGCATCGCGCACGGGGCTCGCCAGCATCTCACCCATGCTGTCGCCAAGCGCGGTGATATCCTCGCGCGAACGGGCAAAGCCGCCCTTGCCGCGTTTTGCGGGACGCCGCCGAAACATGCCGAGTAAATCCACCATCCCCGCTTCGTCCGAGCCCTTTGCAGAAGTTCCGCCGACTATAGCCGCAAGTTCGAAAAAGCGTTGATTCGCCGCTCCAGCATGAAGGAGCGGATGCCCGTTGCCCAGCGCAGCGGGATGAAGCTCCCAACCCGCATAACCTGGCCGCTAGATACAGGCTTGGACGATCAGCTTCAACCTTGCGTGGGCCGGATTTAAGTTAAGATATTGACATTACTTTGGTTTGCCTGATGCGCCGGGCAGCGCGAGCGGTGGAGCGGCCCCCGGCGCCTGCGCGGCACAGCCCTGGCTCGAAGACTGATTGAGGAACAAGCCGTTGACCTTGCCGCTATCGGATTCGACCCGCGAAACGCCCGTGGTCATGTCGACCAGCAGCCGATCGCCTCTCAAGACGTTCTGACACTGGGTCAGCACGACGCCGCCCGACATGGTGATCAGGTTGGTCTTGGTATCGAACACAGCGGTCTCGCCGGTCACGACCTGATCTTTCTGGGTCACGACCACATTGCCTTTGGCCTCGAGCCGCTTGATCGACGACGACCCGCCGGGGCCGGGGGCCGCAGCTTGCATGGGCGCCGGAGCAGGGGCTGATTTTGCCGCACCCTTGGCATTGGCGCCCGGAGGCGGTGCATTCTGGTCCTTGGATTCGTAGAAGACGACCAGGACCTTCGACGTCATGGTGGTATCGCCCTGGATGACCTTCACGTTGCCGGTGAAGGTCGCCTCTTTTCTCTTGTCGCGCATCTCGAGTGAGGCTGCCTCGATTTGAATCGGCTGGTCGCGATTCTGCGAGAAGCCCTGCATGGCATTGGGCACGCCGGTCGCCGAACTTTGGGCCCTTGCATCGCTGGCGGCAATGAGCAGCGCGAAGCAAACGAGCGCATAGGCGAGGTTAGCGGCAATCCGGACCTTGAGAATTTTCTGGCCAAACAGCTTCATTCGATCATTTCGCGCTGGAGGATTTTACGCCGGTGCGCGATTTCGCTGGACGCGGCGGAGGCTCGGGCGCCGGCTCGGCCTCGGCAGGCGGCGGCAGCTTGTCGATGTTCATCACGACATGGCCGTCGAAGCGAACGGTCTCGCCGCCATTTGTGACCTTCATGGTGTCGGCTGAAATTTTTCCGTCGGCCCATTTGACGTCGACATGCTCGTCTGACGTCACCGTGTTCTTGTTCATGTCGACGAAGGCCTGGCTGAGCCACGCCTCATAGCCGTTGGTGGTCTGGACATAGATGTCCTTATGCAGGTCGAGCAATTGCTGCTTGGTATCCATCAGTCCGTTGACCGCCTCCAGTGTGACGGTCGATTGATCTTCCATCAGCATCTTGCCCCGCAACGTGTGCAGTTCGACATGATCCGGATCGGTCACATCCTGGATCGCGGTGTTGGCCCACACCTCATAGGGGCGCTGGTCCTGCGAATAGCCAGCCATATGCGGCGATTCCATCGTAACCTTGGTGCCCGAGACGACGAGATTGCTCATGTCCATCGGCAGCTTGGGCATCAGCATCCGGAACGGATTGTAAACCGACACCAGAAGGATGGCGGAGAGCGACAGAATGACGGCCGCGGGAACTGTGATCCGCAAGATGCGCACCATCTGGCTGTGCCGCGCCGCGATGGCAAAGCGCGCGTCCATTCCAGCTTGATAGGCAGGATTTTGAACCGAATTCACCAAAGCTCCAAAGCTATCGCCTCGACCATTTTACCCGGCCGTGAGCGGATCGCCCAGCCAGATACGTATGTCACGGCCGGGCGTTGATGTCTCCGCACACCTTTTCAGGAGTGTGTCCGAAAAGGGGCGGGCGGCGCGCTCAATCTGTCCAGCAATTGCCAGTCCTTTGGTGCAGCAAAGCTGAAGCAAACGTCGACCACTCACACTCACACTCACACTAGAATCTTATCTTAGTGTCCTGGTGGAGCAGATTTGACTTTCGCTGCGCTGTATCCGGGCGGCGCATTACGAATGGGCGAAGATGTCCTCGGCTTCCCAGCCTTGCAGGTCGAGCCTGGCACGCGTCGGCAGAAAAGCGAAACAGGCTTGCGCCAGTCCCGTGCGGCCTTCGCGCGCGAGCATCGCGTCGAGGCGTTCGCGCAATGCGTGCAGATGAAGCACGTCCGAGGCCGCGTAAGCGAGCTGCGCTTCGCTTAAGCCTTGCGCGCCCCAGTCGCTTGATTGCTGCTGCTTCGACAGATCGATGTTGAGCACCTCGCGCACCAGATCTTTCAAGCCATGGCGATCGGTGTAGGTGCGGGAAAGCCGCGAGGCGATCTTGGTGCAGTAGACCGGCTCGGGCATGACGCCGAAAGCGTTATAGAGCGCGGCAAGATCGAAGCGGGCGAAATGAAAGATTTTCGTGATTTTCGGATTCGCAAGCAGCGCCTTCAGATTTGGCGCGTCATTCGGCCCTTTGCCATGATCTTTCGGGATTTGCACGACATCGGCGCTGCCATCGCCGTTCGATAACTGCACGACGCAAAGCCGGTCACGATGCGGGTTGAGCCCCATGGTCTCGGTGTCGATCGCCACCGCGTCGGTATAATGGGAGAGATCGGGCAGGTCGCCGCGATGCTGGCGTACGGTCATAACTGTAGGGCCTCTGATCGATTCGGAGCAGGACCCGGACACTAGCGCCCAACACCGCGAGTGGCGAGCGGCAGGCACCGCTTTCGTCAGCAAAATACTGCGAAGCTGATCGCTTTCGAAAAAAGGCTACTGCTTGGTCAAAAAGGCCGGATCAGGCGCTCTTGCTGTCCGGCAATTTCGGCGGCTGGAGCCCGCAGCTGTTGGCCCAGCGATCCACATTTTCGAGGATTTTCTGGTGGCTCGGGCGCAGCGGCTTCGGCGCGTTCGGCTCCTTTGAAAGCGTGCGGGGCAGCTTGGTCTGGTCCGTCATGGCGGCTCTCCCTTACCCAAAGGATGCGCCTCCGTTACCCCAAAATCAACACCTAACTTATTGTTTTTATTGAAGTATTATACTAATTTGACTTAATTGCCGGAACCGCCGCCGACTTTGCACGTTGAGTAAATTACTCAACTATCTCAATTTGGGTGATTCCATGAACGATATGCGTGGCGAGCGATTACAGGTCATGCTGTCGCCGGAGGAATTGTCGGAGGTCGATGACTTCCGATTCAAGCACCGGATGCCGACCCGCGCGGCCGCCGTGCGCGAGCTTTTGAAACTGGGGTTGACGGTGGTCGCGCCGAATGCGGGCGATCGCATGAAATCGAGCAATTACGGTATCTTCAGCCGCGGTCCGGAGGGACACAGGCGAGGCGACCCCGAGACGGATGCTGAAGCCTAGTGTGGCGCTTCCTCCATCGCGAAAGCTCAGTTTTGCGACGTTTTTGAACCATCCCGGTGACGGGTTTTGTACCGATTTTACAAGCTGAAAGAGCGCTGGCGCCGCGACGTGATACAGTGGCCTGGCTATGCTTGAGATGCATCACGAACCTTGCGCCATGATCAAGGTCCATTCCAGGCCGGTCATCGAACGCCATCGCAGAAGCGGATGGGAGCTTGTCTTATGGACAGGCGATGCGTTCGACTATTCGACCCCGTTCCGGGAAATGCTGGCCGAAATCGCCACGGTGTTGAACCGGGAAGCGCCTGTATCCATCGAATTACCCGGCTATGAAGCCCTGGAAGATGACGTCGAAGGCGTGCTTCGGTTCGGCGATGAGGCGATCGGCATCTATTACGAGCACTCGCTCAGCTATCTCTCTTTGATGAGCGACAGCCCGAATACGCTTCGCAAGATCGCTGACCGGCTTCAGCCGCTGGTGGCGCTCGCCTGAGACGCGCTAGGAAGCGCGTCATTTCGCGCTTGGGGCGAACTGTTCCAGCAACTCATGCCACGGGCTTGAAAAGATGAAGCTAGACGAGCACGGGCGGATCATCGAGCCAAGGCTTGGCGATGCCGATCTCGTGAGGATGGACTTCGACCATGCAAACGCCATCCTGCATTTAAAATTGCAGCATCCAGAGCGCCTTTTTGCGTTGAAACTTCACGCCGTGATCTGGTTGTCGTTCTCGACAAATCATACCCAGAACGTGATCGATTCGGTCCGAGTTACCCATGACACGGACAAGTTGGAAGTCCCGCCGCACATTCGGGATCTGCTTTTCAGGCGGACGCTTCGCATATCAGGCGATCCCTCCGAGATAGAGCCTTTATCCGTGGTGCGGATAACGCCAACTTCCGGCCCTGAAATGACCTGTATCGCCTTAAAGGTCGAGGCGCTGTACGAGAATCCTGCGTGGCTGGTCTCACCAGGCTGGTCGACTCCGGTCGAGTCTTACATCGTCTCCCGGCTGGTGAACGACGGGTGGCGTGTTATCGAACGACGTGCCGACCTGACCGATGTTCACGTTGCGGATTTCGTTTCGCTAACCGATGCCCAAGGCTGGGTAAAATGGAAGCAGAGCGAACGATCTTCGTAGCCCTAAGCCTCGGCTCCGGCCCAAGGCCGCGTTGATTCGCTTAGAGGAAAATGGTGCCCAGGAAAGGACTCGAACCTTCACGACTGTTAGGTCACTGGCACCTGAAGCCAGCGCGTCTACCAATTCCGCCACCTGGGCATGGGGCCGCTAGTTAAGGTTCGGTCGCGCGCTTGTCAAATTGTGCAAGCGGAAAGCAAATAGGCTGTACAGCCGAAAACCGTTGGCGTATCGCCAAGTTGCTGAATTTGGCGTTGTTCGGCCCTCGTCCCGCCGGTAATTTACAGACCCAGGAATTCACCCAAGGCATCAAACATGGCATCGAACCTAGAAACCCTGGTCACGGTCTTTGGCGGCTCCGGCTTTCTGGGCAGGGCCGTGGTTCGCTCGCTCTGCAAGCGTGACTATCGCGTTCGGGTCGCGGTACGGCGGCCGGAGCTGTCGGGTCACCTCCAGCCGCTCGGCAAGGTCGGTCAAATTCACGCCGTTCAGGCCAACTTGCGTTATCCGGCTTCCGTCGAGGCCGCGATGCGCGGCGCCGATATCGCCATCAACCTCGTCGGCATTCTGGCGCCGTCAGGCGCACAAACCTTCGACGCCGTGCAGGCGGAAGGCGCCGGCACCGTGGCGAAGGCCGCCGCTGCCGCGGGCGCGCGAATGGTCCATATTTCGGCGATCGGCGCCGATGCCAATTCGTCGTCACGCTATGCGCGCTCCAAGGCGGCCGGTGAAGCGGCCGTGCTCTCGGCCGTTCCCTCCGCCACCATCCTGCGGCCCTCGGTGGTGTTTGGCCCAGAGGACGATTTCACCAACCGCTTTGCGGCGCTCGCGCGAATATCGCCGGCGCTGCCATTGATCGGGGGCGGGGCCACGAAACTGCAGCCGGTCTATGTCGGCGATGTCGCCACCGCCGTCGCGGATGCTGTGGACGGCAAGACCAGGGCCGGCAGCGTTTACGAACTTGGCGGTCCGGAAGTGCTTTCCATGCGCGAGATCATGGAAGCGATCCTGGAGATCACCGGGCGCGATCGCATGCTGGTGTCGTTGCCGTTCGGAATTGCAAAACTGAAGGCGCTGTTTCTGCAGTTTGCGCCCGGCGCTTTCAAGCTGACACCCGATCAGGTCGAGCTTCTGCGCAGCGACAATGTGGTCTCTGACGCGGCGAAGGCCGCCGGCCTCACCCTGGAAGGGCTTGGCATTGCGCCGGATTCGCTCGAGGGCGTAGCCCCGCAATACCTCTGGCGTTTCCGCAAAGCCGGCCAGTTCGCGCACAAGGGCGTGTAACTTTTCCATAGTCCTCATCCTGAGCAGCGGCGACTTCGCCGCGTCTCGAAGGATGAGTTGCAGAGCACGGCCGCATGGTTCTCTCGGCGATGCAAAGCATCGTCCAGCGACGGCGCTATTTTTTGTGCCGTTCGCTAACGGCCTCGCTACTGCTCGGCCTGCTCGGGCACTACCGTCCCATCGCCAGCGCGATCAGGCCGAGCGTACCGACAATGACGCGCCACCACGCAAACAATCCGAACCCGCGGCGGGTGACGTAGTTGAGAAACGTCTTCACCACGATGATGGCGACGACAAACGACACCACGAAGCCGATCGCGACAGTGCCGAGGTGATCGGATGTCATCTCGCCGCGGTTCTTGTAAAAATCATAGGCGAACGCGCCGATCATGGTCGGTATCGCCAGGAAGAATGAGAATTCCGCCGCCGCGCGCTTGTCGGCACCCAGCAGCATCGCCGCGACGATGCTGGCGCCGGAGCGCGAAACGCCGGGAATCATCGCCAGGCATTGCGCGAAGCCGATCCACAGGTAGGTGAGCAGCGGAAATTTCGTGGCGTCGTGTTCGTGCGGATTGTGGTCGATCTGGTCGACCCACAACAGGATCGCGCCGCCGACGATCAGCGAGAAGCAAACCACCCAAGGATTGAACAAAACTTCCTTGATGTATTTGCCTGCGATCAGCCCGACAATCACGGCAGGGAGAAACGCCACCAGGATGCCGATGACAAAGCGACGGTCGTCGGGATTGGAAAACATGCCGAGCGCGATCTTCCACAACTTGGCGAAATAGATCACCACGATTGCAAGAATGGCGCCGAGCTGGATCAGCACCACGAAGCTGTCCCAAAAGGCGCCTTCGCCCAGACCGAAAAAACGCTTCACGAGCAGCATGTGGCCGGTCGAGGAGACCGGCAGAAACTCCGTGATGCCCTCGACAATGCCGAGAATGACCGCCCGCAACGAATCAGACAGCATGATTGAGCGTCCTCTTTATAAGGTTGGTGATAGACACGACGGCGATCCGGTTCGGACCACTGCAAGCAATCAGGGCCGAAAATGGCCGGATTCTTCTCGCTTATTCGGTTGCATGTCGCAACGGTAAAAACGCAAAACTCAGGGTTGCCTCGGTCGAAAGCTTCGGTAGTTTGGCGGCGCAATTTCTCATTTTCTTCAGGGCTTCATGTTCACGCTGTTCCACCATCCCTTCTGTCCGCATTCGCGCTTCATTCGCCTCGTGCTCGGCGAACTCGGCGCTGATCTCCGCCTGGTCGAAGAACGGACCTGGGAACGGCGTGAAGCCTTTCTCGCACTCAATCCCGCCGGCACCACGCCGGTATTGATCGACGAAAGTGATGGTGTCATTCCGGGCACCGGCGTCATTGCGGAATATATCGACGAGACGTTCGGCGCCGGGATGGCCGAGCGCAGGCTGATGCCGCAAACGCCGGCCGAGCGCGTCGAAGTGCGCCGGCTGGTGGCGTGGTTCAACGAAAAATTTTTTGAGGAAGCCTCAAATCCGCTGGTCACCGAACGCATCTACAAGCGCTTCATGAGCGAAGGGGAGGGCGGCGGCGCTCCGTCAGCCGAGGTGATGCGCGCGGCGAAAGCCAATGTGCGCTATCATCTGGCCTATATCGGCTGGCTGGCGCGGACACGAAATTATCTGGCCGGCGACCGGATCACCTATGCGGATCTCGCCGCTGCCGCACATCTTTCGGCGATCGACTATCTCGGCGACGTGCCGTGGGCCGAGGACGACGCGGCAAAGGCCTGGTACGCGCGGGTCAAGTCCCGGCCGTCGTTCCGCCCGCTGCTCAGCGAATGGCTGGCCGGCGTGCCGGCGTCGCAAACCTATGTCGATCTCGATTTCTGATTCCTGAAAAGGCGTCAGCCCATTTCGGCGACGGCCGCCAGAATCCGCGCAATGTCCTGCGGCCGCGACAGGCGGTGATCGCCGTCCTGGATCATGGTGAGCACCACGTCGTCGGCCGGCAGCCGATGCACCAAAGCAAACGCATGCTTCCACGGCACGTCGGGATCCTGGGCGCCTTGCAGGATATGCACGGGGCACCCGATCTCAATCGCGCTGCCGAGCAAAAGGTGGTTGCGGCCCTCCTCGATCAGGTTGCGGGTGATCGGATAGGGCTCGCCATATTCGGACGGACGAAGCCACAGCCCTGACGTTTCGATCTGGTGGCGGATGTCTGGCGAAAATCCCTTCCACATCAGCTCTTCAGTAAAATCGGGTGCCGGCGCGATCAGCACGAGCCCTGCGAGCGAGGCGCGGGATGCGTTACCCAGTTCCTTGCGCCTGGCAAGCTCGCGCGCCAGCAACAGCGCCATCCATCCGCCCATGGAAGAGCCGATCACCACCTGCGGGCCTTCGCAGACCTGGCTGAACACCGCGACGCTCTCTTCCAGCCAGCGTCCGATGGTACCATCGACGAAATCGCCGCCGGATTCGCCGTGGCCGGAATAGTCGAACCGGACGCAGCTACGTCCATGCTCGGCCGCCCACGCATCCAGCGCCACCGCCTTGGTACCTTGCATGTCCGATTTGAAGCCGCCGAGCCAGAAGAGGCCGGGCAGATCGCCTTCGCGGGCACGGACCGCGATGCGGCGCATGGTGTCGGCCTGACCGACCTCGATAAAAGACGGGTTGGCAGTCGCGGAACTGGTCATGGAATGGTCATGACCTCAACGTTGCGGGGCCGTCAACCAAAAGCCACCTCGCGCGTTATGATGCTTGCGGAAACTACCCTTGCACTCTATCTCGGCGGCGAAACAAGCATTGCCGTGGCCAAAATGCCGCGCATTTGATGCTTTTTCGCTCCGTCTGGGCGAGTTTGCTTGCCCGCGAAGCCTTATTCCTTCAAACTACAACCTTCGTTCACAACTTTGGAGAAGAGACCATTCGCCGTCCCAATAGAGCCCCGCCCGCCGCCGCCAAAGACGGGCCGCGCACCAATGATGAAATCCGCAACGCAACGGTTCAGCTGATCGACCAGAACGGCACGAACCAAGGCACGGTCGAGACAATCGCCGCCATCAAGATGGCGCTCGAAGCCGGAATGGACCTTGTGGAGATTTCGCCCAATACCGCTCCCCCCGTCTGCAAGATCATGGACTACGGGAAGTACAAGTATTCGGCGCAGAAGAAAGCGGCAGAAGCCCGCAAAAAACAGAAGACCGTCGAGATCAAGGAGATCAAGCTTCGGCCGATGATCGACGATCATGATTACGACGTGAAGATGCGCGCCATGCAGCGTTTCTTCGAGGAGGGCGACAAGGTCAAGGTCACCTTGCGCTACCGCGGCCGTGAAATGGCGCACCAGGAAATCGGCACCAAGCTTCTGGACAAGCTGAAAAACGACGTCGCGGAATATGCCAAGGTCGAGCAGGACGCTCGTTTCGAAGGCCGCCAGGTCGTCATGGTTCTGGCGCCGCGCTGATTTGGCCTACTTTACTCATCTCGTCGTCCCTGCGGACGCAGGATCCATAACCACCAACGTCAGTTGCAAAAGTGGCTCTGCTCGTGCCTTGAAGATCGGGCACGGCGTATGGGTCCCTGCGTTCGCAGGGACGACAATGATGGAAACTACGTCCGGCTCGCCTGCCAGGTCCCGCTGCAACGATCGCCAGAGATAACCCCACTCCAGCGGCCCGCTCCTGAATTGCCGACGAGACGGCCCTTGCCGTCCGCCGCCGACAGACCGACCGAAATATGGACGGAAACAGCCCCGTTGGGGGTGACGCCGCCGGTCACTTTGCCACCGCCAGCCGGCAAAACCTGGGTACCGGACACGTTGAAGGGCGCGCTGTTATTCGAGCTGCAATTGCCGGCCCTGGTGGTGAAGACCACGTTCCAGGTCCCGTCATAGGCGCCTGCCCGGGGTCCGGCAGCCGCCGGGCTCGAGATTCCGGTGGCAAAAGCGATCGCGGCGAGGGCAAGAATACCCCGCACCGAGCGAAAGCGTTTGAAATTCGAAGATGACATAATCGATTGGGCTGAAATGCTCATGGTGTCCTGCCATTGTGCTGGTAATGCGCTGGCGATGCCGCTGCCGGCATCCTTGTCATCAGTCGAAGCAGCCGATTTGCCGGTTCATCGTTGGTTGCCAAAACCGGCTTGTTCTGCCATAAGCGCGGCCTTCATCGCCCGGCTGAATAAGGGCTGCCGTGGCGATGACTGTGCGGGTTGGTCCGAAAAGATTAAAACCTGAGCACTTTCAACGCTCTAACGAGCATTTTAGCCGGGAAGGCGCCGTTTTGGGCGCATTTTTTCTGCGGCCTGAGGAGAGCCAAATGCCCAAGTTGAAGACCAAGTCGGGCGCTAAAAAGCGCTTCAAGGTAACCGCCACTGGCAAAGTGCTGCACGCCCAGCGCGGCAAGCGCCATGGCATGATCAAGCGGACGAAGAAGCAGATCAGACAGCTCCGCGGCACCCGCGTGCTGTTCAAGACCGACGGCGACAACATCAAGAAATACTTCCTGCCGAACGCCTGATCGCGCGCTGCTTTTCGCTCTCGCCGCGTCCGCGTGGCGATCCGTCATTTCAATTTTCGCTAGATAAAGGAGACCCGTCATGGCTCGCGTCAAACGCGGTGTGACCTCTCACGCCAAGCACAAGAAAGTCTACAAGGCCGCCAAGGGCTATCGCGGCCGCCGCAAGAACACGATCCGCGCCGCCAAGCCCGCGGTCGAAAAGGCCGGGCAGTACGCCTTCCGTGATCGCAAGCGCAAGAAGCGCACTTTCCGCGCGTTGTGGATCCAGCGTCTCAACGCCGCCGTTCGGCCGTTCGGCATGACCTACAGCGTGTTTATCAACGGCCTGTCCAAGTCGGGCATCACGGTCGACCGCAAGGTGCTGTCGGATCTTGCGATCCACGAGCCGGCCGCGTTCCAGGCGATCGCCGAGAAGGCCAAAGCGTCACTCGCAGCCTGACGGATCGAGCGGCGGGGTCGTAACTTGGCCCCGCTATTTCCCCAACCTGCGCGCATAGCGCTGTGATATCCCCGCGCGGCACATCGCGGTTGCCGAACGCCACATGGTGCCCTGCTTGTCCGCGAACTTTTCATCGCAGCGGCCAAGCTGGTCCTGGTAGACGCGCTTTCGTGACGTGGATAGCAGGGAAAGGAATGCGCCCTCGCATTTCTTCTCGACGGCGGCGCCGAACTGGACGTCGGCCGTGCTGCCGAACTGACAGGCCTCGAATATTTTCATCGATGCGTCGCAGTTTGATGCGGCGTTCACCGCCGCGATGATGCCGTCCATCTCGAGCGGTTTGACCGGGCAATCGGCCGCCGCCGCGGGGGCCGCTCCGACAACCAGGAAAACGGCCAAGCCGGCCGACAACAATTTCAGGCGCATCATGCACTCCCTACATCCAACCGGTATTGGTGCGGCGCCGACCCGAAGGGTTCAAGGGGCGGTCAGTGGCCGCCCGAACGGGCTTTTGTTCGACGTTTTGGCCTTGACGTTCCGGCCCCGGGGCGGCCACAACCAGCCGCCTTTCCGCGGGAGAATTGATCGCCGTGTCCGACCTCGCAACGCTTGAACAAGAAGTCCTCGCCCAGATCGCCGCGGCCGGCGACGAAGCCGCGCTTGAAGCCGTGCGCGTCTCGGCGCTGGGCAAGAAAGGCTCGATCTCGGCCCTGCTCGCAACCCTCGGCAAAATGTCGCCCGACGAGCGCAAGACCCAAGGGGCGGCAATCAATCTGGCCAAGGACAAGGTGACAGCGGCGCTCGCCGCGCGCCGCGACGTCCTGAAGTCGGCCGCACTCGATGCGCGGCTCGCATCCGAGACCGTCGACGTTACGCTTCCCTTGCGCGAGGCGCCGGCTGAAGCCGGCCGCATTCATCCGCTGAGCCAGGTCTTCGAGGAGGTCAACACGATCTTCGCCGATATGGGATTTTCGATCGCCGAAGGACCGGACATCGAGACCGACGATTACAACTTCACCAAGTTGAATTTCCCGGAAGGCCATCCCGCGCGCGAAATGCACGACACGTTTTTCTTCAATCCAAAGGAAGACGGCTCGCGAATGCTGTTGCGCACCCACACTTCGCCGGTGCAGGTGCGCACGATGCTGACCCAGAAGCCGCCGATCCGCGTGATCTGCCCGGGGCGAACCTACCGCATCGATTCCGACGCGACCCACACGCCGCAATTCCACCAGGTCGAGGGCCTCGTCATCGACAAGGGCTCGCATCTCGGTCACCTCAAATGGATCCTGCACGAGTTCTGCAAGGCCTTCTTCGAGGTCGACCACATCAACATGCGCTTCCGCCCCTCGTTCTTTCCGTTCACCGAACCTTCGCTCGAGGTCGACATCCAGTGCCGGCGCGACAGGAGTGAAATCCGTTTCGGCGAGGGCGAGGATTGGCTGGAGATTCTCGGCTGCGGCATGGTGCATGCGAATGTGCTGCGCGCCTGCGGCATCGATCCGGACGTGTATCAAGGCTTTGCCTGGGGCATGGGCATCGACCGCATCGCGATGCTGAAATACGGCATGTCCGATCTGCGGCAGTTGTTCGAGAGCGACGTGCGCTGGCTCGCGCATTACGGCTTCAAGCCGCTCGACATCCCGACGCTGGCGGGAGGGCTAAGCACATGAAGTTCACCCTCTCCTGGCTGAAAGAACATCTCGACACCGACGAGCCGCTTGAAAAGCTCGCCGACAAGCTCACCATGATCGGGCTTGAAGTCGAGAGCATCGAGGACAAGGCCAAGGCGCTGGCGCCCTTCACGATCGCGCGCGTGATCTCGGCCGAGCAGCACCCCAACGCCGATCGGCTGAGGGTCTGCATGGTCGATACCGGAAATGGCGCAGCTCCTGTGCAGGTCGTCTGCGGCGCGCCGAATGCACGCGCGGGTCTCGTCAGCGTGTTCTCGCCGCCCGGCACCTATATTCCCGGCAAGGACATCACGCTTGGCATCGGCACGATCCGCGGCGTCGAGAGCCGCGGCATGCTGTGCTCGGCGTCGGAGCTGAAGATCTCGGAAGACCACGACGGCATCATGGAGCTGCCGGCCGACGCGCCGATCGGCGCTGGGTACGCGCAGTGGGCGGCGCTCGGCGATCCCGTTCTTGAAATCAACCTGACGCCGAACCGGCAGGATTGCACCGGCGTGCACGGCATCGCGCGTGACCTCGCCGCCGCCGACATGGGCAAGTTCAAGGACCCCACCATCAAGGCGATCAAGGGCGAGTTTCCCTGCCCGGTGAAGGTCACCGTCGAAGACGAGAAGCTGTGTCCGGGCTTTGCACTGCGACTGGTGCGCGGCGTCAAGAATGGCGCCTCGCCGGAGTGGCTGCAAAAGCGCCTGACCTCGATCGGCTTGCGGCCGATCAACGCGCTGGTCGATATCACCAACTTCATGACCTACGATCGCGCCCGGCCGCTGCACGTGTTCGATGCGGCGAAAGTGAAGGGCGCTCTCACCGTGCGCCGTGGCCGCGACAGCGAGACGCTGCTCGCGCTCGATGGCCGCACCTACACGATCGACAGCTCCATGTGCGTGATCGCGGACGACCACGGCGTCGAATCGCTGGCCGGCATCATGGGCGGCGAAGCCTCGGGCTGCTCGGAAACAACCACCGACGTGCTGATCGAATCGGCGCTGTGGAACGAGATCAACATCGCCCAGACCGGCCGCAAGCTCGGCATCAATTCCGGCGCGCGCTATCGCTTCGAGCGCGGCGTCGATCCGGCCTTCATGGTGCCGGGACTGGAAATGGCGACGCGGCTGGTGATGGAAATCTGCGGCGGCACGCCCTCGGAAAATGTGGTGGTGGGCAAGGCCTTCGCCGACGATCGCGTGATCGATTTTCCGCTTGCCGAGGTGAAGCGCCTTGCCGGCATCGATGTCCCGTTTCCGGAAACCAAGCGCATCCTTGGCCATCTTGGTTTCATGGTGGCAGGCCAAGGTCCGGTGGTGAAGGTCGCGATCCCCTCGTGGCGGTCGGATGTGCACGGCAAGGCCGACCTTGTCGAGGAGATCGTGCGCATCGTGGGCGTCGACCAGGTGCCGATGACGCCGTTCGAGCGCGGCGATGCCCCGCGCAAGCCGGTGCTCAAGCCGATGCAACTGCGCACCCGCCGCGCCAAGCGCGCGCTCGCCGCGCGCGGCATGGTTGAGGCCGTAACGTGGTCCTTTATTTCCAAACCTCATGCCGAACTGTTCGGCGGCGGCAAGGCCGAGCTCGCGCTCGCCAATCCGATCGCATCAGATTTGTCCGACATGCGCCCGAGCTTGCTGCCGGGCCTGATTGCTGCCGCCCAAGCCAATTCCGATCGCGGCTTTGCCGATGTCGCGTTGTTCGAAGTCGGTCAGGTGTTTAGAGGCGACAGACCGGAAGATCAGCTCACGGCGGCCGCCGGCATTCGTCACGGCTTCTCGTCGTCGGCGGGTGTGGGGCGCAACTGGTCCGGCTCGGCGACCGCCAACGCGTTCGACGCCAAGGCCGACGCGTTTGCCGTGCTGGCGGGGGCCGGCGCGCCGGTACAGGCGTTGCAAGTGGTGACCGGCGGCGCGGCCTGGCTGCATCCCGGCCGCTCCGGCACGATCCAGATCGGGCCGCAGAATGTGCTTGGATATTTCGGCGAATTGCATCCGCGGACGCTGGAGCAACTCGGCGCCGATGGTCCGATGATCGCATTCGAAGTCATCCTGGATCGCATTCCCGAAGCCAAGCAGCGCGCCACACGCGCCAAGCCGGCGATTGAGCTATCGGCGTTCCAGCCGGTATCGCGGGATTTTGCCTTTATCGTCGATCGCACGGTCAAGGCCGGCGACATCCTGCGCGCCGCGCAGAACGTCGACAAAAAGCTGATCACCGGCGTGACGGTGTTCGACGTCTACGAAGGCAAGGGCGTCGACGAAGCCAAGAAGTCCGTCGCGATCGCAGTGACGCTCCAGCCGCGCGAGAAGACGATGACCGATCAGGAGATCGAGGCCGTCGCCGCCAAGATCGTGGCGGAGGTCAACAAGAAGACCGGCGGCGTGTTGCGCTGAAATGCCCAAGCTTACTGGACTAACAGATCTAGCGGCACATTTAAGACATTTGCGATGAGCCGGAGAGCCTCTACGGTTCCGACCCGTCGGCCGTTTTCGATATCCGAGATATACCCTTGGCTCAGATCTGTCTTTAAAGACAGGTACATCTGCGTTTCGCCGCGCCATTCGCGCAACACGCGCACGGGGTTTTCTCCGTTGGCCAACCGATCCACGACATCCTTTGGCAATAGCGGGCTTCCATTGGAGGCTCCCTTTTTCGCGCGAGCAACGATGCGCGCCGTACCTGCGTCTTCATCAAACTCCGACGCCTTGGCCGCCAAGAGTTCGTAATCCTTTCTCGGAAGGATTGCGACTTCACCACGCGGCGTCTTCTGAAATCGAACACTCATGTCTGCCTCTCAATCGTAGATATCTCGCCGGTGCCCTACTGCAGCGATGACGATCGTATCCCGGTCTTCGTAAAAGATTACCCGCCAGTCGCCGACCCGAAGCTGCACGCCGTCACGGCCCTTGAGGCGCTTCACATCACCGTGCCCGGTTTCCGCAAACTCCGTTAGCCGCTTGTCGATCCGACTCCGAATGTCGGGCGACAGCTTTACCCACTGACGAGCGCTCGTGGCGGTGAAGGCGATCGACCTCATACCGAGACAATATCGCACATCGCGATATTTTATCCAAGCTCGTCTGCGACCGCGGTTACCTCAATTCACCGACGCGCCACGGGTGCGGCGGCGTTGGGCAGGCGCACGCTCCGGCGCGGCCGACGGATCGGTGAGCGCGCCGATTTTTTTCAACGCTGCCTCCGCCGCGCGCTCTCCGCTTTCCCAGGCGCCATCGACCGTGCCCCACAGGGTGTCGTGGGTGGCTTCGCCCGCGAGGAACAGATTGCCTGATGGTTCGGTGAGAATTTTTCGTGAACCTTGCCCGCCGGGCGTAGCCACCGACATCGCGCCGAGCACGAATGGCGATGCATTCCAGCGCGTCACGCCCGATTTTTTCACGGCGACAGCGATATCGCTGCCGAACAGCTTCGTCAGCCACTCCTGCGCAAAGGCGGTCATGGCCTTCTCGCCCTGGCTGGAAAGATCGCGCCCGAAGGAACCGGCGACGTCGATCAGACACAGCGACGAGCCGGCGATATTGGCCGACAACAGCGCTGTGCGGGTGGAATTGCTCTGCTCGATGACGGCATCGTCGCGCGCGAGACCGAGCGGATTGCCGGGCAGTTGCAGGGCGATGCGATCATAGCTGCCGAGCGACAGCTTTGCCGCGGCGTCCAGTTGCCGCTTCGCGAGATCGGGCGTGAACTTGATGTTGCCCGCCGCCAGCACATTGCTTGACACCGTGACGATCACGGCCCGCGCGGCGATCTTGCCCGCTGATGTTTCCACCGTCACATCACGGTTGTTCCAGCTGATTTGGTTGGCTGGTGTCGACAGCGCCACCGGGAGCTGTTCGCCCAATTTAACGATCAGTGCGCCGAGCCCCTGACGGCAACCGATCGCGGCGTTGCGATCCTGCGCACGCGCCTTGTCCACGACTGAGACGTCCCGCAGATCCTTGCCCGTGCCATTGGCACCCAACACGAAGTCCGCCGTGCCCACCCAGTCGCCGAGATCCTTCGGCAATACCGAGGCGCAGGCCACATCGATCTTGCGCGAGGCCTCATCGATGGCTCGGTTGGCGCGGACGAGCGCGGCCAGGAATTCCTCGGTTTCGCCGGGACGGGCATTGCGCTGGCCGATGCGGATTTTCTGACCCAGAGGCGCTGCCGAAATATCGAGGCCGGCATTGCGCGCCAGCCTGACCATCGGATTGGTCTCGGGATTGTGCAGCCAGCGTGCGCCACGATCGAACGGCACATCGAAAGCGGCGCTATCGGTCCAGCAGCGCCCGCCGAGGCGGGCGTCAGCCTCCAGCACAATCACTTTGCGGTTAGCAGCCTGGATGCGCCGCGCGGCGGCAATACCGGCGGCGCCCGCGCCGACCACGACAATGTCGGCCTCGCGCGGCAATGGCGCGCCCCAGGCACGGTTTCCGCGGCCGGCCAAAACCGCCGCGGCGGCAGATGCCGCAAGAAGTTCGCGCCGCGTGATGGCCATGTCAGGATCCCGGGATTTTGGCAACAGAGTGAACAACTGGTGAGAGAACCTGCCAACTTGCCGCATCCAGCCATTGGCGGCAACCGTCATGGTAAATCAATCATGATTGACCAGCCATTTGCATGAACTAAATTGCAACGGCTTTCGGGCATGATAGAGAATGAGAAAACGGTCGGCAGAACCGTGTGGGGGAATGCATCGTGGGCCTAGTGCTCGACACCGTCGGCAAGTGGATCGCTTCCTATCTTCAGAAGGAAGTACCCGGCTATGAACCGTTCACGCCGAGCGACCCCGGCCATTTGCGCAACATCATGCTGCCCGGCGACGTCCTGCTGGTCGAAGGCAACAGCCGCATTTCGGGCATCATCAAATACCTGACGCAGTCGACATGGTCACACGCCGCGCTTTATGTCGGGGCGATCGACGGCGCCGAAGAAGCGGATGGCGAGCCGCACGTCTTGATCGAAGCCAATGTCGGCGAGGGCGTGACGTCGGCACCCTTATCGAAATATTTCACCTACCATACGCGGCTGTGCCGGCCGGTCGGCCTGATGTATGAGGACCGCTACACCGTGTGCCGTTATGCCATCAACCGGATCGGCTTCGGCTACGACACCAAGAACATTCTCGACCTGATGCGCTTCCTGATTCCGCTGCCGATCCCGCAGCGCTGGCGGCGGCGGATGATTGCGTTCGGCTCGGGCGATCCCACCAAGATCATCTGCTCGGCCCTGATCGCACAGGCCTTCGATTCCGTGCGCTATCCGATCCTGCCCAGGATCACGCTGGCCGGTTCGCGGCAAGCGCGCCGCGAAATCCTGCATATCCGCGATTCCTCGCTCTACATGCCGCGCGATTTCGACATCTCGCCCTATTTCGAAGTCGTCAAGCCGACCATCGTGACCGGGTTCGACTACACCTCCTTGCATTGGGCAGATAAACAAAAGCCGCTCCCGGAGGTAGCGGGCCAATTCGGGGTGTTTCCAGAAGCGCCGCCGCTTGTTCCTGAAGAGGTTGACGAGGAAGCGCCGCTTCCAGCTGCATAAATAGCGCGAGAAACGATCTCGGCCTCCGTCATTGGTACGGATGCCCGTTCTCAACCCTCATTCCACCACACTTCGTTCCGGTCTACAGCGGCGCAAGGGGACTTGCCGAACCCTTGTCCCATGGCTACCTCTCGCAAGGGCTTTCGCAAGAGGTCAAACCCATCATGCTCGATGCAGCCGTCAAGGCGCTGTCGCAAATTCTGTCGCCGCCGATGCGCTCGATCCTGTGGCGATCGATCGGTCTGGCGCTGGTGCTGATCGTGGCACTGGCGATCGGATTGCAACGCCTGTTGAGCTGGCTTGCAACCTCGGGCGAGGTTTGGCTTCAGGCGCTTCTCGGCCCTTCGTTCCAGACGCCGCTCGACATCCTGGCCTGGATCATTTCGATCGCCGCGGGCCTCGGCGTCGTATTCGGCGCGGTGTTGCTGATGCCGGCCATCACTTCGCTTGTAGCCAGCTTCTTCGTCGACGATGTCGCCGACCATGTCGAGCGAGAGTATTATCCGGCGGAACGTCCCGGCGTCGCACTGCCGCTCCGCATTGCGATTCCCCAGGGCGTCAAAACCGCAGTTCTGACCATCCTCGTCTACCTGATCGCACTGCCTTTCGTGCTGTTCGCCGGCGCGGGCTTCATCATCTTCTTCATCGCCACCGCGTGGCTTCTGGGACGGGAATATTTCGAACTCGCCGCGATGCGGTTTCGCGATCCCCAGGAAGCCAGGGCCATGCGCAAGGACAACGCCGCGACCGTCTTTGCGGCAGGACTTGTCATCGCCGCCTTTGTCTCGATCCCGATTCTCAATCTGGCGACGCCGCTGTTCGGCATGGCCTTCATGGTTCACATGCACAAGCGGCTGAGCGGGCCGGGATCGGAGTTGATCGAGCCTAATCGAAAGGCGCGTGTGCCTACGGCATAAGCCCCTCATGGTGAGGAGCCCGCCGTAGCCCGCAAGGGCGAAGGCGTGCGTCTCGAACCATGAGGCCGGAATGCGCATCCTTCGGGACGCCGCGCAAAGATACGCGGCTCCTCAGGATGAGGTAGCTGTGTACGACCGGTGCGGCGAATCTGAAGTTCCTATCAGGGTCGCCGCGATCTCATCATAGCGCGCCAGCGTCCCGCGATTTACCTCAACGGCGTGTTTGTCTTCTCCGAAAGCCATTTTTCAATTTCGGAGGATTTGATGGCTCTTTTGGGCGTGATGGGATTGAGCGTTCCGGCACTCACTTCAGTCCCGGTCGCGATTTTGCTCGCGGCAAATTTTTTCGCCTCGGATTCACTGGCAAACGTGACTGAGCGCCGAGGATAATGTCCGGTCTTCTCGCCTCCTGGAACAAGAATCGAGACATACCAGGTTTTGCGATTGTTCTTGATCACGACAGACTGGCGACCCCTAGCCAACAATTTCATTGAGGTAGTCGCGACTGGCTGGCTACGGGTTCATGCACGGACACCGGTTGCGGCCTGCTGTGCGAGAATACCGCCGGAGACGAGGACCCTTGCCGTCATCTCAAATTCACCGCACCAGCGGACAACCGCCTTCCGCCAGCGACCGAAACGCCTGATCGCCCGGGATGGTGGCCAGGATCTTGTAATAGTCCCACGGTCCCCTGGATTCGGCCGGCGTCTTTACCTGCGCCAGATACATGTCGTGCACCAGACGGCCGTCTTCGCGCAGTTTTCCGCCTCTGACGTAGAAATCGTTGACCGGCCGCTCCCGCATTTTCGCCATCACGGCCTTGGCTTCGTCGGTGCCGGCCGCGGCGATGGACTCGAGATAGTGATGGATCGCGGAATAGACCGCCGCCTGCGGCATGGTCGGCATCCTTCCGAACCGCTCAAAGAATCGTTTCGACCAGGCGCGGGTCTCTTCGTTGCGGTCCCAGTAAAACGCGGTGACGAACTTCAGTCCTTTGGCTGCCTGAAGCTGCATGCTGTGCACATCGGAAATGAACACGAGCAGGGAAACGATGGTCTGATTTTTGGTCAGGCCAAATTCGTTGGCCTGCTTGGTGGCGTTGACCATGTCGCCGCCACCATTGGCGAAAGCGATGACCTTCGCCCCGGAAGCCTGCGCCTGTAACAGATATGAACTGAAATCCGCAGTGTTGAGCGGGTGACGCACGCTTCCCAGCACCTGGCCGCCGGCGGCCTTCACCGCCGCCGTCGCATCCGCCTCAAGCGAGTGGCCGAAAGTGTAATCGACGGTGAGGAAGAACCAGCTATCGCGACCTTCGGCCACCACCGCTTTCGCAAGGCTCGTGGTCAGCGCGTAAGAATCGTAGATCCAGGAGGCTTCGGTCGGCGTGCATGACTTGCCGGTAAAGGCGGTGCTTCCTATAGCGCCCCCGATCACAATTCGGTTTTTCTCGGCGCCGAGCTGTGAAACCGCAAGCGCCACGGCCGAATGGTCGAAGCCGATCGCCATGTCGACCTTGCCGACATCGAACCACTCCCGCGCGATGGCCGCGCCAATGTCGGATTTGTTCTGATGATCGCCGGAAATGACCTCGATCGGCTTGCCGAGCACGGTGCCGCCGAAATCCTCGACCGCCATCTTCGCGGCAACCACCGAGCCCGGACCGCCGAGGTCGGCATAGAGGCCGGTTTGATCGTTGAGGACGCCGATCTTGACGACATCGTCTGAAATTTGCGCGTGCGCCTGATGCACGAAGCCGGTGACCCATAACGCAGAAACCAGCGCAAGCCGCAGCCGCATGGCGTCTCTCTCCCTGACGATGCGCCGCCCTTGATCCGGACTTTGGCGCTTTGGGGGCGAGCCTAGGATGCGTGTTCCTTCGGGACAAGATGCAATCGTCGCGGCGTCGAAAGCAGTCGCGGTAGGCAGGGTGGGTAGAGCCCACCTCTTAGGGCAACATGGGTTTCGCGCTGCTCAACCCGTCCTACAGGGCTGTCAGAAGGGCGCGCCGGTTTGATGGGTGGCTTCGCTTCCGCTCGCCTAAATCGTCTTTTCGGGCCAGCGGCAGAGATCGTTGATCAGGCAGACCGCGCAGCGCGGCTGGCGCGCAAGGCACGTATAGCGGCCGTGCAGGATCAGCCAGTGATGCGCGTGCAGCATGAATTCGTCCGGGATCACGCGCTCCAGTCCCAGTTCCACTTCCAGCGGCGTCTTGCCCGGCGCAAGGCCCGTGCGGTTGCCGACACGGAACACATGGGTATCGACCGCCATGGTGCGCTCGCCAAAGGCCATGTTGAGAACGACATTGGCGGTCTTGCGTCCGGCGCCCGGCAACGATTCGATTTCCTCGCGCGTCCGTGGCACCTCGCCACGGAATTCGCGGATCAGTTTCTCCGACAGCGCGATGACGTTCTTCGCTTTCGTGCGGTATAGTCCAATGGTCTTGATGTATTCGCGCAGTTTTTCCTCGCCAAGTGCGAGCATCTTTTGCGGCGTGTCGGCAATCTGGAACAACGCGCGCGTCGCGCGGTTGACGCCGGCATCCGTCGCCTGCGCCGACAGCACGACGGCAACCAGCAGCGTATAGGGATTGAGATGTTCGAGTTCGCCCTTCGGCTCGGGATTGGCTTTGCGAAACCGTTCGAAGGCCTCGCGCACCTCGGCTTCTGTCCAGGGTTTTGGCTTTTTGGGAGCAGGTGCGGCTTTTGACGCAGCCTTCTTCTTTCCGCCGGATTTTGCAGCAGCGGACTTCGATTTCAGCTTTGCTTTGGCAACGATGCGGCGCGTGATTTTCGGCATGAGAAGGATATACTGACACGTCATGACCGCAGGCAATGATTTTGATCCGAACGGCGAGACGGAGTTGTTTTCGGCAACCCTGACACCGCACCGTTCGCTGAATCGCACCGGCTTTCTGGTGGTGATGGCCTTTGTCAGCGTGGTGAGCTTTGCCGCCGGCATCGCTTTCCTGCTGATGGGCGCCTGGCCCGTGTTCGGCTTTTTCGGCCTCGACGTGCTCGCGATCTACTGGGCCTTCAAGATCAGCTTTCGCCGCGCCAAGGCCAGCGAGGAAATTCGCCTGACACCATCCAAACTTTCTGTGCGGCGGATCAGCCATCGCGGCCATGTGATGGAATTCAGCTTCAACCCGTTGTGGGTGCAGCTCGATCGCAAGGTGCATGCGGAATTTGGCATCGAGCGGCTCTATCTGGTCTCGAAAGGCCGCCGGATCGCCATCGGCAGCTTTTTGGGTGCCGAGGAAAAGGAAAGCTTTTCCAATGCGTTAATGGCAGCGCTCCAGGCCGCCCGGCGTGGGGTGACTTATAATCCGCTCCATTAAGGCCCTTTTGTCTTGACGCGTCTTCTTCACGCGAACCGGCATCCACTTCACTCGAAAACGCTGTGCCATCGGGAATCGGGTGGTTTGGACGACACCCCTGTCCTACATCCGTGGCATGATCAATCATTGCCATGAATGACGCCATGAACCTCGCCATTGACGATCTTCGCCTGGCCAAACCGGGCACCCAGAACGCGGCGCTACGCGATTATGACTCCGTGCGCCGCGCCATCGCCTTCATCTCCGAACGCTGGCGCACGCAGCCGACCATCGAAGCGATGGCGGACGCAGCCAGCGTCACCCCGGATGAACTGCACCATCTGTTCCGCCGCTGGGCCGGGCTGACGCCAAAAGGCTTCATGCAGGCGCTGACGCTCGACCACGCCAAAGGCCTGCTGCGCGATTCGGCCAGCGTGCTCGACGCCGCGCTTGATTCAGGCCTGTCGGGCCCGGGCCGGCTGCACGATCTGTTCGTGACCCATGAAGCAATGTCGCCGGGCGAATGGAAGACCGGCGGCGGCGGCATGACGCTGCGCTACGGCTTTCATCCCTCGCCGTTCGGCACTGCGCTAGTGATGGCGAGCGAGCGTGGCCTCGCGGGTCTCGCCTTTGCCGATGCCGGCGAGGAAACGGCGGCGCTTGCCGACATGACCGGACGCTGGCCGCGCGCCACCTATATCGAGGATTATCTCGGCACGGCGCCGCTGGCCCAGCGCATCTTCGACAAGAAGCTGTGGCGGCCGGACCAGCCCTTGCGCGTCACGCTGATCGGAACGGATTTCGAGGTCCGGGTCTGGGAGACGCTGATGAAGATCCCGATGGGCCACGCCGTCTGCTATTCGGACATCGCCAAGAAGATCGAGAGCCCGAAAGCGTCGCGCGCGGTGGGTGCGGCGGTCGGCAAGAACCCGATCTCCTTCGTGGTGCCGTGCCATCGCGCGCTCGGCAAAAGCGGCGCGCTGACCGGCTATCACTGGGGCATCACCCGCAAGCAGGCGATGATCGGCTGGGAAGCCGGGCAGGTGGGGATGCAGTAGGGCTTCTGCCGTCGTCCCTGCGAAAGCAGGGACCCATAACCACCGGAGTCTGTGGCTAGGCTAGGCAGTAGCCGCATCACTCCAACAACAAACATCTGCGGTTATGGGTCCCGGGTCGCGCGTGCGCTTGCCCGGGACGACAGCGGAAAACTACTTCAACCGCTTCCACATGATCGCAGTGTCGCAGAGCCGGCCGTCTGGAAACAGCGCATAGTCCGGGACCGTCCCGCTCTGGTGCCAGCCAGCCCGCAAATAAAGCCGATGTCCGCTTTCGCCCGGCACGGTATCGAGCACCAGAAGCCAGCGGCCACGTTGGCGCGCCTGCTCTTCGACGGCCGCCATCAAGGCCGCGCCAATACCGCGGCCGCGCGCGGAACGGTGCACCAGCATTTTCTTGACGTCGGCGCGGTGCGGCTGGTTGGGCGGCGTATCGAGCCCGAGCTGCACGGTGCCAACAATCCGGCCGCCGAGGCTTGCTGCCAGAAGAACAATGTCGCCGGACGCAACGCCGGATTCGACCTTGTCGAAGAAGCGGCGCGCCTGAGCCAGCGAAAACGACGCCATGTAATTGACGCTGGCGCCGCCTGCGACACAATCGGCCAGGACATCGGCGAGCTCGTTGAGCGCCTGGTCGCCGATCGGCGCTGCGAGCGAAACGATCTCGACGCTTTCGCTCACGCCGCCAGATCGAGCTTGGACGCGACGGTCGCATCGGCATTCAGGCGATAGATGATCGGCGCGCCGGTGGCGAGTTCGCGCTTCAAGATGCCTTCCGGCGACAGCTTCTCCAGCACCATGATCAACGCGCGCAGCGAATTGCCGTGCGCGGCGACCAGCGTGCGCTCGCCGCGCAGCACGCAAGGGAGAATTTCCTGCACATAATAAGGCAACGTGCGCGCCAGCGTGTCTTTCAGGCTTTCGCCGCCGGGCGGCGGCACGTCATAGGAGCGGCGCCAGATCAGCACCTGATCCTCGCCCCACTTCTTGCGGGCGTCATCCTTGTTGAGACCGGAGAGATCGCCATAGTCACGCTCGTTGAGCGCGAGATGCTTGTGAACGGGAAGCCTGGTCTGGCCGAGTTCGCCGAGCATCAGATCGAGCGTGTGCTGGGCGCGCGTCAGAACCGAGGTGAAGGCGATATCGAAGACCAGTCCCTGGCCCTTAAGCTTGCGGCCGGCTTCGTGAGCCTCCGCGACGCCCTGCGCGGTGAGATCAGGATCCTTCCAGCCGGTGAAGAGATTCTTCAGATTCCATTCGCTCTGGCCGTGACGCACCAGCACAAGAAGACGATCGCTCATATCTGAAAGCTTCCGTTGGTTTTGAACTGATCAGAAGTTATTGAGCCCGAGCACGTCGGCCATGGTGTAGAGCCCCGGCTTCTTGTCGCGCGCCCACAACGCCGCCTTCACCGCGCCTTGCGCAAACATGGTGCGGTCTTCGGCGCGATGGGTGAGTTCGATCCGTTCCATGGCGCCGGCAAAGATCACGCTGTGATCGCCGGTGACGGAGCCGCCGCGCAAGGATGCAAAACCGATGTCGCCGGTTCGCCGAGCGCCGGTCTCGCCATCGCGGCCCCGCGCCGAATGATCGCCGAGCGCGATTTGGCGCCCCGCGGCCGCGGCCTCTCCCAGCATCAAAGCGGTGCCGGAGGGCGCATCGATCTTGGCGCGGTGATGCATTTCAAGAATTTCGATGTCAAAGCTGTGGTCCAGCGATTGCGCCACACGCTTGACCAGCGCGGCGAGCAAATTGATGCCGAGACTCATATTGCCCGACTTCACGACAATGGCGCGCGAGGTGACGCTCTTGATCACGGCATCATCTGAAGCGGACAAACCCGTGGTGCCGATGATATGAACAAGCCCGCGCTGGGCTGCGATCGCGACGTTGGCGATGGTCGCGGCCGGCACGGTGAAATCGAGGATGCCGTCGGCATTGGCCGACATCGACCAGAGGTCGGCGGACAGCTCGATGCCGTTGGCGGGCAGGCCCGCGAGCACGCCGGCGTCCTTGCCCAATAGTTCGGAACCCGGCGCTTCCAGCGCACCGGCCAGCACCGCGCCTTCGGTCTGGGAAATGACCCGCGTCAGCGCGCGGCCCATCCGGCCGCCGGCTCCCGCAACAATCAAGCGCATCTCGGACATGTTTTCATCCCTCTCGGGGCCGTTTTAGCGGGGGGACGGTGTTCCGGCAACTGATCAGGCGGCGGGCTCGCCCGGCTGCGGGCCGTCATAGCCTTCGATGATCAGGAGATCGCCCTCGGAATGCGAACTGCGGAGCGCGACGAGGCGGACATATTCAGGAGAATTATAGCAGGCGATCGCGGTCTCATAATCCCTGAACTCGATCACCACATTGCGGGTCCGCGCCGAGCCTTCCTTGGAAACATGGCGGCCGCCGCGCACCAGAAAATGGCCGCCGTATTTGGCGAATACCGCGCCGTTCTGCGCGACATATTCCTTGTAACCGTCGGGATTGTGCACGTCGATGCGGGCGATCCAGTAGCCTTTTGCCATCTCCGCTCTCCTCGTTCCAATGAATCAGCGCCTCAGCTCTCAACTCTTAATTCTTAATTCTGACGCGTTTTCTTCCGCAGATAAGTCTACGCAATCTGCGTAAACTTGATTGCTATGCGAACCGGTACCCACCCGTCTCCGCCGAGGCTTCGCCGGGCCACTGGCTCGCTCGGCCACTGAAGCTTTAGCGAAGGCGGCTTCGCTTGAAAACGCTATAGCGCCTGCGCGATCTCGGCTTGAATCGAATTCGCGGCCGCCTTCGGATCGGCGGCTTCCGTCACCGGCCGGCCGACCACGAGATAATCTGCCCCGGCGGCAATCGCACGCGCCGGCGTCATGATACGCTTCTGGTCGCCGCTCGAGCTGCCGGCAGGGCGGATGCCGGGCGTCACCAGGCTCATCTGGTCCCCGACGATGGCGCGCAAGGCGGCCACTTCCTCCGGCGAACATACAATCCCGTCAACGCCGAGCGCCTTGGCCTGACGCGCGCGGGCGGCCACGAGATCGGCGACGGTGTGCCGGTAACCGGCGGCCTCGACGTCCGCCTCGTTGTAAGAGGTGAGCACTGTCACCGCGAGAATCTTCAGTCCCGAATTGCCGCGCGCCTCGACCGCCGCCTGCATGGTCTGCGGATAGGCGTGCACGGTGAGAAACGTCGCGCCAAGCGAGGAAAGGCTCTCGACGCCGCGCGCCACGGTGTTGCCGATGTCGTGCAATTTGACGTCGATAAACACCTTCTTGCCGGCGTCGGTCAGCTTTCGCACCAGCGACAGCCCGCCGGCAAAGCCGAGCTGATAGCCGATCTTGTAGAAGGTCACGCTGTCGCCGAGACGTTTGATCATCGCCTCTGCGGGTTCAACGCCCGGCAGGTCGAGCGCCACGATCAGCCGGTCTTTCGGGGCGATACCAGACAACGGCATTTTACCTCACATCAGGCGTTGGGAGACGTCGATCAACTGCCGCACCAGCGCACCCAGCGCCTCGATGTCGGGCGGATGTCTCAGACGATCCCTATCGTCATAGGCCTCTTCGGCGAAGGCAAGCGCGAGCTGGTTCGGAATCACCAACGCCTGACAGGCCGAAAGGATCAGCCGCAGCGCCGAGAGCGCCCGCGCGCCGCCGAGCCGTCCGCCAGAAGCGCCGGCGACCGCAAAGGCGCGGCCACGAAACACCTGTCCGCGGCTCTCATGCGCATCCTGAACCCGGCTGACCCAATCGATCGTGTTCTTGAGCAGCGGTGGAACCGACGAATTATATTCCGGCGTAACGATCAGTACGCCGTGATGGGCGCCGATCATGCGTTTGAGATCGACGGCGTTCTTCGGCACGCCCGATTTGGTTTGCAGGTCGCCGTCATAGATCGGCAGCGGAAAATCGGCGAGCGAGAGCCGCGTCACCTCTGCGCCGGCTTGCGCGAATTGATGCGCGGCCACGGCGGCAAGCTTCGCGTTCAGCGAGCCCGTTCGCAGCGATCCGGGGATCACCAGGATTTTCAGCGCAGTCATGATTTACGCAGATGATGTCTCGTTTGAGGGGTTTTGCCGCGAGCTCCGTTATACCTCTCCCGCTTGCGGGAGAGGGGGCGCACTTCCGCCGTGACGACAGGTTTATCTAGCCCTTCCGATACACCCAGACACGGGCCGGCGGAAGGTTCATCCAGACCCGCTCGGACGCCTCGGTGGAAACGCCCGGCAGCGACCTCGGGATCGGCGGCGCGACCGAATAGGTGAACTGCACGAAGGGAGCCTTGGGGGCCAGCGCCAGAAAGGCATCGCGAATGAGCCGCAGCCGCGTCTGCATCGGCTTGGTCACCAGCGGCAGACCGGAGACGATGGCCGAAGCAGGCTGACCCAGCACCTCGTGCAACGAATCGCGCAGCCGATAGGCATCGCCCTGAACCACCTTGGCCTGCGGATAACGGTCGCGCAGAAGTGCGCAGAAGCCCGGATTATATTCGACCAGCACCAGACGCTTCTGGTCGATGCCGCGCTCGATCAAGGCGTTGGTGATCGCGCCTGTGCCGGGGCCGAGTTCGACGACCGGGCCTTCTGAATCGACATCGACATATTGGGCCATGGTGCGCGCAAGCACGCGGCCCGACGGCATCACCGCTCCCATATGAAGCGGCTTTTCGATCCATGAACGGAGAAAACGAACTTCGTCATCGAGACGAAGCGGCTTTTTCAACGCACGCACGGACGATTGCAAGGGCATGTCGCTACCAGGCGGGACCGCTCTTCGCGGCGGTGTCAGAAAACGGTCACAAAGAGGTATAGGTAGCCAGCGATCCGGTCAAGCAAAACGCGCTTGCGCGTGTCGTCGAGGACATCGCCGGCCTGACAATAAAGCTCTGCCGTCATTGCCGTTTTGCGCGCAGCCGAATCCGACCATGCACATTACGTGCTGGCGCGGTTGCCGAAGAAGTCCTTGACCTTGGCAAAGAAACCCGCGGCCTCCGGATGGGTTGCACCCGAGGATAGTTTTTCGAACTCGACCAGCAATTCCTGCTGTTTCTTGGTCAAGTTCTGCGGCGTTTCGACCATGACCTGAACGTACATGTCGCCGGTCTGGCGCGAGCGCAGCACTGGCATGCCCTTTGATGCAATGCGGAAGCGGCGGCCGGATTGGGTTCCCGAAGGTATCTTCACCTTGGTCTTGCCCTTGTCGATGGTCGGGACATCGAATTCGCCGCCCAGCGCCGCGGTCACCATCGAGATCGGCACCCGGCAATGCAGATCAGCGCCATCACGCTGGAAGAATTCGTGGGCTGTCAGCGACAGGAAAATATAGAGATCGCCCGGAGGCCCGCCGCGCAGGCCGGCCTCGCCTTCGCCGGCCAGGCGAATGCGCGTGCCGTCTTCGACGCCTTGGGGAATGTTGACCGAAAGCGTCCGCTCGCGCGTCACCCGGCCTGAGCCGACGCAGGACGGACAGGGTTCCTCGATCATCTGGCCACGGCCCTGGCAGCCTGGACAGGTCCGTTCCAGGGTGAAAAATCCCTGCGCCTGCCGCACCCTTCCCGCGCCGCCACACGTCCCGCAGGCCTTCGGCTTGGTGCCGGCCTTGGCGCCGATGCCGGAACAGGATTCGCAGGTCACCGAGACCGGAATTTCGATCTGCGCGGTCTTGCCCTGGAAGGCTTCCTCCAGGCTGATTTCCATATTGTAGCGCAGGTCCGCGCCGCGCTCGCGGCCGCCACGAGACCGTTGCCCGGCCATGCCGAACAGGTCTTCGAAAATATCGGAGAAGGAGGAAGCAAAGCCGGCGCCGAAGCCCGGCCCACCGCCGCCTTGCTCGAACGCGGCATGACCGAACCGGTCATAAGCGGCGCGCTTGTCGCCGTCCTTCAGAACCTCGTAGGCCTCGTTGATTTCCTTGAAACGGACTTCGCTGGTGGCATCGCCCGGATTCTTGTCCGGATGCCATTTCATCGCCAGCTTGCGAAAAGCTGCCTTGAGTTTGGTGTCGTCCGCGTTTCGCTCGACTTCAAGGGTCTCGTAATAGCAGCGCTTGGTGGACATCCGTCAAATCCGCCCGAAATTCATCAAGGAATGCGGCTCACAATGCCGCCTTCGGCTTAACGAAAAATAACCCCCACCCTTTCGAGACGCCACTTCGCGTACCCGTAAGAATGGGGGTCATGACTCGCTGCCTTAAGCAGATTTCTTGTTGTTCTTGTCGTCGTCGACTTCGGTAAATTCCGCGTCGACCACGTCGTCCTTCGCGGCATCCTTGGCCGCATCGGCCTCGGCCTGCTGCTTGTACATGGCCTCACCGAGTTTCATCGAGGCCTGCGACAGCGTGTTGGTCTTGGCCTTGATCGCTTCGGCGTCCTCGCCCTTCAGCGCTTCCTTCAAATCGCTGACCGCATCCTCGATGGCGCGGCGTTCGGTGTCCGCGATCTTCGAGCCGTGCTCGGCGAGTGCCTTCTCGGTCGAATGGACCAGCGCGTCGGCGTGGTTCTTGGCGTCGACCGCCTCACGGCGCTTCTTGTCCTCGGCCGCATTGGCCTCGGCATCCTTGACCATCTTGTCGATGTCGGCTTCCGACAGGCCGCCGGAGGCCTGGATACGGATCTGCTGTTCCTTGCCCGTCGCCTTGTCCTTGGCGGAGACGTTGACGATGCCGTTGGCGTCGATGTCGAAGGTCACCTCGATCTGCGGCATGCCGCGCGGCGCCGGCGGAATGCCCATCAGGTCGAACTGGCCGAGCATCTTGTTGTCGGCCGCCATTTCGCGCTCACCCTGGAAGACGCGGATGGTGACGGCGTTCTGGCTGTCCTCGGCGGTCGAGAACACCTGGCTCTTCTTGGTCGGGATCGTGGTGTTGCGCTCGATGATACGGGTGAAAACGCCACCCAGCGTCTCGATGCCGAGCGACAGCGGCGTCACGTCGAGCAACAGCACGTCCTTGACGTCGCCTTGCAGCACGCCAGCCTGGATCGCAGCGCCAATCGCCACGACTTCGTCGGGGTTGACGCCCTTGTGCGGCTCCTTGCCGAACAACTGCTTCACGACTTCCTGCACCTTCGGCATGCGGGTCATGCCGCCGACCAGCACCACTTCGCCGATCTCGCCGGCGGTGAGGCCGGCATCCTTCAGCGCCTTGCGGCAGGGCTCGATGGTCTTCTGCACGAGATCATCGACCAGCGCCTCGAACTTGGCGCGCGTCAGTTTCATCGTCAGATGCTTCGGACCGGTCTGGTCCGCGGTGATGAACGGCAGGTTGATTTCGGTCTGCGTGGTCGACGACAGCTCGATCTTGGCCTTTTCGGCGGCCTCTTTCAGCCGCTGCAAGGCCAGCTTGTCGTTGCGCAGGTTGATGCCCTGTTCCTTCTGGAATTCGTCGGCGAGATAACCGACCAGGCGCATGTCGAAGTCTTCGCCGCCGAGGAAGGTGTCGCCGTTGGTCGACTTCACCTCGAACACGCCGTCGCCGATTTCGAGAATGGAGATATCAAACGTGCCGCCGCCGAGGTCGTACACCGCAATGGTGCCGGTCTTGGTCTTGTCCAAACCATAGGCGAGGGCTGCCGCGGTCGGCTCGTTGATGATGCGCAGCACTTCAAGGCCGGCGATCTTGCCGGCGTCCTTGGTGGCCTGACGCTGGGCGTCGTTGAAATAAGCGGGAACCGTGATGACCGCCTGGTCGACCTTCTGGCCGAGATGGGCTTCGGCGGTCTCTTTCATCTTTTGCAGGATGAAGGCGGAAATCTGCGAGGGAGAGTAGGTCTTGCCGTCGGCCTCGACCCAGGCGTCGCCGTTGGACGCTTTCACGATCTTGTAGGGGACGAGCTTCTTGTCCTTTTCCACCATCGGATCGTCGTAGCGACGGCCGACGAGGCGCTTCACCGCAAAGAAGGTCCGCTCGGGATTGGTTACCGCCTGGCGCTTGGCCGGCTGGCCGACGAGGCGTTCGCCGTCGTCGCTAAAGGCAACGATCGACGGGGTCGTCCGCATGCCCTCGGCATTTTCGATAACTTTGGCGTTTTTGCCATCCATGACGGCAACGCACGAATTCGTGGTGCCGAGATCGATCCCAATGACCTTTCCCATGGTCCTCATATCCTTCTTTTTGCGGCAGGTCGGCTGGGCCCTGACGGCGCCCTGATCCGGACCCCCAACGATCAAATACTCGCGATATTGCGACGGTGAGCCTCATATAGGAGGGGGGGCATGGCCCGCAAGGAGGTAAGCGCAACCTTCGTCCGCAAAAGCCAGCAACCTTTAAAGATAGTTTCGAGGTGAGGCCAAGATCGGGGCCAAGATCAGGGCCAAGACCGGGACCAAGACCGGTCCCATCACCCGGCCCATAACCCGGCCACCCCGGACGCCCCGCCCTCGCCGCCATGCCGCTGTTGCCCGGACGGCAAAACCGTTAAAAGCGGACCGACGCTTTGCGAAAACGAATCGGCCCCATCGAACGGCCTCAATACAAATCGAGAAAATCGCCGATGACGCATTTCCGACTGTTTTCCGCCCTCGCTTTGCTGGTCGTCACCATGGGTGGCGCCTCGGTCAGCGGTTTGGCCGCTGAACCGGTTTTCCCCCCGGGGGCGCGGATCGGGATCACGCCGCTGGTGGGTCTTGTCCCCGCCAGGGCGTTCACCGGCTTTGAGACGGAAGACCAGAGCGTCAAGGTGCTGATCGCGGAGTTGCCGGCAGGCGCCTATGGCGAGGTCATGAATGCGTTCAAGACCAATCCGGCGATCGTCACCAACGCCAAACCGGAGAGCCTCGAGACCGGGGCCGGAACAGCCTATTACACGGCCGAAACCGCCAAGAACGCGTCCGGAACCTTTCGCCATTATTCGATGATCCTTTCGGGCGGCACCTTCACCGGCTATGTCGACGTCCAGGTCCCCGAGAACGCCACCAGGATCTACAGCGACGATGCGGTCCGGCAGATGTTTGTGTCAGCCGTGATTCGCAAGGAAGTTCCGGTCGCCGAACAACTTGCCTTGATGCCGTTCAAGGTCGGCGATCTCGGCGACTTCAAGAATGTTCGCGCCTTGGGGGCAACGGGCGCCTTGCTGCTTGCCGATGGCGATGAGACCACCGGCTTCGAGGCCGCGCCTTTCATGGTGATCGGCCTGATGGCGGCGGTGCCTGCACAGCCCGACGATCGCGCCCGTTTTGCCGAGCAGGCCGCCCGCGCCATTCCCGGAATGCACTCAGGGCGCATCACGATGTCCGAGCCCGTCCGCATCGACGGCATGGCCGGCTATGAAACGCGGATCGATGCCACCAGCGGCCGGGAAGATACGCCGGTCACGATGGTGCAGTGGCTGCGGTTCGGCACCCAGGTCTCCATGCGGATCATTGGCAGCGCGCCGCGCGATCAATGGGAAAAAGCCTTTCCGCGTTTTCGCGCGGTCCGCGACGGGGTCGAGCCGCGCTGAAGGCATCCGGTGACGTGTCCGGAGGATCGCTGCTTTACCACCGGCCGCAGACCTGATTTGCTAACGTCATCCTATTCAAAGGGGAGGTGAGCATGTTGGACCGAAGGCAGACACTTGCAGCTTTGGGCGCACTGGCCGTGACCGCGATGACACCGCGAGCGCTCTGGGCGGCGGCCTCGATCAAGATCGACGATGCTTCGGCGTTGCTCGTGATCGACGTGCAAAACTGTTTCCTGCCGGGCGGCAGTCTGGCCGTGAAAGAAGGCGACCAGGTGGTGCCGATCATCAACCGGCTCGCCAAGGGCTTTACCAATGTCGTGATGACGCAGGATTGGCACACCGCCGGCCATATTTCTTTCGCGTCGTCCCATGCCGGCAAGAAGCCGTTCGAGAGCGTCGACCTTCCTTACGGCAAGCAGGTGCTGTGGCCCGATCACTGCGTTCAGGGCACCGACGGCGCTTCGCTGTCGAAAGATCTGTCGATCCCGCAAGCCGAACTCGTCATCCGCAAGGGCTATCACAAGGACGTCGACAGCTACTCGGCCTTCACCGAGGCCGACGGCAAGACGACGACCGGACTTGCCGCCTATCTGAAGGCGCGCAAGCTGCAACGCCTGTTCGTTGCGGGATTGGCTACCGATTTCTGCGTGGCGTGGACGGCGATGGATGCGCGCAAGGCGGGCTTTGATGCCTATGTGATCGAGGACGCCTGCCGCGGCATCGACACCCAGGGTTCGCTCGCCAAGGCCTGGGCGGATATGGCCAAGGCCGGCGTGAAGCGGATCCAGTCGAGCGATATCGCGGTGTAAGCTGGACAATTGTACTTGACGGCGACCCGAAGCAGCCGCGCGTGAGGATCGCTTACTCGGTGGCCGATCCCGGGAGCATGCGTTGAAGTTCGGCTTCATTGTCGAACCATTGGTGCTTCACCGCGCCGGCCACATGCGCCACGACCATCGCATAGAGCACATAGGCGAAGGAGGTGTGCACCCGGAACAGCAAATCATGCCAATAATCCTTGTCAGCGGGGTTGATCGCGGTCAGCCAGCCGATACGGGGCCATGGCACGAGCCCGTAGAGATACATCGGATGCGTCGCCGCTTCCTTCCAAGCCGAATCATGCGCCCAGCCGGAGAGCGGCAGGCAGAAGATCAGGGCATAAAGCACCCAATGGGCCGCGTGCGCGCTCCAACGCTCCCAGGCGGAATAGGAGGGGGGCAAGGGCGGTGCCGGATGGGTCGCCCGCCATAAAACCCGCATGATGGCCAGGCCGAGCACCGTGATGCCGAAGGATTTGTGCGTGTCGATCACCGGCCGCACCATGCCGTCGGGCAAATAGTCGACGATCCAGACCATCGCCAGATTGGCGAAGATGAGCAAAGCGATAAGCCAATGGAATGCGATCGCCGTTCGCGTGTATCTTTGAATTTGCATGGCAGTCTTTCTCGTCATGGCTTTGTGAAACGGATTGGCCGGCCTGATCCGTTCTAATCCTGCGTGCCCGGGCGCATGTCCGAAGGCGCAACGACGAGGCCGAGGCGGTGCTGGATGCCCCATTGCCGCGCGCCCGTCAGGAACATGACCCACCCCCATGCGGCGCCCAGATGCCGGAGGATCTGGAAACTGAAGGGTTCGAGCAGCGCGGCCAACAGCCCTGAGGCGAAGCTGATGCGCGCCGAAGGCGCCGCCCAGCGCCGGTAAAGATGGATCGACCAGAGGTGAAAGGCGAAGTCGATCAGGATTTTTAGACCGATGACGCCGACCACCGGATTGACCAGGACGAAGCGGCCGGTCACGAGGTAAACGAGCAGCAGGGCAAAGGCGGTCAGGCCGTAGATCGGCTGCAGCGTATCGGCGGCCTTGACCGGGAGCATGAGCAGGCCGAGCCAGCTGAAGGCACGATTGCCTACCATGTCGCGGTACCAATATTGGGTTTGCAGAAAGCCGCCGAACCACCGGCGTCGCTGGCGCAGGAAAGCCCCGACGGAACCCGGCGCATCGGTCAGGGCGCGGGATGCGCCGACGACGCTGGTGGTCCAGCCCCGATGGTTGACGACGCTGTAACGGCGCATCCGGTGGATCAATTCGTAATCTTCAACGAGGCAGGCCGGATCGAACCCGCCGACCTCGACGACGGCCTGCCGCCGGTAAGCCGCGAAGGCGCCCGAGATCAACAGCAGACTGTCCATCTGCATCCAGGCATAGCGGGACAGAAAATTGCGGATGTATTCGTAGGTCTGGAACCACTGAAACCAGCGGCCGCTCAAGCTGGGACCGCAGACGGGCGTCAGGATGCCGGTGGCGGCGACCAGGTTCGGGTCAGACGCAAAGGCGTCGCGCATCGCTGCGATGGCATTCTGCTCCAGCAGCGTGTCGGCATCGACCGTCACAACCATTTCCGTGTCGATGAGCTGCATGGCCTTCGTCAGCGCGGACGGCTTGCCCTGATGGGAAAGGCGCAGCCAATGCAGCGCCGGATGCGTGGAACTCGCCGAACTCAGGGTGCCGAGAGGCGGCTCGACGAGGCCGAATTGCTGCTGGAGCAACGCGGCAGTCTCGTCCGTCGATCCATCGTCGGTGATGACGATGAGTTCGGGTGGTTCGGATTGATCGAACAGGGCCGCCAAGGTGAGCGGCAGCACCGCCGCCTCGTTATGGGCCGCCACGATCACGCCGAGCGTGACCGGCGCGGCACCGGCGCTTCGGGGTTTTGCGGCGATTTTCGCCAGGCCCAGCGTCTGCCAGAAGACGAAGGCGAGAAGCGCCGTGTCGTAGCTCACATAGACGACACCGACCGACCAGGCCAACAGGCCGTTGAGGACGAAGGCGCGGGCAAAGAGCAGCACCCAAAGCAGCGCGATAATGCCGTGGATGAGAATGCTCGCCAACGGCGTTGGGGGTGGCGTGAGCCGGGGCGACGCTGCGCGCAAAGCGTCCTGGAGCTGACCTGAAGCAGGAATGGCTTTGGCCCCTTCCAGAACATTGTCAGGCAACGCGACGGCGGCTCGCCGTCGCGGCCATGGCAGCCAATAGGGCACCTTTCGCTGATAGCGGGCGAATGGCTCGCCGAAAAGCCGGGCGAACCGTGCCTCCTTGAACAAGGGGCCGACCAGGCAATAGGCGGTCAGCACCAAGGAGACGACGAATTGGTCCGGCGTGATCGTCGGCACCGTCCAAAGCGTCAGCGCGAACGCGACGTAGATCGGCTGCCGGCACAGGCGAAACAAACCCGTGGCCGGCATCGGCGGATAGATCGGGGCCCGATGGCGCGCCACGGCCCACCATCCCAGCAGGCCGGTCTGCAGCGCGAAGCCGGCGTCGATGATCGACTTCCACAGCAGCAGCCAAGCCACAGCATAGAGGCAGCACAATACGTCGAATAAAAAGCCGCTCGCCTGCCACCACACCGTCCCGCTCGGCGACCACAAGGCAAACAGCAGCCAGACCTGGACGGAAGCGATCAAGGCGTAAGTGGTCGTGGCCAGACGCCCGCCCAGCCCATGCGGCGCCAGCCGGCGCAAGACCTCGTGCCCGCGCCGGGAGAGCAGCATCGAGTGCAGAAGGGGAAATTGGGCCAGCAACAGGGCATTCGCCAGATAGGACCAGGGCGCGTGCAGCACGCCGAACGACCGGCTCATGCCGAAGAACATCATGAACATCATGGTGCCGACACCGGCCACGAAGCAGCCATGGCAGCAGGCGCCGTAAAACACGGCGACCAGCGGCTCCCGCCACCTGGACAGTCCTTGCCGGGAGCTCGTCGAAACCCGATCCGACATGGCGCGGCCGTCTATCGGGTTTCAGCCAGGAAACCGCGAAGGCGCGGCCCGGACCCGTCTGGGCCGCCGTTTGTCCCGGGTTTCTGCTTGGCCGACGCGCGCAAGGGTTCCAAGACACCGACCAAGCACGGGCGAACGGCCGCAAAACAGCGGTGAAGGCGAGGAAAAGAACGGCTTGGCAAGCCTCGTTGCCGATTGCCGGAAAACAGTTCGGGCTGCATTTTATTCAGCACTCGGGTAAGGTCATCTGTCCGCTTCCATCGGACGCTGCGCCGCCGCTGACGTCCCGGCCAGGGAACAGTTGCCGTCTGTCGAATGGGCGCTCGACGATCCGCCGTAGAAAAGGGATACCTTTCAGCGCGTCACGGATGGCGGGCAGGCGCATTTCCCCGCCAAAGCCAAGAACGGCCAGTTCGGGCTCGATGGCGCCGAGGTTGTCAAACCCGCCTGTTTCCGCGAGGCGATAGGCAATCCGAACAACGCATGGAAGGCGAGGTAACATCAGCGGCCTCCATTTTCTTCCTGATTTGGCCCCCGCTAGTGGGGTGCCAGACCGACATTGTTATGACGCCGCACCTATCCAGAGCTTCACTTTGTCGTGCTATGTCGGCAACATAAGGAACGCACCCCCGGCAGCTATGGCGTTTTCGAGCGAAGCATGCCCTCGGACTTGCCGCCTTCGCTAAAGCTTCGCCGGCCGAGTGAGCTAGTGGACCGGCAAAGCCTTGGCGGAGACGGAATCCGGGGGTGGAAACCGATTCGCTCGAAAACGCTATAGCTCGATGGGTATCCTAAGCCTCGTTATTCGGCTCGTTGCCGTTGGCCGGCGTCTTCGCGCCGCCCTTGGAGACGCCGACCAGCGCCGGCCGCAATACCCGCTCGCCGATCATGTAGCCGGCCTGAACCACCTGCACCACCGTGCCCGCGGGCACGGAAGCATCGGGAACCTCGTACATCGCCTGCTGGAAATTCGGATTGAATTTCTCTCCGTGCGGATCGAATTTCCTGACGCCGTTCTTCTCCAGCGCATTGAGCAAGGACCGTTCGGTCAGCTCGACGCCTTCGATCAAGGTCTTCAGCAAGGGATCGGCCAATTCCCGCGTTTCCACCGGCACCGCATCGAGCGTGCGCTGAAGACTGTCGGCGATGTCGAGCACGTCGCGGGCGAAGCCGGTAATTCCGTAGACCTTGGAATCGGCAACCTCGCGCCGGGTGCGCTGACGCAGATTCTCCATCTCCGCCAGCGTGCGAAGGGTCTTGTCGCGCGCCTCGGCCAGTTCCTTGGCAAGCACTTCCACCGATCCCGGTTCGGGATCGTCGGGCATGATATAGGGCTTGGAAACCACGGGCTCGGCTGCTTGCTCCGGACTGGCCGAATTGTCGTTCTGCCCGGCGGGATCGGTCATGCGGCTACCTTCTTAAAAATCGTCTTTTGGGTAAGCTTGAGGATCGGTTGCTGGGGCGGATATCGTGCTTTAGCAGCCGAAAATCAAGCGTCCTGCTACCCGCCCAGCATGCGGCTGACAATCCGGGCCGCGTAATCCACCGTCGGGATCACCCGCGCATAGTTGAGCCGGGTCGGTCCGATCACCCCGAGCACGCCGACGATCTTGCCCGCGCCGTCCCGGTAGGGCGCGATAATGGTGGACGAGCCGGAAAGCGAAAACAGCTTGTTCTCCGATCCAATGAAAATCCTCACCCCCTCGGCGCTCTCGGCCCGGCCGAGCAGATCGATGACGCCGCGCTTGGTCTCGAGATCGTCGAACAGCAGGCGGACGCGTTCGAGATCTTCAAGCGCGTGGAGGTCTTCGAGCAGATTGGCGTGACCGCGCACGATCAACTGCCGGTCCTCGCTTTCGCCGCCGGACCAGCTGGCGATTCCGGCCGCGATCACCTTCTGCGTCAACTGATCGAGTTCGGCGCGGCCGTGCGCCAACGCGGTTTCAAGTTCGAGGCGCGCTTCCGCCAACGTTCGGCCCCTGATCCGCGCATTGAGGAAATTGGTCGCTTCAATCAGCGCGGAAGAAGGAACGCCCGGCGGCAAGGCCAGCACGCGGTTTTCGACCTGACCGTCTTCACTGACCAGCACGACCAACGCCCGCTCCGGCTCCAGCCGGACAAACTCGATGTGCTTGAGACGCGAATTGGATTTGCCGGTCAGCACCACGGAAGCGGCGCGCGTGAGGCCGGAAAGCCGGGTCAGCGCCTCGCCAAGTGCTGCCTCGACCGATTGCGCCTTGCCGACGGAAGCAAGCTGGGTCTGGATCGATTGCCGCTCGGCTTCGGTGAGATCGCCGACCTGCATCAGGGCATCGACAAAGAACCGCAAGCCGATTTCGGTCGGCAGCCGTCCCGCCGACGTATGCGGCGCATAGATCAGCCCGAGCGCTTCGAGATCGGCCATCACGTTGCGGACCGAGGCCGGCGATAGCGGAACCGCGATCAGGCGCGAGATGTTGCGCGAGCCGACGGGTTCACCGGTGGCCAGATAGCTCTCGACGATCTGGCGGAAGATATCGCGTGAGCGTTCGTTGAGCTGGGCAAGCCCGGTATGCGACGAAATCAGGCCAATCGGTTCGTGGTGAGCCAAAAATCAAACTCCCGACGTTTTGAGCTCCGATTTTGTCCTCATGGGAAGCCACTGACAAGCACGCAATGATCGCCAAACAAAGGCCAAAGCCCTTGCCGCTGCCCGCTCCCGCACCTACAAGCACGCCAAACGCGTCTCAAACACATCTATTGGTTAAAATTGGAGGTTTTCATGCGGCCAAGTCGCCGTGCGCCGGATGAACTGCGCGCCGTGTCGCTGGAACGCGGCGTGGTCAAATATGCCGAAGGATCGTGCCTGGTTAAGTTCGGCGATACCCACGTCCTGGTGACGGCGACGCTGGAAGAGCGCCTGCCACCCTGGCTCAAGGGCCAGGGACGTGGTTGGGTGACGGCCGAATACGGCATGCTGCCGCGCGCCACGCTGGAACGCACCCGGCGGGAGGCCTCCAGTGGCAAGCAAAGCGGCCGCACCGTTGAAATCCAGCGGCTGATCGGGCGTTCGCTGCGCGCCACACTCGACCTCGAAGCGCTCGGCGAGCGTCAAATCACGGTGGATTGCGACGTGCTGCAAGCCGATGGTGGCACGCGAACGGCCTCGATCACCGGCGCCTGGGTCGCGCTCGCCGACTGCATCGGCTGGATGAAGGCGCGCAACATGATCAAGACCAACGTGCTGCGCGACCATGTCGCGGCCATTTCCTGCGGCATCTACAATGGTACTCCGGTGCTTGACCTCGATTACGCCGAGGATTCAAACGCCGAGACCGACGCCAACTTCGTCATGACCGGCGACGGACGCATCGTCGAGGTGCAAGGCACGGCGGAGAAGACGCCGTTCTCGCAAGACGAGTTCCTGGCGCTGATGGCGCTGGCGCAGAAGGGCGTCTCCAGGCTTGTAGACTTGCAGAAGATGGCGGTGGGGTAAGGCATGCCTCGTCGCATAACCGGCCATCTTGTGATCGCGACCCACAATCCCGGCAAGTTGGCCGAGATGCGCGAGTTGCTGTCGCCTCATGGCATCGAGGTGAAATCGGCGACGGAACTCGGCCTGGCCGAGCCCGAAGAAACCGGTGACAGTTTTGCGGCCAATGCGAAAATCAAGGCGGTGGCCGCCGCGACGTCAGCGAAGCTCCCGGCTTTCGCCGATGACTCCGGTCTCGCCGTCGACGCGCTCGACGGCGCGCCCGGAATCTACTCGGCGCGCTGGGCCGGCCCATCCAAGGATTTCAATGCGGCGATGACGCGGATCGAGCGGCTGCTCGAAGAACGCGGCGCCAACGAACCAGCCAAACGAAAGGCCCACTTCGTCTCGGCGTTGTGCGTGGCCTGGCCCGATGGCCACATCGAGGAAGTCGAGGCGCGCGTCGACGGCACGCTGGTGTGGCCGCCGCGCGGCACGGCCGGCTTCGGCTACGATCCGATGTTTTTGCCTGACGGCTTTGAGCGCACCTTCGGCGAGATGAGCTCCATCGAAAAACACGGCCTGCCGCCGCTCGGCAAGGGGCTCTCTCACAGGGCGCGCGCCTTCGTTAAACTCGCGGAGCGCTGCCTTGGGTAGCACCCCCCACCCCAACCCTCCCCCGCGAGCGGGAGAGGGACAAGACAGAGAGGCCTTCGGCGTCTACGTGCACTGGCCGTTTTGCTTGTCGAAATGCCCCTATTGCGATTTCAACAGTCATGTCCGGCACGCCGCGATCGACGAGGATCGCTTTGCGGCAGCCTTTCTCCGCGAGATCGAAACCACGGCAAATCGCGCGCCCGGCCGCGAGGTCACCTCGATTTTTCTCGGCGGCGGCACGCCCTCGCTGATGCGGCCCGAGAGCGTGGCTGCGATCCTCGATGCGATAGGCAAGCATTGGCGCGTCGCTTCCGACGTCGAAGTGACACTGGAGGCCAATCCCACGAGTGTAGAGGCCACGCGTTTCGCCGGCTATCGCGCCGCCGGTGTCAACCGCGTCTCGCTCGGTGTGCAGGCGCTGGACGATGCGTCATTGAAGATGCTCGGGCGCCTTCATTCGGCGCGAGAGGCGCTGGACGCGGTCGCGATCGCGCGCCGCTCGTTTGAGCGCTATTCCTTCGATCTGATCTATGCCCGCCCCGATCAGACCGCTGAAGCCTGGACCAGCGAACTAAAGCTTGCGATCGCGGAAGCGGCCGAACATCTCTCGCTCTATCAATTGACGATCGAGGAAGGCACGCCGTTTTTTGGTCTGCATGCGGCCGGCAAACTCAAGACACCGGATGAATCATTGGCCCGCACGCTCTACGACGTGACGCAGGAAGTTTGCGATCGCCACGGCTTGAGCGCCTATGAAATCTCCAACCATGCGCGCGGCGGCGCGGAATGCCGGCACAACCTCGTCTACTGGCGGGCCCACGAATATGCCGGGATCGGCCCCGGCGCCCATGGCCGGCTGGATATCGACGGCAAGAGACACGCGATCTCGACCGAGAAACGCCCCGAAGCGTGGCTGATGCGCGTCGAGGCCAACGGCCATGGCACCGTGGTCGACGATCTCCTCAACAGCGAGGAACGCGCCGACGAATTTCTTCTGATGGGACTGCGGCTCGCGGAAGGAATCGATCCCCGCCGCTATCACGCTTTATCAGGCCGGCCGCTCGATCCGCGGCGGATCGCGTTATTGCGCGAGGAAGGCGCCATTGCCGTCGACGACGACGGGCGGTTGCGGGTGACGCAAGCGGGTTTTCCGGTGCTCGATGCGGTGGTGGCGGATCTGGCGGCTTAAAAGCTCTTACGCCCCAAAGCTTCTGGGCGAGCCCGCGATCGGCGTCGGACCGCCAGTGGCGACCTTCATGACGGCGAGGCCGCGTTCGTTGGTGCCCTCGGCCTTGAATCGAAACAGGCCGTCGATGCCGGCAAAGCCGGACGCGTTGAGCAGCACTTCCGAGGTGAAGCGCTTGCCGCCGCCTTGCGAACGCGACAGCGCCGCGACGAGTGCCACCGCGTCATAGGCGAGCGTCGCGGTTCGCACCGGCTCGGCACGATATTTGTTGCGATAGCGGGCGGCGAAGGCGCGAAAACCCGCCGGATCGGGCGCAGCATAGAGGCCGCCCTGCATGTTGGGGCTCGCGAACACCCGCGGATTGTCCCACAGGCCGGTGCCGAGCAATTGCACGTTCTTCAGATTGGCGCCGGCCGCGACCAGCCCATCCGCCACCGTCACCACGGCATCGCCATCGTCGGCCAGCAGCAGCGAATCCGCCTGCGCCAGCGCCGCCACCACGTTGCGCGCGGCCGCGGCGCGATCGGCGCCGTATTTCTCGAAGGCGACGACCCGGCCGCCGCGCCTCGGCACCGCCTGTTTGAACGCGGCCTCGACCACATTGCCATAGGCATTGTCGGGCAGCATGGCGATGAAGGAGCGTTTGCCGGTAGCCGCCGCATAGTCTACGATGCGATTGACGTCGGATTCCGGCAGGAAGCTGAGCAGATAGACCCCGCGGCTGGCGACACTCGAATCGGTCGAGAACGCGATCACGGAAATATTCCGCGACCGCGCCACCTGCGCGACCGCCGGCACCGAGGCGGCAAACAGCGGTCCCAGAATGATCTCCGCGCCTTCATCGACCGCTTGCTGGGCGGCTTGCTGCGCCCCTTGCGGCGAGCCGGCGTCGTCCTTGATCAGAAGCTGAAGGTTGGGATTGAGGAATTCCGCCAGCGCCATTTCGGAAGCGTTCTTCATCGACTGCGCCGCAACGGCTGCGTTACCGCCGGCGGACAGCGGCAGGATCAGCGCGACCTTGACGCTGCCGTTGCCGATCGCAACCGGTTGTGCCGGGCCGCCGGCGGACCCTGGGGGCGGCGGCGCTGACGACGACGAGCTGAATGGATTGGGAACGGAAAACTGGCTGACGCTCTGCTGCACGCTCGCGCAGGCGCCAAGCAGCGGCGCGCCCAGAATCAGCCCAAGCGCCGTCCGCCGGCTCGCCTGCGAACCCGGAATCCCGGCGCGACCACCAACGGACTCCCCGGTGCCGGACGTCTCGGTTCCAGATGTCTTGGGTTGAAATTTGGGATCGAACGCACCCACCATCATATCTCTTTTTCTTGTCCGGCCCGGTAAAGGCCAAGACTTCGCCCCGCCTACGCCATCAGGAGGGGTGGATTCAGGCATATTGTCGGCGAATAGTTAACCAAAACAAAAGGATTTTGGCCTTCCGGGGTCTCGACCGGTTGCACGTTTTCGAGCCTGGCTCCTGAAAGGAAGCCGCTTGCTCCGGTCTGTCATATCCTGATCTGGCCCGCGCGAACCCTTGGCCTACGGTTCGCACTCTTCCTCACCGTGCTCTAGAATACCATTATGCGCCCGAAAGCCGTTTCGACCAATACGCCCAATGTCACAGAGCGCCCCGAAGAGCGGACCTATGCGCTCGGCACCCAGACGCTGACCGCCCCAAAGGCCGCGCCCGGTCTTTATCTCGTGGCGACCCCGATCGGCAATCTCGGCGATATCACGCTGCGGGCGCTCGAAACCCTGGCCGGTGTCGACATCATCGCCTGTGAGGATACCAGGATCACCCGCCGGCTCACCGAGCGCTACGGGATCGCCGCACAACTCAAGCCCTATCACGAGCACAACGCCGCATTGGCGCGGCCAAAAATTCTCGAACACCTGGCGCAGGGCGCCTCGATCGCGCTGGTTTCCGACGCCGGAACGCCGCTGATCTCCGACCCCGGTTTCAAGCTGGTGCGCGAGGTCTGCGCGGCGGGCTTTTCCGTGGTCGCGCTGCCCGGCCCGTCGTCGGTGCTGGCGGCGCTGTCGGTGGCGGCCCTACCAACCGACCGCTTCTTCTTCGAAGGATTCCTGCCGCCCAAACAAACGGCGCGCCGCGCCCGTCTCACCGAAGTGTCGCATCTCGACGCGACACTCGTGTTGTTCGAATCCGGCAGCCGCGTGCAGGAAACCCTCGCCGACCTCGCCGCCATCATGGGCGCGCGGAGTGCTGCGATCTGCCGCGAGATGACCAAGCTGCACGAAGAGATCAGCCGCGCAACGCTGGCTGAGCTGGCGCAATCGGCGGCCACCCTGGAGACGCGCGGCGAGTTCGTGCTGGTGATCGCCCCGCCGGCCGAAGGCACGCAGGCCATGACTTTGGGCGAAGTGGACGATCTGCTGCGCGAACGCCTTTCGCATGACAGCGTCAAGGACGCAGTGGCGCATGCGGTCGAAGTTTCCGGGCGGCCGCGCCGCGAAATCTATGCCCGCGCGCTTGAACTATCCAAGAAAGCCGACAAGGCAAACGAAAAGCGGGCGCATGGCGAAGACTGACAAGCCCGCCGCCAAAGCGGCTTCGCCCGCGCGCATTGAGGCCTTCCGCACCGGTGTTTCGGCCGAGGCGCAAGCGGCGGCGCTTTTGATGGCCAAAGGCTACCGCATCCTCGCACGGCGTTTCCGCACGCCCCACGGTGAAATCGACATCGTGGCGCGGCGGCGCAATTTATTGGCCTTTGTTGAGGTCAAGGCGCGGGCGAGCCTCGATGATGCCGCCTATGCCGTGACGCCGCGTCAGCAGGCGCGCATCATCGCGGCCGCGCAGGGCTGGCTGATGGCGCATCCCGAACATGAGGGATATGATCTGCGCTTCGACGCCATGCTGATTGCGCCGCGCCGCCTGCCGCGTCATCTGGTGGCGGCCTTCGACGCGAGCCCTTAAGCCCTAAGCAAAGAAGAAAGTTTACGGACCCCGCCCATGAAATTGAACGTCGCCGTCCAGATGGACCCGATCGCGCGCATCAACATCCGCGGCGATTCCACTTTCGCGCTGCTCCTCGAAGCGCAAAAGCGCGGGCATGGGCTGTCCTATTACACGCCCGACAAATTATCCCTGAAAGGCGAGGACGTGGTCGCGCCGGTGCAGGTACTCACCGTGCGCGACGAGGTCGGCGATCATTTCACGCTTGGCGAGCCGAAGCGCGAATCGCTCGCGGCGTTCGACGTCATCCTGCTGCGGCAAGACCCGCCGTTCGATCTCGCTTACATCACCTCGACGCATCTGCTCGAACGGCTGCATCCGAAAACGCTGGTCGTGAATGACCCAAAAAGCGTCCGCAACGCGCCGGAAAAACTGTTCGTGATGGATTTCCCGCAACTGATGCCGCCGACGCTGATCTCGCGCGACCTCGACGAGATCAACGCGTTCCGCGACGAGCATGGCGCGGTAGTGATGAAGCCCCTGCACGGCCATGGCGGCGCGGCGGTGTTTCGCATCATGCCGCAGGACATGAATTTCGGCTCTACGTTCGACATGTTCTCCGTCACCTTCAAGGAACCCTGGGTGATCCAGCGCTTCCTTCCCGAGGTGAAGCACGGCGACAAGCGCATCATCCTGGTCGACGGCGAATTCGCCGGCGCCGTCAACCGCGTGCCGGCGGCGGATGATCTTCGCTCCAACATGGTGCGCGGCGGCGCGGCTGCAGCGACCGAACTCACCGACCGCGAGCGCGAGATTTGCGCCACGCTCGGACCTCATCTGCGCGAGCGCGGGCTTTTGTTCGTCGGCATCGATGTGATCGACGGCAACCTGACCGAGATCAATGTCACCTCGCCGACGGGCATCCGCGCCATCGCCCGCCTCAACGGGCCGGATGTCGCCGCAAAAGTCTGGGATGCGATCGAAGCCAAGCGCGGCTAAAAATAGAATCGCTTTTCGCAATCGCCTTCCAAATGTCTCAAAGCGGTCGCAGCTTTGCGATCAAGCTGGGCATGATCCCTCGCGACGCAAACGCGTTTGCGCTGGTATCACGCATAACAAGCTCAAGATCGCCGTCACAAGACGATCCCATAACAACACATAACGACAACAGTGGGAGAAGACGCATGACACTAGTACCCACTATCGGTGAAGAATGAGTCGTGATTCAAGGGGGCATGAGCGGCATCCCGGAAGCGACATCGATTATCTTGACGAGTGCGGAGCGCAGCGAGCTTGAGGGCTTGGTGCGCTCGA
>JBEKZZ010000026.1:0-59855 GCA_049509335.1 Bradyrhizobium sp. | reverse complement strand
AGCGGTTTCCGATCTCGACGATGTCGAGGAGAAACTTGCCGACCGGCTCGATGGTTCGCATTATCGCGACGACATCCTGCGGCTCTTGTTCATCTGTTGTCATCCAGACCTGCCGGCGACGCAGCAGATTGCGCTCGCCCTTCGCATTGTTTCCGGCCTCTCCGTGAAGCAGATCGCGCGTGCCTTTCTGGTCTCGGAAGCGGCCATGGAGCAGCGGATTACCCGCGCCAAGGCCCGCGTCGCCAATGCCGGCGTGCCGTTCGAGACGCCGGGAGCGGTCGAGCGGAGCGAACGGCTTGGGGCCGTGGCCGCGATGGTCTACCTAATCTTCAACGAAGGCTATTCGGCCAGCGGCGAGACTTCCGAAATCCGAAGGCCGCTATGCGAAGAAGCGATCCGGCTGGCGCGGCTGTTGCTCCGGCTGTTCCAGAGCGAGCCGGAGATCATGGGGCTGACGGCGCTGTTGTTGCTGCAACATGCGCGCGCGGCCGCGCGCTTCGATGCGAATGGCGAACTGGTTTTGCTCGACGATCAGGACCGCGCGCTGTGGAATCAAAAGCTGATCGCCGAAGGTCTCGCGCTGATCGACAAGGCGATGCGTCACCGCCGCCCGGGGCCGTATCAGGTTCAGGCCGCGATTGCCGCCCTGCATGCACGGGCGGAGAAACCTGAAGACACCGACTGGGTGCAGATCGACCTCCTCTATGGCGCGCTGGAGGTGATTCAGCCTTCGCCCGTGGTCACGCTCAACCGTGCCGTGGCGGTATCGAAGGTCCATGGAGCGGAGGCGGCTTTGCAGATGATCGAGCCGCTTGGTGAGCGGCTCTCCAACTACTTTCATTATTTCGGCGTCCGCGGCGCCTTCCTGATGCAACTCGGCCGCAACGAAGAGTCACGCGTCGCCTTCGATCGTGCCATCGCGCTCGCCAACACATCGGCGGAAGCCGCTCACATCCGCATGCACCTGGATCGATTGATGCGCGAGAGCCGGCCGTCCGGCAAAACGGAGACAAAAAAATAATTCGAGGTTCCTGTCGGTCTGTCGTCCCTCCATTCGTCTTTAGGGCAGAGAGCCTATCGAAGAGGGACGCGTGAGATGAACATGCAAAGCATCCAAATCATGATCTTGTCACTGGACAGTTTCATCAAGCTGGCGCCGTGGCGGATCGTCACGGAGACAATGGGGCGGATCGGTTGTAGTGCGGGCGAAAGTCTTGCACGGAGCCTTATGGCGGATAGAAACCGGTGAAACGGAGGCAAGCGTTCCATGCTTGAGATACTTACTATCATTGCCGTCGTGTTGGCGATCGCCATCATCGTCATTCTCGGCCTCGCTTCGAGAAAGCCGGATACGTTCACAGTCCGGCGTTCGGCGCTGGTGCAGGCTTCGGCCGAACGAATTTTCCCGCTGGTCAATAATTTTCATCAATGGGGCAGCTGGTCACCCTGGGAAAACAGGGATACCGCGATGAAGCGCAGTTATAGCGGTGCCGAGAGCGGGAAGGGCGCGGTTTATGCGTGGGATGGGAACAAGAACGTCGGTTCCGGCCGCATGGAAATTCTCGACGCCTCATCGCCGTCGAAAATCACGATCAAGCTCGATTTCTTCAAACCGTTCGAAGGCCACAACACCGCCGAGTTCACCATGTTGCCGCAGAACGGCGCTGCCGGCCCAACGACGACCGTCAATTGGGTCATGCGCGGCCCCGCACCTTTCATGCACAGGGTGATGCAGGTTTTCATGGATTTCGACAAGATGATCGGCAAGGATTTCGAAGCAGGCCTCGCAAGCCTGAAAAGCCTCGCGGAGAAATAACCGCTGCATTCAAGCCAGGGAGCAGGTGATGCAACTCAACCCCTATTTATTCTACAACGACAACTGCGAAGCTGCCTTCAAGTTCTACGAAAAGGTGCTCGGCGGCAAGATCGAGATGATGTTGCGCGCCGACGAAGGGCCGGCGGATATGAAGCCGGGGCCCGGTCGGGAGAAATTGATCATGCATGCCCGCATGTCGATTGGTGACCATGTCTTGATGGCATCGGACTCGCCGCCGGAGCATTTTCACAAGCCGCAAGGATTTGCAGTCTCACTGACGATCAAGGATTCCGCGGAGGCCGAGCGCAAGTTCAACGCTCTGGCTGAGGGCGGCAGCCTCAACATGCCCTTTGGCAAGACATTCTTTTCCAAGGGCTTCGGCATGTGCATCGATCAGTTCGGTATCCCCTGGATGGTGAACTCGCCGCTCGAGGGAATGTAGGGCTTTTCGGCCACGGGGTGATCAGCGGCAGGTCGGATAGAATGCCGCCAATTCGCGTCCGCGCAGGAGCAGCAGGTGCGAGGTCAATCCGCCGCGATGAACAATCCAGTCGCGTACGTCGGTTGGATAGGCCTGAAGCACCAATGCGGAGGCCTCCGGCTCGGCATACATCCGGCCGCGCCGGTCCATCGAGCGCGCGGCATGAAAGCCAAGAACGGCACGGCGCGTCACACAGATGCGTTCGTGCGGCACCATGCTCAGCACCAGTGTACAGGCCGAAAGACAGGGGCCATCGATGACGACACGTTCGCCGGAATTGCGCACGCGCTCGAACATGTCGAGAAAGGGGCCGACCTGTCCGCCCCGGCTTCCCAAGATGCGAACTTCGGCTCGCGCCGGTGGCATGACAAGGGCGCTTACCAACGCGGCAACGCCGACGATTTTGCGGATAATGGCCAATCGCATCATGGTTTTGTATTCGAATGCTTCCGACCGGGTGAGATCGTCAACAGGGATTCGCCGGCAAGGTTCCATCGCTTCAGTGTTGCCTTTATGCCAGCGCTGCAACGTCGCCGCGCCTACTCAACCTAGGCGATTGAGCCATGAAGGTCACGCTGCGGCCGCGAAGGAAATGGAAGATAGGGACGGCCGCTCTCGGGAGAAACGAGTTCTATCCGTTCCGTCTTGCGCCGCGCAGCGTCGGCAGTCCGATGCCGGCGGCATCGAAACCGCCATCGACGGCGAGTACACTGCCCGGTGATGTAACTCGCACGATGGCTGCACAGGAAAAACACCGCTTCCGCCAATTCTTCCTCAAGGCCGTAACGGTTGAGCGGGATCGCGTCGTGATAGTCGGCGCGGATTTCCGGGCTGTGAACCGCTTTTGCCATTGCGGTCTCGACCGGGCCGGGTGCGACGCCGTTGACGCGGATGCCGAACTCAGCCAGTTCGACTGCAAGCTGCTTGGTCAGATGCGCAAGACCGGCTTTGCTGGTGCCGTAGGCCGAGCGCAGCGTCGAGGCGCGCAATCCCGAGATCGAGGTGATGTTGACGATTGCGCCGCCGCCATGACTTCGCATCAGCGGCACGGCCGCTTTCGTGCAGAGGAACGGCCCGGTCAGGTTGACCGCCAGCACGCGGTTCCAGTCGGCGTCGGAAGTTTCCATCAGAGGCGCGAACACCGCGACGCCTGCATTGTTGATGAGCGCATCGAGCCGGCCGAACCGGCGTTCGATCGCGGCAACAGCGTCCGCGACGGCGTTGGCGTCGGAGACATCGCAGGTCACGGCCAGCGTGGCTTCAGGTTTGGCCAGCGCCGACACGCTCTTCGCAAGCAGGTCGCCTTCGATATCGAGCAGTGCCACGCAAAAGCCGTCGGCGAGGAAGCGTTTGGCCACGGCAAACCCGATGCCACGGGCGGCGCCTGTGACCAAGGCTACTTTTTGCGGGGAAACGGTCATGCGTATTCCAATCCACCATTTTTCGCCTTGTCTCTAGCATGGAAGGCGGACGTCTGCTTTTTTGCGATGCCAAAGACAAAAGGATACAGGGCGATGAAGGTCAACACCGCTGGAGACATCGAACATTGGCGGCCGGGCGTAGAAACCCGGATGCTGGTCTCGGCGCAAAACGGCGCGACGCAACTCTGCATGTTCGAGCAATGGGTCGCGCCGGGAAACGGCGCGCCGACCCATTCGCACCCGGTGGAAGAGGTGCTGACGGTGCATGACGGCGAAGCCGAGATGTGGCTCGATCAGGAGAAGGTCGTCGTCAAGGCCGGCCAGTCGCTGATCGTGCCCGCCGGGCGGTCGCACGGTTTCCGCAACTCCGGCACTGTCACGCTGCACCTTCACGCCGTGCTGGCATCGCCAACTTTCGAAGCGTTGCCGGAAGGGGCAACTGAGATGGTACGGCGGTGGGGTGTCGCATAACGCACGCGCTCATTTAGGCCTATCAAGGCATCGCTTTCATGCGCTAACAGAAACGTCAACCGGAGTGCCAACGTGTCGCTGACGCTGCACTTTCATCCATTATCGTCATACTGCCACAAGTCGTTGATCGCGCTTTATGAGAATTCGACGCCGTTCACGCCCAACATAGTCAATCTTGGCGATGAGCAGCAACGGACGGCACTGCTGACGCTCTGGCCGGTCGGAAAATTTCCCGTGCTGCGCGACGAAGCAACAGATCAGACCATCCCGGAATCGACCGTCATCATCGAATATCTGGATTACCACTACCCGGGCCGCACGCGTTTTATCCCGACCGAGGTCAGTCCCGCGCTGCAAACCCGGCTGCTCGACCGGTTTTACGATCTCTATATTCACGAGCCGATGCAGAGGATCGTCGGAGATCGCCTTCGGCCGCAAGGCGCAAAGGATCCGCGTGGTGTGGAGGAAGCAAAGGCTCGGTTGCGAACCTCCTACGCGATGATCGACCGCGAAATGGCGACGCGTAACTGGGCGACGGGTGATTTCTTCAGTCTTGCCGATTGCGCCGCGGCACCTGCTCTGTTCTATGCCAATGAGGTGCTGCCGTTTTCGGGACACCTGCATCTGGAGGCGTATTTCGGCCGCCTGAAGATGCGGCCATCCTACGCGCGCGTCCTCAAGGAAGCTGCGCCCTATTTTTCGATGTTCCCGAAGGAGCAATGATGACGACTGGTACGAACGGAATTTCGAAAGCCGGACTTGATCGCCTGCATGGCGTGATGGCGGGGTATGTCGAGCGCGGCGATCTTCCGGGCCTGGTGTTGCTGGTGAGCCGTCACGGACAACTTCACGTTGATGCGATCGGCCGCCTTGCGTTCGACGGTTCGCCGATGAAGCGTGACACGATTTTCCGCATCACCTCCATGACCAAGCCAGTCACTGCTGCGGCCGCGATGATCCTGGTCGAGGACGGCAAGATAGGACTCGATGATCCGGTCGATCGATGGCTACCGGAATTGGCCAACCGCAAGGTGCTGCTCACGGTCGATGCACTGATCCATCAAACGGTGCCGGCGCGCCGGGCGATCACCTTGCGCGATCTGCTGACGTTTCGCTGCGGCTACGGCATCATCCCGATCTTTCCCGAACGCTTTCCGATCCAGCGGGCGTATGCGGAAGCAGGCCTTGCGCCGGGGCCGGTGTTTCCGTCCTTTCCACCCGACGAATTGATCAGGCGTTACGGCACCTTGCCGCTGGCCTTCCAGCCGGGTGAAAGCTGGCTCTACAATTCGGGGAGCGAAATACTCAGCGTTCTGATCCCGCGGGTCGCAGGTCGCACGCTTGGGGAATTCCTGCGCGAGCGGATTTTTGCGCCGCTGGGAATGAAGGACACGGCGTTCCATGTCCCTGCCGATCAGCATTACCGGTTTGCGACCGCCTATATCCACGACAACGCCGCAAAACAATTGAAGGTCTTCGATCCTCCGGTGACCGGCAGGTTTTCAAGTCCGCCGCTCTTCGAAAACGGCGCCGCGGGCCTGGTCTCCACCGTGGATGACTTTAACGCCTTCGCCCAGATGATGCTCAATGGCGGCAGTCTTGGAGACGCGCGGCTGCTGTCGCGGGAATCCGTGACCTTGATGACGACAAACCACATCGTGGCGGATGAGAGACGTGAGTCGCAGTTGTTCCTCGGCAGCGCCCGGGGCTGGGGTTTCGGCCTGTCGGTTTTCACCGGGCTCGACGATCCGAAAGCCCCGCCCGGCCGGTTTGGCTGGGATGGCGGCTACGGGACATCCTGGTATTCGGATCCGCGAGCGCAACTCACCGGCATTCTGCTCACCCAGCGAATGATGGATTCGCCAAAGCCGCCTCCTGTGTTCACGGACTTCTGGAGTACACTCGGCGAGGTCACAGTCGGCTAAGAACCCGGGTTCCCGATATTCTCTCAAATAATTTCCTTGGCCTTGTCGGTATCGCAAAGCGCCAATCGTCTTCTTGACGAGAGCGCCGGCTGTTCGGGTTTAGTCAAAGTCGGACCGGGGACGGAGAGTACGATGCGATTTATGATGCTGATGATTCCGCGAGGGTATGAGGCGGCGGCGCCGAGCACCACACCCTCCAAGGAAGCGGTCGCCGCGATGATGAAATATAACGAGGCGCTGAAGGAAGCCGGTGTCCTGATCACGCTGGATGGTCTGCATCCGCCATCGGCAGGGGTGCGGGTTTCGTTTGAGACGGGCGCGCCGGTCGTGACCGATGGTCCTTTCATCGAATCGAAGGAGGTGATCGGCGGCTACTGGATGATCGACGTGAAGTCGCGCGAAGAGGCGATCGCCTGGGCCAAACGCTGTCCGGCCGCCAACAACGAAACCATCGAGATTCGTCAGGTCTTCGAAATGGCGGACTTTCCGGCCGATGTTCAAGAGGTGGCGGCCGGGTTTACCGAAATGCAGCGCGGCTTAGCCACACGCTGACCCAAATCCTTTCAGTCCACGAAAACCGCAAACCTTGAGGAGAATCCGATGAGCACGAACGACACGTATCTCGCTGTCTTCCTTGGCGGCAAGGGTACCGCGAAAGCCGCTGCATGGGAGGCGCTCCCCGAGGCCGATCGTAACGCCCGGATACAACGGGGCATGACGGCCTGGAAGGCCTGGGTCGAAAAGCATCAAGGGGCTATCGTCACGATGGGCGGGCCGCTCGGCAAGACCAAGAAGGTCGATTCGAAGGGTATCGCGGATATCAGTAACCTGCTGACCGCGTTCACCGTTGTTCGTGCCGCTTCGCCTGAGGCGGCCGCAAAGATCTTCGAAGATCACCCGCACTTCTCGATCTTCCCGGGTGAGTCCGTCGAGGTCATGCCGGTGCTGCCGATCCCCGGTGGCTAGGCGACGAATAACCCCGGTTCCGCTTCGGACCGGGAAAGTCCGCTAGCCGCGTTTTTGGCTTCATGCCCGCGGGTCGCTCATTTGCGGCGCGCGGGCTTCTAATCGGGGCCGGCTTCATGTAAAGACATTTTACATGAGCTGGAAAGATCAGGCCCGCAGCGAGCGCGGTTATCATCACGGCAATCTGAAAGAGGCGCTGTTGCAGGCAGCGCTCGACCTGATTGCGAAAAAGGGCGCTGCCGGCTTCACCTTTGCCGATGCGGCGCGCCTTGCCGGCGTTAGCCCGGCTGCTCCTTACCGGCATTTTCGCGACCGCGACGAGTTGTTGTCGAGTATCGCGCAGCGTGGCTTCGAACAATTTGAATCCGCGCTGTCGCAGGCCTGGGACGATGGCCGCCCCGATACTGTCACCGCGTTCGAGCGGGTCGGCAAGGCCTATCTTGCCTTTGCGCGCGAGAAGCCGGCGTTCTACTCGGCAATGTTTGAGTCGGGGCTTGCAGTCGATGTCAGCGCGAGTTTGCAGGCTGCCGCAGAGCGCGCCTTCGCCGTCATTCGCGCGGCCGCCGAGCGGCTAGCCGCCCTTGCGCCACCAGGCGTGCCGCGGCCGCCGGCGTTGATGATGGCGTTGCATATCTGGTCGATGTCGCACGGCATCGCCTCGCTATTTGCGCGCGGCGATGCGGCGCGGCGCAAGCTGCCGATGTCGGCGGAGGAACTGCTGGAAGCCGAAGTGCTGATCTATCTGCGCGGCCTCGGCTTTCTGACCGACCGCAGGTCGGCGGCTTCAGAGACGGCCGATAAGAAGCCCTCGGGACCCTGGGGCAGCCCAAAATAATTCGAGCGGGGGAGCTTGCGCCCAGCTTGACAAAAATGAGGGATGGTTTACGTATGTAAATGTTATTTACATTCACAACGGCATTGCCGTGATGGAGAGGGAAATGGCCTACACCGCAGATGTCAATCGATGGCGCGGCCCGACCGAAGAGTACGACCGCCACCCCCGCATGTTCGATTCGCCTTGGCATCCCGGCTGGATCGCCGTGACGGTGCTCGGTTTCGTCTTCTGGTGGCCGATCGGCCTTGCCCTTCTCTTTTTCACACTCGGGAGCAGAAAAATGGGTTGCTGGAATCATCAAGACCGCTGGGCGAACAAGATGGAGCGGATGCAGTACAAGATGGAGCGGATGCGCGGTCGCATGGAGCGGCGCGGCTTTCCGTTCGGGTCGCCCACGAGCGGCAATCGCGCTTTCGATGAATACCGCATGGAGACGCTGAAGCGGCTCGAAGAGGAGCAGACCGAGTTTCGCGAATTCCTCGACCGTCTGCGCCACGCCAAGGACAAGGAAGAGTTCGATCTCTTCATGGCGCAGCATCGTCCCCGTCCGGCATCGCCGTCCGACGACCATCCCCAAAACTGAGACCTGCAGCCAAGCCTCAGGTGATTGCCCCTTCGACCTGATGGCGATTGAGCCGCCCGTCTGCAAAGCAGGCGGGCGGCGGTTTGCATTTGCCCCAAAACGGCCCTTTACGGGCGGTTTTAAGCCTTTGCGCCGCCGGTATTTCCCCCGCCCGAAATCTCCTTTGGTAACCAGACATTAACCACGGTTGGCGTCTGGTGAGAGACGAAAAGACGCGCGGAAGCCCTCGTTTTGACACGTTGGCAGGGGAAGCCAGCCCCGGCTTTGGACGGGCCTCCCATGTGATGGATCATGGCATTTCGCGCCGGCGGGATTGCCCGCGTTTCTGGCGCGGCGGTGGGATCGATAGCCATTGCATCATCGAGCAATCGGCCATCGGAAAAGAGAGGACATCGTTTATGAATCCGGCCGACGTGGCGCAGACCGCCTTGCCGTTGCCATCCGCTGACGTCTCGCTGATTGCCCTGTTCTTTCAGGCTCACTGGATCGTGAAATGCGTGATGCTCGGGCTGTTGTCCTGCTCCGTCTGGGTCTGGGCGATCGCGATCGACAAGATCATTCTTTATTCGCGGACCCGCCGCGCGATGGATCGTTTCGAGCAGGCCTTCTGGTCCGGCCAATCGATCGAGGAACTTTACCGCACGCTCGCGGCCAAGCCGACGCAGTCGATGGCGGCCTGTTTTGTGGCCGCGATGCGCGAGTGGAAACGCTCCTTCGAAAGCCAGGCGCGATCCTTTGCCGGCCTTCAGATGCGGATCGAAAAGGTCATGAATGTCTCGATCGCGCGTGAAATCGAGCGGCTGGAACGGCGGCTCCTGGTGCTTGCCACCGTCGGCTCGGCCGGACCTTTCGTTGGACTGTTCGGCACCGTCTGGGGCATTATGTCGAGCTTCCAGTCGATCGCCGCGTCGAAAAATACCTCGCTGGCGGTGGTCGCTCCCGGCATCGCGGAAGCGCTTTTTGCTACCGCCATCGGCCTTATCGCCGCCATTCCGGCGACTATTTTCTATAACAAATTCACGTCCGAGGTGAACCGGCAGGCTCAGCGGCTGGAAGGGTTCGCCGATGAATTCTCAGCCATCCTGTCGCGCCAGATCGACGAGCGTGCGTGAGGGCTCGATACGAGTGAGCTTATTGTGAGCACCGAAACATGGCGATGAACATGGCAGGCTCGTCCGGTGGCGGCCGGCGCAGCGGCCGGCGCGCCGCCGTGATGGCGGAGATTAACGTCACGCCGATGGTGGACGTGATGCTGGTGCTGCTGATCATCTTCATGGTCGCCGCACCTTTGATGACGTCGAATATCGACATCGATTTGCCGATTGCGGGAGGTGGCAGGTCGACCGCCTCCAACACGCCGCCGCTGACCTTGTCGGTTAAACGGACGAACGGTGGCTGCAACTCGAATATCGAGCTTTATCTGGGCGATACACCGATTGCGGCCGCTGATTTATTGCCTAAAATCAAGGCGATCCGCGAGACGCGGTCGGAGGCCGAAAGCGTGGTCTACCTGCGCGGCGACAAGGATGTCTGCTACACCGATATGATGAAATTGCTCGGGCAGATCCGCGCTGCCGGCTTCAAGGCCAATATTGTCATCATTCCGGAGCAGGGTTCTTGAGAATGTTGGTCGAGCGCGAAGCGACTTCTGGTTTGAAACGGAAAGCCTGATCTTGAAGGTCAAAGTCGACAAGACACTGGTGGCGGCGATTGTCCTGCACGTCCTCGTGATCGGGTGGATGATGGTTTCGTTTTCGACCAAGGCCTTCGTGATGCCGGAGGAGGAGACGATTCCCGTCGACGTCATCTCCGCTGACCAACTCGCCAAAGTCACGGCCGGTATGAAGTCGGGCAAGAAAGAGAATCCCAAACCGCTGGTCGAGAAGGTCGCTGACGCCAAGCCCGCCGACGATGCCGTCGGCAAAATCACCGACAAGGCGCCGGTCGTAACCGACACCGCACCTCCGCCGCAGCCCAAGCCGGTCGAAAAGCCTGTCGAGAAAAAGCCAGATCCGCCAAAGCCCGTCGCCGAGGCCAAGCCCAAGGAAGAGACGAAGCCGGTCGAGAAAAAGCCGGACGCGACCGACCCGATCGCGGAAGCCATAAAGAAGGAAGAGAAGAAGCCGCCGAAGCCAAAGGTCCAGGCCGCGACGCCTCCTCCGCAACCGCCGAAGCCGAAGGAACGTACCTACGACCAGAACCAGATCGCTGCGCTTCTCGACAAGCGCGATCCAGCACATCAGGCCGTCACCGGCGATACGCTCAATTCCAATGCCGCGCTCGGAACCACCAAAGGCAACGCCGATGCCATCGTCGCCACCTGGAAGGGCGCATTCGTCGCGGCCGTCAGGCGTTGCTTCAGCTTTCCCTACAACGGGCGGGACGCGGATCAGTTCGAAGTCGACCTCGACATCCAGTTGGGGCCAGACGCAAGAGTTGCATCACAGCCTGTAATTGTGGGCGTGCGTGGACCGACGAAGTCGATTGCCGACGCGTTGGGGGAAAGCGCGCGGCGCGCCGTCGAACAGTGCCAGCCCTACGCCGCGGTCCTGCCGAAGGATCAGTACGCGACCTGGAAATACATCCCGATGACTTTCGGCCTGAAAGACATGCTGTGAGTGAGAGCACGAAGGCAGATTTCCGATGAACGAGGTTCGATCTTTGACACGACGCCGGTTCATGATGGCGACCGGTTCAACGCTTGCAGCTCTGGGTGCCGGCCCGGCCTTTGCGCAGCAGCCGCGGCTGCGCCTGGACCCCAACGAATTCCAGCCGATGCCCATCGCAATTCCCAACTTCGCCGGCGGGACGCCGTCCGATGGCGATGTTGGCGTCGGCGTGGCCCAGGTCATCACCAACAATCTCAAGCGCAGCGGCCTGTTCGCGCCGATCGATCAGGCTGCCTACATCGACAGAATCGTCAACTTCGACGTGGCGCCGCAGTTCAACAACTGGAAGAGCATCAACGCGCAAGCCTTGGTGACCGGCCGCATGACGCGCCAGCCGGACGGACATTTGACGGCCGAATTCCGTCTTTGGGACGTGGCGACGGGCCAGGTACTGACGGGCAAACAATATTCCACCCAGCCCGAAAACTGGCGGCGGATCGCCCATATCATCTCCGACCAGATCTACGAGCGCCTGACCGGCGAGAAGGGTTATTTCGACAGCCGCGTGGTGTTTGTCGACGAGACCGGCCCGAAGGAGCGGCGCGTCAAGAAACTGGCGCTGATGGATCAGGATGGCTTCAATGTCCGTTATCTGACCCGTGGCAGCGACCTTGTGCTGACGCCGCGTTTTTCGCCCTCGACCCAGGACATCACATACATGGAGTTCGGCCAGGGCGACCCGCGCGTCTATCTGATGAACATCGACAGCCAACAGCGCGAAGTCGTCGGTAATTTTCCGGGCATGAGCTTCTCGCCGCGTTTTTCGCCTGACGGCCAGCGGGTGATCATGAGCCTGCAACAAGGCGGTAATTCGAACCTGTTCGTGATGGACCTGCGGTCGAAAAACACCACGCGGCTGACCGATACGCCGGCGATCGATACCTCGCCGTCCTACGCACCCGACGGCAGCCAGATCTGCTTCGAGTCCGACCGCGGCGGAAAGCCGCAGATCTATGTGATGCCGGCGGGCGGTGGCCAGGCCCAGCGCATCTCCTTCGGCGAAGGCCAATACTCGACGCCCGTGTGGTCACCGCGCGGCGACTACATCGCGTTCACCAAACAGGGCGGCGGACAATTCTCCATCGGCATCATGAAGCCCGACGGTTCCGGCGAACGCCTTCTGACCTCGGGCTTCCACAATGAAGGCCCGACCTTTGCGCCGAACGGGCGGGTCCTCATGTTCTTCCGCGATCCCGGCGGCAATGCCGGCCCGTCGCTTTTTACGGTGGATATTTCCGGACGCTTCGAACAGCGCGTCCCGACCCCCGGATTTGCTTCCGATCCGGCGTGGTCACCGCTGCTTTCCTGAGATTGTCGAGGCCCCACGGTATGACGGGCGGCAAACCTTGCCTAGCCTGCTGATTCAGTGGGCAGATTCCTGGGTGCGGCAACAAAAGACAACGTCTCGGTAACGATGTTCCCTCAGAAAGACTTCACCCGCGGCGCGTAAGACTGCGTCGGCAACGAAGTCTGCGCTCAGCATGCAATTGGTCGATCAGAAAAAGCAAAGCAATCGAGAAGAGCTGCCGCCCGCAATCTATGCGGCGCTGGTCGATTCGCTATTTCAGAATTTCATGCCGACTCTGGCGGGCACGCTGTGCGCGACGATTGTCGCCGCCATGACGGCTCTGAAAACCGGCAACCACCTGATCTGGCCGTGCGCGATCTGGATCTCGCTTGTCGGGATCGGCCGCGCGATGCAGATGCGCAAATACGAACTGGAACGGCGCATTTCTCCGCTGACCCCGGAGCGCGCGCCATGGTGGGAAAACAACTACAAGAATCTGGCGGACCTCTACGCCGGCTCGCTTGGGCTGTGGTGCTTCGTCGTTGTGCTTGGGAGCGGAGATGCCGTCGCCCATATGATCTGTGCTTCCGTTACCATCGGGTACACGGCGGCGAGTGCCGGGCGCAATTATGCCCGCCCATGGATCATTCAGCGTCATATCGTGCTCGCCTGCGCGCCACTGGCGCTGGCGCTGATCCTGCACGGCGACGCCTACTATACCGGGCTCGGCCTGCTGCTCGCGCTGTTCTTCATCGGCCTGAAGTACATCAACCTGAGCCTCAATGCCATTTTCGTCGGTGCCCTGACCTCCAGCATGAGAGAGGCGGCGCTCGCCACACAATTCGACACTGCTCTGAACAACATGCCGCACGGCCTGTGCATGTTCACAAGCGACGGATGCCTTGCGGTCATGAATCATCGCTTCGGCGAGATGATGAAGCTGCCGGGTGACTTCGCGCATTTGCGCCCCAGCGCGTCCGACATCCTCGCCGCCTGCGTCAATTCGGGATCGATCTCGGCGGCAAGCGCAAAGATGATCCTGGCAGAAATCGAGAATCCGCAGGCCAAGGGCATCATTACGACCGATCCCGACGTGGCGCGCGGCCGATCGCTGTCATGGGCCTTCCAGCCGATGGCCGACGGAGGCGCCGTCGTCCTGCTGGAGGACGTCACCGAGCGCCGCAACGCCGAGGCCAGGATTACGCATCTGGCGCGTTACGACGAACTGACGGGACTGCCGAACCGCGTCAATTTCCGCGACGAGATCGAGCATCTTCTCGCGACCCCGCACGACGTCGATCAATTGTCGGCGCTGCTGTTCATCGACCTCGACCAGTTCAAGCAGGTCAACGACACACTCGGCCATCCCTGCGGCGATCAGCTGTTGTGCGCGGTGGCCGATCGGCTGCGCGCCATGCTGCGCCCGGAGGATTTCGTGGCGCGGTTCGGCGGCGATGAATTCGTGGTGTTCCAGCAAAACATCAAGTCGCCGAACGAGTCGGCGGCGCTTGCACGCCGCATCGTCGATCACCTGAGCGAGCGATACAAGATCGACAACCACCTCGTCGAAATCGGCGCCAGCATCGGTATTGCGATGGCGGCAGGCGTCAGCGCCGACACGCTACTGAAGAATGCCGATATGGCGCTCTACCGTGCCAAGGCGGATGGCCGCGGCACCTTCTGCTTCTTCCGCGACGAAATGGCGCAGGTCGTCGAGGCGCGCCGCATTCTCGAACTCGACCTGCGCAAGGCGCTCGCGAACGAGGAGTTCGAGCTGTTCTATCAGCCGCTGGTCAACCTCAAGAGCGGCAAGATATCGACCTGCGAGGCGCTGCTGCGATGGAATCATCCCCAGCGCGGCATGGTCTCGCCGATCGACATCATTCCGGTCGCCGAAGACATGGGCATGATCGTCGATCTCGGCCGCTGGATCCTTCGCAAGGCTTGCCTGGAGTGCACGCGGTGGCCCGAGGCGGTCAGCGTCGCCGTCAATTTCTCGCCGCACCAGTTTCATCAGCGGGATTTGCTGAGCGAGGTTCGCTACGCGCTCGACGTGGCGGGATTGCCGGCCCATCGCCTCGAGATCGAAATCACGGAATCGTCCCTGCTGCGCAATACACAGCTCACCCATGAATTGCTCGAGCAATTACGTGAGCTCGGCATACGCATTTCGCTGGACGATTTCGGCACGGGTTATTCGAGCCTCAGCTACCTGCATGATTTTCCGCTGCAAAAGGTCAAAATCGATCGTTCGTTCCTGGAAGGCATCGACACCGATCGTCCGCTGCGGTTGTTGCGCGGCGTGGCCCGGTTGAGCGCGGATCTTGGCATGTCGGTCGTCGTCGAAGGCATCGAGACCAATGAACAGCTCGAACTCGTCAATGCCGATGGCACGGTCACCGAGGCGCAGGGCTATCTCTTCAGCCGGCCCGTTCCGGCACCACGGGTTCTGCAACTGCTGAACGCCTCTCACGGCCGCCGGCCCGACGAAGAGGTTTTTCCTTCCAGATCGACCGCCTGAAGACGTTTTTCGTCGCGGGGGATTCGTTTTCCGACAGATTTATTCCATCCAGCGTCGGGTTTTCTTTGAGGGGGCTGGTTAACCCTGTTCGGTCGATTTGTTTGCACTTGCGGTAAGAAACAATTAACCTTCGGTTGTATGCGGCTAAGTCGCTGCTGCGAGGAGGCCTGTTTTGAGTTTGGTTCAAGAGACAAGAAGCGGCCCCGCTCCGCGCCAAATCGACCTGCTTGATCAAGTCGAGTACCGGTTGGCAGTATCGTCAATTGAAAAAGAAGAAATATACAACCTAAGATATCGCGCCTATCTGAACGAGGGGGCCATTGAGCCGCGGGCCGATCACCGCCTTACGGACCGTTTCGACGACCTGCCGAATTCCTGGACTTTCGGTATTTACCTCGGCGGAGAGCTGACGAGTTCCGTTCGTATCAGTGTAGCGACGCCCGATAACCGCGACACGCCGGCGGTCGAGGCCTTTGCAGACCTGCTCGAACCCGAACTGGCCAAGGGCAAGATCATTGTCGATCCTAACAGGTTCGTCGCCGATCCTGTGCGCCGGACCAAATATCCGCAGCTGCCCTACATCACGCTGCGGCTTGCTTATGTCGCCTGCGAGCATTTCAAAGCCGACATCGGCACCGCGACCGTCCGTAAGGAGCATCAGGCGTTTTACCGGCGTGTGTTCCTGCACCAGCCTTTGTGTCTGCCGCGCCCCTATCCGACGCTCACCAAGCCGCTGTGTCTGATGGCCGTGGACTATCAGAAGCTGCGGGCGAAAGTATTTCAGCGCTATCCGCTGTTTCGCTCGACCGAGCTTGAGCGGCGGACGCTGTTTGAGTCGCCGTCGGTGATCGATTTGCCCGAGTTCCCGTTCGCGCGTGCACCGATATCGCCGACCGCCTGAGGCGGGCTCGTCTGGGCACCACACGCACGGCAAGCCGCCTTGGATTGGCTGTCAGGGAGCGCCACCATGTAGGCGCCCGGTTCGGTCGTGCCGCATCCCGCCCTGGCTGCGGCGGCAAATCACAGCCCATAGCCTTGAAAGGGCAATATATTCGGGGAGGCGGCCTTGCCTTCACCCTCGTGCCACATTTACAACCTATTAACCATGGCGGTTGCTTTTCGCCGATATGGGGCATTTGAACGGGTTCGGCAACATCCCATCAAGGTTGACGGAACGTTCGCTTAACTATCGACCTGTAGACCCGATAGCAGTCGAAAACGTGAGCGTGGAGGCTCCGGAATGAAACACCCTATGCGTATCCTCCAGGGTTTGAAACTGGCTGCGGCACTTGCGATTGGGCTGTCGATGGGCGCCTGCGCGAAGAATCCGCTGACTGACGGTGCAATGGCGAGCGCGGCGACGCCGGGCAGCCAGCAGGACTTCGTGGTCAATGTCGGCGATCGCGTCTTCTTTGAGAGCGACCAGACCGAACTGTCGCCGCAGGCGATCACGACGCTGGAGAAGCAGGCCCAGTGGCTGCAGACCTACAACCGCTACAGCTTCACCATTGAAGGCCATGCCGACGAACGTGGCACCCGCGAATACAACATTGCGCTCGGCGCCCGCCGCGCCCAGTCGGTGCGTACCTTCTTCGCCTCGCACGGCATCGATCCATCGCGGATGCGGACCATCTCCTACGGCAAGGAGCGTCCCGTTGCGGTTTGCAACGACATCTCGTGCTGGTCGCAAAATCGCCGTGCGGTCACGGTGCTGAACGCAAGCTCCTGAGGCGGTCGAATTTTGACGAACGATTTCGCCGGCGCCTCAAGGGGCGCCGGTTCTCGTTTTGAGATCGTTGTGAAGCCGTTGTGATGAGCGTGCGATTTGTCTCAGTCACATTTTTGGCGTACTCGCTCTCTCAAGCTGATCCACCACCGCGCTCACGCCGATTCCGTCCGCAAGGCCAAGATGTCGTTCAGATTACATAAAGTTGTCCGTGCCGCGGCGCTGGCCGTGGCGTTCGTTTTGTGCGCGCTCGCATGGCATTCCCCGGCGCTGGCGCAATCCGACGAGGTCGATCCGGAGGTCCGGATCCAGCAGCTTGAAAACCAGTTGCGACAGCTCACCGGGCAGAACGAGGAGCTGCAATATCGCAACCGGCAACTGGAAGAACGGTTGAGGGCGCTTCAGAGCGGTGCCCAGCCAGGGGTCCCGGGCCAGCCGGGAGCGCTCTCGTCCAATACGGCGGCGATGCCTCCGGTGCAGCTGGCCCCGCCGCCGGTCTATCAGCCACCGCCCGCCTATCAGGGGCAGGTCGCCGCTCCCGCGCCCATCGTTCAGGAGCAGGCCAGCCCGCCGCAAGGCCGCCGGCGTGGCGACGCCTTCGATCCGACCCAGAATCCGAATGCCCCCGGCGCGCCGCGGGCGCTCGGCGGCGGTCAGCTACCTATCCCTGCCGATGGAAGCGGCGCGCCGATGGACTTCGCCAATGGCGGCGGCGCAGGGGGGGCTTCGGGCGCCCTGCCGCCGCCGCCGCCGCGCAATCTCAACGGTACCGGCGCGCTCACCACCTTGCCGCCCTCGGCCAGTCCGCGGGACGAGTTCGATCTCGGCGTCGGCTATATCGAGCGCAAGGACTATGCGCTGGCCGAGGAAACCATGCGCAGTTTCACGCGAAAATATCCGGGCGATCCTTTGCTGGCGGATGCGCAGTTCTGGCTTGGCGAGAGTCTCTTCCAGCGCCAGAGCTATCGCGCGGCCGCCGAAGCCTTCCTGGTGGTGACGACCAAATACGATCGCTCGGCGAAAGCGCCTGATGCGATGTTGCGGCTTGGTCAGTCGCTCGCTTTGCTGAAGGAGAAGGAGGCGGCCTGCGCCACATTCGGCGAGGTGATGCGCAAATATCCAAATGCCGCGGCCGCCATCAAGCAGACCGTCGACCGTGAGCAAAAGCGGGTGAAGTGCTAGAGTGCCGCGCATGGGCTAAGGTTCAGCCCCAGCGGCCGGCGATGCCATGCCTGAGGATGACAAATCCCCGATCTCGGCGCGGCAGGCGAAAAGCCTGTTTGCGGACTGGAAGCATGCGCCAGGATTAGTCCTGGCTGTTTCAGGCGGTCCCGATTCCATCGCCTTGATGTGGCTCGCGGCGCGCTGGCGCGCAGCGCTGGCGCGCGGCCCGCGTCTTCTGGCGGTGACGGTCGATCACGGCCTGCGCACGGAGGCCTCGCGCGAGGCGCGCGCGGTCAAGCGTCTGGCGCGTCACCTCGGCGTATCTCATCGCACCATGCGCTGGACCGGCGAGAAGCCCACATCGGGGGTGCCGGCCGCGGCAAGGGCGGCGCGTTACCGTCTGCTCGCCGCCGTCGCGCGCCAAAGCGGCGCCAGCCATATCCTCACCGCGCATACCCGGGACGATCAGGCCGAGACGTTGTTGATGCGGTTGTTGCGCGGTAGCGGCATCAGCGGCCTGGCAGCCATGGCGCGTGAGAGCGAGCGGGAGGGCGTGCTCATTGTCCGTCCGTTTCTGAACATTTCGAAATCCCAGCTGATCGCGACACTGGAAAAAGCCAACATCGGCTATGCTGACGACCCAACCAACCGCGATACGCGTTTTACCCGGCCGCGCATCCGCAGCCTGATCGAGGGGCTTGGCGCCGAAGGCGGCGATGCCCGCAACCTGGCAAGGCTGGCGTCGCGGCTGGCACGGGCGAATGCGGCGATCGAAATTCTGGTCGATGGCGCCGCGCGCTATCTGGCGCTCAGGGATCAGACGATTGGATCGCCACCGACTGCTGCGACCGGGCCGCGGAACGCAACCTTTGAAGCTGCGGCGTTCGCAGGCCTGCCCGAGGAGATCAGGTTGCGGCTGTTGCTGCGTGCGATTGACCGGGTCGGTCATGAGGGGCCGGCGGAACTGGGCAAGGCGGAAGCCTTGCTGGCTGCTCTGGACCGCGCGCTACAAGAAACCGCCGTCACACCTCAGCGGCGGCTGAAACAGACGCTTGCCGGGGCCATCGTCAGCCTGGTCAGGGGGAAAATCGTTATCGAGGCGGCTCCGCCACGCCGCCGCCGGCTGAGTTGAGGTGGGGCAAAGGGCCAGAACCGGGATATTGCTGGCCTTAACCACCCCCGAAATCACCCTATTTTCAGGACATGATTTGAACCGCAATGGTCCCGAAATAGGCTAAATAGTCTCATGCAGTTCCCTTGGCAGGGACCGCCGCGCCACCTAACTTACTGGATGGTCGCCCTGAGGGATTCTCTACCGCGGTCACCTAAGGAATAAGGCCGCGATCCGCGCGACCACGAAGGAAAATCAATGAACGCCAATCTGCGCAATTTCGCCCTCTGGGTCATTATTGTCCTGATATTATTGGCTTTATTTACGATGTTCCAGAGCAAGGACTTGCGGCCGCCGTCGCAGGACATCCCATTCTCGCAGCTGTTGAGCGAGGCTGATGCGGGCCATGTTCGTGACGTGCAGATCACGGGGCCGGAAATTCGCGGCACCTTTAACAATAATACGACCTTCCAGACCTATGCGCCGAACGACCCGACGCTGGTCTCGCGCCTCTACAACGGCAAGGTGCTGATCACGGCCAAGCCGCCGGGCGATAACGTGCCTTGGTTCGTCTCGCTGCTGGTGTCCTGGCTGCCCTTCATCGCGCTGATCGGCGTGTGGATATTTCTGTCCCGGCAGATGCAGGGCGGTGCCGGCAAGGCGATGGGCTTTGGCAAGTCGCGCGCCAAGATGCTGACTGAAGCCCATGGCCGCGTGACCTTCGAGGACGTCGCAGGCGTCGACGAAGCCAAGCAGGATTTGCAGGAGATCGTCGAATTCTTGCGCGATCCCGGCAAGTACCAGCGGCTGGGCGGACGGATTCCGCGCGGCGTGTTGTTGGTTGGTCCTCCCGGCACCGGCAAGACGCTGATCGCGCGCGCGGTCGCGGGCGAAGCCAACGTTCCCTTCTTCACCATTTCCGGCTCGGACTTCGTCGAAATGTTCGTCGGCGTCGGCGCAAGCCGCGTCCGCGACATGTTCGAACAGGCCAAGAAGAACGCTCCCTGCATCATCTTCATCGATGAAATCGACGCGGTCGGCCGCCATCGCGGCGCCGGTCTTGGCGGTGGCAACGATGAGCGCGAGCAGACGCTGAACCAGTTGCTGGTTGAGATGGACGGCTTCGAGGCCAATGAGGGCGTGATCCTGATTGCGGCCACCAACCGGCCCGACGTGCTTGATCCGGCTTTGCTGCGGCCCGGCCGCTTCGATCGTCAGGTCGTGGTGCCCAATCCTGACGTCGTCGGCCGCGAGCAGATCCTCAAGGTTCACGTCCGCAAGGTGCCGCTGGCGCCCGATATCAACCTCAAGACCATTGCCCGTGGCACGCCCGGCTTCTCTGGCGCCGACCTGATGAACCTCGTCAATGAGGCCGCGCTGACCGCGGCACGCCGGAACAAGCGCATGGTGACGCAGGCGGAGTTCGAAGAGGCCAAGGACAAGGTCATGATGGGCGCCGAGCGCAAGTCGCTGGTCATGACCGAGGAAGAAAAGATGCTGACCGCCTATCACGAAGGCGGCCACGCCATCGTCGGCCTCAACGTCATCGCGACCGATCCGATCCACAAGGCGACGATCATTCCGCGCGGCCGAGCGCTCGGCATGGTGATGCAGTTGCCGGAACGCGACAAGCTGTCGATGTCGCTGGAGCAGATGACCTCGCGTCTTGCCATCATGATGGGTGGCCGTGTCGCGGAAGAACTGGTGTTCGGCAAGGAGAAGGTGACCTCCGGAGCCTCTTCCGACATCGAGCAGGCGACGCGGCTGGCGCGCATGATGGTGACCCGCTGGGGTCTCTCGGAAGCACTCGGCACCGTTTCCTATGGCGAGAACCAGGACGAAGTGTTCCTCGGCATGTCGGTGTCGCGAACCCAGAACGCGTCCGAGGCGACGGTGCAGAAGATCGACACCGAGATTCGGCGGTTCGTCGAGGAGGGCTACAATCAGGCCACCAAGATCCTGACCGAAAAGCGCGCCGATCTGGAAGCGCTCGCCAAGGGTCTTCTCGAATATGAAACGCTCACCGGCGATGAGATCATCGATCTCTTGAAGGGCAAGAAGCCGAACCGTGAATCCGTGCTGGAGCCGACGACCCCGCGCGCTTCCGCGGTGCCGCCCGCCGGCAAGCCGCGTCCGCGTCCCGATCCGGATCCCGGCCTGGAGCCGCAGCCGCAGGCATAAGTCGCCTGCCACCATGGCCGGTACGTCCGGCAAAGCAGTTGTACAGAAGCTCGGCATCAAGCCGGGCTTTTGTATTTTTGTCGATGGCGCGCCGTCAGCCTACGACAAGATCGTTGGCCGGCTGCCCGCCGATGTCATGGCCGAGGCTGCACCGAAACCACACCTCGACATGGTGCATTTGTTTGCAACGTAGTCGACGGGGCTTGCCGCAAAGCTACGCCGTTACCGCGAGACAATCGCGCCGAACGGCGCGATCTGGGTATCGTGGCCGAAAAAATCCTCAGGCGTTGCGAGCGACCTGACCGACATTGTCGTGCGCGACACAGCCCTTCCGCTTGGCCTCGTCGATATCAAGGTCTGTGCGATCGATGATAGCTGGTCGGGCTTGAAACTCGTGATCCCGAAAGACCAGCGATAGGTCGCTTCCCGAAAATGGCGCCTTGGCGCGGGACTTGCTTGAAATAATCTGTCAGTCTTTGTTGCCCATACAGAGGAGCTGCCGATGTCAGGCCAGTCGAACGCCACGCCCGTCATTGCCGTGCCGGACGCCAGCCCCCGGCTCTACAATCACGATCTGGCGCCGGTGGCGCCCGCGGGACGAAGTTGGGGCGTCTTCAGCATCTTTGCGATGTGGATGTCGGATGTCCATTCGGTTGGCGGCTACACTTTCGCGGCAAGCCTGTTCTTCCTCGGCCTGACCGGATGGGAAGTGCTGCTGGCGATGACGGTCGGTATCATCGCGGTCTACTTCCTGATGAATTTGATCGGTCAGCCCTCACTGAAATACGGCACGCCGTTTCCAGTCGTGGCGCGGATGGCCTTCGGTGTCATGGGCGCCAATATCGCCGCCGGCTTGCGCGGCATTGTCGGCATCGTGTGGTATGGCGTGCAGACTTACTTTGCATCCAAAGCCGTCCAGGTACTGGTGCTGACGTTCTATCCGGGCGCCGAAGCGTGGACGCATTCCTCTTTCGCCGGGCTCTCGGCGCTTGGCTGGGCCAGCTTCCTGTTCATGTGGCTGTTCCAGCTTCTGATCTTTCTCAACGGCATGGAGACGATCCGCAAGTTCATCGATTTCTGCGGACCTGTCGTCTACATCGTGATGTTTGCGCTCGCGATCTGGATCGTGGCGCAGACGGGCATGTCGAGCCTGTCGCTTCAGCTTGCGCCGCCCGCCGAGGGCTCGGCGCTTGGCCATATGGCGAATGCGGCGATGCTGATCGTTGCCTATTTCGCGGCGCTGCTGCTCAACTTCGGCGACTTCTCCCGTTTTGCGAAAGACGAGCGCGCGATGAAGGTCGGCAATTTTCTCGGCCTTCCCGTCAACTTTCTCGTCTTTGCGATCATCACCGTGATCGTTACCGCGGGCACCGTGAAAGTGTTCGGCCAGGCGATCATGGATCCCGTCGGTATCGTCGAGCGCATTGGTAACCCGATTGTTGTGGCGCTCGGCTCCATCACCTTCATCGTGGCCACCATGGGCATCAACATCGTCGCCAATTTCGTGTCGCCGGCCTACGATATTTCCAACCTTTATCCGGAGAAGATCGATTTCCGCCTCGGCGGTCTCATCACCTCGATTCTCTCGGTGATCGTATGTCCGTGGATTTTCGTCTCGAGCCCGCAGGCGATCACGATCTTCGTCAGTATCTTCGGTGCCGCGCTCGGTCCGATGTTCGGAATCATGGTGGCCGATTATTATCTCGTGAAACGCCAGCACATCGTCCTCAACGATCTCTATACGCTGTCGCCGAAGGGCTCGTTGCACTTCGAAAATGGCTGGAATGGAAGGGCGCTGATGGCGCTTGCCGGTTCGGCTGCGGTCTCGATCGGGCTGTCGCTTGCTGGAGCCTATGGCGTCATCGCCAACGTCGGGGATTGGGGCTGGCTGATTGGAGCCAGCTTGGGCGCCTTGTCGTACATGGCGCTGACGCGTGGCCGCGAGGCGCCGGCGCCCTCGGAGGCTGTCGCCTGAAGGGCCATATCCCGGGCGTAAATCCCGAACGTCTTAAGATTTCGGCAAGCCGGCCAGCCTAAAGCTGGAGGGGTGGCGCCTTTTCGGCGCTAGGGCTCACCTATGGCCACGCTGACATCCGATATTACCAGGCTTGCCGCGAGGAGCGCGATCCCACCCGCGCTTCTGATCGGCTGCCTCGTGCTTTGCGCGATCAACGTGGCGATGCTGCAAAACGGGTACACCGGCCACTGGTGGATCTTTGATGAAAACGGGCTCGGTATTCCAACCGATTTCGTCAATGTCTGGTCCGCCGGCCGTCTCGTGCTCGATGGGCATCCCGAACTGGCTTATGACTGGGATATCCAGAAACAGGTTCAGGTCGCGGTCCTCGGCCAGAGCTATGAGGGCAACTTCGCCTGGCATTACCCGCCGCCATTTCTGTTCGTGGCCGCGGTGCTCGCCCATTTTCCGTATGCCGTAGCCTATATCGGCTGGGCAGCGGCCAGCTTCCTGCCCTATCTCGCCACGATACGCGCCATTGTCGGCCGCCACTTCGGCTTGCTGCTCGCGGCCGCCTTTCCGGTGGTGTTCACCAACACGCTGGTCGGACAGAACGGATTTCTCACGGCTTCGCTGATCGGCGGCACGCTGGTTCTGATGCCGAGATGGCCGGTTCTTTCCGGCATCTGCCTCGGACTTCTGAGCTACAAGCCGCAATATGGATTGCTGTTTCCGCTGGTGCTGATCGCAGCCGCGCAGTGGCGTGTGTTTTTCACTGCTGGTGTGGTCGCGGTCTTGATGGCGATGCTGTCATGGCTCGCCTTCGGCACCGAAAGCTGGCAGGCCTTTTTTCACTGGATGCCGATGTTCAACAAGGCCTTCCTCGTCGAGGGTCGCGCGCCTTGGGGCAAGATGCAGAGCATCTTCGCGTTGACCCGATATTTTGGCGGTTCTGAATCATTTGCCTGGATGCTGCAGTGGATCATGAGCGCCACGGTCGCGATCCTGCTGGGGTTGCTGTGGCGCGACCGCAAGGTCCAATATCCGTTGAAAGCGGCCGCGCTTGTGGCCGGCACGCTGTTGGTGACGCCCTACCTGTTTCTCTACGATGAGATGGTGCTTGCGATTGCGGTGGCGTTTCTCGTCCGCATCGGATTGGACGAGGGGTTCGAGCGTTACGAACTGCCAGCGCTCGGTCTCGTCGCCGCGCTCCTGATGATTTATCCGCTGCTCGGCGCACCAACCGGCTTCGGAGCAACGCTTGTGGTCGCAGGCCTCATTGGTTGCCGCGTGGGGCCGTGGTGGCGGGAGCAAGCGCGGCCAGCGGCGGTCCCGGCCGGATAGGCCTGCATCCAAAACCCGCTTGTCATTTATCCTGAACTATAGTTCACTTCTTGAAGCGATTGTGACAGCAATCGCCAAAAACTGAATACGCGTCTCGACGAGCTTTCGCGTCGGAACGCTTGGGAGCGAGAAACGCACAAATGGTCTATCGGCGGACCCACCAGGTCGTCAAACGCCTCGCGGCACGCCGCAGCGCTATTTTGGCGGCGGCACGAAATGCTGCGGCCGAAGGCGGGATGGCCGCGGTGCAGATCGCGCCGATCGCGATCCGCGCCAATGTCGCCGCCGGCACGGTCTACCGTTATTTTCCTTCCAAAGCCGATCTGATTTCCGAATTGATCGCCGACGTCTCGCGCGATGAATTGTCTGCGATACGGCGGGCCGCGGATGCAGCGCCCGGGCCGTCGTCGGCGCTGGCGGCCGCCGTCACGACGGTCGCGGTGCATACGTTATCGCAGCGAAAGCTCTCCTGGGGCATTCTGGCTGAACCCGTCGATGTCGATGTGACGGCATCGCGGCTGGCCAGCCGCCGCGCGGTGGTTGACGAAATCGCGAGCCGGATCGATGCGGCAGTTCGCGCCGGGCATCTGCCGGCGCAGGATACGAATCTGGCCGCGACCGCGCTGCTCGGCGCCCTGCATGAGTCGCTCGTCGGGCCGTTGGCGGTGGAGACCATGGACGATCCGGGAAAATTACGTGACGCCGTGCAGACCGTGACGTTGCTTGCCTTGCGCGCGGTGGGTGTGATGGATGCCCGGGCCCGAGGTCTTGTGGTGCAGGCGGTGTTGCCGGCGAAGGCGCTGGTCGGCGCGTAAGCGGCGCGATCTTCGAAGCCTGCGCGCGATACGATGCGGCGTTACGGCTTGACGTAAAGGGTCTCGTGTGAGCCCACGTATTGTTCTTTCCAGCCCAGCTTGTCGACGAGAAAGTGCCTCAGTACGTCATGCACGGTCGGCCAGAACACCGCGTCGATCTTGTATTTCTCGAGCACGCTGCTCCAGGCGGTTTCATCGATATCCCAATTGGGCAGACTGAGATAGTCGCGCAGCAGCTGATCGGGATAAGCGGTCGCCGCCCGACCGTCGACAAACACCGGCACGGTGCCGTGCGTGCGGAAAATCAAGGGCCCGCCGCCGTTCCAGTGATTCAGAATACGTGCATGTGAAAAATTAGCTTGAAGGTAACGGGCGTCCTGCTCCGAGAGGAGATCGTCGGCAAGTCCGAGCGCCGGCCGTACGTGCATGAAGGTCAGTGGCAGCGCGCACACGGCAATGATGCCGGCGGTCAACAGCCACCTCTGGGCTTCAAAACGATTCAGCTTTTCAGGCAGCAACCGATCAAGATGAAGGCCCAGCGGTACCGCCGAGAACAGGAAAAAGAACGACATGTATCGGTACTGATAAAGTCCCAGGAATAAAAACAGCCAGGCGAGCAGCCTCGCCTCGAGGGGGATCGGACGCGAATCCCGGTGGAGCAGTTCGAGCACAACGAACACCGAAATATACACAATTCCGGGAATGCTTCCCGGCATTGTCGCGTTCCGGCAATACGACATCCACTCGGTGATGTAGGCCTGCACGAAGTGGCCGAGCGTCGCCACGACGCCGTCGTAGATGTGCCAGCCGAGAGGATTGATGAGGATCGCGATGAGGCAGCCGGCGCTAACCAGACTGTAGATTTTGAGATTGACCCAATCCCGCCTGAGCAACGCGACGCCGCCAAAAACGCCGATGATCAGGAAGCCCAACGGAAAGCCGCCGTGCAGGTTGACCCAAAGGGCCATCATCACCGGCAACAAAAAGCGACGCGTTGCCTTCAGGCACTCGGCGTAGAAGATCACACAAAACAACATCGTCGACGTGTTCGGCGAAGCGGCGAGATAGATATTTGGCGGCGTCGCAAAGGCGGGATACAGCAGGCACGCGGAGAAAACGGAAATACAAACAGCAGGTGCCGAGGCCCCGCCATTCAGGCAAGCGAACGTCAGATATCCGACGATGGCGCCGCCGCAGGCGACGACGAATAATGTGAGACCGCTAAAACCCGTGTATTGAAACAGGACGCTGGCAATGACATCCCAAAGCCAGGAAAGATTGTACCACTGCTTGTCTCCTAGGGTGAATGCCCATGGGTCCTGGAAAGGAATGCTGCCTTTTTCCCTGATCAAGTCGCCGGCGGCCAAGTGCCATCCTAGATCATAGTGGCCGAGCAGCAGCGACGCGTTCGAAAGGTAATACACGCACGCGAATGAGATCAGGAAAATGTAAATTCCGGACGTCTGGAAGTGCGTCCCGACAGTCGTTGGCCCTTTATCAAACTTGGAGCCGCCCCAAGCTTCCAGTGCGTCCATCAGGAGCCCCTCACGATTGAAGCGAGCCTCCCGCAGGCTCTGCATGCCTTTGGGTCTGCATGGTAAGATGCAAGCAATTTGTCGGCTTTAGAGCCATCGATCTAAGGTTGAGTAAAGGCCGGTAGATCAATTCGATGACGGCCGGCCGAAGAAACTTTTTAGTTAACGAATGCCTATGTGGAACTCGAGGGTCGGGGGGCGCGGAAAAGACCAATCTCGAAAAATTCCGCCGCATTGATGTTCCAGGGTATCGTCATGGTTCACCTCAAGCCCTAAGGAACTCGCATGACGACCACATCCGGATCGGCCAAATGGCAAGGCGGTATCAAGGACGGCAAGGGCGCGATTTCGACCAAGAGCGGTGCGCTAAAAGATTACCCCTACGGTTTCGCCAGTCGCTTCGAGGGTAAGCCGGGTTCCAACCCGGAGGAGTTGATCGGCGCCGCCCACGCGGCCTGCTTTACCATGGCGCTGTCGCTGATCTTGGGTGAGGCCAAGTTGACGGCCGAGCAGATGGAAACAAAGGCCGACGTCACGCTTGAAAAGGTCGGCGACGGCTTTGCCATCACCTCGGTGCACCTGGCGCTGAGCGCCAAAATCCCCGGCGCTGACAATGCGAAATTCCAGGAATTGGCCGGTATGGCCAAAGCCGGCTGTCCGGTGTCGAAGCTCCTGAACACCAAGATCACGCTCGATGCGAAGCTGCTCTAAAGCTGCGTGGGAGAGGTAAGGCAGGACGCGCCGCCTGGGCCTAGATTTCAGCGTCTTCGTCCGGACCGACCGAGGCGATACGCAGCATGTTGGTGGTGCCGGGTGCGCGCAGCGGCACGCCGGCCACGATGATGATGCGTTGGCCGGTGCGCGCAAAGCCGTCGCGAAAGGCGATGCTGCCGGCGCGGCTCACCATGTCGTCGAGATTCTGCGCGTCCTCGGCGACGACGCAATGCACGCCCCACACCACCGACAGCTTGCGTCCTGTCACGAGGTTCGGCGTGATCGCCACCACCGGCGGCTTGGGGCGTTCGCGCGCGACGCGCAGCGCGGTCGATCCCGAACTGGTCCAGCAGATGATGGCGGAAAGATCGAGCGTTTCGGCGATTTGGCGGGCGGCATCCGCGATCGCATCGCCGACGGTCGGCTCGGGCTCGGCGCGCTGCGCATTGACGACGCCGCGATAGGTGGGATCGCGCTCGACTTCCTCGCCGATGCGATTCATGGTCGAGACCGCCTCGACCGGAAATTTTCCGGCGGCCGATTCCGCCGACAGCATGATGGCGTCGGCGCCTTCATAGACCGCAGTTGCGACGTCGGAGACTTCCGCGCGCGTCGGCACCGGCGACTGTATCATCGATTCCAGCATCTGCGTTGCGACGACGACCGGCTTGCCGGCGCGCCGCGCCAGCCGCGTCATCTGCTTTTGCAGGCTGGGCACGCGCTCCAGCGGCAGTTCGACGCCGAGATCGCCGCGTGCCACCATCAGCGCATCGGAAGCTTCGATGATCTCGGGCAGACGATCGATCGCCTGCGGCTTTTCGATCTTGGCCATCACGGCGGCGCGGCCGCGGATCAGCTTCTTGGCTTCGACCACATCCTCGGCGCGCTGCACGAAGGAGAGCGCGATCCAGTCGACCCCGGTCACCAGCGCTGCTTCGAGGTCGGCACGGTCCTTCGGTGTCATCGCGGAGACCGGCAGGTCGGTATCGGGCAGGCTGACGCCCTTGCGGTCCGACATCCGGCCGCCGATCACGACGCGGGTGACGGCGCGATCGGGCGATGTCTCCTCGGCGATCAGCCGCACCTTGCCGTCGTCGAGCAGCAGCGCATGGCCCGGCCTGAGGGCTGCGAGAATTTCCGGGTGCGGCAGCTGAACGCGGGTGTTGTCGCCTGGCGTCTTGTCGGAATCCAGCACGAAGCTTTGGCCGTTGTTGAGCTGCACCGCGCCCTCGGCGAAAGAGCCGAGCCTGAGTTTCGGGCCTTGCAGATCGACCAGAATGCCGATCGGCCGGCCATAGCTGCTTTCGACATTGCGAATGGTGCTGACCAATTCGCGCATCTTGTCGTGCGGGGTGTGGCTCATGTTGATGCGGAAAACGTCGGCGCCCGCCTCGAACAGCTTCCTGATGACTGCGCTATCGGAAGAGGCCGGCCCGAGCGTTGCAAGGATCTTGATACGGCGCATACGTCTCATGGCTTGGTCCCAGGCGCTGCGGGTGGCGGCAGGCCTGTCCCGCCCGGCGCCACTCCGCCCGGCGAATTGGAGATGCCCGGAATATTTCCGGCTCCATCCGGACCGATCGTGCCGGGAATACCCGGCACACGCCGCGCCGGCTGTTCGTTGGAATCGGTGAGCTGCACCGTCCAGGCGCGCTGTTCGCCGGTATCGACCTCAAAAAAACCGGTCCGGTCGAAACCCCGCGCCAGACAATTATCCGCACCGCGGATCGTGAATTCCTTTTCGCGCGAGCACATGAAAGCCTGTCCCGACCATTCGCCGCCGTGATCGTAATCGATCGCGTAGATGTAATAGTACCGCGCGACAAGCGTGCCGCGCAGCAACGTCTCACAACTTCGGGAGGATACGTTCCACCAGCCTTCGGTGGTCCAGCCCTCCGCGTCCTTGTAGCCAAGCGCAATGCCCACCCGGCTCGACGTGTTATTGCAGAGACGAAAGTCTGCCGATGCCGATCCGTTCCACAGGCAGGCCACCGCGAATAGCAGAGCAGGCATCAAGGCAGTGCCGAGGCGCTTTGCTGTTGGGATGGAAGGAAGCGAATCTTTTGGGATCATTGAGGCCAAGCTATATCAACTAATTGACGATTTCGCGTGGGGTCCGTCGACGGTCAAGCGGAATTTCGCAAGAGTTTCGGGGCATTGGCGCAGTCCAAGGCCTTGCAAACTGCCGAATTGTTTGCGTCGCGATATGGAAAAATATGTGACAATTTCTTACATGCACATCTGGAGCATGAACCAAGGTGGAAGCGGACCATGACAATTGACGACAAAACCAGAACGGAGCTTGAAGCTGCGGTGTTCCGGCGTCTTGTCCAGCATCTGCGGTCTCGCCCCGACGTTCAGAACATCGATCTGATGAATCTGGCGGGCTTCTGCCGCAATTGCCTGTCCAACTGGCTCAAGGAAGAAGCCGACGCCATAGGCACGGCAGTGAGCAAGGATGAGAGCCGTGAAGCGGTCTACGGTATGCCTTACGAGACCTGGAAAGAAAAATTTCAGGGAACGGCGACGCCCGAGCAATTGGCCGCGATGAACAAAGTCAATTCAGGACATTGATGGAAGCGGGGCGCGCGCGGACGATTCTCACGCTAGTGGTCCGATTCTGATATTCGCATCCCTTCGCAGCAGCCCCTTTTAGCGAATGTCAGAATCGAAGCTAGACGGGTAGCGAATGTCAAATCCACTCCACCAGTTCCGCTCTCTCCTGTGGGCGCGCTGTGGATGAACGAGGATGCTGCCTTGACGTAAGCGGCCTTACTCTTGAGGGTCATTTACGACATGCGCCTTACGGTCAAACGTGCGGCGCTTTCTTTTTCCGCTTCCACCGCCAGTTCATTTCAGGAGTACCCGATGGCCACCGCTGCTGCCGCCGTCAAGGATGAAGCCCCCGCGACGAAATTCGCTAAAGACCAGCTCAAGGCCATTATCGAACGCATCGGGCGACTGGAAGAGGAGAAGAAAACCATCTCCGACGACATTCGCGATGTTTATGCGGAGGCCAAGGGCAACGGCTTCGACGTCAAGGCGCTGCGCACCATCGTGCGCCTGCGCAAGCAGGACGCCAACGAGCGGGCCGAAGAGGAAACGATCCTGGAAACCTACATGCAGGCTTTGGGGATGCTGTGAGCTTCTCCTCGCTAGGAGGAGACAGGGCTTAGTGCAGCGACGCCGTTCGTAAGGCGAAGGACTGAATCGTCAAGGGCGCAAGGGCAGGGCCGCTAAACCGGTCGGTGGTCAGGCCTGCTTGCGGATCGTCCGAGAAGCCCATCACGATCGCAGCCTGCGGTTTGACAAAAAACTGGTTCAGCAGCGTCATATTGGCGTCGCCGAGCACGGTGACAGACATCGATGTGCTCACGCTCGGCGCCAGCACCATCACCATCACCCGTATCCAAGCATCGCTGGAATCGGCAGTCCGCGTCGAGGCTGCAACGACGCCGCCCTGGCTCTTCGCGGCAACGGTCGGGAGATCGTTCGCGGCCATGATGGTGCGGTTGGCCGAGGCCGGGCGTGCGCTGCGGGGAGAGGGCGCGCTGGCGGGAGCAATATTGGCGCGGTCAACCGGTGGGGATGCGTCCGGCGCGTAGGCCATGGCCTGGTAGGCGGCGGGAACGCTTGACGTCGATTGCGGGTCGGTTGAGGCCAGGACCTGACGGGCATTGAGTGCCGCGACCTGTGCCGGCGTCGCCTGCTTCGGCGTGGCCGACATGTCATCCCAGAAACCGCGCGCGTTGATGATGTCGGCCGGGGTCTCCGGCTTGGCCCCGGACCGGTCCGATACGGCTGTTTGTTTCGACCTGGCGGGCTGCACGGTCTGCACGTCGGCGGCAGCCAGTTGCAGCGTCGCGGCCGCAGGCCTTGTGCGTGGTGCGGGTACGGAGTCGACCGGCTTGGCGGCGACCTGGATAGCTGGAACAGCCTTGTCCTGTACCGCCGATGCAGAACCTTCGTCCTCGTCATCCTGCGGCTTGCTGCCGAACAGACGTGCCAAAAGGCTCGGCTTGCCCACCTTGGCCGCGTCATCGCCGTCGCCGCGCCGCTCGATCTCGGCACGGGCGAGCTCAAATCCCTTCAGCGGCGTACCGTCGGAGGGGATATGGACGGTGCGTCCATCGGGAAACACGCGCGCGAGCTGGTCGTGGGTCATGCGCGGCCAATGGCGGATGTTTCCGGTATCGAGATGCACGAACGGCGATCCAGAGGTCGGGTAGAAACCGACGCCGCCGCGCTGAACGCGCAGACCGGCGTAACGGATCTGCTCGAGCGGCACCTCCGGGATGTAGAAATCCATCGCATGGCCCAGCATGTGCTGGCTGAAGCGCGCCACGCCGGTATGAGCGGAGCGACGGCGAAGCATGGCGTTGGTTTCGGGAGAGCGGTAGGCGGAGATGATCTGGATCGGCTTCTTGCCGTCGACGTCGTGATAGACTTCCCAGATGATGTCGAACAGATGGGGATCCATCGTGGTCTGTTCCTGGGTGCGCCAGTCACGCAGGAAGTGATTGAGCTGCTTCAAGGCCTCTTCGTCAAAGCGGCCATCGCGCTTGAAGGTGACGGTAAGGTCTTCGCCGGAATGGGTGTGATGGAAGGAGAGCGTACGGGTTTCGTTCAGGGCGGTCGCGTCGTGGATGGAGCCGATCCCGGCAAGCAGCAGCACCGAGGCTAACCCGAGCTGGCATCCGGTCTTTGACAACAAATCAGATTGGCGTGCGAAACCGGTCAGCACGTAATGAGCCCACCCCAACAGACCGAGCGTTAAACTCCTTCGCAACCCCGTGTGGCGAAAGATGGTAAATGCACCCTTAACGCGGGAGGGTTAAGCGAGATTTAACCCTTCCCCCAAATTCGACCGAAGCTAACCCGTCGAGTGTGGCGAAAAAGAGCCCACTGGTTAAAGCTGGATGGATAATGGTTAACGTGAAAAGGCCTCGCCCGGTGGACGAGGCCTTTGATTTAGCTGAATAATTTTCAGTCGTCTTCCGTCTCAGCGCTGATAGTAGCCCTGCTGGGGCGGCGACTGTGGACGCCGCCGGCCGGGAGCTGCCGGGGGTGGCGTCGGACCGCCAAACAGCCGCTCAAAGAACGACGGCCCTGACGACGAAGTATCGCTGGCAAGCCGCAGATTGCCGACCGGCTTCACATAGTTCGGCTGGGAATGGGCGATCACATTCTCCAGGTCCTTGTTTCGGCCTGAACGCAGCAGCGAGAGCATGTTCGCGTCGCGGCCATAGACGTCCTTGCGGAATTGCAGGTTGCCTTCGTCATCCACGAACGCGGTCTGGTAGGTGATGTTGACCGGGATCGGCGTCGGGAATTTCAGGTCGATCTCGCTCGAGCCATACATGCCGCGGATTTTTTCCGGCGTGTAGTGCGTATTCGGCTCGGTGATGTTGAGCAGGACCGAGGCGTACTGGTCCGGATTCTGAACCCGCATACAGCCGTGGCTGAAGGCGCGATCTTCCCTGGCGAACAAGTTCTTGTCCGGGGTGTCGTGCTGATAGACCAGGAACTTGTTCGGGAAATTGAAACGGATGCGGCCGAGCGCATTTCGTTCGCCCGGCGGCTGCGAAATATGGATGCTGCCGTCGGGGTTGTGCTCGAGCTTCAGTCCCATCCGCTCAAGCACCGTCGGGTCCTGCTGCAAGGCCGGCAGATATTCGTTGTAGATGATCGACGGCGGCACGTTCCAGGTCGGGTTGACCGTGATGAACTTCATGGTCTCGGTCAAAAGCGGGGTCGCGTGAATGCCGGGCTGACCGGTCACCACGCGCGTGGTCCAGACCTGCGCGCCGTGTTGCATGACCTTGAGGGTGTAGTCTGGAATGTTGAGGATGACATAGGCGTCGCCGATCGCAGACGCGCCGAGTTCGCGCGGCAGCCAGCGCCAACGCTCCATATTCACGGTGATCGTATCGATCTGACGGTCGTGCTTCGGGCTGTTGATGGCCTTGACGGTCTTGTCGTCGAGCACGCCGGTCGGCTTCAACTCGGCGGTCGACTGAAACTTGCGGACGGCCTCGGCGACCTTGGCGTCGTAATGGTGATCGTCGGCATTCTCGGTGATGCCGAGCTTGGCGCGCAGCTGCGGCACGCGGTCGTCTTCCATGTCGACCGGGCTCTGGTTCCTGGCCCGCGGCGGCGTGTATTTCAGCACCGGGCCGTCGGCGATCTGAACGACCGGTCCATCGCCCTCGCCACGCAATTCCGCGAGCTTCTTTTTCAGAGCGCGATAAAGCTTCTGCGGCGGATTGTAACCGTCGAGGGCGAGTGAGGCGTCCGCGGCCGAGGTGACGTTGGTCAGCACTTCGTTCGGATCGGTCGGATGTTCCGGATATTGAATGTCACCCGACACTTGCGACCAGTGCATCCGCCCGCTCTGGGCGTGGCGTGCATATTCGAGCATGCTGGCGGTGAGTTTCAAATCCGCGTCTGCAAGCGCATCGGGCGTGGTCGCGGCGGCCAAATCGGGAATTGGATAGTCCGCCGGGTTCAATCCGTCGGAAGCGGCATCTTTCAGCCGGGCCACAACGCCTTTGCCGGCATCGGTCAACTTGCCGCTCTGCGTCCAGATCGGTGCGAAGTCGCGCGCCGTGTAGAATTTCTCCGCCGCCGCCCGCTCCACCTTGCGGTCGAAATAGCGCGCCGATTTCGAGGCGATCATGTCGCGCAGCCTGTCGGCAACCGGCTGATCGGCCGGAGCAACGCTGCTTGCGGCTCTGACGGGCTCCCTGGCTGGCTCGGGCGATGAAGCTGTGGCGGCGGGCGCCTGTGCCGGGGCTACGGTCGCCGTGTCGTTCCTGGGTGCTTCGCTGCTCGCGGGCTCGGCGCTGGTTGCTTCGGTCTTGGTTGCTTCAATCTTGGCCGGTTCGATTCTGGCGGGCTCGGAGCTCGGAACGGTGGCGACATCCGCGGGTTTTGTGGCGGCGGTTGTCGCCGGCTCCGTCGTCGCGGCCGGCGATGCCGTGTCGAGTTTGAAATCGGAGGGCGTGGGCGGCGGTACGTTGGCAGGTTCGGGGCGCGGAATCGCCGCGTCGATCGCAAGCTCGGCGGCGGAGCTGCGCGGGGTGTCATTTTGCGCCAATGCCGAACTCGCCGACACCGTGAGGAAGGTCGCCGCGACCGTCATCAAGACGCGGTCATATCCCCTACGGTTCTTCCAACAGTCATGCATCGTCACACCCCTTGGGTGAGCTGCCCCCGTTTTGGAGCAGCCTTGGTTTATCCGTCAAAGCTTTCGCGAAAGCGCCGGCCTGATCGGGTTCTGAAGCTTGTTTCGACGAAATGATGCTCCAGAGCTCCAGGTTTTGGGCGCGGTTGCCGCAATGAATCATAGGCAGACGATACACGGGCGTCCCTTGTGCAGACAACTCACGACAAGCTGACTTCATCGTGTCTTGTTGCATCGCGTTCGGCCTTTTCTTGCCATGCGAGCCGCCATTTGTCTGTCACTTGCGGGCAACGGTTCAAATGTTCCGGCTCACCAAATTTCAGCCGCCTCGTCCGTGTGTTACGGGGGCTGCATCCGTATCAAACGTTATCCCGCTTGATCCGTTCCGCCACTTGCGGAGTCGGAGGCCTCCTCATCAAGCTTGCGGTAAAGCGTCGAGCGGCCGATTTTCAGGCGGCGCGCGACTTCCGACATCTGCCCGCGGTAATGCGAAATCGCGAAGCGGATGATCTCGCTCTCCAATTCTTCCAGTGGGCGGACTTCACCACCATTCGTCAGCATGGCGAGCGTGCCTGAAGTGGTCGCGGGCAGAGGCGCGATAGGTATATCATTACCGGATACCATATCCGGCGTGGCGGCGTGAAATGCCGGCTCGACGATCAGCGGCTCACCAGATGTTGCCGACATCGATGTCGGGGATGGGCCCGCCATTTGCGGGAAGTCGGAAGGCGTCAACTGATTACCCTCGCTCATCACGACGGCCCGATAAACTGCATTTTCGAGCTGCCGGATGTTGCCCGGCCAATCCAGTTGCGCCAGATGCGCCATCGCCTCGCCGTTGACGCCGGTGATGTGGCGGCTTTCTTCAGCCGAGAAGCGTGCGAGGAAATGACGCACCAGATGCGGGATATCCTCGCGGCGCATCCGCAACGGCGGGACCGTGAGCGGCAAGACGTGTAGCCGATAGAACAGGTCTTCGCGGAAGTGCCCGCTTTTGACGCGGTCGAGTAATTTGCGGTTGGTCGCCGAGATGATCCGCACATCGACCTTCACCGGCTTGCGCGCGCCGACGGCCTCGACAGTCCCTTCCTGCAGCGCGCGAAGCAGCTTGACCTGGGCTGCGAGCGGCAACTCCGAGACTTCGTCGAGAAACAGCGTGCCGCCGGAGGCTTCGACGAATTTACCGGCGTGACGTTCGGTCGCGCCGGTGAAGGCTCCCTTTTCGTGGCCGAATAGAATCGACTCGACGAGGTTGTCCGGGATCGCGCCGCAATTGACGGCCACGAACGGCTTTGACTTGCGCTCGCCGCTGCCGTGAACGGCGCGTGCGAATAATTCCTTGCCGACACCGGATTCACCCTCGATCAGCACGGGAATGGTCGATGCCGCCGCCTTCTTTGCCGTTCGCAGCACGCCCGCCATGGCCTCGCTGCGGGTGATGATGTCGGCGAAGGTCAGCCGACCCTCGCGGCTGTGGCGGATGCGCTGCAACTCGCCCTTTAGCGCGCTGGTGGCGAGGGCATTTTGCAGGCTCACTTGCAGCCGTTCCATGCCGACCGGCTTGACGACAAAGTCCTGAGCGCCGGCGCGCATGGCCGACACGACATTGTCGATGCCGCCATGAGCGGTCTGCACCACCACGGGAATGGAAAGCCCGGCTTCGCGAATTTTGGCGAGAACGCCCATGCCGTCGAGCCCGGGCATCACAAGGTCGAGCACAAGGGCATCGAAGGCGGGGGCGTCGGGGGCGGTCAATGAAGCGATCGCGGCGTCGCCGGAATCGACTGTGACGGTTTCATAACCGCACTTTTGCACCATATTCTCAACCAGGCGGCGTTGGACGGCATCGTCGTCGGCGATCAAAATGGTGGCAGGCATGGTGTTCCTCACACGCAACAACTATCTGTCTCGAATCGGGGCACTCTGGCCGACGTCGATTAACGCCTGCTTAAACCTTGCCTCGCCGCTCTGATCGAATACAGGTTTCGAACAAGATGACCTCGCGCACCGCCTCCGCCCTCCGCAAATCGACCGCTTCACGCAAGACGAATTCCAGGAAAGCCTCCTCGTCGAAGGCGGAAAAACTGCCGGAGTGGAATCTTTCCGACCTCTATTCCGCGATCGACGCGCCGGAAGTGACGCGCGACCTGGACAGGTTGGATGCCGAATGTGTCGCGTTTGAGAACGACTACAAAGGCAAGCTTGCCGAGCGGACCGGTAGCGAGAGGGGCGGGCACTGGCTTGCGGAGGCCGTAAAGCGCTATGAGGCGATCGACGATCTCGCGGGCCGTCTTGGTTCCTATGCCGGACTGGTGCATGCGGGAGACAGCGTCGATCCCGTGATCTCGAAATTCTACGGCGATGTTTCGGAGCGGCTGACCAATGCATCGGTCCATCTGTTGTTCTTTTCACTCGAACTGAACCGGATCGACGATGCGGTGATCGAGAAAGCGATGGGCGCGGCGGAGCTGGCGCATTACCGGCCCTGGATCGAGGATCTGCGCAAGGACAGGCCGTATCAGCTGGAGGACCGGGTCGAGCAGCTGTTTCACGAGAAATCCCAGAGCGGGTACGCCGCCTGGAATCGGCTGTTCGACCAGACCATCTCCTCGTTACGCTTCAAGGTTTCGGCCAAGGAGCTTGCGATCGAGCCGGTGCTCAATCTGTTGCAGGACCGTGACGGCAAGCAACGCAAGGCGGCGGCGGAAGCGCTGGCCAAGACCTTCAAGGCCAATGAGAGGACGTTTGCGCTGATCACCAACACCTTGGCCAAGGACAAGGAAATTTCCGACCGCTGGCGCGGCTTCAAGGATGTCGCGGATTCGCGCCATCTGAACAACCGCGTTGAACCTGAGGTCGTCGATGCGTTGGTCGGAGCGGTGCGCGCGGCCTATCCGAAACTCTCCCACCGCTACTACCACCTCAAGGCCGGCTGGTTTGGAAAGAAGAAGCTGCCGCATTGGGACCGCAATGCGCCGCTGCCCTTTGCCGCGACTGGCGCGATCGCCTGGCTCGAGGCCAAGAACATGGTGCTGTCGGCCTATCGCGGCTTCTCACCGGAGATGGCCGGGATCGCCGAACGCTTTTTCACCGACCGTTGGATCGACGCGCCGGTGCGGCCGGGCAAGGCGCCGGGCGCCTTCTCGCATCCGACAACGCCGTCGGCACATCCCTACGTGCTGATGAACTATCAGGGCAAGCCGCGCGACGTCATGACGCTCGCCCACGAGCTCGGCCATGGCGTGCATCAAGTGCTCGCGGCCAGAAACGGGGCGCTGATGGCGCCGACGCCTTTGACGCTCGCGGAGACCGCAAGCGTGTTCGGTGAAATGCTGACCTTCCGCCGGCTCCTCAGCGAGACCAAGAGCGCCAAACAGCGCCAGGCGCTGCTCGCCGGCAAGGTCGAGGACATGATCAACACGGTGGTGCGGCAGATCGCGTTCTATACCTTCGAGCGCGCCGTCCACACCGAGCGCAAAAATGGTGAGCTGACCGCCCAACGCATCGGCGAACTCTGGCTCAGCGTCCAGGGCGAGAGCCTGGGGCCCGCGATCGAGATCCGCGCCGGTTACGAGAACTTCTGGATGTACATCCCGCACTTCATCCATTCGCCGTTCTATGTCTACGCCTATGCCTTCGGCGATTGTCTCGTGAACTCGCTCTACGGGGCTTACGAAAAGGCGCAAAGCGGGTTTGCCGAGCGTTATCTTGCAATGCTGTCGGCCGGTGGCACCAAGCACTATTCCGAACTCCTGAAACCGTTCGGACTGGACGCCAGGGACCCCCAATTCTGGAACGGCGGGTTGTCGGTCATCTCGGGCATGATCGATGAGCTGGAGGCGATGGGCTGACGGGGCTTCCGTAAAACATTTGTTGAACATAGCTTTTAAGCGTGTTATACATCTGTATAACGGAGCAAACCCATGAGCGAAAATCAGAAGGAATTTCAATCCGGCGCAGGCACCCTCCAGGTTCGGAAGATCGGCAATTCCATCGGCTTCATCCTGCCAAAGGACACGGCGGCCCGGCTCGATTTGAAGGAGGGCGACCGGCTGTTTGTGGTCGAACAGCCCGGCGGTGGCTTCGTCCTGACCCCGCATGATCCGGACTTTGAGAAGGCGATGGAAGTCGCCCGGCGCGGAATGAAGCGCTACCACAACGCTTTGGCAGAGCTTGCCAAATGAGTGAGCCGTTTTGGCTCACACGGCAGATCATTATTGCCATCCACGACGAGCAGCTTGCGATCCACGGCGGTGCAAGCGGGTTGCGCGATGAGGGTATGCTTGAGTCCGCGCTCGACCGGCCGAGGAACAAGTGGGCCTACGAACAGGCGGCACTCGCAGAGCTTGCCGCCGCTTACGCGTTTGGCATCGCGCGAAACCATCCGTTCGTTGACGGTAACAAACGTACCTCGCTGTTGGCCCTCTACACGTTCCTGGGTGTGAACGGCATCGATTTTGTCGTGGCCGAGGCCGATGCGGCGTCGATTATCTTGGCACTGGCCGCCGGCGAGGTCAGCGAGGAAAGCCTTGCCCGCTGGATCAGGGACAATTGGCCAGCTGAATAAGCCGTTCAGCCGGGCAAAAGCTGTCCATGCGGCGTTGCCCTGCCTTGCGGTTTGCGGTAATTCGACGGCTAGTTGACTGGCGCCGAGATTCACTGGGGATAGAGATGGCAGACCATAGCGAAGTGGCCTACACGACCGCTGACGGCAACGATTACGTGGCCCATGAGCAGACCTATGAGGGCTTCATCAAGCTGGTGAAGTATGGCTCGGCCGTCGTCATCTTCATCGTCGCCATGATGGCGATTTTCCTGACCTGACGCAGACGCTCGCGCCGCCGAACGGCGGGGCGATTTTTAGACAAAGCTCGCCGTGTTTCGGTGCTGGGCGCTTGCAATGCCGGTGTCGGATTTGCAAAGCTAGCGCCGCAGATGACGCCTGCGCGTTTTCCGCGCCGCCGGAGGCCCCATGAAAATTGCCGTCGCCAAGGAAATTGATCCCTCGGAGCCACGGGTCGCCGCTTCGCCCGACACCGTAAAAAAATTCAAGGCGCTGGGCGCCGAGGTTTCGGTCGAGCCGGGCGCCGGGATCAAGTCTGGTCTGCCGGATTCGGAATTCACCGCCGCGGGCGCCACCGTGAGTGCGGACGCGCTTAGGGATGCCGATATCGTCATCAAGGTGAAACGGCCTGAAGCTTCCGAACTTGCCAGCTACAAACGCGGCGCACTCGTCATCGCGATCATGGATCCCTACGGCAATGATGCCGCGCTGAAGGCAATGGCCGACGCGGGCGTCTCGGCCTTTGCAATGGAATTGATGCCGCGCATCACCCGCGCGCAGGTGATGGACGTATTGTCCTCACAGGCCAACCTTGCCGGTTACCGCGCGGTGATCGAAGGGGCGGAAGCCTTTGGCCGCGCCTTCCCGATGATGATGACGGCGGCCGGCACCATTCCGGCGGCAAAAGTATTCGTGATGGGTGTCGGCGTTGCCGGCTTGCAGGCGATCGCGACCGCGCGACGTCTTGGCGCCGTCGTTACCGCGACCGACGTGCGTCCGGCCACCAAGGAACAGGTGGAATCGCTCGGCGCCAAATTCCTCGCCGTCGAAGACGATGAATTCAAGAACGCGCAGACAGCCGGCGGCTACGCCAAGGAAATGTCGAAGGAGTATCAGGCCAAGCAGGCCGCGCTCACCGCCGAGCACATCAAGAAGCAGGACATCGTGATCACGACCGCGCTGATCCCGGGCCGCCCGGCGCCAAAGCTCGTCTCGGCCGACATGGTCAAATCGATGAAGCCAGGCTCCGTGCTGGTCGACCTCGCGGTCGAGCGCGGCGGCAATGTCGAGGGCGCGAAGGCCGGCGAAGTCGCCGACGTCGATGGCATCAAGATCGTCGGCTACACCAATGTTGCCGGCCGCGTTGCGGCCTCGGCCTCGAGCCTTTACGCGCGCAACCTGTTCAACTTCATCGAGACCATGGTCGACAAGGCCAATAAGGCGCTGGCCGTGAACTGGGACGATGAACTGGTGAAGGCGACCGCGCTGACCAAAGATGGTGCCGTCATCCACCCGAACTTCCAGCCGAAATAGGAGGAGAAGCCATGGAGCATCTCGCGCAGGCCGTCGATCCCTTCGTGTTCCGGCTGTCGATTTTCGTGCTTGCCGTGTTCGTCGGCTATTTCGTGGTGTGGTCGGTGACACCCGCGCTGCATACGCCGCTGATGTCGGTGACCAACGCGATCTCCTCGGTGATCGTGGTGGGTGCGCTGCTGGCTGTCGGCGTCGGCATGATTTCGTCCGGCTCGGGCTGGGCGCGCGGCTTCGGCTTCGTCGCGCTGATATTCGCCAGCGTGAACATCTTCGGCGGCTTCCTGGTCACCCAGCGCATGCTCGCGATGTACAAGAAGAAATCGAAATGAGCGGCAATCAACTCGGGCTGAATAGGCAAACGGGGGACCTGAGATGAGCGCCAATCTTTCCGCAGTTTTGTATCTCGTGGCAGGCGTGCTGTTCATCCTGTCGCTGCGGGGGCTGTCGAGCCCTGCAAGTTCGCGCCAGGGCAATTTCTTCGGCATGATCGGCATGGCGATCGCGGTGGCGACCACGCTCGCCGCCCATCCGCCGGCGGATGGCCTTGCCTGGCTTCTGGTGATCCTCGGCGTTGCGATCGGCGGCGGCATCGGCGCGGTGACCGCGCGGCGCGTACCGATGACCTCGATGCCGGAGTTGGTCGCGGCATTTCACTCGCTGGTCGGCATGGCCGCGGTGCTGGTCGCAGCCGGTGCATTCTATGCGCCGGAGGCCTTTGACATCGGCACGCCCGGTCAGATCCATGCGCAAAGCCTGGTCGAGATGTCGCTCGGCGTCGCCATCGGCGCCTTGACCTTCACCGGCTCGGTGATTGCGTTCCTGAAACTGTCGGCGCGGATGAGCGGCGCGCCGATCATCCTGCCGTTCCGTCACATCATCAACATCGTGTTGGCTCTGGCGCTGGTGTTCTTCATTGTCGGCCTCGTGATGAGTGGCAGCGCGCTCGATTTCTGGCTGATCACCATCCTCGCGCTTGCGCTTGGCGTGCTCATGATTATCCCGATCGGCGGTGCCGATATGCCGGTCGTGATCTCGATGCTGAACTCCTATTCCGGTTGGGCGGCGGCCGGTATCGGCTTCACGCTCGGCAATTCGGCGCTGATCATCACCGGCGCGCTGGTCGGATCAAGCGGCGCGATCCTGTCCTATATCATGTGCCACGCCATGAACCGCTCGTTCATCTCGGTGATCCTCGGCGGATTCGGCGGCGAGACCGCGGCGGCGGCCGGCGGAAGCGGCGAGCAGAAACCGGCCAAGCTCGGCTCGGCGGACGATGCTGCCTTCATCATGAAGAACGCCTCCAAGGTCATTATCGTGCCGGGCTATGGCATGGCGGTGGCGCAGGCGCAGCACGCCTTGCGCGAGATGGCCGATATCCTCAAAAAGGAAGGCGTCGAGGTGAAATACGCTATCCACCCCGTCGCGGGCCGCATGCCCGGGCACATGAACGTCTTGCTCGCCGAGGCGAACGTTCCCTATGACGAGGTGTTCGAGCTCGAGGACATCAACTCCGAATTCGCGCAGGCCGACATCGCCTTTGTGATCGGCGCCAACGACGTCACCAATCCGGCCGCCGAAGACGACAAGACATCGCCGATCTATGGCATGCCGGTATTGCAGGTGTGGAAAGCCGGCACCGTGATGTTCATCAAGCGCTCGCTGGCGTCCGGTTATGCCGGCATCGACAATCCTTTGTTTTATCGCGACAACACCTTGATGCTGCTCGGCGACGCCAAGAAGGTCACCGAGAACATCGTCAAGGCGATGTGAGGCGCTCGACGAGAACCTATGACCATCCTGAAATGGCTCCTCGTTCTCGTCGTGGTTCTCTACGTCGGCGGCGTTGCCGCGATGTATCTGGCGCAGCGCAAGATGCTGTTTCCGATTCCGCCGGTTGGGCGCACGGCTCCTGCCGCGGCCGGCCTTCCCGAAGCCGAAGAACAGGTGCTGACGACCGACGATGGCGAGAAAGTCATCGTCTGGCATGTGCCGACAAAACCGGGCCGGCCCGTCATCCTGTTCTTCCATGGCAATGGCGATTTCCTGGCGGGCCGTGTCAGCCGCTTTCGCAACGTGATTTCGGATGGGACCGGGCTCGTCGCGCTCTCCTTCCGCGGCTATGCCGGATCGACGGGATCGCCGAGCGAGGAGGGGCTTCTGAAGGATGCGGCGGCGGCTTACGCCTTTACGGCCGCGCGCTATGAAACCAACCGGATCGTAGTTTGGGGTTTTTCGCTCGGCACCGGTGTTGCCGTGGCGATCGCGTCCGAACATCCGGTCGCGAAACTGATCCTGGAGGCGCCCTATACGTCGACGGTCGACGTTGCAGCTTCTTTGTTGCCCATCGTTCCTGTCCGCCTATTGATGCGCGATCAGTTTCATTCCGACCGGCTCATCGGCCGCGTGACTGCGCCGCTTCTCATTATGCATGGTGACGCCGATCCCGCTATTAGCATCAGGTTTGGCGAACGTTTGTTTGCGACGGCCCATGAGCCCAAACAATTCGTCCATTTTCCAGGCGGCGGTCACGAAAATCTGGATGAATTCGGTGCTATCGATACCGTGCGACGTTTTATAGGAGCCTCGCATGGCTGACGGCTTTCGCCGGTTGTCGATCCGTTACGGTATAAGGGGATAGTCAAGTGAGCTTGCACGGATCGATGCCGAAATCGGCATGGATATTTCCAGCCCTGGCCGTGCTGCTGTTCGCAGCCGTGACCGCGGCCGGCTACAGTTTTACGCCATCGCCGGCCGGACTTGCGTTCGCCGGTGTGCTTCTCCTGATCCTGTTCGGTACGGTCTTTGCGGCCGTGCATCACGCCGAGGTCGTCGCGGAGCGGATCGGCGAGCCCTTCGGTACGCTGCTGCTCACGCTCTCCGTCACCGTCATCGAGGTCGCGCTGATCGCAACCATTATGCTGGGCGAGGGAAGCGTGACCACGCTGGCGCGCGATACGGTATTTGCCGTGGTCATGATCGTCTGCAACGGGCTGGTCGGCCTCTGCATTCTGGCCGGGGGATTGCGCTACCGGGAGCAGGATATCCAGGTGAGTGGATCGAGCCTCTATCTCAGCGTTCTCGCGGTGCTCGCCACCATCACGCTAATCATGCCCAATTACACGCTGACCACGCCCGGCCCGGTTTATTCGACAGCCCAACTTGGCTTCGTCAGCGTCGTCACCATCCTGCTCTATGGCGTGTTTCTCTATACGCAGACCGTGCGGCACCGCGACTACTTCGTGGCGCAATCAGGCAGCGCCGCGCATGAAGGTCCGCAGGCCTCGAATCGGACGATCGTGCTCAGTGCCGTCCTGTTGCTGGTATCTCTGCTGGCCGTGGTATTGCTGGCGAAGAAGTTCTCGCAAGTCGTTGATGCCGGCGCCGCCCTGATCGGCGCGCCGCCGGCCTTCGCCGGCATTCTGGTGGCGCTGTTGATCCTGATGCCGGAAGGCGTGGCTGCGATCGCCGCGGCACGCCGGAACGACCTGCAAAAGAGCATTAATCTCGCACTCGGCTCGTCGCTCGCCACCATCGGGTTGACGATTCCGGCGGTAGCGGTCGCCGCCTATGAGCTCGACAAACAGCTCGTGCTTGGACTTTCCGCCCAGGACATGGTGTTGCTGGCGCTGACGCTGCTCCTCAGCTTGCTGACGCTCGGCAGCGGCCGCACCAACATCCTTTTCGGGCTGGTCCACCTTGTGGTATTTGCGGTATTTATGTTCCTGGTGTTTGTTCCCTGAGCAGGAGAAAGGCCGAAATGCTAAGCGCCGCGTCCGATGTCCAGGTCGATACCCCGGAGGTGCGCATAACCCGATGGCGGCTCGCTCCGGGAACGGCGACGGGGCACCATATTCACGAGATGGATTATGTTATCGTTCCCGTGACCGCGGGGGAGATGACGATTGTGGCGCCCAACGGCGAGCGCTCGAAAGCCCAGCTCGGCGTCGGCCAGTCATACTTCCGTAAAGCTGGTGTTGAACATGATGTGCTCAATGAGAGTGCATCCGAGATCGTATTTCTGGAAGTGGAGCTGAAACCATAACCCCGCTGTTTACCGAATTGCCACCGATCTGCCTCAAAGCTCGGGCATTTGGGCCCGTGCGGGAGTGGCTGGCATGCTGAAATTGGCTTCAAAATTTGCGATGGATATTTTTCCATCGGTGATTGCGACCATTCTCGGCGCCTACATCGTCAATCATTACATTAACATCAGGCCGCCGGCAGCCGAGCTCCCCGCGGCCGCATCGGCGGCCGACCCGAAAAAAGCCGCCTCCAAGGCCGATTCGAAGCCCGCCGAGAAATCGGCCGACCTCGGCAATACCCCTGAACCGGGTGTCCGGGCGAGGGGCATTTCCGAGAAGTCCGTCACCGACAAATCGGCGGCCGATAAGGCGGTCGTTACCCCCGCCGAAAAGGCTGATCGCCCTGCCGAAACCGCGAGTATTCCTCCGGTTGCGCCGGCCGATACGCGTCGCCATCAGCCGACGCAGCGCGACAAGTCCGCTTCCAAGGCGCCGGCTCCCGCCCCGGCCGCCGAGCCTGCGGTTGCTGCTCCCGTTACCGCTCCGCCGGCTGAGGCTGCTGCTGTGCCGGACGCCAATGATCTGGCCCGTGCGGCGATCGAGCGCCTGCGCGGGGCCGATCCGGCCCCCCACACGCAGGACAGCGCCCGAGCCCCAGAGCCGCCCAAAGTGGTCGAACCGCCTCACGTTGCCGCAGCGCCAACCGCGCCGTCACCCGTCGCCGTGCCGGTTGTGCCCGCTCCCTCGCTTCAGCCGCTGCCGCCGCCGATCCTGGTTTCGAACCCGCCGGTCGATAGCAAGCCGGTCGCGCGAGCCGACGATTCGCTCCGTCCGACACCGCCGGCGGATATCCCCGACCCGCATGCCCCGCTGGATCTGCGCGCCGATGCCAGCGTTAATCAGCCAGCAAAGCGGCCCTCCGTTGCCGACGACGTGCTCCAGGCGACCAAGAAGTTGTTCAACTCGGTGTTGCCGAAGCCGCAGGAACAGTGATTCGCCGCCAATCGGGCTCGCACCGCCTGAATTGCCTTGGCGGCCTAACAAATCATTTCAGAATGTTTCGTAGCTCTGGCCCGGCTTGCCCCCGACGCGCGCAAAGGCGGATCGGGCAGCCTCGTCTTTCGGACGCAGGTTGATGGCGCGACCGTAGGAGCCGGCGGCCTTGATCTTGTCGCCAAGCCGCTCATAGGCCAACCCTCGGGTCATCCAGGTTTGGGCGTTTTGCGGATCGTCCTGCACCGCTTCGTCGAGATCGGTGGCCGCCTCCTTGGCCTTGCCGAGCGCCAGGTTGCTCAGCGCGCGGCCGAGCAGGGGCTCGGCCTGCTGCGGGATCAGGCCGTTGGCCGCGGTGAAGTCCTCGATCGCGAATTGGTGTTGCTTCTCGCTCTGATAGAGCAGCCCGCGGTTGTAATAAGCCTCGGCGTCGTCGGGACGAAGGGCGATCGCCTTGTTGAAGTCCTCCAGCGCCTGGGTCGCTTCGCCCCGCGCTTTGTGGACCATGCCGCGGCCGAGCCAGGCCGGGGCGTAGTTCGCATCGAGCGCGAGCGCCCGCTCATAATCGGACATCGCCTGATCGAGCCGTTTGGTCTTGCGGTAGATCTGGCCGCGGTTGGCGAAGGCCTGTCCGTAATTGGGATCGAGGCTGATCGCCTTGTTGAAATCAGTCAGCGCTTCCTCGGTCTTGCCGGCCTGTGCCAACACGGATCCCCGCATGTTATAGGCTTGCGGATTGTCGGGGTTGTTCTTGATCGTTTCGGAGAGCGAAGCGATGTTGGCCGAGGCGGCGATTTGCGCGGGCTCTTCCTTGGGTTCAGGGGAGTTTGTCAGCGACCCCAGCGTCATCGAGCAGCCGCCAAGTGCGATCGCAGCCAACGCGATCGCCACCGATACGCGCAGGCCGTGGCGCAAATTTCCGGACGGGACTCCAGCAGTCGGAACGATCATCTAGCGGGATACTCATGCGCTTATCCGCCTAGTGGTAACCTGACCCGCCACGAAATGCATCGGCCAAATCGTGGTCAAGGTAAAAGCCCGTGGCATACAAACACGGTGCATAAACAACAACGCGGGCCAAACGGCCCGCGTCGATTAATCCATGCTTGAGATCAGGTCGATTAGCGCGGTCCGCGAGGACCGCCCGGACCACTGCGACCGCCGCCGCCCGGACCGCTGCGCTCCGCGCCCGGACCGGCGCCGAACACCGGCTTCGGCTTCATCGGCAGCAGGCCTTCGCGCTGCAACTTCTTGCGGGCGAGCTTGCGCGCGCGGCGCACCGCTTCGGCCTTTTCGCGGGCCTTTTTCTCGGAGGGCTTTTCGTAGTGACCGCGGAGCTTCATCTCGCGGAAAATGCCCTCGCGCTGCATCTTCTTTTTCAGCGCCTTGAGGGCTTGATCGACGTTGTTATCGCGAACGAGAACCTGCACGCGGCATCCTCTTTCATTAATCGGATTGGATTCTGTTTAAGGTCGAAGGGTCGGCAAAAAAGCCAAGCTCCTCACCTTTGAGCGCGCGGATGTATCAGACAAAGGTGCGGATGTCCACCCGGGAACCAGGGATTTCGGCCCCATCAAGGTCACACAAGCCTGGCCAAATCCGCTCGCCAACAGCCCCGGTGTGGTGGTCCAGAAGTCCGCATCATGGCTGCCCGAGAGTTCGTCACGCGGACTTTCTGAACCAAAGCCACACCAGATCAATAGGTTCGCTAGTGTCCCTTCGATTCCGAAGTTCGTAAACGTGGGTACCGCAAAGGATACGAACTTCGGAATCGGGACACTAGTTTAGGGAATATGCAGCTTTTTGGGTAAGTTTCGCAGGCAGGGGCTGGGAGAGCAAACTCGGGAGGCTCCAATGGAAGCGAAGAAATATGCCGCTGAACTGATCGGTACGTTTTGGCTCACATTTGCCGGATGCGGCAGCGCCGTCATTGCCGCCGCTTTTCCGCAGGTTGGGATCGGCCTGCTGGGCGTATCACTGACATTCGGGTTGAGCGTCGTAACCATGGCCTATGCGATCGGCCATATATCCGGATGCCACCTTAACCCGGCCGTCACCGTTGGCCTTTCCGCGGGCGGACGCTTTCCGGCCGGCCAGATCCTGCCCTACGTGATCGCGCAGGTCGCCGGCGCCATCGCTGCCGCCGCGCTACTTGATGTGATCGCGAGCGGCGCTCCGGGGTTCGACGTCGGCAAGGGCTTTGCGTCAAATGGCTACGGGGCGCATTCGCCGGGCCAGTACGACATGGCGGTCTGCTTCATCACCGAGGTGGTCATGACGGCGATGTTCCTGTTCATTATCATGGGTGCTACCCACGGCAAGGCGCCTGCGGGTTTCGCGCCGCTCGCGATCGGATTGACCCTGACGATGATCCACCTCGTCAGCATTCCCGTGACCAACACCTCCGTGAATCCGGCGCGCAGTACCGGCCCTGCTTTGTTCGTTGGCGGATGGGCTCTCACCCAGCTCTGGCTGTTCTGGGTGGCGCCGCTCATCGGCGGCATGCTGGGAGGAGTTCTCTACCGCTGGCTGAGCAAGGAGCCGACCGGCGTCGTGGAAGGAAGGCCGGCGTAACCGGCCACAAGCGAATCCACTCGCCGGCTATTTTCTGGCTGACGGCACGACTTGGGTGACATGACCCATCTTGCGGCCCGGCCGCGGCGCGCCCTTGCCGTAGAGGTGGACGGTTGCGCCGGGCACGGCCAACCAGTCCCCATAGTTGTTGATTTCGTCTCCGATCAGGTTGGTCATGGTGACCTCGCCGTGGCGCAGCGGCTTGCCAAGCGGCCATCCGGCGATCGCGCGGATGTGCTGCTCGAATTGCGAGATCGACGCGCCATCCAGCGTCCAATGACCGGAATTGTGCACGCGCGGCGCAATCTCGTTGACGAGCACGTCCGGTTTGCCGTCGCGGTTGACCACGAACATCTCGACCGCCAGCACGCCGACATAATCGAGCGCCGCCGCGATGCGTTGGGCGATGTCGCGCGCCTGCGCGGCCGGCGCATCCGACAAGGCCGCCGGCACACGTGAAACCTTGAGGATATGATCCCGGTGCTCGTTTTCGGTGACGTCAAAGCATTCCACGTCACCGTCGGCCGAGCGGGCGGCAATCACCGAAATCTCGCGCTCGAACGGAACAAAAGCTTCGAGGATCGCCGATCTGGTGCCGAGGTCGGCCCATGCGCGATCTGGATCGTCGCCGGCGCGGATGATCATCTGGCCCTTGCCGTCGTAGCCAAAGCGGCGGGTCTTGAGCACGGCGGGCAGGCCGATTTTGGCGATCGCGGCGTGCAACGTCTGCGGCGATGATACGTCGGCATAGTCGGCGGTCCGGATGCCCAGCCCATTGACGAAATCTTTTTCGATCAGGCGATCCTGCGTCGTTTCGAGAATCCTGCGGTCGGGCAATACCGGCCGCCGCGCCGCCAGAATCATCGCGGACGCCGCGGGCACGTTCTCGAATTCATAAGTGATGACGTCGACATCGCCTGCGAAGAGTTCGAGCGCCTCGACATCGGCATATTCGGCGCAGGTGGCGTTGGCCACCACATCAAAGGCCGGGGAATCCGGATCCGGTGAAAACACCCGGCAGCGCAAGCCGAGCCGCGCCGCCGCCATTGCCAGCATCCGGCCGAGCTGTCCGCCGCCGACAATTCCGATGGTATCGCCCGGCTTCAGCGTCACCCGCGATGGAACAGTCACGCGGATTTCTCCGGGCGCTCCGCGACCGCGTCCGTCTGCTGCTTGCGCCAGGCGGAGAGCCGTTCCGATAGCGCCTTGTCGTTCAGCGCCAGCATGCTTGCCGCCAACAGCGCCGCATTGATCGCGCCGGCCTTGCCGATCGCCAGCGTGCCAACGGGAACGCCGGCGGGCATCTGGACGATGGAATAGAGCGAATCCATTCCCGACAGCGCCTTCGATTCGATCGGCACGCCGAGCACCGGAAGTTCCGTCAGCGATGCCGTCATGCCCGGCAGATGTGCGGCGCCGCCCGCACCCGCAATGATGATCTTGAAGCCGGCCGCCTTCGCACCCTTGGCGAACGCATAAAGCCGCTCCGGCGTGCGATGGGCGGAGACGATGAATTTCTCGCAGGCAACGCCCAGCGCGCCGAGCGTTTCAGCGGCGTGGGACATGGTCTCCCAGTCCGACTGGCTTCCCATGATGATGGCGATCGGCGCAGGCATATCGTTAATTCTTCTAATGGAATCCAAGAACTCGGGCGGGATTATAGGACCGGCCCTCTGTTCGGCAAGGTTAGCAAGGGAGCGACAATGGACTATCCTGTCTTGGTGCGAACAGGCAAGCGTTCTTGGCACGGGACCGACGACTGGCGTTAAAACAGGGCGGCGGTTCAGATGCGGATTCGAAGCTGGTTTCGCGCCTCGGGGAAGGCCGATGAAGAAGAAAACGAGAGTGCCGGTGTCGCAGGCTGCAAAACGCCGCAAACCGGCTTCGGCCAAAGGAAAGGCTCTCCCGCGCCAAGCCGCGCCGGTCACGCGGCGTCCGGCAAGCAGGGATGCGAAGGCCGAAATCCGCCGGCTCAAAATGCAGCTTACCAAGGCAAACGCGCGCATCGAGGCGTTGCAGGCTGCAGCCGATACGGATTTCCTGCTGGGGATTCCCAACCGGCGCGGTTTCGAGCGCGAACTCGGCCGCGCCATCTCCTATATCCAGCGCTATCATGCCGGAGGCGCACTGATCGTACTTGACGTCGACCGGCTCAAGCCGATCAACGACAATTTCGGCCACGCGGCGGGAGACGAGGTGCTGAAGACGATCGTTGCCATGCTGTCGCGCCAAATCCGTTCCTCCGACGTGATCGGGCGGCTCGGGGGCGACGAGTTTGCGCTGTTGTTGTGGAATCTCAGCGAAACCGATGCGCATGCCAAAGCGGCAGCGCTGGAGGCCGATATCGACCGTCTCAGTTTTGCCTTCGCCGGCTCTACCGTTGCGACCGGCGTTTCCGCCGGTGTCGCCATTCTCGGGCCGCATTCGGAAGCCGCTCGGGCGCTGGCGGATGCCGATTGCGCGATGTATGTGCGCAAGGCGCAGCGCCGCCGCGAAATCTGACACTCAATCTCTTGCAGAGTTGGGATAAGCTTTGGTTCCCTCATGCCGTGGGGCAGCACCATGACGAAACCAGAGCCGTTTAAACTTCATGTGGCCGATGCCGACATCGCAGATCTGCGCGATCGTTTGGCCCGCTCGCGCTTTCCGGATTCCGCGCCCGGCGAGGCCTGGGCTTACGGCACCGATGTCGCCTACTTGTGCGGCCTCGTGGACTACTGGCACGGTCGCTTCGACTGGCGGGCGGAAGAAGTGGCGTTGAATGCCTTTCCGCAATTTCGTGTGCCGCTCGACGGCATCGACCTGCACTACCTGCATGTTCCCGGTGTCGGCGAAAACCCGATGCCGCTGCTTCTGTTGCATGGCTGGCCGGGCTCGGTATTCGAATTTCTCGACATCATTCCCCGCCTCACGGACCCCGCGCAGTTCGGCGGCGATTCGCGTGACGCCTTCACGGTGATAGCGCCGTCACTGCCGGGCTACGGGCTTTCGTTCAAGCCCGGCCAAAAAAGATATGGCGTTCCCGAAATGGCTGATTGTGTCGCAGCCCTGATGCACGACGTGCTCGGCTTTTCGCGTTTTGCCGCGCAGGGCGGCGATTGGGGCGCGGCCGTCACCACCCGGCTGGCTTACGCCCATGCGGAAAAAATGATCGGCATCCACATCAACCTGATGATGGCCGCGGGCCGCGATCCCAAGGCTTTTCAAAACCCGACCGAGGAAGAAAAGCGCTACCTCGGCGAACTCGCGCATTGGACGCGCGAGGAAGCCGGCTATCAGTGGATCCAGGGGACACGCCCGCAGACGCTTTCCTTTGCGTTGACGGATTCTCCGGCTGGCCTGGCAGCCTGGATCGTTGAGAAGTTCCGCGCCTGGTCCGATTGCGGCGGCGATGTCGAGAGCGCGATCAGCCGCGATCGCATGCTCGCCGACATCTCGCTCTACTGGTTCACCGGCGCGATCGGGTCTTCATTCTGGCCGTACTACGCGCGGCTTCATGGCTCCGTCATTTTGCCGCCCGGCGAGGTCATTACCGTTCCGACCGGTTACGCTCAATTCCCGCGCGAAATCCTCAAACCTCCGCGCGGTGCTGCGGAGCAGGTGTTCAAGAACATCCGCCGCTGGAGCGTCATGGAAAAGGGCGGGCATTTTGCTGCCCTCGAACAACCCGACCTGCTCGCGCGCGAGGTGCGTGCCTTCTTTCGCGAATTGCGCTGAAACTTCTATAGCCCGGCCAGATCGTCCGGTACCTGTCCGAACGTCTTGAGCACGCGCGCATCGCTGAACTCTCCGGCCATCGGATCTCCGCTGCGGCAGAAAGCTACCGCGCCGATGCTCCCCGTCGCGCGCGACATTGCTTCCGCACGCCGCAATGCGCCGGTGGAGTGCTGACATTCTTCGGCGGCGCCTGCGACCGGCATGCCGGTTTCATCCTGTAAAAAGGGCATGGCGACGTAATAAGTGACGTTGGCCATTTGCTTCATCTCCATCCGGATTGGTCAGATCGTGCGGCGTCTCGATCGCGGCCCCTGCGCCGGAGCACGCCGGTTCGCAGGCGACGCCCGCAATTCGTTCAGCTCGATTTCCAGATATTCGTTCACCATGATCAGTGCCTTGATCGCGCTACGCAGGTTGCCGTCGCACATGGCGATCGTCTGATCGCAGGCCTGCTCGTAACGGTCGTTCTCTACGGCCTTGGCCAATCCCGACATGCGAAAAACCCCCGCCAAAAATCGATATAGGTTAGGCCGCAATGTTCCTATTTTGTTCTCATCGAGTCAAGCGCTGTCTTGGAACCTTGTATGTTCCAGGCCCGTGTCTTCAGGCGATAATGTCGGGCGTGATCTGGTCTTCGATGAAGGCGATACGATCGCGCAACTGCAGCTTGCGTTTCTTCAGCCGTTGCAGCCGTAACAAATCAGGCGCTGGCGACTGATGCAGCGCATCAATCGCCGCGTCGAGATCGCGGTGTTCCTGGTGCAACCTTGCGAGCTCGGACTGGAGTTCGCGCTCATCTTCGTCGGTCATGGTCTACTTAATCGAAAACGCGGATGAGGTTTGCGAAAAGTTCCGGCAATCAGGAATATCCTCCCTGGCAGCCCGCTCCGCAAGCTCGTTCGAAAAGCGGTCCACGAGAGTAAAAGCGCGCGAAACCCGGTGGCCCGGCAGGATGGGCTGCTTGGGCTGGGGCCGGAGGCGTTTCATGCTAATCTTTTGTTTTGCCGCGCTTTCCGGCGCGGAAGCCGGAACCGGCCAAGACGGAAGGTTAACAATCGTAGCGTCAGCTCACGATTCGTTACAGATGCCGGTGAAATATGAGGATGACGTTTTCCAGACCCATCGACAGATTAACGCCGTGGTGTACAGTTGTTGATCCGGATCGAATCTGAGGTCTTAACCCAACCGAGGAGGTTTCGAATGGCAATTCAGGCGCATCTCGTTGAACTGGAACGCAAACACCGAAGCCTGGAAAACGAATTGCACGAAGCTCTGGTACACCTTTCAACGGACGATCTGCAAATTGTCGAACTCAAGCGCCGGAAGTTGATGGTCAAGGACGAAATCGAACGCTTGAAGCATTCCACCGGCGCCACGCTGCATTAGTAAGTAAACAGCAAATATCCGACAACTCGCCGAGATAGCCTGGCTGATCGACGCTGACCTGCGCGATCGGCCACTCAATGTGTATTGATCGCAGGACACGATCGCCGCGCTTTGATGGGAGTGCGGAAGTTGTCTGCGCGCTTGAGCTAGTAGTCCTCACGCATCCGCCAGCTCGCCGACATAGTCGGCGATGGCCAACGACGACGTCAGGCCCGGCGATTCAATTCCGAACAGGTTGATTAGCCCGTCAATGCCGTGGTCCTTCGGTCCTTGGATCATGAAATCCTGCACCGCGACTGCCGGCGGCACGATCTTCGGCCGCATGCCCGAATAACTCGGCATCAGCGCGCCGTCCGGCAGCGCCGGCCAGTAGCGGCGGATCGCCGGATAAAACCGTTCCGCACGCACCGGATCGACCGCATAGTCGATGCTGTCGACCCATTCCACATCGGGACCGAACCGCGCTTGCCCCGCCATATCCAGCGTGAGATGCACGCCGAGGCCGCCGGGCTCGGGCACCGGATAGATCAGATGCGAAAACGGTGCGCGGGCGGAGCAACTGAAATAGTTGCCCTTCGCAAGATAGGCCGGCGGAATCTTTTCGACTGGCATGCCGTCGATGCTGCGCGCCACCGAGGTTGCGCCCAGGCCCGCCGCGTTGATCAGCAGCCGGCATTCCACTGACATCGGTGCCGCGCCGCCGGCGTCAAGTTCGATGCGGCCAGCGCGTGCGCGTGCGCCGAGCAGCGGAGTATGAAACGCAAAGGCTGCGCCCGCGTCTTCGGCGTTGCCGCGCAGCGCCAGCATGTAGGCGTGGCTGTCGACGATACCGGTGGAGGGCGACAGCAGTGCCGCCTCGCAATGAAGCGCCGGCTCCAGTGCTCGCGCCGCCTCGCCGGTCAGGGTTTGCAGATCAGCCACGCCGTTGGCCTCGGCATGCGCCCTGATCGATTGCAGCTTCTCGGTTTCCGCTTGCGTTGTTGCCACGATCAGCTTGCCGCAGTTGTCGTGTGGGATGCCCTGGTCACGGCAATACCGATAGAGCGCCTGTTTGCCGCTGACGCACATCCGCGCCATCAGGCTGCCCGACCGGTAATAGATGCCCGCGTGGATCACCTCGCTGTTGCGCGATGAGGTGACGGTGCCGATTCCCTCGGCCGCTTCCAGCACGATCACCTCACGGCCGCTCTGTGCCAGCCTTCGCGCTACGGCAAGACCGATCACTCCCGCACCGATGACGACGCACTCGACCTTTTCCATAGAAAATTCTGATCCGGATATGCTTGGCTAATCGGGGTGCTGCCCGATACAACTCATGCAGCGCATGGTGTGCCCACCCAATGGCCCTGGTTGTACGTTGCTTGGTTGTACAACCATTTGGATTTGTTTCGGAACTTGGTCAGCCCGAATTGTTAGTGATTCATTAATCATGTCCCGGCAATTGACGCAATTTCTGCAGCAAATGAAAACGGTTAGGGTACGCGTTTACCTGATCCAAACCCGTGAAGCCAGACAGTCAGCCGCAGAAATGCGCGGGTGACCGATGGCCGACAGGAACTGGCAGGCGGGCGGCGGGATCATGATTCCGGCAGGGGTCGTGGTGTGCCTGATTGCGTCCATCTGGGCCGTCGCGGCGTCTGGCGTTGGATCCGGCCTTATCAGATATTTCAACGCGGCCGATCCGGAGGTCGTCTCGGACGTTGTGCTCGGTGGCCTTGTCGCCTGTTCCTTTCTGGTCGCACTCGGGTTGTGGGTCATGTCGACGCTGCGCCAGTTCAAGCGATCGCAACTTCGCAAGAATGCTTTCGTCAGTTCCGCCTTGAACAATCTCAAACAGGGCGTCGTCATCACTAATGCGCGGAAACGGATCGTTTTCCTCAACGACCGTTATCTCGAGATTTATGGTCTTTCGCGTTCGGACCTCACGCCGGACATGACCGGCAGGGACCTCGTCGAACTGAAGCGTCAGCGCGGCATGCTCGGCATCAGCGCCGACGAATTCTATGTGCAGGCCGGCAAGCCCGAGGGGGTCATCACCGAATTGCCGAGCGGGCAATCGATTCACGTCAAGTATTTTTCGCTGCCGAACGGCGGATCGGTCGCGACGCATGAAGATTGCAGCGAGCAGCGCGAATTGTCGCGGCAGCTGGCATCCACCAAGCAGTTTCTTGAATCCGTGCTGGAAAATATTCCGGTCTGCGTCGCCGCCAAGAGCATCGAGGACGGCCGCTACATCTTCGCCAATCGCGCATTCGAGCGCTTCTCGCGTTTTTCGCGGGATTTTATCGTCGGCAAACGCGCCGACGAGATTTTCCAGCCCGACACCGCGATCAGCATCGTGGCGGCAGATCACGCTGCCATCAACTCGCCGGAAGGCCAGTTCCGCAATGACTTCGTCGTCGAGCGCGGTTCCAGGAAGCGGGTGCTTGCCAGCAACCGGGTGATCGCGCGCAACGACAAGAATGAGCCGGAATTCCTGATCGCGCTATTCGATGATGTAACCGAACGCAGGCTGCTTTCCCATGAACTGGAAGACGCCAAGAAGTTCCTCGAACTCGTGGTCGACAACATTCCGGTCTCGCTGACGGTCGAAAATCCCAGTAACGGGCGATACCTGCTCGCCAACCGCAGCGCTGAAACCATTCTCAATCGCCGCCGCGAAGAAGTGGCGGGGCTGACGGCAGCCGAAATCTTCAATGAACGCGAAGCCAAGCTTATTGTCGCGCGAGACCAGGCGGCGATCAAAAAGCGCCGCCCCCTCACCGAAGAGCATCCGATCAGCACCAAGGATGGCCTGCGCCTGTTCCTGACCCGGCGCGTGACTGTGCTCAATGAGGCCGGCGAGCCGCAATATCTGATCAAGACCCACGAAGACGTTACCGACCGTCGCCAGACCGAATCGCGCATGGCCCATATGGCCTATCACGACGGCCTGACCGATCTGCCGAATCGCGCCGCCTTCCTGCAGGCACTTACGCAGATGATCGAAGCCTGCACCGAAGCAGGAGAGGAATTCGCCGTCCTGTCGATCGACCTCGACGGTCTGACGGAAGTCAACGACGTGTTCGGTCACGCCACCGGCGACAAGCTTCTGATCGAAGTGGCGCAACGGCTGCAAGCTTCCGCGCGCGGCGGCGTGGTGGCGCGGGTTTCCGGCGACGAGTTCGGACTGATTATCGACGGCAAGCAGCCGATCGCCGGCATGCTGCTGGCCGAGCAATTGGCCGAGACGATGGCCAAGGAAATGATGATCGACGGCAAATCGGTTCGCACCGGCGTGACGACGGGCATCTCGATATTTCCGCATAATGGCGCGGACGCCGCGTCTCTCCTCGCCAATGCCGGCGCGGCGCTGTCGCGTGCCAAGGCGAAATCGCGCGGCACGATCAGCATCTATGAGCCGGAAATGGATCAGCAGATCCGTGACCGGCGCGTGCTGCATCAGGACCTCTCGGCGGCGATCAAGAACGGGGAAATCTCGCTCCACTATCAGCCGCAGGCCTCATCGCGTCAGGGGACGGGCAGCGGCGAAATCACCGGCTTTGAAGCGCTCGCGCGCTGGCGTCATCCGGTTCGCGGTTTCGTGCCGCCATCCGATTTCATTCCGCTCGCAGAGGAGAGTGGTCTGATTTTCGAGATGGGCCAGTGGATTCTCCGCGAAGCCTGCCGCGAGGCAGCCTCCTGGCCGGTGCCGCTGCAGATTGCCGTCAACCTGTCGCCGGCTCAATTCATGCACGGCGATGTTGTCAGCCTTGTGCATTCGATCCTGCTTGAGACCGGGCTTGCGCCGGGGCGGCTGGAGCTCGAAATCACCGAGGGCGTCCTGATCGAGGATTTCGATCGCGGTCTTGCGTTGTTGCGGCGCCTCAAGGGATTGGGCGTGCGAATCTCGATGGACGATTTCGGCAGCGGGTACTCCTCGTTGAGCTATTTGCAGGCCTTCCCGTTCGACAAGATCAAGATCGACCGTGCCTTTGTCATGAACTTGGGACGCAACCCGCAATCGGCGGCGATCGTACGCGCGGTGATCGGCCTCGGGCATGGCCTCGAAATGTCGATCGTCGCCGAGGGCGTGGAAACCCTGGAACAGCTCAGTTTCCTCGCCGAAGAAGGCTGCGACGCGGTGCAGGGCTACTTTATCGGCAAGCCGCTTCCGATCGAGCAATACGACGCACTGATCGGTCGTGCCGCCGGCGATGCAGACGCACTGGCGCGCAAGACCGGCTAACTCTTGCGCCATTTCTGTCAAGCGATGAACAAATGAAGACGCTATAGCTTTGGCATGGCGGATTACGATCTTGCGATCATTGGCGGAGGATTGAATGGCGTCAGCGTGGCGCGGGATGCCGCTGGGCGTGGCCTGAGGGTCATTCTGATCGAACAGGGGGATCTCGGCGGCGCAGCGTCCGCGGCCGGCGGCCGGTTGATTCAGGGCGATCTCTCGGTACTCGAACGAAGGGCGTTTCGGCGGACGCGCACGGCGCTGACTGAGCGCGACGTCTGGATGCGGATTGCGCCGCACCTGGTGCGTCCGGCGCATTTCGTGATTCCCGCCCATTCCGACGAGCGTCCTCCATGGTTGCTGCGCCTGGGGTTGTTCCTCTACGACCGCCTGGCTCCGCCCGGCAGCCTGCCCCACTCGGCCACGATCGATATCACCCATCATCCGGTCGGCGATGCGTTGCAACGGCCGTTCGGCACTGCGTTCGGATATTCGGATTGCCTGGTGGACGATTCACGGCTGGTGGTGACGACCGCCATTGACGCCGCGGAGCGGGGCGCTGACATCCGCACCGGGGCGCGCTGCGTGCGCGCCGATCGGAGCGATATCTGGCGGCTTGTGGTGATCAACCGCGGCCATCGTCAGGTGATCACGGCAAGATCGCTCGTCAATGCCTCGGGCGCGTGGACGGCGAGCGTCGCCGAGACGGTGCTGCGCATGCCACCCCCGCGCGCGGCCGCGGTCAAACTGGGTCAGATCATCGTCAGGCGGTTGTTCGACACCGACAACGTCTACGTTTTGCAGAACTCCGATCGAAGGCTCGTCTTTGCGAGCCCCTATCAACGCGATTTCACCATGATCGGCACCGTGGCCCGGAGTTTTGTGGGCGACCCGGCAGCGGTGGCGATGGCAGCCGGTGAAGTGGCCTATCTCTGCGACGTGGCCAACCGCTATTTTCGCGAGCGGATTGGCACCTCCGACGTGATCAGGTCGGTGGCCGGCGCCAATCTCGTTACGGGGCGCCCCGGCAAACGATTTGCGCGCGAGGGAACGGTGGTGTTCGACGCGCGCCGGCGCAAGGCGCCCTTGCTCACCATCTTCGGCGGCGACGTGACGATGGCGCGGCTGCGCGCCGAACGGGCCGTCTCCCGTCTCCTGCCGTTCTATCCGATGTCGCGGGCCTGGAGTGGCAAAGCAGCCTTGCCGGGCGGGGATTTTCCGAAAGAGCGGTTCGAGACGGAGGTCGAAAACGCGTGCGAGCGCTGGAAATTCCTGACCGCCGATCAGGCGCTGCGTCTGGTTTCGGCCTATGGCTCGCGGCTTCAGCAGGTGCTGGGCGAGGCCAGGGAGAAGGCCGACCTCGGCTTGAGTTTCGGGCCGGATTTGACGGAAGCAGAAGTGCGCTACCTCATGGCCAGGGAGTGGGCCCGCTTCCCGGACGACATTCTCTGGCGCCGCTCGAAGCTGGGGCTGACCATTGAGCCCGCGGACCGCGAGCGGTTGGCGGCTTTCATGGCGGCGGCGGCACAACGGGTCGATTCTCCAAACGCCGTCCACAGCGCCGCGGTTGAGCCCGGACCGCAGCGGGGTTAGCTTGCCTCTTCCATGGGGCAGGCTGGCACTATGATCGAAGAACCCGCGAAAACCGCAAGAGAGGCGGATTCGCCGCAATCCATTCCGCAGCCAGCATCGAGCATGCCGCTGCTGCGCATCGATGCGGTGGTGAAGCGATTCGGCAAATTCCGCGCGGTCGATGCACTCTCGCTCGACATCCATGCCGGCGAGTTCTTTGCGCTGTTGGGGCCAAGCGGGTGCGGCAAAACCACGCTGTTGCGGATGCTGGCCGGTTTCGAGACGCCGGATGAAGGCCGCATCCTGCTCAATGGCGAGGACATCGCGCAAATTCCGCCGCATCAACGCTCCGTCAACATGATGTTTCAGAACTATGCGCTGTTTCCCCATCTGAATGTGCGGGACAATATCGCGTTCGGCCTGAAGCGCGCGCAGATGCCGCCGTCCGAGATCCGTGCGCGCGTCACGGAGATGGTCGCGCTCGTCAAGCTCGAGGGGCTGGAGAAACGCAAACCGGACCAACTCTCCGGCGGCCAAAGGCAGCGCGTGGCGCTCGCGCGTTC
>JBEKZZ010000025.1:0-59874 GCA_049509335.1 Bradyrhizobium sp. | reverse complement strand
GGGATGCTCCTGTCTTGAGTGAAGGATGTGAAGAACCCTCATCTCAGGACAGGACGTCCCGCCGCGCTATCGTCTTGGCTATGCTCCCAGCCGTAGCGCCCTACCGCGCGAGCGGTTTAGTCCGTTGACTCTTTTCGGACATGGCCTGAACTCCGAGATGAGTCCGTTGTGCCAGCAACAGCGGCAATCAGCCAAGGCGGCTGAATTTATGGGTTCGCGCAGGCGTCAGTGCGGCGTGTTCGGATTGTTGAGCATGTATTCGCCGAGATCGCGCTGCTTCTTGTCGGCGCGATCGATCGCGTTGCCGCGCTGGACATCGCGATCCCTGCGGCAGGCGACATATTCCGGTGAGCCGGATGCAACCTTGCCGCCGGCGCGGCAGAAGGTGTCGTCATCTTCGTTCAAGGTAGAGTTGACCGGCGTCTCACCGCGATGGGAGCAGGCGCTGAGCGCGAGTGCGGTGAGCACAACCACGATCGGAAGCCTTAGAGTGTCAAGCCGCATGCCAAATCCCGTAATGTCGGGCGTAGGTGTAACCCGAAATGTGGGATTTGTAAGCCTTATCCCCGCCCCTTCAACGCTTCCGTGATCTCGTCCAGCACCTTGGGGTCTTCGATGGTGGCGGGCATGGTCCATGCCTCGCCGTCGGCGATCTTCTTGATGGTGCCGCGCAGGATTTTCCCCGAACGTGTCTTTGGCAGACGCCCGACCGTGATCGCGAGCTTGAACGCCGCGACCGGACCGAGCTTGTCGCGCACCAGCGCCACGACCTCCCGTTCGATCTCGCTTGTCTGCCGCGCCACGCCGGCCTTCAAGACCAGGAGGCCGCAGGGCACCTCGCCCTTGATCGCATCGTTGATGCCGAGCACCGCGCATTCGGCGACGTCGGGATGCGACGCCAGAATCTCCTCCATGCCGCCGGTGGAGAGCCGGTGGCCGGCGACATTGATGATGTCGTCGGTGCGGCCCATGACAAAGACATAGCCGTCCTCATCCATGTAACCGGCGTCGGAGGTTTTGTAGTAGCCGGGGAACTCGTTGAAATAGGCCTCCTGGCAACGCTCGTCTTGCTGCCACAGTGTTGGCAAACAGGCCGGCGGCATCGGCAGTTTGATGACGAGCGAGCCCATGGTGTTTGGCGGGACCTGCTTTGAGGCTTCATCTACCACTTCGACCCGGTAACCCGGCATCGGCACTGTCGGCGAGCCGTGCTTGACCGGCAGTTGGCCCAAGCCCACCGGATTGCCGGCGATGCACCAGCCGGTCTCGGTCTGCCACCAGTGATCGATCACAGGCACTTTCAATTGCGTCTCCGCCCATTCCAAGGTCGGCGGATCGGCGCGCTCGCCCGCCAGGAACAGCGTGCGGAATGTCGACAGGTCGTATTGCCGGATGAATTTCCCTTCCGGGTCCTCCTTCCGGATCGCGCGGAACGCGGTCGGCGCGGTGAACAGCGCCACGGCCTTGTGCTCGGAGATCACCCGCCAGAACGCGCCGACGTCGGGCGTGCCGATCGGCTTGCCCTCATACATGATCGAGGTCGCGCCGTGAAAAAGCGGGCCATAGACGATATAGCTGTGGCCGACCACCCAGCCGATGTCAGAACCGCACCACCAGACCTCGCCCGGCCTGATGCCGTAGAGGTTGAACATCGACCATTTCAGCGCGACCAGATGCCCGCCATTGTCGCGCACCACGCCTTTGGGTTTTCCGGTCGTGCCTGAGGTGTAGAGAATATAGAGCGGATCGGTCGCGAGTACCGGGACGCAATCGGCGGATTTTTTCGCTTTGATCGCGCCCGCGCGCAACGCCGCCCAGTCGTGATCGTGCCCTTTAGTCAACTCGCACGTCTGTTGCGGCCGCTGCAGAATGATGCAGACCTCGGGCTTGAATTGAGCGAGCTTGATCGCCTCGTCCAGCAACGGCTTGTAGGCCACGATGCGGCCGGGCTCGATGCCGCAGCTCGCGGAGAAGATCAGCTTTGGCGCGGCGTCGTCGATCCGGGTCGCGAGCTCTTTCGCCGCGAAACCGCCGAACACCACCGAATGCACCGCGCCGATCCGCGCGCAGGCAAGCATTGCGATCACCGCCTCCGGCACCATCGGCATGTAAATGATGACGCGATCGCCTTTGCCAATGCCGAAATCAGCCATGATCGCGGCGAGCATCTTCACCTCGGCCAACAACTCGGCATAGGTGAATTTGGTGATGCGGCCGGTGAGCGGCGAATCGTGGATCAGCGCCAACTGATCGGCGCGCCCACCCGTGACATGGCGATCCAGCGCGTTGTAGCAGGTGTTGACGACGGCCCCGGCAAACCAGCGGCCATAAAGGCCGAGCGTGGAATCGAATACTTTATCGGCCGGCTTGATCCAGTCGATCTCGCGCGCCGCTTCGCCCCAAAAGTCCTCGGGGTCACGCAGCGAGTGCGCATGGACCTCGTGATAGCGGCTTTTCCCGTGGATATTCATGGCGCGTCTCTCCCGGATTTCCGGGGTGCATTGTCACGCGTCGAAGCGACAATTCAAGCCGGAACAGTTCCACCCTTCGGATAACGCTAATGCTGCGCGATCGCGAGCAAATGGTCGAGCCGGTCCCGCATCGTCTTTTGCAGGTCGAAATCGGTTCGCCCGAATTCGGCGTTGCGGTGGCTGAGGAATTCGTCCTGCTCGCGCTGCATGGCACGGCCGGCGCGCAGATTGTCCTGGCCCGCCTCGCGGACCACCCTGGTATTCACGGCGTTGATCTCGCGGTCGAGATTGGCGAGCTCGGGATTGGCGCAGATCGCCTTTTCGACCGGGCGTCTGGCGGTGGCACAGTTGAAGCTCGGTTTGTTGTTGACCGCCATCATCGCCCCGATACGCTCGATCTCCAGCGACAGCGACTTGTAATTGGCCTTCGCGGCCACGTGATTGGGGTCGAGTTTGAATGCGGTGCCGAAATCGGCGAGCGCATGCACCCGGTCGCCTTTCTTGCGGAACAGTTCGCCCCGCGCATTGAACACGTCCGCCGATGTCGGATCGAGCCGCAGCGCGGTGTCGTCATCGCCGATCGCGCGGTCGGTCTCTCCCTTGCGGTCGTAGGCGGCAGCGCGCGCGATGGCGGCCTTGATACGGTCAGCTTTTGGGGCCTTGTCATTGCCGATCAACGCAGCGCAGGACGCGATGATCCTGTCATCGTCACCGGCCGTCAGGGCAGCCATGCAGGGCGCGGAGTCGATCTGCTCGCCGGTCGGCTCGACGGGGGCGGCCAAAGCGCCGTGAAATAGCGCCACGACATTTATGGCAATGCCTGCCATCAGGACGAAGTGATTCGTTCGCATGAGAAATTTCACGTGACTTTCAGCGTGATCCCGCCGTCGACGACGAGTTCGATGCCGGTGACATATTTCGATTCGTCGGAAGCGAGAAACAGCGCGGCGTTGGCAACATCAAAAGCATCACCCATATGCCCCATCGGCACCTGGGCGTCGCGGGCGCGCCACATCGCTTCCACATTGCCCTTGGCATAGCTCGCTGCAAGCCCCGCCGAATGCTCCACCATCGGCGTCTTCATCAGTCCCGGCAGGATCGCATTGACGCGAACCTTCCGGGCTGCGAACTCAACGGCCGTGGTGCGCGTCATCTGGTTCATCGCCGCCTTGGTGGTCGCGTAGGTGACATAGGAAATGCCGAGATGCCGGATCGAGGCAATCGAGGAAATATTGATGATAGAGCCGCCGCCTTGCGCCACCATGACAGGAATGACGTGTTTCATGGCAAGATAGGCGCTCTTGAGGTTGACGGCGAAGACGCGGTCCCAGTCGGCCTCGGCCACATCGACCACGCTGCCGGTCTCCGCGATGCCGACATTGTTGTCGAGCACGTCGATACGGCCATAGGCCTTCAGGCACGAAGCGACCATCGCCGCGATATCCTCGGCGCGCGAGGCGTCGGCTCTGAAGGCCATGGCCTTGCCGCCCTCGCCGGTAATGATGGAAGCGGTCTCCTCGGCGGCTTGCCCGTTGCGATCGACGCAGAAGACCTGCGCGCCTTGGCGCGCAAAAGTCACGGCGGTCGCCTTGCCATTGCCCCAGCCGGGCCCGATCGAACCGGCGCCGACCACGATCGCTATCTTGCCTGCCAAGCGTCCCAAACGGCGTCTCCCTTTTCCCGGAGCATTGGCCGGACCCAGGCCCACGGTCAACTGTTCAATCGCGAAGCGGCGGATACGGGCGCGCGCCGGAACCACCGGCTGCTTCCGCTCGTTGAAGACGAGTCAAACAAGCGAGGTCGGCTTGCGGCAGGCTGGAAAAAGCGTCGAACGCAAGCTGGATGCGCTGAATTTCTTTCTCGCCGACGTGCGGGACGGTCTCGGCCCCTATCTCGCCATCTATCTTCTGACTGAACAGAAATGGGACCAGGCGCGAATCGGCGTGGTGATGTCGGTAGCGGCGCTGGCGGGAATTGCCGCCCAGACGCCAGCCGGCGCGCTGATCGACGGCACGACCTCCAAGCGGGGATGGATGGCCGCGGCCGCCATCGCCGTGACGCTGACGTGTATCGTGCTGCCGTTCACCGGGCGGTTCGAACTGGTCGCGGCGACACAAGCGCTGGCCCATGCCGCCGGCAGCATCTTCGCACCGGGCGTGGCGGCGCTGTCGCTCGGAATCGTCGGACACCGCGCCTTCACGCGGCGCATCGGCCGCAACGAAGCGTTCAATCATGCGGGCAATGCCACGGCCGCTGCCATTGCAGGCATCTCCGCCTATTTCTTCGGACCCGCGGTGGTCTTCTGGCTGTTGGCCGGCATGGCACTCGCCAGCATGTGTGCGCTGCTCTCGATTCCCCGTGGGGCCATCGACGATCACGGCGCGCGCGGTCTCGATGCCGGCGATGCAGACAAGGCCGACCGGCGCGATCAGCCATCCGGCTACCGGGTGCTGCTGACCTGCCGGCCGCTGCTGATTTTCGCGGTCGCAACCGTGCTGTTTCATTTTTCAAATGCGGCGATGTTGCCGCTGGTCGGTCAGAAGCTCGCGCTGGTCGACCCGGCACTCGGCACCACACTGATGTCGATGTGCATCATCGCGGCACAAATCGTCATGGTGCCTGTCGCCATGCTGGTCGGACGCAAAGCCGATGCGTGGGGACGCAAGCCGATATTCGCCGTGGCGCTCGCGGTGCTGACGTTGCGTGGCGCGCTCTATCCGCTCTCCGACAACCCCTATTGGCTCTTGTCCGTGCAATTGCTTGACGGCGTCGGCGCTGGTATTTTCGGGGCGCTGTTTCCACTTGTTGTCGCCGATCTCACCCGAGGCACCGGCCATTTCAACGTGAGCCAGGGCGCAATCGCCACGGCGACGGGGGTTGGTGGCGCGCTAAGCACGGCCATCGCCGGCTTCATCGTGGTTGAGGCCGGGTACGGCGCGGCCTTCCTGTCTCTCGCGACGGTGGCGGGCATCGGGCTCGGTCTGTTCATCGTCATGATGCCCGAGACAGCGCCATACCAAGGTCGAAGTCAGGATACTAGCAAGCAGGGAGTTACCCGCGTAATGTCCCGGCCGTGAACCTGCCCGTTAGAGGCAGGTACCAGGGAGAATGCCAATATGTCTGTTTTTCGCAACCTTGGATTTGCATTTGCGACAGCAATGCTGTGCGGCGCTGGTGTGAATATCGCCTGTGCCAAGCCGTTCATGATCGTCGGCATCGACGAGAAGGTCACCTGGGACGATGATGGAAAGACAATCCTGTCGATGCCGGGCAAGGATTCCGTCCTGATCGTCGATCTCGCCAATCCCGAAGATCCCAAGATCGTCACGTCGCTGCCGCTCGAGAATTCCGTGGTCGGACCGCCGGTCAACCTCGACATCGATTCGACCGGCTCGGTCGCGCTGGTGGCGAATTCCGTTGATGTCGTGAAGGACGGCGATGCGCTCAAGCAGGTGCCGGACAACAAGATCTTCGTGATCGACATGAAAGCCAATCCGCCGAAGCTCGCCGCGACCATCACCGGCGGCAAGCAACCGTCAGGCCTGAGCATCAGCCCGTCAGGCAAGATGGCGCTGGTCGCCAACCGCGGCGATAATTCGATCAGCGTGCTCTCGATCGACGGCACCGATGTCAAGGTGACAGACACCATCACATTCCCGGACAGCGTCGCGCACGTGATGTTCACGCCGGACGGCAAACATGCGCTGGCGGCAAGAGCTCCCGCCAACAAGGTCTCGGTGCTGGACATCGCCGGCGACAAGGTGACCTACAACAAGGTCGACCTGCTGACCGGCCAATTTCCCTACAACATCGTGGTCACGCCCAACAGCAAGATCGCGCTGACCTCGGACAACGGCAACTCGGGCGCTTCCGATGGCAGCGTCGACACCACGAGCGTGATCGATGTCGAGGCCAACCCGCCGCGGATCATCGATCGCGTCGTGGTCGGCGATGGCCCGGAAGGACTTGCAATGTCGCCCAATGGCGATCTCGCCGTCGCCGCGATCCTGCGCGGCTCCAACGGCAACAAGAAGGCGTTCTTCTACAACAAGAACGGCAGCCTCTCGATCCTGAAGATCGACGGCAAGAAGGTAACCAAGACACAGGATATCGAGGTCGGCGGATTGCCCGAAGCCGTCGCCTTCACGCCGGACGGCAAATACATCCTCGCCGGAAATTATATGGACCAGGATTTCTCCATCCTGAAGGTCAACGGCACTGAGGTTACCGACACCGGCAAGCGCTTCAAGGTGCCGGGTCATCCGGCCTCGGCGCGGATGGGACATTAGAACAACGATCGCCCCCCCGCTCCCGTCCGCCGTAGCTCAAAGAGCGAAGGCGGATGCGGGGGCGCGGCGAGGCGAGGCTGGAAGTGACCACCAGCTATCTTGCCGCAGCTAATCCCGCGCAATACGTCCGAAAGCTTGCAGGGCTTTGCCGCGGGCGAGCAGCCGCCTGGCGTTGTGATAGGCCGGCAGTTCGACCAGTGCACCGTCGAGTTCGACGCGGGCCTGACCGGCGGCACGGGCGGTGTCAAACGCCGCGACAAGACGGCTCGCACGAGACAGTTCGTCCTCGTCAGGTGAAAAAATCCCGTTGATGATGCCCGCGTGCGCGGGATCGACAAGGCTTTTAGCCACATAGCCGAGCCTTCGCGCCCAGCGCGCCTCGCGCGCAAGGCCATCGGTGTCGCTGAAAGTATAAGGGCAATCGACCGCGACGACGTCGGCGGCGACACATTCCACCAGAAAGCGCTGGCGGCAATAAGCGAGTTCAAGGCCGTCTGATCCACGCTCGGCGCCGAGATCGGCGGCCATATCTTCCGAGGCGATCAGACAGGCGGTGGTGCGCCGGCTCGCTTTGGCGATCGCGACGGTCTGAACGAGGCCACGGGCGAATTCGATGTTCGGCAGCAGCGCCGTCGATCCCTGGGGAATGCCATAGTCGCGCTCGAACCGCGTCACCGCTTCATCGAGCCGCGTCACATGATGCGGCTCGGCGACTTTCGGCAGCGCAACGATGTCCGGCGCCCCGCGCATCACCGCCGCCAGATCGTCCATGCCGTCCTGGTCGAGCGGGTTGACGCGTACGGCGACCATGGCGCCGGCCGATCGCCATGAGGCATAAAGATCCGGCGCCAGCGCCCGCGCGGCCGGGCGCAAGGCAGGCGGCGTAAAATCTTCCAATTCCTGGATCAGGACGTCGGCGCCGCTTTCGGGCGCGCGACCAAGCACGCCTTCGTTGGCTCCCTCCAGAAAGAGCCAGGACCGGCAGAGATGCGGGGGACGCAGGCGGCGCATCGGCCGCTTACTGGAATGTCATATCGACACATTTCGAAACATCCTGGCCGAGGCCCGAGCTGATGGTGATGCAGCCGCGCACCCGCTGCTTGGCATTATCGCTGACCCAGATCGAATAGCCGCCGGGCCCGAAGAACGAGTTGGTGTTCGGCGGTTCGGTTTCGGTGGCGTCGAAGGAATAATCGGAATCCGCTTCGAAAATACGCGGCTTCTTGGTGCAGCCGCCCTCGGCCTGCACGGTGATCACCTCCTTGTTGTCGCGTGTCAGCGCAAGCGACACCTGACAGCGGAAATATTCCGACGTCTTGGTATTGAAGACATAGGCGTAGGACTTGCAGGTAGCGATGTTGAGCTTGCCCGCGGAAAGGCCGCGGCTACAGGAAATACGCTGATTGTTGCTGAGTTTGAAGTCGTCGGCGCTAGCCGCATCGGCAAGGGGCAGAAACAACGCAACACCAAAGCCTATTTTCACAATTTGGTTCATCCGAATCATCCCCGTTGCGTCTCCTGCGCGTTATCGAGGCAAGATAGTCGTGAAGCGCAGGGCAGGGAATCACAAAGTCATTGGCGGTCACCGGTCAAATGTCGCATCGTGTTGACGGGCGGACAACGTTCGTGATTTGTTCAAAATCGTCAGGCCGCAAACGTGCGCAGCCAACGATATCGGGAGGATGGAAGGACATGACGCGATTTTCGATCAAGCCATTGGTGGTGGCGGCAGCGCTCGCCGCGCTCGGGGCGCCGGCCCTTGCCGAGCCGCCGACGCCATGGGAGCTGAAGCCGGACATGGGCTATGGCTACGACAAGGACGGCAAGACCTTTGCCTACAAGATGGGGACCAGCAATGCCGGCGCGCTCCTGAAGGGCGCCAAGAAGGTGCCGAAGGGGACGTTGTTCTTCATCGGACAGAACGGCCAGCTCTACATGCGGACCGGCCCGTACCTCGAGGGCGACGGCAAGTTCATGTTCGGATCGAATTGAGCTGTTAGCCCGGATGTCATCATCCGCCACCGGGCCTCGCCTTCGGCGGGCCCGGCGACAGGCTCCGGCGGATGATCCAGTACGCCGCGGCGACCGAGGCCTATTCGACCAGCATTGGTTACTGGATGCCCCGCATGCGCGGGGCATGACAACCGGGAATCGGACTACGCCATACGAGACGGCAACTAAAACGCGGCCGCCAGCTCCTTCGCGCCCGGCAAATTGCTGTTGGAATCCATCCGGCTGTCGGTGATCGCGAGCAGCCTGGCGACGGTGTTGTGGCGGATCGCCACCGGATTGCGCTCATAGCCACCGCGTTGAAAGAAGTTCGATGTCGGCACCTGCTCCCGCATCGCCTGCGGCATGGTCACCATGTCGAGGCCGGTGCCGTCGCCGGTCAAGTTCATCATCTCGAGTTCGGCCGCGGAGAGCGGGCGGTTGTAACCCTTGGCGCGCGCGAAGATCACCGAGGTCAGGAGCTTGTGGGTTTGCAGCATCGGCCCGACGTCGATATCGAGCACCATGGCATGCAGCGCCCAGCCCTGCGGCGTATCGGCAAGCTTTTCATGCTGCGACCAGTCGTCCGGCACCGAGCACGCATAGGTCACCATTTTCTTCAGCACCGCGATCTTGCGGTCCATCGCCTGGCGCGGCGGCCCCGACAGGTTTGCTGCCCTCGCCGTCAGTTCCTTGACGAATTCCTGGCCCTGCTCGGCTAACAGCTCGACGCTGTTGGTGGTGAGCAACTGGTTGTAGCCCATCGCGGTCGAAATCGCGCGCCTGCCGCCATGCTCTATCCCCGCTTGCACATCGTAATTGCCGGCGCCCCCGGTCTCGAACGAATAGACCCGGACCGCCTGCTCGCGCGTCAGGCCGGCGGCCATCGCGTAGCGCGCATAGGCGCGTTTGAACTCCACCTCTGTGGACGGCTTTTGCGGCGTCCATTGGAAGTATTCGTTCGCAGCCTGCAGCAGATCTCCCACAACGGGAATCGGCTTGTACTGGCGAGGCTTTTTTTCCGGCTCTGCTTCAGGCTCGGGATTTATCGGCCGCTTCGGCCCGGTATAGACCGGCGGCTGCTCCAGCACATAATCGTCGAGCGTGATGGCGAGATGCTCGCGCCGCTTGGCATTGCGGCCGCGCCGCTTCTCCGTGATCGAGCCCCAATAGGCGCCGGCCTCTTCCTCAAATGCCCCGCGGGCTTGCTTGTATTCGGCGAGAAGACGGCGATATTCCGCGATCGCTGAGGGCGAGGCGCCCTGCGCCATGGCCTCGTTCGTGGATGGCGCCACGCTGTCCGCGGCTCGCACCGGCAATGCGCTCAGGCACAGCGCAAGCGCCAGCCATCCGGCGTGAAAACGAATCATTTGACGTGGCATCGAGGGATTCTAGCGCACGGAAAGGCAAAAGTGAGGATGCTTTTGCGACAAACGCCGCTCTTACTCCGGCGCGACGCCACTGGTCTTGACGAGTTCCGACCACTTCTTCTCATCCTGGTCGATGAAGTCGGCATATTGTTCCGGCGTGCTTGGCGTGATCTCGGTGCCGTCGAGCTCGAGTTGCTTCCTCACGTCCTCTGAAGCGAGCGCCTCCTGCAATGCCCCGTTCAGCCGATCGATGACAGGACGCGGCGTGCCCGCCGGCGCCACGAGGCCATAGGCCAGCGTCGCGTCAAAGCCGGACACGCCGGCTTCGATCATGGTCGGCACGTCGGGCAACAATTTGTTGCGATGGACCGAGGTCACGGCGAGCCCCCGCAACAGGCCTGCCTTGACGTTGGCTGCGGTCGTGGCAACCGGCGAAAACGACATCGGGATATGGCCGCCCAACAGATCGCTCATCGCAGGCCCCGTTCCCTTGTAGGGAATGTGAACGATCTGGATTCCGCTCGCCAGCGCAAAATATTCGCCGGTGATATGACCGACGGTACCGATGCCGGCGGAGCCGAAATTGACCTTGCCCGGATTGGCCTTGGCGTAGGCAATCAGCTCGGCCACGGTCTTGGCTGGAAACGACGGATGCACGACCAGCGATGACGGCGCGCTGCCGATCATGCCAACGGCATCGAAATCCTTGCGCGGGTCGTAGCCGACATTGCGGTAGAGCGAAGGCCCGATCGCGAGCGTGCCGGTATAGCCGAGCAGAAGGGTGTAGCCGTCGGGATCGCTTTTCGTCACCGCCTTGGTGCCGACAGTGCCACCGGCCCCGCCTCTGTTGTCGACGACGATGCTCTGGCCTAGCAATTGACTCATCTTGTCGGCGATCACGCGGCCGACGATCGAGGTCGAGCCGCCCGGCGGAAACGGAATCACCAGCGTGATGGTACGGTTGGGATAGGTTTGCGCCCGGGCGACGTCAAAGTTGCCACCGAGGCCCAGCGCCAGCAGCAAAATGGCCAGCGATGCGCTCCATCCGCGCATAGGCGAAACCTCCGGATCATGCTTTGTTGCCGCCATCGTCGTCGAAAGCGAAGGCCTCCGCAAGGCGACGCTTGACTAAGCGGCCCTGCCGATTGATGAAATGGCCGCAAAATCCGGCCAAAAATCTCGCTCTGGAATAGCCCCTGATGACCGCAGAAATGACCCACGAAACGCTGACGGCAGCCGGCTGGACCGTGGTCGAGACCAGCGGTTTCCTGAATCTCATTGGCCCGCTGTGGGAGCGCGTCGTCAACGGCGATCACGAATATGCGATCCTCGCCGAAGACAAGCACCATAACCGCCGCAACCGGGTTCAGGGCGGGGTATTGATGACGCTGGCCGACCGCGCCTCCGGCATGATCGCGCGGCTGGTGTCCGGCCGGCCGACGCTCGCCACCGTGCAGATGGACGTTCACTTTATCGACGCAGGCAAGATCGGCGAGCTTCTGATCGCCAAGCCGCGCGTCGTCCGCGTCACCCATAGCCTTATCTTCACAAGGACTGAAGTCGTGGCCGAGGACCGTTGCATCGCGACCGCCAGCGGCGTGTTCAAGATCCTGAAAGACGGCAGCTAATACTTGGCAGTCATTCCGGGGTGATGCATAGCATCGAGCTATGATGTGCAATTGCACATCGGAGAATCTCGAGATTCCGGGTCTGGTGCTAACGCACCATCCCGGAATGACAACTCCATCGAAAGGAACGCGCCTGTGGAATATCGTCAACTCGGCCGCAGCGGCCTGAAGATCTCGCCGATCTGCCTGGGCACCATGATGTTCGGCGGGCCGGCGGATGAGGCGGCCTCGACACGGATCGTGGCCAAGGCGCGCGAGGCCGGCGTCAACTTCATCGATACGGCCGATGCCTATTCGAACGGCGGCTCGGAAACCGTGGTCGGCCGCGCCATCTCCAATAACCGGCCGGCGTGGGTGCTGGCGACCAAGCTCGCCAATCCCATGGGCGATGATCCCAACCGCGGCGGACTATCGCGGCGCTGGGTGCTTCAGGCCGCCGACGAAAGCCTGAAGCGGCTCGGCACCGACTATATCGACATCTATTACCTGCACCGGGAAGATCATTCGACGCCGCTGACTGAGACCGTCCGCGCCATGGGCGAACTGATCAGGCAAGGCAAGGTACGTTATTTCGGCGTCTCGAACTATCGCGCCTGGCGGGTCGCGGAAATCTGCAATATCTGCGACGACCTCGGCATCGATCGTCCGATCGTCAGCCAGCCTTACTACAACGCGATGAACCGCATGCCCGAGGTCGAGCACTTCCCGGCCTGCGGTTATTACGGGCTCGGGATCCTGGCCTATAGCCCGCTCGCGCGCGGCGTCTTGACCGGCAAATACAGCCCTGATGCCGCGCCGGCCAAGGAAACGCGCGCGGGCCGCAACGACACGCGCATGATGCAGACCGAGTGGCGGCCTGAGTCGCTGCAATTGGCGCAGGATATCCGCAAGCATGCGGAGGCGCGCGGCATCACCGCGGGACAATTCGCAGTCGCCTGGGTTCTCAACTCAGCCTTCGTGACCGGCGTCGTCGCCGGTCCCCGCACCGAGGAGCAGTGGGACGATTACGTGCGCGCGCTCGACTATCGATTCACCGCCGAGGATGAGGCCTTGATCGATCGCCTCGTGGTCAGCGGTCATCCGTCGACGCCGGGCTATAACGATCCGCAATATCCGATCGAAGGACGCCGGCCGCGCACGTCGGTGTAGAAATCATCGGAAACGTTTGTGGAATTCGCTGCCGCCGGCGGGCAAAGCTTGCCGGGGTGTTAATTGCGTGGGCTCAATTGGCTGTTGATTTATAAAGGTAATTTATCTGGCCCGGGGTTTGCTTAAGTCTTCGCGGGGGTTTGTGTCGGTTGCGTGGAGTTCCTCGCAAAGGAAATGAGACATGTCACGACATCACATACTGCCGCCGGTCACCTATACGCCGCCGCCGCCGAAGAAGATCGAGACGAAGAAGCGCCGCATCGGCATCGGGATGCTCAGCGAGCTCGACGAGACCGCGGACACCCGCGAGTCGAGCACGACCGGCCAATCGGCACCGGTCGCCAACAAACTTTTGCAACAGAACTTTCCTGAAATCGAAGGCTCCGAGCGCAAGCCGCGCGGTCCGCAGGGACGGCTCAGCCAGGCGACGCTGAAAGCGATGCTGGAAGTGCAGGAATTGAAATAGTCGCAAGGCTCAGGGATCGCGCGCTTCTTCGAAGCCTCATCTTGAGCAGCCGCGCGCACCCGAGCAGGCCGAGCGGCAGCGAGGCCGTTGCGAACGGTGCAAATCGGGCGCGCGTCTCGCTCGAAGGATGAAGGTTTAACGCGGTCTGGCGAGCTTTCGCAGCATCGCATCGTAAGCGAGCTTGATCCGGCGCACCGCCGGATCCTTGTAGAGGAATCCCTCGTTGCGGGCGTGAACGAGCATTGAAGCGTTGACCTCGAACACCACGATATTGCCGGACGCATCCAGCCCACAATCAACGCCGCAATAGTCGAGACCGATGCGCTCGCGAATGGCTTGCAGCGCTACGAATTGGTCCGGGCCGAACATCGCTGCGGGATTTTCCAGAAACGTGGCTTCTTCCTGCTGCATCCATGGCTGATGGGCCATGTCGGTGTTGATGTGATGGAGTTTCCAGTCACGCCCGATGCAAAGATGATAGGGCAAAATCGCATCGCCGATGAAGATGAACCGGTATTTACGGAAATGGCCGTCGGCCGAAAGGTAGTCGATATATTCGATCAGATAGTGGTCGTGATCGGGACGCCGGGCGAGAAAGGCCGACAGCGCCGCCACGTCGTCGACCTTTTCGAAATCGTCGCCGCCGTGGGTGCCTACCGGGCGGGCGAGAACCGTCGATGAGAACGGCAGCATCGCCGACAGCGCCGCCTCGGAGCAGTCGGCTCCAGCTTTCAACCGCAAGGCTTGCGGAATGCGGCAGCCGGGAATGCCCTGAAGCAGGGTGGCGACCGCATCGCGTGTGGTTTGTGCGACCCGCCGCGGATGGTTGATGGTCGGCAGGCCAAACCGGTCGACCAGGTCGGCCGCCAACGGCAACAACATCGCCGTCTGATCGGCATCAGAAACCAGATTGATCACGAGTTGAATATTCTGGCCAAGCTGCGCGGTGTCATAGTCGCGCGCCGCAAACAGCGCGAGCGTATCGGTGTCGAAAAACGCGTCCTGGAACAGATATTCGGTCGGCGTATTGCCGCCGAACGGCGCGTACAACGCCAGCACGCGAAATTCCGCCGGCTGCTTTATGGCCGGACGCCTGATCAGCGGCTGTATTCGCGCGGATTCGGCATAAGCGGCCTGCGCGCCCTTATCATCACCCAACGACTGCTTGAGCGCGCCGATCCAGTTGATGCTCTCGGAGTCTTTCGGATTGAGGGCAATCGCTTCCTGAAAGCTCGCCATCGCCGACTCAATCTCGTTCAATTCGAAATGGGTCTTGCCGAGCAGATGGTGGATGCTGGCGTCCTGCGGGCGTTCGCCCTTCAATTCAAGCAGTATCGCCTTGGCGATCAGGTATTGCTTGGCGGCCATCAGCGCCTGAACCATGTTGGCGCGCGCGGCCCAATGGCGTGGATTGAACTTCAGCGCCTGAAGGTAGAGTTCAATGGCCCTCTGGTGCTGGCCGTGCCTGAGGTAAAGATCGCCGAAATTGCACCAGCAATTCGTCAGATGCGGCGTAATCTTCAAGGCCGCCTGATAGTTGATGCTCGCCAACCGGAAATCGCCGCTGGCGGCGGCCACGTTGCCGAGCTTGGCGTAGAGATCGGACATCGTCTCGGCGGATTCGGTTCCAGCCTTCTCGGCTTCAGCGAGCCCCCTTTGGAAAGTCGCGATGGCCTCCGTCGCCTTTCCATCCCGGAATAATTGCGTACCGGCGCGCAGATACTGCTGGACGATCGAGCCGGTAACGTCCGTATCCGGCGAAGCGCTGACGACTTGAGGTGCCTGCATTGTTGCCGATCATGTCCAAGAATGGCGAATTAGGTGGGATTTTCCGCCGAAAAGTCCGTTTTCAGCTTTGCCAATTCTTGGTTAATGGATTCTTACCAAGGCCCGTTATCGTCTGCGGCCGACCATTTCGAACACCGCGCCGGGATTATTGTCGGTAAAGCGCAGGTCTAGCTCGTGCACGTTGGCGATGGCGGCGGCGATGCTCAAGCCCAGCCCGCTGCCGGGAACGCGATGACCGCTCGAGGTGCGGTAAAAGCGCTGGAATATCTTGTCGCGTTCCCCCGGTTCGACCCCGATGCCGCTGTCGCGCACTCGCACCACCGGCTGACCATCCTCGCGGATGACCGATATGCTGACGGCGCCGTTCTCCGGCGTGAACTTGATGGCGTTGCCGATCAGGTTCGACACCGCCTCGCGCATCAGGTCGCCATCGCCCAGTATCTGGACCGGGGATTGGCTTTCCAGCGTCATCTTGATCGACTTCGATTCGGCGAGCGGCTCGTAGAACTCGAACAGGTCGGCGCAAATGGCCGACAGATCGATCTGTTGGAAATTCCGCGATTTCGGGCCGTATTCGACATCGGCCAGGCGCAAGAGCGCGGCGACCGTCAACGTCGCCTTGTCGATATGAGCCAGCGCCTGCTTCACGACCACGCGCAATTGCTCGTCGCTCGAACTCTCGAGCCCGCGTTCGAGTTGGGCATGGACAACCGCAAGCGGGCTGCGCAGGTCATGGGCGATATTGTCGCCCACCCCCTTGAGCTGGACCAGAAGGCGCCCGATCTCATCTAACATCAGGTTGACGTCGCGGGATATCTTGTCGATCGGATCGCGGCCCGAGCCGATCGGCAGGCGCAAATCCGTATCTCCCTTCATGATCCGGGCAATGGCGTCGTGAATGGTGGTGAGGCGGCGCGAGGAGCGGCGCGCGAAGTAGGCGCCGATCCCCAACGCCAGCAGCAGCATCGGGGCGAGCCCGGCGACCAGCGCTCTCTGCACGATGCGGCCATAGGCGAGGGTTTCGAGCAAGCTTCGGCCCAGCAGCATGACGGTGCCGTCGGGCCGCTCGCGCACGACGAAAATGGCGGGCTCAAGCCGATTGACGCTGCCCGGGACGTGCGCCGCCGCGACGAAGTGCGACTTCCCATCCACCGGAATCTCCGGCAAAGCGTCGACATTGCCGAACATGAACTTGTGATTGGCATCGAACAGCGCCGCATAGTCGATGCGTCGGAGGTCGTTGGTCAGCCGCACCTCGAATGCGGTCTTTAATTCATCCACCGAGCGATTGACGCTCTTGGCGGCCTCGGTTTCGAGAATGAGGCGATTTCTCGCTTCATTCGCCTCTCCGATCTGAAAATAGACCAGACCGAAAATGGCCGTGGTCGCCGCGGTCGTGACGAGCACGAAGGCGAGCGCGACGCGTACCGCCGAGGAACGGAAGAATTCAAGCATGCGCGTTCAGCATGAAGCCCGCCCCGCGGATATTGACGATCAGGGAGGGCAGGCCTTTGGTATCGATCTTCTTTCGCAAGTTGCTGATATGGACGTCGACGACATTGGTCTCGAGCGAGAAATGGTACTGCCAGACCTCCTGCAACAGCATCGCCCGCGTGATGACCCGTCCGGGATGGCGCAGGAAATACTCCAGCAGACGAAACTCGCGCGGCAACAAATCGATCCTGGCATCGCCGCGATGGACGGTTTTTTCGATCAGATCCATTTCGAGATCACCCACCCGCAATTTTGTGGTGCGCACATCCTCGAGGCGACGCAACATGGCCTCGACCCGGGCGGCCAGTTCAACCATCGCGAATGGCTTCGTCAGGTAATCATCGCCGCCGGCTTTCAGCCCCTTGACCTTTTCGTCGACGGAAGACAACGCCGAGATGACCAGAACAGGCACCTTGACGCCTTCCTTGCGCAAGGCTTCGAGCGTTATGAGACTATCCTCGCCGAAAACGATCCGGTCCATGATCATGACAGCGGCGGCGCCGACCCGCGCCGCGTCGGCCGCTTCCGCAATGGAGGCGTGGCGGACCAGATACCCCCTCGTCTCCAGTTCAGCCAGAATCTCGGTTGCCATTTCCTCCTCGTCTTCGACGAGCAGGATGGTCTGGACATGCTTCTCTGGATCGTTCGTCAACGGTTCGTTCCCTTCCTCAGGGGGTCAGCTCCGGCGGCGGGGCCGCCCGCGGATGCGGCGGATCCTGTGCGAGGCGCTTGATCGCCGCAACGAATGCCGGATCCGGGCGCCTGATGGACGGAATGACTTCATCCGGCGGCCAGCCGCCGCCGAGCGCCTTATAGAGCGCCACGAAGCTGTCGCCGGCCAGCCGGACGACTTCCGCGCGTTGCTGCTCCAGCGCGAATTGCTGCCGCTCAGCGTCGAGCACGTTGAGGAAGTCGGTCAGGCCCCGATCGTAGCGCTCGGTCGCCACCTTGGTTGCCTGACGCGCTGCCTCGAGCGCGAGATCAAGGCTTCGCACGCTTTGACGGTAGCCTTGATAGGACGCATTCGCCTCGTCCACTTGCTGCACCGCAATTAGGATTGACTGCTTGTAAGCCGCCGCCAGTTCATGCGCGTGGTAGTCGGCAATCTCGATCTTGGCGTCGAGCGCGCCAAAGTCGAGGATCGGGGCATCGAGGGTTGGGCCAATCGATCCAATCCAGGTGATCGGAATACCCGAGCCTGATCTTGGACCAGTCTGCGCACCACCGCCGGCCGTGACGGCCACGCTGGGAAATAAATCCGCAGTCCGGGCGTCGATATCAGCCACGGCGGCCGCCACATAGCGCTCGGCCTCGCGAATGTCAGGGCGACGACGCAGCAAGTCGACGGGGGTTCCGGCGGGTGCCCGGGCCGGCAGGTGCGGGACCGTGGCGGCCCGTTGCAGACGGCGGGAGATGTTTTCGGGATATTCGCCGACCAGGACGGCGATCGCATAAGAATTAGCGGCGATCAGCGCCTTGAGGGGTTCGACGTCCGCCTGCAACGTCTCGACCTGGCGCTTGGCAAGCAGCACGTCCAGGTCGTTGGTCAAGCCGCGATCGAGGCGGGTCTGCGTCAGGTCAAGCACCTTCCGCGACGACTCGATGCTGCGGTAGAGAATTTGCAGACGGTCCTGGCGCGCGCGAAGGTCGAAATAGAGACGGGTGACGTCAGCGGCTATCACGACATAGACCCAGTCACGCGCCTCCTTCAGCGCCTCGGCGGTATAGACCTGTGACTGAAGGCGGCTTGCGATCTTGCCGAAGATGTCGATTTCCCATTCCGCATCGAGACCACCAACGCCGCTGATCTTCTGGAGGCCGCCACTGTTATCGCCGTCGCGCAGGGCTTGCGCGACCCTGCCCTTGGTCTCGTCGGTGCCGGTCCCGGTGCCGCCCCCGACACCGCCATTGAGTTGCGGGACGGCCTGGGCACCGATCACGGTCAGCTGCAATCGCGCCTGCTGCAAGCGGTCGAGCGCCATCTTGAGGTCGAGATTGTTCGCAATCGCGAGGTCGATCAGGCCGTTGAGCTGCGGATCGTGCAGGGTTCGCCACCACTGCCACAGGTCGGGACTGGCGCCGCCGGATTGCGGCCCGTTGCCCGCAGGCGGAGCCGTGAAGCTGACAGGCACGGCGGCATCCGGCGTGAAATATTCCGGACCCAGCGAGCACCCTGCCAATGCTCCGGCAAAAACGACCAAACACGCGAGACTTTGGACTCTCATGCACCTATTCCAGACGCTATGCCTCTCGACAGGCGCGAAGTACCCTATACGTCTGATAGGACGTCGTCCCCGTCGTCAATCCGCCCGGCAAACTTTGGTGGAGCTTTGTTGTCAAAAGGCAACGGACTTCGCTCATTTTGCTTCAGCCTCATGAGCAGGCGCCGGGGCGCTGTCGTTGGTTACCCTGACGACTTCGCCTTCCGACAGGGAATCCGGCGGACTGTTGATCACCGTGTCGGTCGTGGCCAAGCCCTTGAGGACCTCGAACTCGGTTCCAAGATTGCGGCCGAGCTTCACAGACTTCATCTCGACCTTGTTGCCGGGGCCGAGAATCGCCAACTGGGCGCCATCCTCGCGGAAGATCAGCGCACTGGTTGGAATTTTCAGCGTGCCGGGGTTATCGGCGAGATTGAAACGCACCTGGGCGAACGTACCCGGCTGTAGCAGATTGTCGGTATTCTCGGCATGGAGTTCGACCAGCAGGGTTCGCGAACTCTTGGCGATCGCCTCGGACGTGGTCGACACCACCGCCTTGAAGGTCTTGTCCGGATATTGCGGCAACGCCATATCGGCCGTCAATCCGGCACGCATGTTCGCCGACATTTCCTGCGGAACCTGCACGAAAACCCGCATCTCATGGACGTCGGCGACGCGGAAAAGCTGAGGCCCGTTACCGGTGCCGCTGCCGGAGTTGATCAGCGCGCCGACGTCGGTGTTGCGCTGGGTCACGATCCCATCGAAGGGAGCAACGATGCGCTTGAAGGCTTCGAGCGCGGTCAGCTGATCGACCTGGCTCTGGGTGACATTGGCTTCCGCTTGCGCAGCTTTGTAGCGCGCATCGGCGCTACCCGATTCGGCCTTCTTGGACTCGGTCTCCTGTTCGGAGACGACCCCCTTGGGCGAGTCACGCCAGCGGGCATAGGTCGTCTCGGCGAAATTGCGCTCCGCGGCCCTCACATTGACCTGGGCTTCGGCCGAGGCGAGCCTCGCTTTGGCGGCGGCCAACTGAGCATCGAGATCAGGTGCATCGATTTCCGCCAGCAGCTGCCCCTTGGTGACGTGGGCGCCGAAATCGAAATACCACGCCTTCAGGTAGCCGTTCACCCGCGCATAGATCGGCGCCTCGTACCAGGCCTCGATGTCACCGGGCAGCGAAATCTGCTGACCCGTCACGCCCTGCTTCGGCGTGACTGTGGCGACCGATGTCACAGCGAGTTCGTTGGTCCATTTCGTGACCTCGCTTTCATTGTGACGCCGCATCAGGACCCCGGCGACGGCGATTCCGAGCGCAACTACAAGCGCCATACCGGCCACCCAGCGCGCCTTGCTCGGCGGCGGGTCTATCTTTTTCTGGCCGGTCTGTTGTTCCGGCGGCACGTGGTGCGGATGGGAGTCAAGCAAGGCATTTCTCCTATGTCACAGACTAGGCCCGTCCGAAGGTATAGCAACCGGTGCCGGTGTTTGGCTGCCGCGATTGCGATGAAGGATGCTGAAGACGGTCGGAACGAAGAAGAGTGTGGCAATTGTAGCAATAGCCAGTCCGCCGATCACGGCACGGCCGAGCGGCGCATTCTGCTCACCACCCTCGCCCATCGCCAGCGCCATCGGAACCATGCCGATGATCATCGCCAGCGCCGTCATCAGCACCGGCCTGAAACGAGTAAAGCCGGACTCCAGCGCCGCGGTCGTGGCATCGAGACCATTCTCCAGACCCTCGCGGGCAAAACTCACCAAGAGAATACTATTTGCGGTCGCAATGCCCATACACATGATGGCGCCGGTCAAGGCGGGCACCGACAGGGTGGTACCGGTCATGAACAGCATCCAGACAATGCCGGCGAGCGCGCCGGGCAGCGCCGTGATGATGATAAACGGATCGAGCCAAGACTGGAAGTTGACGACGATGACGAGATAGATCAACACGATCGCGCCGGCCAGGCCGAAGTAAAGCTGGCTGTAGGCGTTATTCATGGTCTGGACCTGGCCGCGTACGGCCGTATAGGAGCCGCGCGGCAGATCCTTCTTGGCGTCGGCGAGAATTTTTGCAATATCGCGCGACACGGCGCCGAGGTCGCGGCCCTGGGTGTCGCCGAAAATGTCAATCACCGGCTGAACGTTATAGTGCGACACCACGCCCGGGCTTGGCCCCTGAGTGATGCTCGCCAACCCACCGAGATATCGTGGTGCGCCGTTGTCCTGGGAGGTGATCGGGATGTTGGACAGCTCGGAGATGCTGTTCACGCGGTACTGCGGCATCTGTGCCACGATCGGGTACGACACGCCGTTTTCCGGGTTGAGCCAGAAATTCGGCTTCACCTGACCGCTGCCGGAGAGTGTGACCAAGAGGCTGTTGGCGACATCGCGCTGGGTCAGGCCGACCTCGGCCGCCAGTGTCCGGTCAACGTCGACATTGATCTGCGGATAGTTGAAGACCTGCTGAATACGCAGGTCGGCAATGCCCGGGACCTGGCGAATTTTCTTGAGCAGGTCGTTGGCGTAAGCGTAATTGGCTTTCAGATTGCTGCCGATCACCTGCACGTCGATCGGCGCCGGCAAGCCGAAGTTCAGGATTTGCGAGACGATGTCGGCGGGCAGGAACGAGAAGGTCGCACCCGGAAATTTCTGCGGCAGCACCGTGCGCAGCGCCTTGACGTAGTCGGCGGTAGAATCGTGATCCTCCTTCAGGCTGATCAGCGCATCGCCGTCTTCAGGCCCGATCGTGCCCGTATTCTGATAGGCCATGTTGATGCCGCTGAACGGCAGACCGATATTATCGACGATGTTATCGATCTGTTCGGGCGGGATGATCGAGCGCACCGTCTGCTCGACCTGTTCGAAAAGGCGCGCAGTTTCCTCGATCCGGGTGCCGGGCTGGGCGCGCACATGCATCAGGATCTGACCGGAATCGACAGCGGGAAAGAAGTTCGATCCCAGAAAAGGCGCGAGCCCAAATGACAGCACCACGCAAGCGAGGAACGCCACGATAAAGGTCCTTGGACGCTGCAGCGCCATCGTCAGCAGCGCACGGTACCGGCCGCGGAAGCGTTCGAAATACCTCTCGAAGCCCTGCTGAAACCTCAGCAGCGGATTGCGCGACCGTCTCGGCGCGGGCTGCCCCACCGAGGTTTCCACGCTGTGGTGATGGCCGCGCATCAGGTAGTTAGCCATCGTCGGCACGAGCGTGCGCGACAGGATGAACGAGCCGATCAACGCGAAGACGACGGCTTCGGCCAGCGGCCGGAACAGATAACCGGCGACGCCGCCGAGCTGGAACATCGGCACGAACACGATGCACAGGCAAAGCAGGGTGACAAAAGCCGGAATCACGATCTGCTGCGCGCCGTCGAGGATCGCCGGCTCGATCTCCTTGCCCTGCTCGAGGTGATAGTTGACGTTCTCGATCGTCACCGTGCCGTCATCGACCAGGATACCGACGGCGAGCGCGAGGCCACCCAGCGTCATCACGTTGATGGTCTCGCCGAGAAGAGACAGGGCCGTGAGCGCGAACAGGACGGCGAGCGGAATTTCGGTGAGAATAATGACGGTCGAGCGCCAGCTGCCGAGAAACAACAAGATCATCACGCCGACCAAAGCCGCCGCGAGCACTGCTTCGCGAATAACGCCGAACACGGCGGCCTTGACGAAGACCGACTGATCGCCCACGGCACGAAGATTGAGAGTGGACGGCAGGCTTTCCTGCACCCGCGGCAGCAGCGACTTGATGCCGTCGATAATGTCGAGGGTCGACGACGATCCCGCCTTTAGAATGGTCATCAGCACCGCGCGCGCGCCGTTGACTCGTACCATGTTGGTCTGCGGTGGTGAACCCTGATGGACGTGGGCGACATCCTGCACGTAGACCACAGAATCTCCGGCCTTCTTGACCGGCAGCTCATTGATCTTGTCGAGGATAGTGGGGCTGGCGTTGAGCGACACATTCCAGTCGAACTTGCCGATCTTCTGGTCACCCGCCGGAAGAATCAGATTCTGGGCTGAAATCGCATTGACCACGTCTTCCGCCGAGACACCGTGCGACTGCATCGCCTGCTGATCGAGGTCGACCTGCACTTGCAGAATCTTGCCGCCGTAGGGTGATGGCACAGCCGCGCCCTGAACGGTGGCGAGTTGCGGCCGGATGAAGTTTTGCCCGAGATCGAACAACTTCATCTGCGGCAGGGCGCGACTCGACAGTCCGAGCTGGAGAATGGGCACGCTGGAAGCGTTATAGCTTAGCACATAAGGCGGCGTGATGCCGGGCGGCAACAGCTTCAGCACAGTTTGCGACGCCGCCGTCACCTGCGCCATGGCGGCGGCGATATCGACTTCCTTCTGAAAGAAAATCTTGACCACGCCATAGCCGGAGAGCGACTGCGACTCGATATGCTCGATGTCGCTGACCTGGGCGGTCAGGAAGCGCTCGTAGTAATAGATCACGCGGCCGGACATGTCGTTCGGCAACAGGCCGTTATAGCTCCAGACCACGCTGATGACGGGAATGTTGATGTTCGGGAAGATGTCGGTCGGGGTCGTCAGCGCAGACCGGACGCCGAATAGCGCGATCAGCACCGCGAGGACAACAAACGTATAAGGGCGCCTGAGCGCGGTTAGAACGATCCACACAGCGCTATCCTCCTGAAGACCCTTCTTCGCTCCCAGCCAGCGTTCGCGCCGCCGTCATGAAGCCTTGCTCCATAACTCCCGAACGTTCCGTTCGATGCACGCTGGCCGTAACACCCTAACATGACGCGGCCCTCGGTTTGGCAAGGAAACGGTGCAGCACACTGAACACGGTCGGAACGAAGAACAACGTGGCGATGGTCGCAACCGTGAGGCCGCCGATCACGGCACGGCCGAGCGGCGCATTCTGCTCACCGCCCTCGCCCATCGCCAGCGCCATCGGAACCATGCCGATGATCATGGCGAGCGCCGTCATCAGCACAGGCCGGAAACGGGTGAACCCGGCTTCCAGCGCGGCGGCCACAGCATCGAGGCCGTTCTCCATGCCCTCGCGGGCGAAGCTGACGAGCAGGACGCTGTTTGCGGTCGCGATACCCATGCACATGATCGCGCCGGTCAAGGCCGGCACCGAGAGTGTCGTGCCGGTCATGAATAGCATCCAGATGATGCCGGCGAGGGCACCCGGCAGCGCCGTGATGATGATGAAGGGATCGAGCCATGACTGGAAGTTGACGACGATCACCAGGTAAACCAACACCACGGCGCCTGCGAGGCCGAGATAAAGCTGGCTGTAAGCGTCATTCATGGTCTGAACCTGGCCGCGCACGACCGTGTAGGAGCCGCGGGGCAGATCCTTTTTCGACTCGGCCAGAATCTTGTAGACGTCGTTGGAGACGGCTCCGAGATCGCGGCCCTGGGTATCGCCGAAAATGTCGATCACCGGCTGCACGTTATAATGCGACACCACGCCGGGGCTCGGTCCTTGGGTGATTTTCGCCAAGCCGCCGAGATACTGTTGGGATTTCGATTTCTCGGCCGTAATCGGAATGTTTGACAGGTCCGAAACGCTGCTGATCCGGTATTGCGGCATTTGGGCGACGATCGGATAGGACACGCCATTTTCCGGGTTGAGCCAGAAGTTCGGCTGCACCTGGCTGCTGCCGGAGAGAGTGACCAGGAGGCTGTTGGCGACATCGCGCTGGGTCAGTCCGACTTCACCTGCGAGGGTCCGATCGACGGTGACATTGATCTGCGGATAGTTGAAGACCTGCTGGATACGAAGATCGGCAATGCCCGGCACCTGGCGAATTTTCTTGAGCAGGTCATTGGCATAGGCGTAGTTGGCTTTCTGATTGTTGCCAATCACCTGGACGTCAATCGGCGCCGGCAAGCCGAAGTTCAGGATTTGCGAAACGATGTCGGCTGGCAGGAAGGAGAAGGTTGCGCTCGGGAATTTCTGCGGCAATACGGTGCGCAACGCCTTGACGTAGCCCGCGGTGGAATCGTGATCCTCTTTCAGGCTGATCAGCGCATCGCCGTCTTCGGGGCCGATCGTGCCGGTGTTCTGATAGGCCATGTTGATGCCGCTATAGGGCAAGCCGATGTTGTCAACGATGTTATCGATCTGCTCCAGCGGGATAGTCGCGCGGACCGTCTGCTCGATCTGCTCGAAAAGGCGGGCAGTCTCCTCGATCCGAGTACCCGGCTGGGCGCGCACATGCATCAGGATCTGACCGGAATCGACGGCGGGGAAGAAGTTCGAACCGAGATACGGCGAGAGCCCGAACGACAAAAGCACGATGCCTAGAAAGCCGAAGATAATCGTCTTGGGATGCGATAGCGCCTGCTTGAGCAGCGCGTGGTAGTGACCGCGCAGCCAGGTGAAGCCGCGTTCAAACTCCTGCTGCATCCGCGCGAAGGGATTGCGCGACGGCGGAGCCGCCGCATGTCCCTCGCCATGAGGCGGGATGACCTGAAGCAGGTAACGCGCCATGGTCGGCACGAGCGTGCGCGACAGGATGAACGAGCCGATCAGCGCAAAGACGACGGCTTCCGCCAGCGGCCGAAACAGATAACCGGCGACGCCGCCCAGTTGGAACATCGGCGCGAACACGATATCCAGCACCAGGAGCGTCACAAAGGCCGGGATCACGATCTGCTGTGCACCGTCCAGAATCGCCGGCTCGACCTCCTTGCCCTGCTCGAGATGAAAGAAAATATTTTCGAGTGTCACAGTTCCTTCATCGACCAGCATTCCGACAGCGAGCGCAAGACCCCCCAGTGTCATCACGTTGATGGTCTGCCCCAGCATCGCCAGCACGATCATCGAGAACAGGATCGATAGCGGAATGGAAATGATGATGATGATGGTCGAGCGCCAGCTGCCGAGGAACAAGAGGATCATCATGCCGACCAGTACCGCGGCGAGAACCGCTTCGCGCAAAACCCCGACGATGGCCGCTTTGACGAATACCGACTGATCGCCCACGGCGCGCAGGCCGAACCCGGTCGGCAAGCTCTCCTCGACCCGCGGCAGCAGCGACTTGATGCCTTCGATGACGTCCAGCGTCGATGCCGATCCGGCCTTCAAGATCGTCATCAGCACCGCGCGTGCGCCGTTGACCCGCACCATGTTGGTCTGCGGCGGCGAGCCCTGATGAACATAAGCGACGTCCCGCACGAAAATGACCGTGCCGTTGATCCTTTTCACCGGCAGATCGTTGATCCGCTCAAGATTGACGGGGCTGGCGTTGAGCGACACGTTCCAGTCGAACTTGCCGATCTTCTGATCGCCGGCGGGGAGAATCAGGTTCTGCGCGGAGACCGCGTTCACGACGTCCTCCGCCGAGACGCCATGGGCCTGCATCGCCTGCTGGTCGAGGTCGACCTGCACCTGCAAAATCCGGCCGCCATAGGGCGAGGGCACCGCCGCGCCCTGAACGGTGGCGAGTTGCGGCCGGATGAAGTTTTGCCCGAGATCGAACAGTTTCATCTCGGGCAGCGTGTCGCTTGACAGCGCCAGTTGCAGGATCGGGACGGTCGCGGCGTTGTAGCTCAACACGTAAGGCGGCGTGATGCCGGGCGGCAGCAGTTTCAGGACGGTCTGCGAGGCCGCCGTCACCTGCGCCAGCGCCGTGCGGATATTGACCCCTTTCTGGAAGAAAATCTTGACCACGCCGTAGCCGGAGAGCGACTGCGACTCGATATGTTCGATGTCGCTCACCTGGGCGGTCAGGAAGCGCTCGTAGTAATAGATCACGCGGCCGGACATGTCGTTCGGCAACAGGCCATTGTAGCTCCAGACAACGCTGACGACCGGCACGTTGATGTTCGGAAAAATATCAGTGGGTGTCCGCAGCGCGGCGAGCACTCCGAATATCGCAATCAATAGCGAAAGCACGACAAACGTGTAGGGACGCCGGAGCGCGGTCAGAACGATCCACACGGCGCAGCCCTCCTATATCCCGCCCGGAATATCGATCTCAGCCGATCCCATCAACAACCTCACATTCAATCCGCGGGTCCGAAGCGAACCCGCAGGGGAAAACACGAGAGGAGCGGCGCGGGATAATGCAGGAGGCCATGCAAGTTTCCGCTCTGAACGACCGGACGTCACCGATCCTGCCAGACGGCAGCCAGACGATAGGCTATCAGGATTCAACGATCTCGGCGAGGAACTCGCTGTTCCTCGCAAGCTCCGGACGGATACCATCATGACAACTGCTGTATCCTTCCAGACACCTGACGTGAGATCGACGGCGCGGAAAATAGACTGAGACCGGCTTGTCCAGCCGGGATCGCGCATCCACCACTCGGCCGGATGATCGGAAGACTGCTGCAGCGCGGCAACTAATAAAAATTTTAGTGTACTGTCAGGGTGTTCCCGGACCTTCGCTGCCCAGAATTTGGGCCGCGTTTGGCCGTTGCGAGAGGACGACTGCGCCACGCAAAAGAGCCAGAAAATCGCGACCAAATTCGACGGTTTTACACTGCCGTCATATGGGGCCGCAGTGTGGACTGAAGCAAAGCGCGCGCATCACTCTTTGCGTGGCCGGCCCCGCTTGGCAAAAACCACACCCCGCTCGTCCGCGGACCGGCGAAGCTCGCCCGCAGCTTTAAGGGCTTTATTGCGTTCGGGTCCGGGGGGCATCTGACGCGCAAGCTCCAACGCGTCAGCGGCTGCCACGTCATGGTCCAGCCGGTCTCGTTCGGATAAGCGTTGAGGATTCTTGCCCATCGCCGTGACAGCACTCTCCCCTACCCCCGTTTTATTTCAGAAGATGTCTCGACCACGGGTCGGTCAAAGAGTGGCGCGATTTTCAACTACCGTCAACGACAAGTTTCGCTGCGCGGAATTTCGTACAACTTCCTGATCTTACGATCAATTTTTCATGCCGGTGATGGACACGCTGACCGCGCGGGGATCCCGCTGCGGCCAGCGGCCGCTTTCGACCTGCGACAGGAAATCGCCAACGATCCGGTTGTACTCCTCCGGCTCCTCGATGTTGATCGCATGGCCGGAGTTCGGGATCACTGACAGCGCCGATGAGGGAATATTCTGCTTCATGAGGATACCCGGAAGAAGACACGGCCAATCCTCATCGCCGGTCATGATCAGGGTCGGCACGGTGATGCGCTTCATCTCCTCGACCAGCGTGTAGAGCGACGGCCGCTCCTTCTGCACGCCCTGCTGGGTGTTGGCGGAGCCGGTCGCGGAGTGTTCGGCCAGCATCCTCTTGAATTCCGCATGTCCGCGCGGGTCCTTGTTTTCATATTGTACGCGGGTCGGACCGTAGGCGTAGCGTTCGGCAAACGCCGCCATGCCGTCTTTCCGTAGCGCGCCCGCGATCACATCGGCCTCGGTGCGAAAAATCTCGCGCTTGTCGGGCTCGGCGCCGTAGCCGCAGCCGCCGATGCAGAGCGAGAGCGCGCGGCCGTGATGGCGAATGCCGAAATGCAGCGTCGCGAAACCACCCATCGAGAGCCCGACGATGTGCGCCTTCGGCTCGCCGATGTGATCGAGCACCGCCAGGATGTCGTCCGCCGCGCGCGCTTGCGAATAAGACGAGACATTCTCCGGTACATCCGAGGGCGGAAAGCCGCGCGCGTTGTAGGCAATCGTGCGATAGCGCTTGCCGAAATACCGCATCTGCGGCTCGTAGCTGCGCAAGTCGCCGGCGAATTCATGGACAAAGATCACCGGCTGACCCGATCCGGCTTCCTCGAAATAGAGGCGCACCCCGTCATCCGACGTTGCATATGGCATGGTTTTCTCCGCAGCTTCTCGTTGATCTCTAAACCGCAAGATTCTTCGGCGGCTTGTTGCGTGAAAGATAAGCGCCGTGGCCCTTGGGCCCGACCAGCGCGCCATCGTCGACAACGACCCTGCCGCGCACCATGGTCGTTACCGGCCAGCCGGTGACTTCGATCCCCTCATAGGGTGTGTAGTCCGAACCGTCGTGAATCAGGTCGTGACGGATGGTGACCTTGCACTCGGGGTCCCAAATCGCGATGTCGGCGTCCGAGCCAACGGCGATCGTGCCTTTCTTCGGATAGAGACCGTAAATCTTGGCATGATTGGTCGCGCTGAAGGCGACAAAACTATTGAGATCGATGCGGCCCTTGACGACGCCTTCCGAGAACAGGATCGGCAACCGCGTCGCGACGCCCGGAATGCCGTTCGGCACCCAGCGGAAACTGGTGCGTCCCTTTGGCAGCAGCTTGCCTTGCGGATCGTCGTAGCGGAACGGGCAATGGTCGGAGGAAAAGACCGAAAAAACTTTTTGCTGCAAGCCTTCCCAGCACGCCCTTTGGCTCGCCACATCCCGCGGCGGCGGCGAGCAGACATATTTGGCGCCTTCCATATTGAGCTGATCGAGGTCCTTCTCGGTCAGCATGAGATATTGCGGACAGGTCTCGCCCAGTACTTTCAACCCGCGTTGCTGGGCGCGGCGGATTTCCTCCATCGCCTGGCCGTTCGATACGTGAACGATCATGATCGGCACATCGACGAGTTCGGACAGCGAAATCGCGCGATGCGTCGCCTCGCGCTCGACCGGTATCGGCCGCGACGTCGCATGAAAGCGCGGCGCGGTATCGCCGGCGCGCTCCAGCCGATCGGTGAGGAACTTGATCGCGTCGAAATTCTCCGCATGCACCATCAGCATCGCGCCGGTTTCGCGTGCGACCGACATGGTCTCCAGCAACTCGCGATCCGATAGCGCGAGCCCCTCATAGGTCATGAACACCTTGAGCGAGGTGTAGCCGTCTTCCACCAGCGCCGGCAGTTCCTGACCGAGCACGTGTTCGGTCGGATCGGTGACGATGAGATGGAAGGAGACATCAACATGGCATTCGCCGTCCGCGAGTGCGTGATATTTGCGCAGCGCTTCGCGCAACGTCTGCCCCTTCTCCTGGAGGCAAAACGGCAGCACCGTCGTGTTGCCGCCGAACGCGGCCGAGCGCGTGCCGGAGGCAAAGCCGTCCGCCATGACGATGCCGTCACCGGAGGGTTGCGCGAAATGGACGTGACTGTCGATGCCGCCGGGCAGCACCAGCCGCCCGGTCGCATCGATGATGGTTGCCGCGCTACCGAGATCATGGCCTAACGCCACGATCTTGCCGTCGCGAATGCCGACATCGCAGGCAAAGGTGTCGGACGCGGTCGCCACCGTCCCGCCGCGAATGATGGTATCGAGCGACATCAGTTCTTTCCTTCCTGTTTGCCCTCGCGATGCTCGATGACAGCGGCGAGCGGCTCGGCGAGACCCGTGGTCGGCTTCGGACGCGGGCGGCTAAACGTTCCCGCGACCGCTTTGCGGGGCTTCAGCACGGCGAGCGTCTCCGCCTGCCGGACCGCTGCCGCGATAGGATCGATCACCGGCACCGAAATGCGGCTCTTGACCTTGTCGGCGAGCCCGGCCAGAGGCGCGCCGGAAAGAATGACCACGTCGGCTCCGTCCTCATCGACCGCCAAATTCGCCAGCCGCACCAGCGCGTCTTCTTTTTCGGCCTGGACGCCCGAGATCGATTGAAAGGACTCATCGAGCGAGCGGACGCCGGCGCAGCGTGCATCAAGGCCATGCATCGCGACGCACTCCCAATACCACGGCGAAAGCGTTCGCGAAAAAGTCACGATCGAAAATCGTTGTCCCACCATGCACGCCGTCAACATCGCCGCCTCGGCAAGCCCCACGACCGGAAACGAAAACAGCTCACGCGCACCGAACAGGCCGGGATCGCCGAAGGCGGCGATGATCGCCGCCTCAAAGCCAGCGCCGGCCTCAGCGAGCATTTCCAGTGCGATCGCCCCGCCAATCTGAGCTTCAGCGCGTGTGGCGATGTAAGGCACACCGCGCTTGGCGGTCATCGCCACGAGTTCCGTTCCGGGTGACGCCGCTCGGCTACCCGCGGCATGAAGCAGATCAGTTACTTCCGGCGTCGTGTTGGGATTGAGCAGGAGAATTTTCACGGTGTCGCTTCCTTTTGCGTGAGCGTGTCGGCGACGATGTCCCCGGTGCGGCGAACGTGGTGAGCGAGTAATTGCCCTGCCCGCTCGGCATCGCGCGCTTTCAACGCGGCGAGGATTTGCTTGTGCTCCCGCACCGACTCCTCCCATCGCCCGTCGGCCGACAACGCAAACAGGCGCGCCCGCTCCACCCGTGGCAGCAGCGCATCGTGGGAGGCCTTCAGCACGCTGTTGCGGGCAAAGCCGACAATGACGCCGTGAATCTGCTGATTGACCTCGAAATAGTCGCGCAGCTCGCCGCAATCATGATGTCGTTCGATCCGCGTCTGCAGCGCCTCGAGACGTTCGACATCCTGTGCCGTCATGCGGACCGCAGTTCCGCGGCGCAGCGCTCGATACCGCTGACCGCTTCGAACAGCTCCGTCAGTTCCTCACGCCGCAGCGGCGCGACAACTGCGCTGCGGTTGAGTTGCAATTCGACCAGGCCTTCGGCGGCGAGTTGCTTCAAGGCCTCGCGCAGCGGCGTGCGCGAAATGCCGAGCGCCTCGGACAGATTGACCTCAAGCAACGGCTCGCCGGGCAGGAGATCGCCGCGCACAATCAGGGCACGGAGTTTTCTGGCGGCATGCTCATGCAAGCCGGTGCGCGGCACCCGCAGGTCCCGCCGTCGTATCGTCATCGCGCTGCGGCGGCGCTTCGGCTCTTTCTCGTTCGACTGAGTCTTTGTCCTGGTCACGGCGCACTTCGACGGTTTCGTGTGGATAGAAGATGCGAATTTGCAAACAGGCTGCCCCAGCCGTGGACAACAGACGGATCGGCGCCGGTTGCGATCAGGCATGCCCAGAGCGTGACGGCGATCGAATCGAATACGTCAATGCCAAGCTTTTGCTCCAGCCGCTCGGTGACGCCAGCCCCGCGCATATTGGTGCACAACACCACGACCGCATCGGCGCCCTCGCTGACGACCTCCTCGCACAGGCGCGCAATCTCCGACTCCGGCACTTCAGCAAAGGAAAAGTTGTCGGCGAGCGATAGATGCCGCTCGGCGACGCAATTCAAGCCCTGCGATCGCCAGTTGCTCATGATCCGATCCTGAACATCGGCCGTATAAGGCGTCACCAGCCCGATGCGCGCGGCCGGGAGGCGTTGGAACAGGTCGCGATAACCGAGCACCGTGGTGCATGCCCGGATGCCGGTCGCCTCCGTGATGCGCTCGCACAGCCGTTCGTCGCGATCGAAACCGAGCCAGCTCGCCGAAGTGCCGTTCCATGCGATGACGTCGACTTTCGCGTGCGCGAGAAGCTCGGCGGCGCGCAGGATCTCACCGGCGTCGAACTGACGCGTTGCTGCGTCCGACAAGGCAATTTCCGTCACCCTGAAGCGCGAGAAATGCACCGAGACGTCTTCGACGCCAGCCAGCATCGCATAGGTGATCGGCTCGAGCGCGGTGTTCGACGAGGGCGTGAGCATGCCGAGCCGGGTCATGGCGAGTCCCTGAGAGGGGTTCCGTTCACACCGGCAACCGGCGGCTATAGTCGATCAAGGTCGAGCAGACCAACAGCGCGACGCCGGCGAAGGCAAAATACATCAGGGCCAGGAAGTAGGAGCCGGTCGCCTGCACGATGAAGCCGATGATGATCGGCGTCGTGATGCCGGCGATATTGCCGCCGAGATTCATGCAGCCGCCAAGGAAGCCCGCCCGCTCCCGCCCCGCCAGCGCCGCCGGAATGACCCAATACATGCCGCACCAGCGCAGAAAGAACAGCGTCGAGGAAAGCAGCACGACGACCAGGATGGCGTCGGACGTATAGGCGACGAGGAAGATCGAGATGGTCACCATGATCGCCGCGATGCCAAACAGCGTGCGGTACACGAGGTTCGGCGAGCCACCCCTCGAACGCCAGCGATCGCCGATCCAGCCGCCGATCAGTTCGCCGACGAACCCTGAAAAGAAGATGATGAAGGACGTGTTGCCGAGCGACTTGATGTCGAGATTGTGCACGTTGAAGAGGTAGGTCGGCATCCACGTCAAGAGACCATAGAACGTCACGTTGAAGAACATCCAGCCCAGGCACATGCACCAGACCGAACGGAATTTGAAATATCCGATCCAGCTTCCGCCCGGCAAGGCCGGCGTGGCCGCATCTTCCAGCGCATGGGCGGCTTCGATATAGCGCGCTTCCGCTTCGTTGACCGACGGATGCTGCCGCGGTGAGTTTCGGATGTAATACCAGGCCCACAGGCCGCACAGCATGGTGCCGGCGCCAGCGATGACGAAGGCCGTGCGCCAGGAACTGAACGCAGCGATCAGCGAGGTGATCACGATCGAGCCGAGCGCGGCGCCGAGCGGGGCGCCGCCGTCGAGCAGCGTCGCGCCACGCCCGCGTTCGGTCTGCGTCATCCAGATGCCGTTGAGTTTGCCGCCCGCAGGGTAGATCGGCGCTTCCGATGCGCCCAAACCAAGCCGGCTCAATAGCAAGACAAACGAGTTGGTCGCGAGTGCGGCGATCGCCTGGAAGGCGCCCCAGAACACGGTTGCCAGCGCAACAACGATTCGCGGCTTGAAGCGGTCCGCCAGCATGCCGCCCGGCACCTGCATGAACGCATAGGTCCAGAAGAACGAACTCAGGATCACCCCTTGCCAAGCCGGATCGATATTGAATTCTTTCGAGATCAGGGGCATCGCGATCGAGAGCGAGGCGCGGTCGATGTAATTGACCGAGACCAGAAACAGCAGCAGGAAAAAGATTTTCCAGCGCACACTGGTCGGTTTGGCAGCGCCTGCCGCCGCGATGACCTGATCACTCATGGCTCGCTCCCCCAACGCCGGCAGACCGTAGCGCGACCGTCGTCATTGACAGTCTTTCCCCCGCTGCCTGCGGCCGACATCAAGTCTGCGGCAAGGGGAGAGGCGCAGCAACGCCATTTTGTATGCTGCATGCAATATTCTCTAATAATATGATACTACTTGATTTTATGGCGCAGCATTTGCTGGATTGCCCAAACGCACGTCGTGGCTGATGACGGCTTGGGCTGTTCGGACGCCCGCGCTTCTCATATGGCCTTTTGCTGGTTGTCGTAATCTTTCAGTATGCACGGGAAGCGAATTTCGCGAGGAGCTTCTCACGTGTTTCAAGCGCAAGATCCAGACTTCAGGGAGCGCGTGCGGGCGAGCTTTGCGCGGCAGCGCGTGATGGCAACGCTGGGGATCGAGATGATCCACCTGGCGCCCGGTGAAATCCACCTGACCATGCTGCCGGATCCTGCCTATACGCAGCAGCACGGCTTCATGCATGCGGGCATCATCACAACGGCACTCGACAGCGCCTGCGGTTATGCGGCGTTCACGCTGATGCCGCTCGATGCCGCCGTACTGACGGTCGAGTTCAAGACCAATCTACTGGCGCCCGCCAAAGGCGAGCGGTTTATCTTCCGCGCCCAGGTCATCAAGCCAGGACGAACGCTGACCATCTGCGAAGCCCGGGCGCTGGCGCTGGAGGGATCGAAGGAGAAGCTCATTGCAACGATGACGGGCACGCTGATGGCCGTCATCGGCCGGCAAGACGTCTCTCAATGATCGGCCGAGCCCGCACGCGTTCATGACCGGGCACATGCTCGTCTGCGATGGTGGATAGAGGCTCGGCGCGTAGCCGATTTCAAGCCGTGGCGGGCGCCAGACGAGACCGCACTAACGGGTGCAGCGACTTCAGCATCGCCACAGCCTTTTGATCGCCGACGCCGAACGCATTGATAACCGCGGCCAGCCCCTTGGCTTCATCGGACATCGGCGGCGGCGATATGCACGCCACGCAACTCGCATCTTGCGGCGAGGTCGTGAACGGCAGCGTGCCGGCATAGTCGATCATGGCGCAGTAGCAGATCGCATGGTGGTTGCAGAAGATATCGAGGCGAATGCCTGCCTGCGCCGTCGCAGGCTGAATGACGGTCGCATTGGTCAGTGTCGCATAGCCGAGCGCCGGCACATGGGTGACGAGATCGAGAATGTAGTTGTAGAGCTGATAGTTCGTCACCGTTGACGCAAACAGCGCCGTCCACGCGGCATCTCCGGTGCGCGGCGAAGCAAACAGGCAGGCCGAAGCGCGCGGCCCGAGCCTTTCGGCGAGATCGTCGGTCAGATAGGTCGCGAGCGCACTCCCAAGACTGTGTCCCGTCACCGTCACGCCGCCGGCGCCGACCGTCTTGGCAATGCCCTCGGCGGCATTTTGGAATGTCGTCACGCCGGTCGCAGCGTCCGCCAGACTCATCGTTTGATAGATATTCCAGAATCCCTGCTCCACCTGAACGCCGGCGTGGCGCGGATGCGGAATCAAGAGAAACTCCGCATCGATCAGCCACTCGATGATGCCTTCGGTGCCACGAACCACCGCGACGAAAGACGCCGGATTGGCTTTGTCTCTGGCGAGGAAGCCATAGAACACCCGTTTGGTCGGGTCGACGCCCAATCGCTGCGTCGGCGCATCGCTATCCGGGATCAGCACATCCTGCGCGGTGAGGTAAGCGACGATGTCCCAGCCCGCGGCGGCAATCCGCGGCTCAGCCGTCGGAAGCAGGGCGCCATCGACATACATGTCTTCGGCGTACATCGCCAAAAGGCCAAACTCGATCGGCGCGGTCATGAGAACATCACCCTCTGAATAGGGTTGCCGTCGAGGTACTCAATATCAACCGAATAAAATCATCCACCATCGGAGCGCGCAACCGAAAAGTGCCGGTGCTTTACAAGTACGCTAAAGTTGCGGCCGATGGCCTCAACTGCCTTCGAGCTTGCCGCCGCCAAATACGGCATGGACATAACGCGGCGCTCCGATCGCGGCCTGCAATCGGTGCTTGATCACCACCGGATCGAGCGCGACCGGCGGCCGAACGACATCGAGGTCGGGCTCGGTCGCCAGCACGAGGCATTCGGCGCCGCTACGCGCCGTGCCGTCGCGCATCTTGGCGGCGAGCGCCTCCGGCTTTTCGATGTTCTCGCTCAGTGCAATACCGGATGCGCGGGCGAGTTGCGCGAGATCCAGCCCTGCATTCGTCAACGCCTGCCCGCCGGACGCCGCGTGGACGCCGTTTTGAATAATAAGCACTGTGAGATTGGCGGGGTTGACCGCGCCGACCGTCACCAGCGCACCCAGATGCATCAATAACCCACCGTCTCCCTCGACCACGATCACCGGCCGGCTGGGCTGGGCAATTGCAAGGCCAAGCGCCAACGGCAGCGCCAGGCCCATCGCATCCTCGAAGTAAAAATTCTCCGGCGCCTCATGCAGCTTGGCCCAGAGATAGGAAGCGTTGCCGAGCGAGGTCACGACCAGCGCCTGTGACGGCAGACTGTCGGCCAGTGCGCGATAATAGTCGGTCCGGGTCGGGCGCATGGTCGCCACCGTTGCGTTCACCATTGAATGTCTTCCCGCGATAGTAGCAGCGCAAACGGACACGAGGCTTCTTCCGCGAAGGTCGCGGCATGTTCGACCTGGGGGCCAATCGGGCGATGGCGGTCGACACAGGCGTGAGCGAGCCCGATGCCACGAAAGACCGGCTCGGTCACCCGGCCTTTTGGCACATGATAAAAGACGGGATCATCCGGCGTGCCGCGATAAGACACGAGCATGAGAAGCGGAAACCGATAACGCTGCGCCAGCGAAACCATACCGGCGCCCATGCTCAGAACGCCGGCATTTTGAACCAGCAACGCGGTGCGCACCCCGCCAAGCCGGAGGCCGCAGGCGATCGCGAGCGCCTCCTCTTCATGGGTGGCCCGCACCAATCGCATCGTCTGTTGATGCTCGATACGAACCAGCATCTTGCCGAGCCAGCCGTCCGGTACTGAAACGACAGCGCCGAAACCGAGCCGCTTCAGCGTATTCAGCACGTCCGAGGGCCGATGCGCGTCGGCCTGCGTTGCAAGCACACTGTTCAAAGCATCCTCCCCCTGGCCGAAGAACTCGCGGCGGCACTGAAAGGAACGTCGGTATCGCCACACTAGCAAACGAGTTGAATCGAGGTCTTTGCGGCGAACTTAACGGCGACGGGCTTTGTTGTCGACAAGAACGCCCGTCGCCACCGTTGTCGGGCGCCGCGCAATGGTGCACAATTGCCGGTGCCGGGAAGCATCTGACGACGCTGAAAACGCGTCGCGAGAGGAATTTGACATGCGCCGCTTCTGGCTAGCCTTAACCGTTCTGCTTCTCTCCGTTCCCGCGCAGGCGCAGGACAAGCTCGTCGTCAGCATCTGGGGCGGCAGCTGGCGCGATCTCATCAGGGAGACGGTAGCCAAGAAGTTCACGGCCGAGACCGGCGTGGCGGTCGATTTCGTCACCGGCGGCACCATTGACCGGCTCAACAAGGAGAAACTCGCCAAGGGCAGCCCCGAAAGCGACGTCACCTTCACGACGTCGCACGTGGGCTGGCTCTATGCCAATGACGGGCTGTTCGAGACGCTCGACACTTCCAAAATTCCCAACGCCAAGAACCTCGCTGATGAGGCCCGGATCAGCCCCTTTCACCTCGGCGCCTGGGCTTACGTCTACACCATCGGCTATCGCGCCGATCTGCTGAAAGACGTCAAGTTCGAGAGCTGGAACGACCTCTGGAAGCCGGAACTGAAGGCCAAGCTCGCGGCGCCGGATTTCGACCCCAGCCACATCATCGTGGTCGCGGCGATGCTTTCCGGCGCGGACGCCGCGCATTGGGAAAAAGGCGAGGACAAGCTCAAGGCCTTAAAGCCTAATTTCAAGGCGTTCTACACCAACGACGCCAACAGCCAGCAACTGCTGGCAAGCGGCGAGACACCGCTGCAAATCGTGCTCTCGATGAACGCCTACTACATGATCGGACAAGGCGTGCCTATTACACTTGCGATCCCGAAGGAAGGCGCCGTGCTCGGAGTAGACACCGTCGCCATCATGAAGGGATCGAAGAAGGCCGATCTCGCCTACAAGTTCATCAATACGCTTTACGATCCGGAAATCCAGGCCGAGATCGCCAAGCTGAAAAAAGGCAGCCCGGCCGTGCTCAACGCCAAGCTCGATCCGGAGATCGCGAAGCTGCCGGGCGTCTTCACCACCGCGGAGCAGTGGAAGCAGCAAATCAATATCGACGCCAAATTGCGGGCCGAGAAAACCGCCGAATGGCGCAAGTGGTTTGCCGAAAACATCATGAACTGACTGGGCGGAACCTTACGCCGTCATGAACCAGCGGCCTTTCCTACGCATCTTTACGATGCCGGCGGCGCTTTGCGCGCTCGGTTTTGTGGCGGCCATGGCGGCCGTGCTGCAATACAGCCTTCGCGCCTACATTCCCGGCTCGCTCGATGCCGGCGGCTTCACGCTTGTCAATTTCCTGGACCTGCTCAAGCCGCTTTACGCCCGCGTCTTCCTGGACACGGTTTTGATCTGCGCACTGACGGCGATCGTCACCTTGCTGGTCGGTTATCCCCTCGCCTATGCGCTGGTGCATATCGAGCGGCCATGGATCAAATCGGCGATGCTTGTGATCATCGTCACGCCGCTGTTTCTCGGCGAAGTCGTGCGCACCTATTCGTGGATCATCGTGCTCGGCAATAATGGTTTCATCAATTCGCTCTTGCGCGGGCTCGGCCTGATCGAACAGCCGGTGCAATTCATGTTCACGACATCAGGCGTCGTGGTTGCGCTCGTGCATGTGACACTGCCGGTGATGGTGATCATGCTCGCCGCCGGGCTGTCGCATATCGACCGCGACTACCAGCGCGCGGCGGAAAGCCTCGGCGCCGGGCCGCTTCGCGCCTTTCTGACCGTTACTTTGCCGCTGTCGATGCCGGGCGTGATTGCAGGCGTCACCACGGCGTTTGCCTGGACGTTCTCGGCTTTCGCCACGCCGCAAATGATCGGCGGCGGCCGCGTCAACATGGTCTCCAATCTGGTCTATCAGCTTGGCCTGTCGAGTTTCAATTTCCCGTTCGCAGCCTCGCTTTGCGTTGCAGGTTTGGCGATGACGATTGCGGTACTGTCGATCCTGGGATTGGCCTCGCGTCCTTTCAAGAATATCGGAGCGCATTGAGGTGACGCCGCGTTCGACCTATCAGCGCCTGCTCGGCTACGCCGGTTGGCTCGTGGTCATTCTCATCCTCGGCTTTCTGATCCTGCCGGCCGCGGTCGTTACGATCGCCGCCTTTAACGACAAGGCGATCCTCTCGTTTCCGCCGCAGGCATGGTCGTGGCGATGGTTCGAACGCGCGCTCGACTATCCGGATTTCCGTACCGGATTTCAGAACGGCCTCATCGTCACGGCATGGAGTTCGTCGATCGCGCTTGTCATCGGCTCGATGTTCGCGTTTGTCATTGACCGCTATCAATTCGCCTTCAAGCGCGTAATCGAGGGCGTGCTGGTGTCGCCTTTGGTGATCCCGCATTTCACCGTCGGCCTGGGCTTTCTGATCCTCGCCGCCGGAATCGGATGGAACCGCGGCATTTCGGTCGTTGTCGCCTGCCACGTCGTCCTGGTACTGCCGTTCGTGCTGCGCAGCGTCTATGTGTCGCTCAGGAATCTCGATTCCAGTTACGAACTGGCCGCTGCAAGCCTTGGCGCGACGCCGCTCCGCGTACTGTTGACGATCACCGTGCCGCTTCTGTTGCCTGGCCTGGTCAGCGGCTGGCTGTTTGCCGCGATCCTCTCGTTCAACGAATTCACGGCATCGCTGTTTGTGACCTCACAGCGAACGCAGACCTTGCCGGTCGCGATGTACAACTATGTCCGCGAGTTCGCCGACCCTTCGATGGCGGCGCTGTCGGTCATGTATATCGTAGCCACCGCCATTCTCATCGCCTTCGCCAACCGCTTTCTCGGCCTTGGCAAGGTGCTCAACATCGAACAGAGCCACTGACGGAGCAACATGACGAACCCGGCCCCTACGACGCGGGAAGATGCGGCGGTCACGTTCGACGGCGTCAGCAAGAATTTCGGTGAGGTGAAGGCGCTCGACCGGGTGTCGCTGGCGATCGGCCGCGGCGAATTCATGACGTTGCTCGGCCCATCCGGCTGCGGCAAGACCACGCTGCTCAAGCTCGCCGCGGGTTTTCTCGCGCCTGATGGCGGCACCGTCACCATCGACGGAAAATGCGTCAACGACGTGCCGACCTACAAGCGCGAAATCGGCATGATGTTTCAGAATTACGCGCTGTTTCCGCACATGAGCGTTGCCGAGAACATCGGCTATGGCCTGAAGACGCGCCATGTTCCGCGGCATGATATCCGTCGGCGCGTGGCGGACGCGCTGGCACTCGTCAAGCTGACGGGCATGGAGGATCGCAAGCCGCGGCAATTGTCGGGCGGCCAGCAGCAGCGCGTGGCGCTGGCGCGCGCGCTCGTCATCAATCCCGCCGTGCTGTTGCTCGACGAGCCCTTTTCGGCGCTCGACAAGAACCTGCGCGCGTCGATGCAGATTGAACTGCGGGACATTCAACGCAAGCTCGGCCTGACCACGATCTTCGTCACCCACGATCAGAGCGAGGCGCTGAGCCTTTCCGACCGGATGGCGGTGATGTCGGAGGGAAAGATCCGCCAACTCGGAACGCCGATCGAGATCTATCGCCGGCCGGACGACCCTTTTGTGGCCTCCTTTGTCGGCGACACCAACTGCTTGCGCGGCGAGTTTCTCGGTATTGCGGGGCTTGAGGCCGTGATCGCGTTGGGTGGTGCGCAAATCAAGGTATGGGGCGAACATCTTTCCGGCGCACGCCCTTTTGCCTCGGTTGACTTGTTTGTCCGGCCGGAGCGCCTTCGCGTTAGTGCACCTGACGAGCCCGGTACGATGACCGGCCAGATCGTGGCGCAAACCTATCAGGGCGGACACGTCGATCTTCAGATCGCGTGCCGCGCCTGCGGTGACAATCTGCTGCTGGTGCGCTCAGCCGGCGACCAGGCAATGACGCGCTGGCCGGTCGGCGCAGAGGTCGGGATATCGATTGACGCCGAGGGCTGTGCGGCATTTCCGGTGCGATAGCAGCCGCGGGCGCGAGAGCCATCTGTAGCGATGATTAACCAGCAATCGCGCCGGCGAAATTAAGTTACGTGTGGGTCCTTGTAAAACAGGCCATAAACTTATACATTGGACCCATTCGATCAGCCGCTGTGCCTTGTTGAATGCGCCCGCGGGCTCCTTTTCCAAAGACCATCGACGAAATTGAATTTTTAATCGCGTGATTGTCGCGCGAGACGCGCATTCGCGCTTTGGAGAAGAAAATGACGACAGGTACTGTGAAGTGGTTCAATGGCCAAAAGGGCTTCGGATTTATCCAGCCGAACGACGGCGGCAACGATGTGTTCGTGCACATCAGCGCCGTTGAGCGCGCCGGTCTTTCCGGGCTGGCAGAAGGCCAGAAGGTCTCTTTCGAACTCAAGACCGACAAGATGAGGGGCAAGGTCAGCGCGGAAAATCTTTCGCTGGCCTAAAGCCCGTTACGCATTTCCACGGATGTACTGGAAAAGCGTTGTGCCCGCTCGACCGAACCGGTTGAGCGGGTTTTTGTTGTGACAGCGCGGGAAACGATATGGTCAGCAGGAAATCGGAACCTTCCCCGGAAAGCATTGCGCGAGCCGATCGTCAAAGGGTCGCAGCCGAAGAGGGAAAGCAGGCCATGGCCGTTATCGAGCGGCAGCGCATCGCCGTTCGCCAAAACATGGTGCGCTTGCGGGCTCTAAGAGAAGCCGAGGAGACGAGAGTTCAGCAAGCAGATCTTGCTGCAGGCACGCCGACCAAAAAGAAGAAGAAATCAGCCAAGAAATCGATCTCCAAGTAGCACCGCGTCTGCAGGTCTGTTCGAAATTCGCGCGCGACGCTCGATTGCGTCGCGCCGTGAGAGGGCTGACGTTTGTCCAAAGCCCTGTTTGACAAGTGAAGTGGCTGATGCCGCCGGCTTACATCAACCATGTGAAACGCGAAGCCGACGTTACCGATGCGGTTCGAGCAGCCGGTCGGGATCTTACCAGAACGCCCATTTGGCGGTCACATAGGGACCCTGGTCGACGAAGTTGCTTTGATTGTGAAGCTGGGTTGCCAGGTAGATTCCTGTCGGTGGCAGGATCAGCATCGTCGGCACCTGCGTCAGCGTATACTGGCTGACCGCGTCGATATAGACCGACGCCCGATAGCCCACCTCGATCTTGAACACGCCGTAAAGGCTGGGCGGGAAAATGTAGGCGGCGGCCAACCTGGCATCGATATTGGGAATCACGCGCGTCGCATTCGGCGATGTCAAAACCTGGTTGTTGAGTCCGGCCGCCGGAGAAACCGTGGTGAAATTGATGCTGCTTTGCTCGGTGCCAACCAGGGCTGTCGTCGCAAGCTCGCCGATCAACCGGAAGTCGCCCAGCGCGTACTGGCCTTCCATTCCCAAGCGCGGGCCGGCGCCGGTAAACCGCGAATGGTTGGTATTGGATGCGGACTCGGCCCCGCCGGGGCTTTCGAACAGTCCGGTAAGGTCCTGGCCGATGCGGGCTATTCCAACGCCGCCGAAGGCGCGAAGCTGGAACTCGCACGTGTCGCAGAAGGTATGCCCCGCGACGAGATTGATCGCATCATACGCGGTATGCACCGTGCCAAATGCATCCTTGTAATCGTTCGTTTCCGGTCCGATCGAATAGGGCGGCCCCACCATTTGCGCTGGCGTGGCAAAGAACGAACCATTCGTCGTGTTGGTCAGATGCGTCCAGTTCACGTCGAAATCGTTGGACGCACCGACGTTATAGCGGGCTCCGATGCTGAAGGCCGGGGTGAAGTTAGGGTTCAGTGACTGATTGGCCCAGCTGGGTGTGACCACTGGAAGAGGGGTCACCAGCGTTCCGTATTCGAGGTTGCCGGCGCCGGGCTGCAGGTAGGTCAGCGACCCGCTGATCTCGAAGCGCGGCACCCTTCGGACCACATCGATATCGGGTGGGCCGTCCGCCTTTCGCGGCATGGGGATGTAGGCGGCGGCCGGACTGGATAGCGTATCTACCGGACCGCGGTCTCTCTTCGCGGATTTGGAAACCTCGAGATGACTGAGGCGTGCGCGTAACGCAGCATTCTCCTTTTCCAGGAGATCGAGACGCGCCGAGATATCTTCGACCGAGCCGGCAACCGCCGGGCCTGCGACGAAAGCGACACCCAACCCGAGGCACAACAGCAACGCCGGTTTCGTGAATCTATTCATTGTTCGCACCCCTTTGAAATTTCCAGCGGCGCACCCCGAACAAGGAGGTCGCCGATCGCGGCAGCGTCGAATCCTTGCGATCCCTGCGTGGCGAATCACCCAGTCTGAAAATTACGTCCGGCGTCGGGGAGGGGACTGATCAAAACAGATCACTGGCTGATCTCTTTTGGAGATCGTGTGAAAAAAGCCACGAGTATTTTTACGTATATTGGCGAGATTCACGTAGGTTCACGCAGGCCTTAACTCACCGTCAGAAATTTACCCCGAGGAAGTCGATTGGCCCGGCGCATGCCGAGGTGATGGAAGCACCCTGATGTTGCGCGTTGCGATGCGCTGTTCTGTATTGGTCAGGGCCCGGCTTTGAAGCAAACCATGTCAAATAATGTCTTTGGATAATCGACGGCATTTTGCGGCAGATTTACCGGCTTGCTCGGACATGGTTGAGAGCAACTGTCCTGATATGAGCCGGTATGAGCCGGCGGCGTACGAAGCGTGCGATAGATGCTGCTCGATTGGAACGCTCGTTCAAGCGGCCGGTTGATACTCCATGCCAGTATTCGGAAGAAAATCCAGATCTCCCCGCAGAAGGACCAATCAGGAAGCGTGGATAGCCATCGATGGCGCTTTCGCGACCAGGCGATGTTCGGTGCTGGACATTTCCGAAGGCGGCGCGAAAATCAAGGTCGAGGACCCAACGTTCGTTGCACCGGTGTTTCAACTCAAATTTTCGCGCGCGGACCATGGCAGGCGCTGCAGGGTCTCCTGGCGAAAAGGTCTCGTGATGGGCATCGAGTTTTGCTGACCCCGCACATGCGCTCCGCGACCCCGGCGGGCAGCGCGCTCCCAATCGGCGTCCAAAGCTGACCCCTGCCCGGTTCGATCGAGCATTGCTTCTCGACTCTGGTTTGCAACGCTGCCTTTCCGACGCCGCGGCCAATATTGGCTCGGCTTTGGAGATTCGCGTGGAAGTTGTTCGGCTTTCGCATTCGCCCGTATTTGCAATAGCTTGCGCGAACCGGCGGATTTTCGATGGGCCTTGCGCCCCCGCGCCCCTAAGAAATCAGGGCAGATTGTCGCTTGTGAGCGATATGGGACACTTGCTCTCAGCTGAAAGTTGTAAGTTGAACTTTATCGCTTATTCGATAGAGTCTTGTGCGCCTCTGGTGCCCTGGCTGCGATGACGCAAATCGGGGGATCGTATTGAAGAAGCCAACCAAGGATAGTTTTGACGCGCCAGCCTCTCTCGCCAAAGTGGGGGTTGGCAAGACGATCCTTGAATTTGAAAAGAACCAGAACATTTTCGAACAAGGCGACGCCGCCGAGGCGGTCTATTACCTTCAAAAAGGGAAGATCAAGCTCGCGGTGCTGTCCGATCAGGGCAAGGAAGCGGTGGTCGGGATTCTGGAGCCCGGCCAGTTTTTCGGTGAAAGCTGCCTGACCGGACACAAGCTGCGCATTTCCACGACCACCGCGATTGAACATTGCGTCGTCACCGCAATCACAAGGCCGGCGATGATCACATTGCTTCACGACGAGCCGGCGTTTTCCGAGTTTTTCATGGCATATCTCCTGACCCGCAATATCCGGATCGAGGAGGATCTGATCGACCAGCTATTCAATTCGAGCGAGAGGAGACTTGCGCGCATGCTCCTGCTGCTGGCGAATTTCGGCAAGGAAGGCGTTCCGCAACGGATCTCTCCAAATATCAGTCAGGAAACATTGGCTGATATGATCGGCACCACGCGGTCCCGCGTCAGCTTTTTCATGAACAAGTTCCGCAAACTGGGCCTCATCAACTACAATGGCCATATCGAGGTCAACAGTTCACTGCTGACCGCGGTCTTGCATGACAAGCCCGAACTTAAACGAGACGAATAGTCACATCCCGCCGCCATGCGACCTCGGGGCCTGACGACCGTGATGGCGGGTCGTGAATGCTACCTTGATCCGAACGTGGAATGCGTCACCGAGACGGTCGTACCTTGAGCGCCGCTTTCCGTAACAACCTGCGCATCGAGTTGACCCGCGAGCGCGCTGATAATGCTGGTTCCCAACCCGGACTTCGGCTGGGCAAAGACGCCTTCGGGCTTTCCAATTCCGTTGTCGACAACCAGCAGCTTCCAATCCTTGCCGAACACGTCGTAGGTGACCGTGATCCGCGCATCCTTCGAATTTTCGTTGAATGCGTGCTTCAACGAATTAATGACGAGTTCGGTGACGATCAGTCCGAGGCTCTCGGCCTTGCGGTTGGTGGCTCTGCCGCTGTTACCGCACACCTTCAAGACAATCGAGCGGCCGTCGCTGATCATGGACTCCGAAATGGCCTCACAGAGCTTCGTCAGATACGGCGCGAGCTCGACTGACCCGCTGGACGCAGTGAGATGGAGGTGCCGCTGGACCGCGGCGATCGAAATGACCCTGTCATGGGCGTCGTTCAAATGCCGGCGGGTTTCTTCCGATGCCACCGTCCTCACCTTCGACATGATGATACTTGCGATGATCTGAAGACTGTTACCGATCCGGTGCTGAATTTCGCCAAGAAGAAGGTCCTTTTGCCGAATCAATTCGTCCTTCTCGCGTTCCAGGAACCGTTGGGCGGTAACGTCCTCGATACCGAGCAGGATATTCGCGCGTGGGCCAGCCGCGTAAAATACCTTGCGGGCATTCAAAAGCATCGTCCGGCGCCCGATATTCGGAAAGTCATGCTCGACTTCGCAGTCCTCCATCACGCCGCGTTCGGGAAGGATGTTTCCAAGCAGGGTTCGCAGCTTTGGTGTGTTCCATTCACCCTCGCCCAGTTCGTAGAGCAACTTGCCCTGAGTATCCTGGGGATTGACGGTGAAGGTGCGATAGAATGAGCGGCTCGCAGCAACAACGCGCAGATCTTCGTCGAGCACGACGAAAGGTTCGCGCACGGTATCGACGATGGCTTGTGCGAGCACGGACGCGTCATGACCGTTGGTGAATTGTTCGCTGAACATCTGTGTCCGCGTTTGCGAATTCACACGATTTCCGCCCATCGAAATGCCTCATTACCGCCACGCCGGCGACATCAACGACAGCCCGGATTTCAGCGAATCACGGAACCCAAATTACGCGCGGTTCGCCGCGCGCGCTGTTCAAAATGGAACACCTGTAAAAGACACGCCAAGCGTGCGCGCCCGGCCGGCAGTAAAAGGCATCAGCACCCGTCCACAGGTGCCCGGCAACCCGGCGTCGCCGGTTTATGCATCAATCCGGTTATACTCGAAGCCACACAGCTTTTGCAGCGCTGTAAAGAGCTCGTCGGTATCAAAGGCTTTTATGAAGATTTGCGCCACGCCGGGTTTGCCGCAAACTTCTCGCATCAGGCTTTGCTGGGTTATTTCGTCAAGACTTCGTCCGGTCAGCACGAAGACCGGGATATTCTGGGTTACCGGCGTCGTTCGAAGCCGCGACAACAGATAAGGAACGCCCCCGTTCGGCAGGAAGTAATCGGAGATGATGACACTGGGCGTCTCACGATATGCCATTCGGTAGCCTTGCGCGATATCCGATGCAAACAGCAGTTCCACGCCGCATTTGTCGAGCCTGGTGGAAAGAAATTTCATGATCGAAAAGTCATCGTCGATCACAAGCACGCGGGGGCGTTCCCGCATTTCAGCGCCCGTCGGCTGCTCCTGCAGTTCCTTGATCCGCTCCGCCATGCTCGGGAAGAGTCCGGTCAGCGCATCATGGAGGCCGTTCCAGAAGCCCGGGCCTTTGCGGACGTAGGCTGCGCCGAACCCTTCACACCGTTCGACCGTGTCGGCGTCCCGGCTTCCCGTGACCACCACCACATTCAGGGATCTCCTTGAAGGATCCAGGAGCCGCGCGCAGACCGTCAGCCCGTCGGCCTCGGGCATGTTGACGTCGATGACCATGACGTCAGGATGGCTTCGATTGGCCTTGATCAGGGCCTGAACGCCGTTGACCGCGGTTTCAACCTCGAAGCCCACGCGCGCGCATCGATCGGCGATCAATCTCACGACGGAGGGATCATCGTCGGCGACCAGCATCCTCAGGGGCTTCATGGTGAGTTCGTGTGTATCGGTCATTTGTAATTCCGATCAATCGTCTTTTGGCCAATGCGCTTTGTCTCCGCGCAAGCCGTCACGCGATCAAGCGCGGAGGCGATCTCGCTCACGGTGCCCGAGCCGTCGCATCCATTGATGACGGCTTCTTCAAGGGCCGCGGCGGCCTCGCTGATTTCGTCAAAGCCGAAGATCCCGCCGGCTCCCGCCAATTTATGGGCAATGTTTCTGATTCCGGCCAGCGAAGACGAGACGTCGGTTCCGTCCTCCATGGTGGACCAGTGCCCTGCCATCGTGACCAGATCGCCATCGACACGCTGCAGGAACTCATGTCGCATCGCGCCGAGCCGGCTAAGGGGCGGCGGCATGTGCACGCGCAACGATGCCGCGAGCGCCATCGGATCGAACGGCTTCGGTATCACCCCGACAGCGCCGAGTGACCGAAACAGGTCGAGTTCGCGGCTCTGCGCTCGCGCCGTCATGAAGACGACGGGAATATGGGCGGTGCGTGGATTTGACTGCAAGTGCCCGAGGGTGGTCGCGCCGTCCATCACCGGCATCATCACGTCCAATAGGATAATGGCAGGCGCCCAGTCCTCGACGACCCCTAACGCTTCCTCACCCGAGGCACAGCTGCGCACGGCGAGACCAGGGTCGAGACCGAGCGAAAGCTCCACCACTTCGCGGATGTCAGGTTCATCATCGACATGGAGAACACGAAGTGCGGTCATATCACCTCCTCGGCAATGCCAACAGGTACAAGCGTCAGACGATCCCGGGCCGATTCCACAAGACCAATGAGGGAAGTGGCCGGCGCGGCGGGCATGCCCCGAATTTGTTCGTCGCCCGTGAAATCCGCCATCTCGTTCCAGATCGGCAGTTCGACGTGAAAGATCGTTCCGCCGCCGGAGGCGTCCGCGAATCCGATCTCTCCACCAAGCCGGTCAATGATCTGCTTGGCGATGCTCAGCCCAAGACCGGTCCCACCCTTGCGGCGGGCGTTCGTTGCATCGGCCTGCGCAAATCTCTCGAATATCCGGGATTTGAAATCGACCGAGATGCCGGGGCCGTGATCGCGCACCGTGATCCGGACGGCATCGCTTTTCCTCTCCTTCTCGATCGCAATCACCACTTCCCCATCCGGCGGAGAAAACTTGATCGCATTCGACATAAGATTAGTGAGGACCTGGGAAAGCCGGTCGGCGTCGGCGCGGATATCATCCATGGCGACGGCGCCTTCGATCCGGACCTTCACTCCGTGGCCCTCGGCGTAACCCCTGATCGCTTCGACCGTCTGCTCGACCAGCGGCCGAACCTGGATTTTCCTGACATCGAAAGCCACGTGACCGGATTCGAGCTTTTCGATATCGAGAATGTCGTTGACGAGCCGAACCAGGCGCACACTGTTGGTATGCGCGATCTCAAGCAGACGTTCCGCCGATTTGGACAGGCTGCCGGCGGCGTTTCCCATCAATAGCCCAAGCGAGCCGGTAATCGACGTCAGCGGCGTCCGCAGTTCGTGACTCACCGTGGAGACGAACTCGTCCTTCAGTCGCTCCAGGCGCTTGCGCTCGCCGGCGTAACGCAATGCCCGCAACAGTCCGCGCGTATCGATCTGACCCTTGATCAGATAATCCTGCGCGCCTTCCTGCAGGGATTGCCCGGCCAGTGCCTCATCATCCATGCCGGTCAACACAACAAGCGGAATATCCGGCGCTGCGATCCGGGCCCGCCGAATCGCCGCCAGTCCCTGCGCATCGGGCAACCCCAGATCGAGAAGGATGATGTCCACGGTTCCCACGGCGAGATGCTTCTCCGCCTCGGACATGAAACTCACGCAAACCAAATCGACCTCGAGCGAGCCATCCTCGTTGAGCATCTCGCGCAGCAAACGCGCATCGCCGGGATTGTCTTCAACCAGCAGGACTTTTTTGATCGTTCTCATGCTTACTCGCCTTGTGTTCGCAGCATCTGGCCGACTTCTAGGAAACAACCGCGATGCCTCGCCAGTTATCCAGCATCCCAACTCCATCGGACTCCGGGACGAGACTGCTGGACCGGATATCCCTAAATTCTGGAACGCCGATTCTCAGCAGTTCCGCGAACTGCTTCGGAGGTATCGGCCGGCTGAAATAGAAGCCCTGCGCCTCGTCGCATTGCTGAGCCCGCAGGAATTCGAGTTCTTCAAGGGTTTCCACGCCCTCCGCAATCACCCGCAGCTTGAGGCTGCGAGCCATGCCGATCACCGCGGTCACGATGGTGGTGTCGTCTCCGACGGTGCTGATCTGGCGAACGAACGACTGGTCGATCTTCAGGGCATCGACCGGAAATTTCCTGAGATAACTCAGGCTGGAGTAGCCTGTACCGAAATCATCGATCGCGATCTTGACCCCTCGCTCCCTCAGCATCTGAAGAATTGACGCGGTGGACTCGGCCCGCTTCATCAGAACGCTTTCGGTCAATTCGAGTTCGAGGTATGCCGGATCAAGACCGGTCTCGTGGAGAATTTCGAACAGGCCTTCCAGAAAATTATCGTCCCGGAACTCGATCGCCGAAACGTTGACGGCGACGGTCGAAAAATGCAGGCCCTTGTCCAGCCAGTCCCGGGCTTGCGTGCAGGCCTCGCGCAGCACCCAGGCACCGATCGGCAGGATGAGCCCGCAATCTTCTGCGATCGGAATGAATCGGGCCGGAGACACCAGTCCTCGCGTTGGATGAACCCAGCGCAACAGCGCTTCCGCGCCCGTGATAGCGCCGGTACGGAGATCAATTTTCGGCTGGTATTGCAGCTTGAATTCCCGTCGTTGCAACGCGCGACGCAGACTTTCTTCGACCGATTGCCGCTCCACCGCCCGGACTTTCATCGCCGGCTTGAAGAACTGATAGCTCTGACGGCCATTTTCCTTGGCCTGATACATCGCGGTGTCGGCATTCTTGATAAGCGTCTCGGCATCTGGACCGTCGTCGGGAAAGACGCTGAGGCCGATACTGGTGGTAACATGGAGATCGTGGTGGTCGATAAAGTGCGCCTCTGCCACGGCCTTCAGAATTCGCCGCGCCAAGATGGCGGCGTCTTCCATGTTCTGCAGCTCCGACAGCAGAACGACGAATTCATCTCCGCCCTGGCGGCTGACGGTGTCGGAACCCCGCACGCAACCCACCAGACGCTCGGCGATCGATTGAAGAAGTTTGTCGCCGACCGGATGTCCCAGCGAATCGTTGATATATTTGAACCCGTCCAGATCGAGAAAAAGTACCGCGACCTTGTTCCTGTGACGGGGTGCGAGCGCGATCGCATGAGCGATCCTGTCGTTGAGCAGCATCCGGTTGGGCAGACCGGTCAGATAATCGTGAGCCGCCGAATATGAAATCTGTTGCGCCATGGCGCGGGCCACGCTCACATCCCGGAACACAATGACCGTTCCAGTCTCCTGCCCTTCCCGGTCATGGATCGGAGCGACGCAATCCTCGATCGGAATCACCGACCCGTCACCGCGGACGAGTATGCGGGCAGAGGGCGAGTGTTCGCTTGGGGCCGGGACCGTCGGCACGGCCGCTGGTTTCGAGACAATTTCATGGGACGCGGCGTCTGTGACGCGGAAAACCTCGATCATCGGCTGACCCATCGCCGCGCGCCGGCTCCAGCCGGTGAGCTTTTCCGCGACGATATTGAGGAAGGTGATGTTTCCCGAGATGTCCGTACAAATGACGGCATCCCCGATGCTGTCGAGCGTAACCTGGGCGCGCTCCTTTTCCGCGAACAGCGCCTCTTCCATGGCCTTGCGCTCAACGGCATGGCGCAGCGTGCGCAAGAGCCCGCGCGGGCTGCCATAGCTCTCCTTGACCAGATAGTCCTGCGCGCCTTCCTGGATGGATTGCGCGGCCAGCGACTCATCGTCGAGGCCCGTCAACACCACCAGCGCGACACCGGGCGCGGCCACGCGCGCCCGCCTTACCGCCTCCAGCCCTTGCGCGTCGGGCAGGCCGAGGTCGAGCAGCACGATGTCGACCATGTGCCGGGCAAGATACTTCTCGGCATCGCCCAGGCACTCCATGTGGATGAATTCGGCTCCGAGCGAGCGATCTTCATTGAAGATCTCGCGCAGCAAGCGGGCATCGCCGGGATTGTCTTCGACCAGCAATACCGTCTTGATCGATTTCATTCGCATCGAGTCCGCTGTTGCGACGGCAGCCGGACCATTGTCAGCCAGAACACGCTGATGGTCTTGACGAGGCTCTCGAACGCGTCGAACTCCACGGGCTTGGTAAGATAACAGTTCGCCCGGAGCTGGTAGACCGCCTCGATATCCGCTTCCCTCTCGGAGGTGGTCAGGATCACCGTCGGAATCGTCTTGAGATCATCATCCTGCTTGATCACGGACAGGACCTGGCGGCCATCCATTCTGGGCAGGTTCAGATCCAGCAGGATCAGGTCCGGACGAGGCGCGTCGCCGTGAACGCCCTCGCGCCGCAGGAAGGAGACTGCTTCCACCCCGTCAACGGCGACATGCAACCGCAACACGTCTTCGGTGTCGCGGAACGCTTCCCGTGTCAGCCGGACATCGCCCGGACTGTCCTCGATCAGCAGGATGGTCTTGACCTTCTCCACGTTTAGTTGCCCAGCGCTTGCTGGGGCAGTTTGACCCTGGTCAGCCAGAAATCGTTGATGCTCTTCACCAGGCTTTCGAACTCTTCCAGTTGCACCGGCTTGCTGAGGTAACAATTCGCCTGCAATTTGTAGCTGGTCACGATATCGGCTTCGGCATCGGAAGTGGTCAGGATCACCGTTGGAATGGTCTTCAGGTCGTCGTCTTCCTTGATATGGGCGAGAACCTCACGGCCGTCCATTTTGGGCAGGTTCAGGTCCAGCAGGATGAAGTCCGGGCGCTGGGCATCGGCGTGAATGCCTTCCTGCCTGAGATAGGCCATCGCCTCCACGCCATCGACCGCGACGCGCAAATCGATCTCTGGATCGGCGTCGCGAAAGGCCTCTCTCGTCAACCGGACGTCGCCGGGACTATCCTCGACCAGCAGCACTATTCTGTTCATGTTGTCCTCAAGCATTTTGTATCTGTTGTTGCGGCAGTTTCGCCCTGGTCAACCAGAACGCATTGATGCTTCTCACGAGGCTGTCGAACGCGTCCCAATGCGCCGGCTTCCGCAGGTAGCAGTTCGCCTGCAACTGATAGCTGATCATGACATCGGCCTCGTCATCGGACGTCGTCAGGATGATCGTCGGAATTATCTTCAGGTCCTGATCCTTCTTGATCAAAGCCAGAACCTCGCGGCCATCCATTCTGGGCAGGTTGAGATCGAGCAGGATGAGATCGGGTCGGGGCGCATTTGCGTAAGTACCCTCGCGCCTCAGAAAGGCCATGGCTTCGATGCCGTCGGTGGCGAGATGCAACCGCACGGGCTTGCTGTATTCGCGAAATGCTTCCTGCGTCAGGCGAACATCTCCAGGGCTGTCTTCGACCAACAAAACCTCTATAGGCATTTCGTCGTCTTCCATTATTCTCATTTCCTCTCGCTTCCCGTCAGGGCGAAGCGAAAGGTAGATCCGACGCCGGGTTGCGATTCGACGGATATCTGGCCGCCGTGCCGCTCCACGATTTTCTTGCAGATGGCGAGCCCGATGCCGGTGCCGGCAAACTCCTCCCTTTTGTGGAGGCGCTGGAACATGCCGAAAATCCGCTCGAAATATTGCGGATCGATTCCCAGCCCGTTGTCCTGCACGGAGAACCTGTATTGCTTGCCGCCGTTCAGGGCTGCGATGTGAATTTTGGGAATTCCGGGCTTCTGGTACTTGATGGCGTTGCCGACGAGGTTCTGGAACAGCTGGACCAATTGCATCTCGTCGGCCATCACTTCGGGCAGCGGATCGTGCGTGACCACCGCGCCGCTTTCCTCGATGGCGCCGCGAAGATTTGAAAGGGCGTGCTGCAGGGCGCCTTCGCTCGACGTGTTGAGCAAGTCCTTCCCCTTTGTCCCGACGCGGGAATACGCCAGCAGATCCTGGATCAGGCGCTGCATGCGGGTGGCGCCGTCCACCGCGAAGGCGATGAACTCGTCGGCATCGGAGTCGAGTTTCCCCGCGTATCGCCGGGAGAGCAGCTGGGTGTAACTGGCAACCATTCGTAACGGCTCCTGCAAATCGTGAGAGGCGATATAGGCGAACTGTCCCAGTTCCTCATTGGAGCGGTTCAGCTCCTCGACCTTGTTCAGCAGATCGGCTTCGGCGGCATTGCGCACGCTGATGTCGCGAATTGCCGCCGTCACCAGGGTTCCTTCGGCGCTGCCCAGCGGGCTCAGCATCAGTTCTATCGGGAATTCGGTTCGGTCCTTCCGCCTGCCGGAGAGCTCGATGCCGGTGCCGATCTGCTGCGCCAGCGCGTCTTCGGCGGAACGAAGTCCATCCGCGATCAGTCTTTCCGCGAAGCCCTGCGGGATGATGTTCGTGACCTTCTGGCCGAGCAGCTCGTTGCGGCGGTAACCGAACTGCTTTTCAGCCTGAAGATTCAGGAGCACGATTTCGCCGCTCTGGTTTACCACCACCATCGCGTCCGGCGCCGCTTCCAGCAGGCCGCGATACCTGCCCTCCATCTGCGCCAGATGTTTCTCCGCGTTCCTGCGCACGCTGATGTCGCGAATGGCGGCGGTGATCAGCATTCCTTCGGCGCTTTCCAGCGGGCTCAGCATGATCTCAATCGGGAACTCGCTGCCATCCTTGCGCAGCGCATTAAGCTCGATGCCGGTGCCGATTTCCTGCGCCAGCGCATCTTCCGCGGAACGAAGATCGTCCGCGACCAGGCGTTCGGCAAAGCCTTCCGGAATGATGTTCGTGACCTTCTGGCCGAGCAGTTCATCGCGGCGATAGCCGAACTGCTTTTCGGCCTGAAGGTTGAGGAGAACGATTTCCCCTCCCTGATTGACCACCACCATCGCGTCCGGGGCCGCTTCCAGCAAGCCGGCGTATTTGCCTTCCATCTGCGCCAGCACCCTTGCGGCATTCCTGCGCACGCTGATATCCCGTATCGCGGCCGTGATCAGCATTCCCTCGGCGCTTTCCAGCGGGCTCAGCATGATCTCGATCGGGAACTCGCTGCCATCCTTGCGCAGCGCATTGAGCTCGATGCCGGTGCCGATTTCCTGGGCGAGAGCGTCTTCCGCGGAACGAAGGTCGTCGGCAACCAGCCGCTCCGCAAAGCCTCGCGGAATGATGTTCGTCACCCGCTGGCCAAGCAGTTCGTCGCGGCGATAGCCGAACTGTTTCTCGGCCTGAACATTGAGCAGGACGATCTTGCCACTCTGGTTCACCACCACCATGGCGTCGGGAGCTGCTTCCATCAGCCCGCGATATTTGCCTTCCATCTGCGCCAGGACTTTTTCCGCCGCCTTGCGCACGCTGATATCGCGGATCGCCGCCGTCACCAGCGTTCCCTCCGGGCTTTGCAGCGGACTCAGCATGATCTCGATCGGGAACTCACTGCCGTCCTTGCGCAAGGCGTTGAGCTCGATGCCGGTGCCGATCTGCTGCGCCAGCGCGTCTTCCGTGGAACGCAGGTCGTCCGCGATCAGCCGTTCGGCAAAACCTTCAGGAATAATGTTCGTGACCTTCTGGCCGAGCAGTTCGTCGCGGCGGTAGCCGAACTGCTTCTCGGCCTGAACATTGAGCAGCACGATCTCTCCGCCCTGGTTCACCACCACCATGGCATCGGGAGCGGCTTCCATCAGCCCCCGGTATTTGGCGCCGGACTCGCTGCTCTCGGTGAGGTCGCGGCTGATAACGGAAAAGCCGCGCAGAATTCCAGCCGGATCGCGCGATGCCACATAGGAGGAGCGAACCTGAAAACGTGTGCCGTCATGGCGCACGCGCGTCCCCTGCTCTTCATATTCGCCATTGACCGCGGTGAGGCGAAGCATTTCCTGCGGTTTGCCGGAGGCGACATCTTCCGCCGGAAAGAAGCGGGAGAAATTCTGACCGGCGACCTCTTCAAAGCTACAGCCCGACATTCGTTCCGCGCCGGGATTCCAGCTGCGTATTTCCCCGAGCGGACCGAGCATCAGGATCGCGTAATCCTTGACCCCATTCACCAGCATCCGGTATTTGCGTTCACTTTCCTGCAACGCCTGCTCTGCGAGCCAGCGCTTGTAATTATCGCGATGGACGCTCCAGCCGGCGGCGCCGGTGATCAACAGCCCCAGAAGGGTTCCGGCGAGCAGTATGAGCTTGGTATGCCTCTGATTGGCGGCGGCATCGGCATTGCGTAATGCCAGCAAACGTTCCTCTTCGCCCTGCAGCTCCAGAACGACAGCCTTGTATTCGGCCGTGACACGCACCGTCGGCCCCTCGCGGACGGACTCCATGGCCGCCTCAATTCCCTGGTTCCTGCGCCGGGCAATGACCAACTCCGATCGCTCTATCCGCGCGGTTGCCAGTTTTTCCAGGGTCGAAAGCCTGCGCTGCTGTTCGGGATTATCCAGCGTCGCGTTGCGCAAGACCGGCCCAAGCCGCTCAACTTCCGCTCTCGCCTTTCGGTAAGGTTCGAGATCGGAGTCTTCGCCGGTGATCACGAATCGACGAATGCTCGAAGATATCTCCGCCATTGCGAGGGTCAGATTCTGGAGATCGGCCAGGACCTCGTGAGTGTGCTGCACCCATCCGTCGCTTTCGACGGACGCGATGGTGCTGCGATAGGACAGCGCCCCCATCGCCAGCAGGATCGCAATGGCAGAGCCGAACGCCAGTTGCACTGTTCGGTTTGAGAGAGTCCCGATGCTCATCGCATACACCGATCATCGGCCGTGACTTGCGAGCCGATGGCGTACCGTTTCCCGGCGCCTCCTTTTGGAATGATGATCTTCATCTTTTCCATTTTTCAACCGCACCCGTCGATGTATCGGACAAACAGAAAGCGCGTAACAGGCTTCTCTCGCCTCTCATTCGTGAGGCAAGCATCACCCGGAATTGGATTGCGAAAGATTAATCGGCCGATACCAGCCGGGGAATATTAGTACTTACGCTTATTCGTAATAATACTGCTGGCTCTCGACGGATCAGGCGCTGGATGCGTCGGCGCGGATCAGTGGATGAACGTCATTGATTCTGATTCGACGTCTTGCGGATCAGATCGGCTGCGTTTCTGGCTCCAAGCTTTCCCATCAGGCGGGCGCGATGCGCCTCGAAAGTCCGGGTGCTGATTCCAAGCCGATAGCCGCCTTCCTTGTTGGAGCATCCTCCGATGATCAGCGTGAGCACTTCCTGCTCGCGCGGCGTCAGCGAACGCGTATTGACACGCGGGGCCGCCGATCCGATGGCGCCGGCCCTGAAATGGCTGTTCAAAGTCCACGAATCGATCGCGTCGCGTCCACGAGCGATGGCGGTCTCGGCGTCCACCGACGCTTCGCCGGTCTTGCCGACCCGCTCGATGACGTCGCAGACGCGCTCAATTTCGCATAACGCCCTGTCCACGATCTCACTCAGCGCAGCCGGAGCTGCTCCCGCGGCGTCGGCCACTTCGGCCCGCTTGATTTCATGCAGATAGAGCATGAGGGCTGTCAGAGGCTCGCTGAGCTGGTGTTTCATCGCGGCGCCGGCATCGTCGACCGCCCGCCTGAGTGCGTCCGATATCAGTTCGGTCTGAAGCCGGCTGAGCTGCTCGACGGCGGAATTGAACCGCGGTGGCGAAGGCAGAACGTTGAAGTGGGGATAGCTGACCGTCATCGTACCGTCTTGTCCTGATTATTTCGTTTCTAGAACGTAATCGTAGGAAGCGGAGGAACGAGGCTAGCATGCACAGCGGCGATCAATTGCCGGGACCCGAACGGTTTTCGCAGGCAGACAGCCGCGCCGGCTTTGGCGGCCAAGGCAAGATAATCCAGAACGGGATCCATCGATTCCCGAAAGATGAAACCTGAAATCGCAAGGATCGGTATCGCCGGAGCTGTCCGGCGAAATTCGGCGATGGTCTTAAGTCCGTTGACGTCCGGCAGAAAAATATCGACGATCGCCAGATCAAAACGGGACGATTCAAATGTCTTCATCCCGCTGCCGGCGTCGGGAACATGGACAGTGTCGCAGCCTTCGCGGCCCAGCGTCATCACAATCGCCGCGCCAACCGATGGGTCGTCTTCCACAACCAGGATCCGCGTCACGCCCGGTTGGCCGTGCCGTCGGTTCCCGCGAGCACAAATATCTTCTTCAAGACAGGGCCCCTCGGACTGGGGCGATCGACGGCGATGTCGATCACCGGAGACTTTAGAATCAATAAGTTGTGATGAAGATAGCGTACTACCGTGCTAATACTCTGTTCAAAAGCGCTCACCTTGTAGCAATAAAATTACTTACGTAATGTGATCACGCTGCATGTGTAGAGTTACCAAATTTACCAGGGTCATTTTTTCGCGTAAGCAGAGGACCGATGGCTGCTTCGAGCCGAAGGAATGAACTATGCAAGAAGCCGTTACGCAGCAAGATTTGTCCCGTCATTTTGATGAAATCGATCGTGACACCGAGCTGAAACAGGTTCTGGACAGGCTCCAGAACGAGAACAGCCAGCTGAAAACCCTTGTGGTCCGGCTTTCCGAGACAATCATCAGAAACGTCACCGCCAAACGGTAACTCACCGCCAATATCGCGTGCGATCCCGCGCCGGCTGGCACTGTCGGCTCGGAGCGCTGCTGATAGGAATCGCCTTGATCGCGGGGCCGGCTTCGGCCAACAGCCAGCGCCTGGACGGCTTCAACGTCGTTGCTACCCCCGACCAGCCTTTCGGAAGAGCAAGGCAAGCCCGCAGAATTGGTCCTGTCCTGCGCGTGGGCGAAAGTCTGCTCCATCGCGGCCGGTCATCGGCCGACGAGCATTGGTATTGAGAACAATTGTCCGGATCTGACGGCCGGCAACTCGAAGCTCAAGATGGTACGGCTCCCGGCTGGAACACCCGTCCATGTGGCGGGTTGGTTTTTACCAAGCAAAGGACATCATCACATGAGGCTTCATCCGCAACTGCTGGCCAGAGCCCCCGTCAACAACCGATCCAGCATATTCCGCCTGAAAGCGCTGTTCAGCGAACAGCGGGCAAAAGAATCGAGCGAACCGAGGTCTCGAGACGATTGGGAGGAACTGGCGATCGAGTGGCACATGTTGGCGAATCTGGCCGCCGACGCCGAAAGAGAGAGCACGCAAATTGACGACGCCTGAACCGCAGCATGCGCGGCTATCACGCACCCACTCGCGTGATGCTGTCGGTCTCGACGATCGGGCCTTGGACCGCGGCTTCGGTCAAAAGGTTCAGCGTCGGCCGATGAACGTCATTCGCGGATTCATTGCGGACGAGACCGCCGCAACGGCCATCGAATACTGCCTGATCGCCACAGGCATCGCGCTTGGAATTCTGGTCGCCATTGCGGGAATAGAAGCCAAGATCAATGCCGATTTCAAGGCGCTTAACAGCTCCCTGAAATAGGCCGAAAGCGCCGCGCAGTCGCGGCGCGCGACCTCCCTGTCAGTGTCCCTTCCCCGCCTCGGTTGCCAGCATGACCTCGACCAGCGTGGATTTTACGTTCGCTTTTTTCTTCAGCGCGCGCCGCTTCAAGGCCGCCGTCAGCTTCAACGGTCTACGCAAGGCATCAAGCAGGGCTCTCGACTCTTGATCGAGATCGTTGATTGTCTGCCGTTCGCGGTACGATGCTGGTTCCGATTTCAACATGACGCCCACCATTTGATTTGGGTGAATTATCATCAGCCACGCGATCATGCGCCTGCGTCCCGCAAAAATCTGTTCAAAATAGAACGCAATCCAACGTTGCAGAGACTTCGCCCGTGATCAAAATTGCACGGGCATCCAGGGCCCATTTATTCGATTCCCGCGGCGACAATCGACGCGGCCGCAGGCAGCGCCGTCACCTGCTTTGGCTTCTTAGTTTTGAAAACGAGCAATACTGAGCAGCGAATCAAGTTATGCGAGGAGCATGCTGTCGGCATCGCCGCACGTTTTTCCCGGCAATATCGGCGACTGAGAGCATCAGTACTCCCGCCCAATCACGGGAGGAGTTTGTGCCCCGCTCTCTCATCCCCGATTTCCCCGAACGAAATTCACCGACGTTGTGGCCGCCGAAGCAAAACGATTTGATGCCCATTGAACTCGCAATCCAAATCTGCGAGCAGGAGAACCAGACGCTGAAAACTCTGGTCGTCCGCCTTTCGGAGATTGTCTTGAATAGCGTTATCGACAGGCGCTGACGCCGGATATTTCATCACTCGACACATACCATGGCAAACGGCGCGGCTGGCCATTCCAAGTGAGATGGTTGTGGAGATCGATAAAGCCCGGAAGAATGGTTCCGGACAGTTCAATCTGAGTGGCCGATGTCGTTTGAAGCGCGAATCTTCCTTGCCTTCAGATCGCCAAGAGAAGCTATCGCCGAGCGGGCGTAAATATATTGCGGTCCGGCGACGATCGCCGCCACCGTAAAGTACTTTTCATGGCCGCGCAGTTTGCCCGAGGCCACCAGACGCGTGTAAGCGAGCGAAACCTCCTTCGTATCCCGAAACAACGCCCGTGACCGGGCTGTGGAAGCCGCCGATTACGCCAGGAAATCCAGTGCGCTTCCCGTCCAGATCGACCCCGTCGCCATTGATCGGTTTACCCGTCTGATGCGTGAACCGCTCATTTCGGGCGACATCGCGGCGCATCCCGGCTTTCGTCGTCGTTTACCGTCTAGCAGGCTGTTGAAGAAGTCTATGCTCGACACGCGATGAATGGGATGTCGTCTCCGTTGAGGAGGCAGATTTCACCTTCGAGTATGCCGTTATTCTGTAGTTCAGCCCAGCCATTGCCGTTTGC
>JBEKZZ010000024.1:0-61816 GCA_049509335.1 Bradyrhizobium sp. | reverse complement strand
GCAAACGGCAATGGCTGGGCTGAACTACAGAATAACGGCATACTCGAAGGTGAAATCTGCCTCCTCAACGGAGACGACATCCCATTCATCGCGTGTCGAGCATAGACTTCTTCAACAGCCTGCTAAAGGCGCTTCCGCCGGAGCAGCGGCGCGCCTATCTCTCCCGGTGCGACCGCCATCAATTGAAGGATCTTTCGTGCCCGACGCCATTGAGCTTCTGAAAACCCGCCGCTCCGTCAAGCCGCGCGAGATGACCGGACCCGGGCCCTCGCCCGCCGAGCTTGAAACCATTCTGACGATCGGCGCGCGGGTGCCCGATCACGGCAAGCTCGCGCCGTGGCGCTTTATTATTTTCGAGGGCGAGGCGCGTGTTCGCGCCGGCGAGGTCATCGCCGGCGTCTTTGCGCGAAAAAATCCAAATGCGTCACCGGCCGAGATCGACGTCGAGAAGCGGCGGCTGACCGACGCGCCGCTGGTGATCGGCGTCGTCAGTCTGACCAAGCCGCATCCCAAGGTGCCGCCGTGGGAGCAAGAGATGTCCGCGGGCGCGAGCGCGATGAACATCGTCACCGCGGCGACCGCGCTCGGCTACGGTGCGTGCTGGCTATCGGGGTGGTTTTCCTTCGACCGCGACGTGCTCGATGGCCTCGGCTTGAAAGCGGACGAAAAGCTCGCGGGGTTGATCCATATCGGCACGGTATCCAGGCCAAGCGAAGACCGGCCGCGGCCGGTGCTTTCGGACATCGTGACGCGTTTTTAGCTTTCACGCCACCTGTGAGGCGCGCCGTCCGAATTTCGACAAAAGTCCCGCGATCTCGCCCGCCGGCTTCGCTGCGCTAAAGAGGAATCCCTGCACTTCGTTGCAGCCTTCGTTGCGCAGCCAGTCGAGCTGATCGACGGTTTCCACGCCCTCGGCCGTCGTGGTGATGTTCAGGCTGCGGCCGAGACCGGAGATGGCGCGGACGATTGCGACACAATCGGGCCGCTCGGCGAGGTCTTTGACGAAGGAGCGGTCGATCTTGATCTTGTCGAACGGAAAGCTGCGCAAATAGCTGAGGCTCGAATAGCCGGTGCCGAAATCGTCCATCGAGATGCTGACGCCAAGTGCGCGCAGCTGGTGCAGGATGGCGAGATTGGCCTCGGTCTCGGCGAGAAAAACCGATTCAGTGATCTCGAGCTCAAGCCGGAGCGGCGACAGGCCGGAATGCGCCAGCGCCGAGATCACGGCCTGGACCAGATTGCGGCTGCGGAACTGGACCGGCGACAGGTTGACGGCGACCTTCACGTCGTCGGGCCAGTTGGTTGCTTCCGCGCAGGCCGTGCGCAACACCCATTCCCCGAGCGAGACGATCAGCCCGATGTCTTCGGCGATCGGAATGAAATCCGCCGGCGAGATCATGCCCTTCTCGGGATGACGCCAGCGCAGCAGCGACTCAAAGCCGCTGATGCGGTCGGCACCGATGTCCACCAGCGGCTGATAGTGCAGTTCGAATTCGCCGTTGGCAAAGGCGCGACGCAGATCGACCTCCATATCGCGGCGCTTCTGGGCAATGCGATCCATCTCGCGCTCAAAGAAGCGATGGACGCCGCCGCCGTCGGACTTCGCCCGATACAGCGCCATATCGGCGTTGCGCCTCAATTCCTCGGATATCGTGCCATCGCTCGGCGACAGTGCGATGCCGATGCTGGCGCCGATGACGACCTCGGCGCCGTCAATGTCATAGCGGTCGCTCAGCACATTGATCAATCGGGTGGAGAAATCGCTGATCTCGTTCGGTGTCGGATCAGAAGCAAGAATGATCGCAAACTCGTCGCCTCCCAGACGCGCGGCAAGGTGATTGCCGCGAACCTGAGACCGCAACCGGTCTGCGACCAGCCGCAAGAGGCGGTCTCCCATGGGATGACCGAAGGAATCGTTGACGTTCTTGAACAGATCGAGATCGACGCATAGCACCGCGACCCGCTTGCCGTCGGCGCCCGCTTCCTTCAACGCCTGGCGAAGCCGTTCCTGGTAGAACTCGCGGTTGGGCAGATCGGTCAGCCCGTCGTGATGGGCCATATACGCGACGCGGGCCTCGGCCTTGCGCCTTTCGGTGATGTCGGCGACGGCGACGAGATAACCGTCACGCCCCTCGAACACGACCCGCCGCCCGAAGGTCAGTACATGGATTTCGCTGCCGTCGGCCCGGATATGCCGCCAATTGCCGCTCGACTGATAGCAATCGCCGATGTCAAGCAGCGTTTCCTTGTGGCTGATCCGTTCGTCCTCCGGCCAGATATCTTCGAGGTTCATGGAAAGAAATTTTTCGCGGGCGTAGCCGTAGTGCTGGACGGCCGCGTCATTGACGCTGAGGAAGCTGGTCGTCTCGGCGTCGAACACCCACATCGGCATTGGATTGTTGTCGAACAACAAACGGAAGGAGGCCTCGCGTCGCTTCAAGGCCGTGACGTCGGAAACGGTCAGCGCAAGAATATCGCCGAAGGCGGTTGCGCCCAGTTTCAGGTTTCGATCGTCGCTGTCGATTTCGAACTGCTCGCCCTCACCGCCTCTCACGACACGAAGCAATCGTTCGATCACTTCGCTCGAACACAGGAGATTGCCTTTTGAGCTGAGCCGCTGCCAAAGCAACTCCGCGGCAGGCAGCTTTAATAGCCGCGCCGCGCCCGCATTGTGGTGAACGATCTGGAAATCGAACGGTTTACCATGCGAGTCGCGAATCGCCGCCAACGAAAGCACGCCTTCGTCTGTCGCGGAGAAAATCGCGTCGAGCAAATTATATTGAGGGTCGCGCTCGTTGATATAAACGCCGATCAGGGTATGGCCCCAGCGTGACGAGGTCGGGAGCGCCAGTACGTTATAGGTCTGAACCAACCCGTCGCGCACGCAGTGGGCGGCGGTCAGGTAAGGGCGGCTGTTGTTAAGCGCGCAAGCGGCCGACTCGGCAAGGACGGTCGCGCAATCAGGCGACAAATGGTTGATCGGAACGTTGCAATGCTCCTGACCCAGCCATTTCTGCGCGTAACGGCCGGTGCGCGACACCTCCAACCCGTCAGGGCCGTCCTTCAGCAGAACGATGTGATCGGCGAGCCGGCCAAGACTGCCGAGCATGATGTCTTCATATGCCGGCAGCTTCTCACCGGGACGCACTCCAGCCTGCCACTTGCGCTGCAAAACCGGGACATCGTCAAACATCTCCGGAATGGATTTTCCCGACGATTTCCCGGCAGCACGCATGACATTCCCCAAAGCACGCAGATTCTTGGCGCGCTTCATCCAATGCGGCGAGATTTAAGGGGGTGTAAAAATTCCGCGTGGCCGGCGTCAGGGCAACGATTATGACAGTTTTAAATCGCACGATGGTTAGCGCGTGTTAGAAACTATGACAGGGAATTTCGACTGATATCAGCGCGCGACGACTTCGACTTCGCCGTCGACGCCATTAACGACGTTGAAGGCCCGCTCGTAAACCTTGCCTTCGTTCTTGGCGATGGCGCGGTATTCGCCTTCCGACAATACGACGCGGGGGAATGCGCCGATTGATTCCTTGATGACGTCGCCGCCCGGCGTGATCACCGACCATGCGGTATTGGCCAGCGCTTCGCCGCCGCGGTCGCTGACAAGCTTGAGCGTAATGACGGCGGCGCGATGGGTGATGATGACATCTGTCAGCTTGCTGGCCTGCACACGGATGTCCGAACGCACCACCGAATTGGCATCCCCGTAGTTGGAAATGATGTAATACGTCCCTTCGGGCACCAGCACGACATCGCCGGCGGCTACGTTGGGCACGAGCGAGGCGCGTTCGCCGACTTCGAACTGGCTGCCCTTGTAGATCGCAAATGAAACCTGGTTTTGTGGAATCTTGGAGGTCCCGACGCGGCCTTCGATGCGCAGGCCGCCTGCGGGAAGAATGAAGGTTTCTCGATCGGTCTCCGGCTTGAGCGTAACCGGCCGCACGGCGCTGACGAGTCCCAGCGTGACATGGATGACGTAATTACCGGGCGACAACACGACGTTCGGCGTTGCGCCACGATCCTCGCGGACCAGTTTGAAATTGCCGGTCTCATCCGGCCGGTCGGAAAAGATACGCCACACCAGCCCGCCGGTGACGGGGGGAAGGTCCTTGCCGAAGCGCGCCGTCAACGCCAGCACCCCCTGATTCGGCGCTGCCGCGCCCTGAGGTGCGACGACCGGCGGCACCGCGGCAACGGAAGGCGGCGCGGTCAATGGCGGCGGCAGATTGGGGATCGATGAGGGGCCGGACGGCGGCGCCAGATTCATCGCAGGTCCGGACGGAGCCTCCGGAACAGAGGCTGGCGGCACCGGTGGCGGCCGGTCGCTGAACATTTGGGCCGAAACGGGAGCGGCAAGAACCGAGCCCAGGGCGACGGCAAATACCGGCGTCAGGCGCCAACGTCCGCCCCGCCATAATCCGCCCGTACCCTGCCTTCCCGAAATCATGACGGATGCTTTTCACTGAAAACGCGGCAAATTCAAGCCTCGATGGGGCTGATCGGGAATTGGAACCGGCGGCGGCTGCTCTCGTTGCTCTTCCGAATTAGCTGCGGTCTCGTCACAATCTAACCCCTAACCCCATCATAAACCATGCTTGTCAGCCATTCTGGCGGACGCGGCCGTCCCGCTATAGCCTTCGCACCCTGAGCGGAGTTTTTGACATTCGCTACCCGCCTTGCCGGGAGGGATGCGACTGTTAGAATCGGACCGCTCGCTAGAAGGAGACCGTTTTTAACGTGTTCGACAATTGGATCGGCCGAGGCCAGGGCAGCGCAGAAGTCCGGAACGGGACGGCTGGCCGACGGCCGGTCATCGGGCTTGCGCTCGGCGGCGGAGCCGCGCGCGGCTTCGCCCATATCGGCATCGTCCGAACCCTGATCGCCCACGGCATCGTTCCCGACGTCGTGGTCGGCACGTCGATCGGAGCCGTGGTCGGCGGCGCCTATGCGGCGGGTCACCTCGATACGCTGGAACGCTGGGCACGCGGGCTGCAACCGCGAAATATTCTTTCCTATCTCGATCTCAAACTCAACGGCTCGGGCCTGATCGGCGGCGACAAGCTGGCCGCAGAGCTCGAGGCCTCGATCGGCCAGACCCTGATCGAAGACCTGCCGTTGAAATTCGCCAGCGTGGCGACCGAGGTCCGCACCGGACACGAAACCTGGCTGACCCATGGCCGCGTCGTGGATGCGATGCGCGCCTCCTATGCGTTGCCAGGAATATTTGCACCGGTTCTGATCGGCGGCCGCTGGCTTGTCGATGGTGCGCTGGTCAATCCGGTGCCGGTATCGACGGCGCGAGCACTGGGCGCCGAAATCGTCATCGCCGCCAACCTCTCGAGCGACATATTTACCCATTCGACAACGATCTATTCGCATGGCGCTTCCGCCGTTGCGCAGGAAGTGTCGGTCGAGCCGGCTGCGCCGAAGCGCGGAATTGGCAAGCTCTTTTCGGCCGAGCGCGCGGTCAAACGGGAGTTTTTCGGCAGCGGGGGCCGGCCGGGCATTTCCTCCGTGATGGTCGATGCCTTCAACATCATGCAGGATCGCATCACCCGCGCACGCCTTGCAGGCGACCCGCCCGATCTGTTGATCACACCTCGGATCGGCCAGGTCGGCTGGTTTGATTTTCACCGCGCCGAAGAGTTGATCGCGCATGGCGCGCGCGCTGCCGAACGCGCCATGGCCTCCATCCAGGAAGTCATCGACGTTCTGGCGCCGGCGCCAGTCACTCCGAAGACTGCGATCAGCGACGAGCCCTGAGGGGCGATCACACCTCGCGGGTGCTCAGGCCGTCTTGATATATTCGCGCAGCGCTTCCTGCTCGTGTTCGTATTCCATCACGCGCCATTTGACGATGTCGCCGATCGAAATCAGGCCGACCACCCGCTCGCCCTCGACAACCGGCAGGTGACGGAATTTTCCGTGGGTCATCATCTCCATGATGGCGGCAACCGTGTCGGACTGCCTGCAACTGACGACTTTGCGCGTCATCACGGCGCTGACGGGTTCGTCGAGGGCCGCAGCGCCCCGCTCTCCCAGAACGCGCACGATGTCGCGCTCCGACAGGATGCCTTCGATCCGGCCGGCGCTCATCACGAGCACGGCGCCGATCTTGCGTTCGCCCAGCATTTTGACCGCGGCGGCAAGCTTCGCTTCCGGTTCGACGCTGGTGATTTGATGGCCTTTGGTATCGAGAATTGCACGTACCGTCATTGTCGCCTCCTTGAAGCCGGTCGCGCCCTTGACGAGCGCCTTCTTGGTTCAGGTTAGAGTCTTCAAACAACAGTGTAGCGCCGATTTGGTTGCGGGCGCCGCGGTCAAGGCCTTAAGGCACATCACGGTCTATGCCGTGCCGCATTTCGCAAATGATGGATGAAATCGTCGCCTCCCGCAAGCGAGGTTGAAGAGAAAATCAGGACGACGCACTTGCAGCATCGGGTGCTGCTCGCGGAACCGGGTCGAACAGCGAAAACAGCAGAAGGCCGGCCAGAAAGCCGCCGATATGCGCCTGCCAGGCGACACTGACGCCTTCCATGCCGATCGCAAACGCTCCGATGCCGAAAATGATGTTGACGCCGAACCAGACGCCGAGAAAGGCGAGCACGCGGCGGTCGCGCAGGGCTTGCCACAGGGACTGCGCCGGCACTTTTGCGGCAGCGTCGGCATCGCCGCGACCGAAGGAGAGAAAGCCACCCCGCGCGAACGCAAAGCGGATGCTGGCCGCCATGGTGCCCGAGACGGAGGCGGAAGCACCGATCATCGGGGCCAGATCGTGTTCATTCGTCATCAGATGCGCCAGCGCGCCGGCTGCCGCCGTGACAGCCAGGAAGATGAAGAAACGAACCGCGCCGAAACGCCGCGCCAGCGCACTGCCAAATGGCAACAGCCACAACACATTGAAGCCGATATGGCTGAGGTTGGCATGCAACAGGGAATAGGTGACGAAGGTCCAGAATTTGGCGCCCTCCCCGCCCGGAAATGGATCCGTCAGCAGCGTCGAATCGTAACGCTTGGGTATGAAGCCGAAGATCTCGACGATCCATCTCTGGAGATCGCTCGGCAACAGAACGCGAAGGTGGATAATCGCCAGCAGCAGGATATAGCCGGTCAATGCAGGAGGCAGCGTCAGCAGCGGCTCGCGCGGGCGAGACGGCGGCATTTCCGGCTGGGTTTCCGGCGAAAATTCTTCGGGTATGGATTCCAAGGGGCTACGATCTTTCGGAAGCAAGCGATGCGCCCCATTAGAGGGTTTTGCCGCGAAGTGGAAGCCAGAAGCCGGTTGGCGTACAGCGCGCCGACCCGCTATCCTCTTTGACTAGGGCAGGAACGCCCAGAGAATGAGCGGCGCGGGAGGCCAGCACGATGAATTTCCACCGCAGGACCATCCTTGGCGGCCTCGCGTCGCTAGCGGTTCCGCTTCCCGCATGGGTCAGGCCGGCTGGCGCCGCCGACAAGGTGAAAATCGGCTTTCTCCTGAAGACCATGCAGGAGGAGCGCTACCAGCGCGACAAGGCCGCCTTCCTCGCCAAAGCCAAGACGCTGGGGGCCGACGTCGTCTTCGATTCCGCCAACAACGACGAACAGGCGCAGCTCGCGGCCTTCGAAAACATGCTGTCACGGGGCGCGAGGGCGATTGTGCTTCAGCCGGTGAATACCGGCACCGCCGGCAGCATGGTCACGTTGGCCCACGAAAGCGGCGTCAAGGTGATCGGCTACGATGCCATGCTGGTCAACGGCCCGCTCGATGCCATGGTGATGCAGGACAGCTGGGCTGTCGGCAAGCTTCAGGCGGAAGCCATGGTGGCGTGGCTCAAGGGAAAGTACGGTTCAGTCAAAGGCAATGTCGCGCTCATTCGCGGGCAGCCGGGTGATTCCAATGCCAATACGATGAGCGGCGGAGCTCTCGAAGTGCTCAAGGCCAACCCCGAGCTGAAGCTGGTCGCCGATCAGTCGCACGAGGGATGGTCGTCCGACAAGGCGATGGCCACCACGGAAAACCTTCTGACCAAGGTGGGCAACAAGATCGACGCCGTGATCTGCAACAACTCCGGCATGGCCCGCGGCGTCATCGCCGCTCTCGACGCACAGGGCCTCGCCAACGCCGACAAGATTTTCGTCGCCGGCTCCGATGCCGATCTCGTCAACATCCAGTATGTCGCCCAAGGCAAGCAGGCCGTGGACATCTGGAAGAAGATTGATCCGCTGGCTGAAAGCGCGGCTGAAATAGCGGTAACGCTGGCAACCAATCCGGACAAGGAGGCGAAGTCTCTCGTCAAGGCCGACCGGACGATCAATAACGGGGCCGTCGACGTGCCGACGCTCGTGACGCCGGTCGTGCTCGTCGACAAGAACAATCTGGACCAGACGATCATCGCGGAGGGTTTTTACACCCACAAGCAGGTCTACGGAAATTGATCCGGGTGCATAGCGGAATGGCAGGAATTGTCTGAGCGCATGTCCAACGTCGTTCTGAAGATGGAGCACATCGTCAAGGAATTTCCAGGCGTCAGAGCACTCGACGACGTCAATTTCGAGGCCCGTTCAGGCGAAGTTCTCGCGCTGATGGGCGAGAACGGCGCCGGAAAATCGACGCTCATGAAAGTGCTCGGCGGCGTCTGGCCCTATCCTTCCTACCAGGGCGATATTTTCATCAAGGGGGAGAAACGGCGGTTTCACTCGACCAGGGAAGCCATGGATGCCGGCATCGCCATCATCCATCAGGAGCTCAACCTCATTCCCGAGCTCTCGGTCGCCGAGAACATCTTTCTCGACCGCCAGCCGACCAACAGCTTCGGCGCCATCGATTGGCACCAAATGAATGCCGACGCAGGCACGCTCCTCGCCGAACTCGGCCTTTCCGACGTCAGGCCCACCGACCAGGTGAAGCACATCGCGGTCGGCAAGCAGCAGATGGTCGAAATCGCCAAAGCACTGTCAAAACGCGCTCAAATCCTCATTCTCGACGAGCCGACATCGGCTTTGACCGACAAGGAGGTCACCGAACTTTTCCGGGTGATCCGGGGCTTGCGGGAGAGCGGCGTCTGCCTGTGCTACATTTCCCACAAAATGGAAGAAATCGCGCAAGTCGCCGATCGCGTGGTGGTGCTGCGCGACGGCCGGACCATCGGCGAGCCCACGGCGATATCGGAGATCACCCTCGACCAGATCATCGCCAGGATGGTGGGCCGGGAACTGAAGGAAATGTATCCGACAGGTTTGCGCCAGCGCGGCGAGAGGATTTTGGAGATCAGGAATCTCAGCGTCGACCACCCTTCCCTGCCCGGCGAATACAAGGTCACGGACGCCTCGTTCTCGGCCTACCGCGGCGAAATCCTCGGGCTCTGCGGCTTGATGGGTTCGGGCCGCACCACACTTGTCTCCGCGATTTTTGGCGCTTTCCCGCAAGCGACGCATGGCGAGGTGCTGGTCGAGGGCGAGAAGGCCGACATCCGTTCGCCTGCGGACGCGCTTCGCCTCGGAATCTCGCTTCTGACCGAGGACCGCAAGGCGCTCGGCCTGTTCCAGGACCAGCCGATCACCTTCAACACCACGATCTCGTCGTTGCAAACGATCAGCTCGCCGATCGGTGTCATCGATATCAGCCGGGAGCGCTCGGTGACCAAAGAATACATCGCGCAGCTGAATGTAAAAGCGTCCAGCACTGATGCCATCGTCGGAACGCTCAGCGGCGGCAACCAGCAAAAGATCCTGTTCGCGCGATGGCTGAACGCAAGCCCGAAGATCTTCATCCTCGACGAGCCAACCCGCGGCATCGACATCGGCGCCAAGGTCGAAATCCACAAGCTGTTGAACGCCCTGGCCGAGCAAGGCGTGGCGATCATCGTCATCTCCTCCGAACTCGAAGAGGTGCTCGGGATGAGCGACCGGATTCTCGTCATGAACGAAGGCCGCATCGTCTCGGAATTCACGCGAGCCGAAGCGAGCCGTGAAGCGATTATGGAATGGGCGACCGGCGCGCGCCGGATGGAGACGTAAGCGACCATGCACCGCAACGGGGCGATTCAATTCATCAAGACCAATGCGACGCTGATTGCGCTCGTGGTACTGACGGTGGCGCTGGCGCTGGCCGATCCCACCTTCCCCACTGCACGCAACCTCAGCAACGTAGCGCGACAGGTGACGATCGTCGGCATCATCGGCGTCGGGATGACGATGGTGATCCTGATTGCCGGCATCGATCTGTCGGTAGGTTCGGTCGTGGGTGTCGCGGCGGTGGTTGTGACGCTGTTGATGCAATACGGGCTGGCCGCGTGGCTTGCCGTTCCGGTCACGCTTGCGATCGTCGGCGGCTTCATCGGGCTTTGGAATGGTTTCTGGATCGCGCATTATCGCATCCCGCCCTTCATCATTACGCTCGGCATGCTGACAATCGGGCGCGGCGTGGCGTTGTCGCTGTCGAGCGGCAGCTCGATTCCGGTCGCCGATCCGTCCTTTGCCTTTTTGGGTAGCGCCTATATTCCCCCTGTGCCGACATTGGTTCTGCTGGCGCTCGCGGCGCTGGCCGTCCTTTACGCGCTTGCCAAAACCTGGCGCGAAAGCCGGAAAGCGGGCCTTCCGCATTTTGAAAGGGACCTGCCCGGCATCGTTGCCACAGCCGTCGGCCTGTTGCTCGCGGTTTACGTGTTCGGCAGGGGTGACGGTCTGCCCGTGCCCGTCGCAATCTTTGTCGTCATCGCGGCGCTCGCGATCTTCGTTCTCGGTCACACCCGGTTCGGCCGGCGGCTTTATGCGCTCGGCGGCAACGAAGAGGCCGCGCGGCTCTCGGGCATCGACGTCTATGGCACGAAGATCATCGTCTACGTGACGGTATCCCTGCTCTCGGCCCTGTCAGGCATTTTGCTGGCTTCGCGATTGAACGGCGCCTCACCCAATCTAGGCACGATGTTCGAACTTGACGCCATCGCCGCCGTCGTAATCGGCGGCACCAGCCTTGCCGGCGGCTCGGGCACGATCGGCGGCACCATCATCGGCGCACTGATCATCGGTGTCCTGAACAACGGCATGAGCCTGCTCGGCGTCTCCTCGTTCTATCAGTTGATCATCAAGGGGCTGATCATAAGCCTCGCCGTCTGGTTCGACGTCCTGCAAAAGAAGAACTGGGCAGATTGACCCGAAGCGGCCATTGATCCGGAGACAAAGCACCTGGAGTTGCTTCCTCCCGGCGCTGGCGCAACGCCTACGATGGCCTTATGGGTGCGCCCCAAACAATACATGGCCCTGTGCATCGAAGCTGCACTCTCCGGGCACGAAAGCCGGGTTATGAAAGCAGGCATCGTCGAGCGAGGCATCCCAACTGCCTCGCTGCCGCCATTTGGACCATTCGATGTAATCGCAGTATTTGCTGTGGGGATTTCCCGGTTCCCTGGTTGCACAAAAAATGCTCTGAACGCGACTGTTTGGACCGGAGGTCATAGGCCGAGCCAGCGCTGGAGTTGTCAGCACAGAAAAAAGGACTGCGGCAACCCCGATCAATCTGATTTTTGTCATGGCATTCCTCCCTTGGGATAATGACTCACAACAACAACGACGGAGGAGAATTCCGCTATCGGTTCCTAAAAGATAATTGATTAAGCCGCCCGTCCGACCAGCGCGAGATCGTCCCGACATCAGGCTCTCGATGAACGTGAGGCCGCCCGGCGAAAGACGGCGTCAAGATCGTGCCAGGCAATCGGCCGAGCGTTGAAACGAGGGAATGGGACATCGCCGGCGTATGGCGCAAGAAGCGACCGGCTGAAGCCTGCCGCAAAGCCACACGAGGTATCCTGACAACGATACCAACCCGGGCCTTAAATCACTCGGCCGCCTGAGATGTATCGGCCCGCTTTGCGATGACCTGCCGGAACTTCGTCGCGAGGTCGTCGGTATAACGGGCCAGCCCCTGATAAAACGCACGGTCCGCCTCGCTCGTCGATTCCTGAGACGCCTTCTGGTATTGCGCGGCCTTGCGTTCGTACTTCTCCAGCTTCGCTTGAAGTTCACTCGACACGGGCACACCTCCACTCAACACACTATTACTTGCGGCGAATGGTGGCCTTTCGCCCAGACGGAACGATGACTGGCTTAAGGCAATTTTGCAGCCACGATACGGCTCGCTTTTGGCGACGGCTTATGGAAATTCCGCCGCCAGCAGCCGAACTTTGAAAGTCGGTTTGCCGCCGCGTTGCACGGTTCCACTTCTTGGCAGCCCGTCAAAAAACCGCTGCCGCATTAAACCTAATCAACAAGCTTAATGCGCGGGTTTCCTTGCAGCGCATTAATCCTGCGCTATCGTCGTCTCACTGGTCACACATTTTTGGAGGTGATCTATGCGAGACAAGATAATCAAGGACTTTCCGCAACGAGACGCGGGGCGGACATTTCAGCGCGCCGGTAAACCGATCGGAACGGAATACGAAAAGTCGCAGGAAGCCTTCCGGAAAAATTACGAGCGATTGAAGGCTGAGCGCTTGGCCAGGGAAGCCACGAAGTCCGACAGTAAATAGCCGCGTTAGCGAGAAACGGGGGGTTTAATTCGCTCCCCGGCATCCCCACATACTGCCCATGACACAGTGGCAACCTCCCAAGCGGGAACCGAAGAGAACCAAGGCCGAGCTTTACGAGATGCTGGCCGAGGCCGTCCGCAACACGCAAGACGAGAACAAGCGTCTGCAACAGGGCAAAAAGTCGAAGACGGGCTAGCCCGTATCTGACTGCAAGTCCTTCGGCGCGGCTTGAGGCCCTTTGTGGCAGTTCCGACGCGACGGGCCTGTGCGCGCTATCGCGGGGCAAGGCTTTCCCCGGCGGGTAGAAGCCAAGGGCCGGACCGCAAAATATCGAAAAAATGCGAAAAATAAAAAGGCAGGGCTCTGAGAAGGCCCTGCCTTGATGGACGCTGGCCTTTACGTCACGCGAGGTGAAAGGTGTATCCCCACCCCTCCCCGCGCAAACGGCCAATCTGTTCGACGCCGTGTGTGCCTGGCCGGACCTGGAGAAGTCCGGCGAGGTAATCTGACTAGTCAGACCCTAGCAGGCTGAGCGGCCGCGCCAAGCCCATCGTTAATTTAACGTTAACGGCGCAAACCCCGCCCCGGACGCCGGTTCGGCATGGACGCTGCAAGGCTGTTTCTGCACAACGAAACTCGGGAATGCGCGTGCACAAAACGGGACAGAGATGTCCCGTTTGCGGCGGGCGCGGGGCGATAGTCACAGCATGAAGCATCCATCAAATCAGGAATTTTTCGCCTATTGGAACGAAAAGCGGGGCGACGGCCGCGCGCCGGACCGCAGCGATATCCAGCCCGACGCGGTGCGGGAACTGCTCGGCGACATCTTCGTGCTGGCCTGCGATGAGGCCAACCGTCACCCGTTCCGCGTCGCCGGCACGCGGCTCACTGCCCTGCTCGGCCGCGACCTGAAGGGCGAGAGCTTTGCTGGATTGTTCGAAGCCAGCGGCCGGCGCGACATCGAGGACGTCATCACGGCGGTGACGGAAGACATGCTGGCTGCCGTTGCCGGCATTACCGCAACCTCGGCCGAAGGCCTGGCGCATCTGGAATTATTGCTGCTGCCGTTCAACCAGCGCGCCCATGTGCCGCTGAGCCTGACCGGACTCCTCGCGCCATTTGAGAGCGGTCATAGTCGCCTAAGGGATTTCAAACTGACCTCGTGGCGCTACCTCCACCCGCCGACTGAGCGGATCGTCCCCCGCGCCTTGCGCAAATTGAAACTGGCGCGTGGACTGATGGTCTATGAGGGCCTGCGCTAACCGGGCCTGACCGGCTGGACAAACCTGACCGGCGCGGGCAACCTCGCGGGGTACTTTCCTCGAATATCTCATCTGAATTATCCGCTCTGACCGGAGGAAAACATGGCCCCACGTTTTCTGGTTGTTGCATGTCTGTTGCTGTTTTCGGCTTCGCTCTCGCCGGCCCAGACACCTCCTGCGCCGGCGCCTGACGCAATGGCGGCGGCGCGCAGCCTTGTCACCACCATGAAGCTCGCGGACCAATACAAGGCGCTGTTGCCGGCCATGCTGCTCGGCCTCAGGCCGGCGTTGACGCAGGATCGGCCGGAGATTGAGCGCGATTATGATGCCATGATGCCGGCCATCGCCGATGCGTTCACGCCCTATTACACCGCGATGGTCGACGGCGTCGCGACCGTCTACGCCAACAATTTCACAGCCGCCGAGCTCGGCGAAATCGAGGCGTTTTATCGCCAGCCGGTCGGACAAAAGATGCTGGAGAAGTTGCCGGCCATCGGCCAACAGGCGCTTGCCGTCGGCCAGGAGATAGGCCGCAAGGCGGCCGAGGATCTGCGCCAGCGCCTCACCGAGGCGCTGCGCCAGAAAGGGCACAAGCTGTAAAAGCTGGCGTCAGGCCTTGCCGGGCTCGAGCGCGGCCTTGCCGCCTTCGACCTCGGCGGCATCGACAAACAGATCGGGCACATCCGCGGCGCGATCCAGCAGCCATGCGATCCCGATCATGGTGAGGATGCCGGCGGCGCTGACGACAAGCTGTTCCCACATGCCCCTCGTGTACTGCATCAAAACCCAGTGCGCTGCAAAGGACAGGAACACGCCGAAGCAGAAGATCGGCAGCGAATGGCGGCCGCACATAATGGCCGGGCGCAGCCATCTGTATTTAAGCCCGGACCAGTTGTGCGGCACGAAGCGCGCTACGACGAGCGCCAGCGCCAGGAAGTGGGTGAAGCGGAACATGTCGAGATCGGTCTTGTCGATCGGATAGATGATCTTGTTGAGCCAGGCCGGAATCCACGCGCCGAGGATCGCGAAGTGCCAGCTCATGACCACCAGGAAGGCAAAGAGGATCCACAGCAGCGCCGCCGCGAGCGCCAGGCGTGACTGGACGATAGGCCATATCTTGTTCGCGCCGCCGGTGCCGCACCAGGCTGCGAATATGAACATCAGCTGCCAGGCGAAGGGATTGAAATACCAGGTCGAGCCGGGCGGATAGGATGCGAAGTTCCAGTCGAAGATGCGCGCAAAGATATAAAGAATGATCGAGGCGAGAAGCGTCAGATTGGGCCGGCGCACCATCGCCCACAGCATGAAGGGCGCGGTCGCAATCAGCGTGATATAAAGCGGCAAGACGTCGAGATTGACCGGCTTGTAGCGCAGCGTGAGCGCTTGCCCGATCAGGATGTCCGGGTGCAGCAGGAAATTGTGGACGTTGAATTCGTCCTCATAGAGCGGATTGTCGAATCTCCTGACCGTGCGGGCGATTTGCGCGGTGAAGATCAGAAACAGCATGATGTGGGCGACATACATCTCCATCGCCCGCTTCCACAGCCGCTTCAGCGCCGACAGAAAATAGCCGGCCTTGATGATCGGGCCGTAGATGAAGCCTGCCAGGTAGCCGGAAATGAAAACGAAGAACTCGGCCGCGTCGGAAAAGCCGTAGTTGCGCAGCGTCAGCCAGGAAACGACGTCGTGCGGGATATGATCGAGAAAGATCATCCACAGTCCCACGCCACGGAACAGGTCGAGCCTGAGATCGCGCTCGACGGATACTTTACCTTGCTCGGCCATGATGCCCATCCCAATTGTCCTGGTGTCCCGGTTCTGACATTCGTGTCATATCGCGGCAGGCACTTTGGTCCAACGAGTCCCCTTGCCGCGCATTGATACCTACCGGCCTGTTTGCGTCAATCGAGGAACGCCCTACTCCACCAGTTCCGGCCACGGCACGATGGTGGATTTGACCGTCTTCATCGCCATCGCATCTGCGACCGCCCGCCCGATGCCGGCCTCCGAAAACGGATAGATCGTCTGCATATCGAGCCAAGGGTATTTGTCGCGGGTACGATAGAGCATATCGACACCGAGCGGCAGGTCGTTCCCCGTGAATCCCCAGGATCCCAGCACGTTGAGGTCCTTGGTGCAGATGCGGTGCCAGGACGTTTCGATCGAACCGGCATCGGTGAATTGCCCCATTTCGACATAAGTGCCGCCGTCGCGCAGCATTTCGATGCCCTCAGGGCCGGCACTCGGGTGGCCGGAACAATCCATCACCAGATCGGCGCCAAACCCGCCGACGATGTCGCGGACGCGCTTGATGCGTTCTTGCGGCGTCTTGACCGCTTCAATATCCACCGTCGCCTCCGCGCCGAATTTTCGCGCAAGCTTGAGCCGGGGTTCTTCCGGCGCGCCGACGCAAATCACCCTTCCCGCCCCCATCTCCCGCGCGGCGGCGACCGCGAGAATACCGATCGGACCCGAACCCTGGATGACAACGGTATCACCCCAGGTGAATCCGCCGGCGCGCGTCGCGCGGTTGAAGGCGCGGATGCAGGAGGTGAGCGGCTCCGACAATGCGCCGAGCCGCAACGGCATATCGTCAGGCAGCTTGTAGATCTTGGTGCCCGGCAACATCTCGCGATCGACATAGACATATTCGGCCCAGCCGCCCCACAGATGCGGCGCTTTCTCGAAACCGAGGTAGCGGCCGTAATAGACCGGGGTCAGGCATTTATTGGCGCTCCGGGGGTAATGAATGCAGTAGTAGCAGTGGCCGCACGGCATCAAAGGCGGGATCATGACTTTCGAGCCAACTTTCAGTGGCTTGCTCATGAAATCTTCAGTGAATTCCGAACCGACCTCGACCAGCACGCCGCCGATCTCGTGACCGAGCGTGAACGGCCAGGGCAAAGGCTTTGGCCAGTGGCCTTTGAGGATGTGCAGGTCGGTGCCGCAGACCCCGCAGGCGCCGACCTTGATCAGCGCGCCCTTCTTTCCAATTTTCGGCCATGGCACACTGCGGATCACCGGCTGTGCGCCGGGCCCGTCATAGGTGCACACGCGGATCTGTTCCATGGCGACTTCCTCCCGGCCCTTCAGCGACGTCTTGACTGGCATCATCACGGGCGTTGGTAAGCGTATGTTAAGTGAAGCGGAATGCCAACGCGTGGCCCCAGGCGCAGCTTATTTGCCAGACAATTGACAGCCGTGCCGCACAGCCTCAGATTGCGCGCCAATTCAGAAGTAGGGCGGAAGCGTTGCGCAATCGATGGTTTGTTCTTGCCGTGCTGTTCACGGTTCGCCTCACGATGGCATTTCAGTTCCAGAGCGTCGCCGCGGTCGCTCCACTGCTGGACCAGGCATTCGGCGTCAGTCTTGCCGATATCGGGACGTTGATCGGGCTCTATTTGGCACCCGGCGTGTTACTCGCGTTGCCGGGCGGCGCGATCGGAAGGGCATTCGGCGACAAACGAACGGTGCTTGTGGCGTTGCTGCTGATGTTGATCGGTAGCCTTGGGATGGCGCTGTCGGACTCATGGTTCCTGCAGATCGCCGGAAGACTGGTCAGCGGCGCCGGCGGCGTCATGCTCAATGTGCAGATGACAAAAATCGTGGCCGACTGGTTTTCCGGCAAGGAAATCGCGACCGCGATGGGGATCTTCGTCAATTCATGGCCGGCCGGCATCGCGCTTTCGCTGCTTATCCTTCCCGTAATCGGAACCGGTCATGGCATCGAGGCGGTCTATCTCGCGGTCGCGGCCCTGATCGGGTCGGCGCTCGTCCTCTTTGCGCTGGCCTATCAACCGCAAGCAAAAGTGGTATCCGCCGCCGCAATGCCGTCTGTCCCACTCGATCGAGCGGCGGCGACCGCCGTGGTGACGGCGGGCTTGATCTGGGGGCTCTTCAATATGGGCTTCGCCATGATCATCAGTTTCGGGCCTACCATGCTGGTCGAACACGGCTGGTCGATCTCATCAGCGGGTTCGGTCATCAGCCTCGCGCTCTGGCTTGGCGTGGTCTCGGTGCCTCTCGGCGGCTTTCTCGCCGATCGCAGCGGGCGGCCTTCGCTCGTTCTGACGGCCGGCTGCATCGTCACTGCGATACTGATGTTTACCCTGCCCCACACCAGCGCGGTGATCCCGGATATCATCGCGCTTGGTCTGGTCTTTGGTCTGCCGGCCGGGCCGATGATGAGCTTGCCCGCGCGCGTCCTGCGGCCCGAGACCCGCGCGATCGGCATGGGTACTTTCTACATGCTTTATTACGGCACGATGATGCTGGGGCCCGCGATCGGCGGCGCGCTTGCGAAATGGACGGGGAGTACGGCAATCACACTCGAGTTTGGAGCCGCGTTGCTGCTCGCCTGCCCGGCGCTGTTATGGGTCTTCAATCGGCTGCCCGAAGCGCGACCAAAAGTGGCATGAGCGCCTTACCTGCGGTCTCGCTAACGGCTCGTTAACCCTGCCGGCCGTAGGGTCAATCGGCACTGATAGCTGGTGCCTCTGGCGGCGAAGATGGCGTTAGCAAACAAGAAATCTATTCTTCCGTCCGCCGAAGAGCGGCGCCGCTTCCAGCGGGTCAAGGTTCATCTGCTGGGACGCTACATGCTGCCGGACCGGCGCGAATTTCCCTGCCAGATCATCAATATGTCGCCGGGAGGGCTGGCACTGCTGGCGCCCGGCATCGGCAATGTCGGCGACCGTGTGATCGCTTATCTCGATCACATCGGGCGGGTCGAAGGCAAGATCACCCGCATCATCGACAATGGCTTTGCGATGACGGTCGGCGCAACCGCACGCAAGCGCGACAAGCTCGCGGCGCAACTGACCTGGCTCGCCAATCGCGACATCCTCAACCTGCCGGAGGATCGGCGCCATGACCGTATCATCCCGCGCAACCCGATCGCCCTGCTCACGCTCGAAGACGGCACCAAGATGACTTGCCGCATCATCGACATGTCGCGCTCGGGCGCTGCGATCGCGGCCGAAAACCGGCCGCCGATGAAGTCGCTCGTGCTGCTCGGCAAGGTCCAGTCGCGCGTGGTGCGCAACCTCGAGGAAGGTTTCGCACTCGAATTCGTCCACGAGCAGATGGCCGAGACGCTCGAGGACGCCGTCACTGCGCGCTAGCGCGGTGAGTTCGACGTTCGTTTGAGTATCGGTCGCGATTCCCTCATTGCCGGCATTTCCGCATTCGTCCGCCTCGATCGGCGCAAATTTCGTATAGAATGGGCGCCGATCCGGGACTTTAAAAACGATCGGGAGAAAAGCATGCCGCTCAACAAGGGATTCCTTCTCGCGTCACGTCCGCAAGGAGCGGCAACCGAAAGCAACTTCCGGTTTTTTGAACGGGATATCGGCGAGCCGGGACCAGGCGAGGTGCTGGTACGCAATCACTGGCTGTCGCTCGATCCGTATATGCGCGGACGCATGGATGAGAGCAGGTCCTATGCCACGAGCCAGGCGCTGAACGAGCCGATGATCGGCGGCACCGTGGGTGAAGTCGTCGCTTCCAACAGCCCGGATTTCAAGGCGGGCGACAAGGTCGTCTCCGGTAACGGCGGCTGGCAGGTCTACCCAATTCAAAAGCCAACGCTGTTGCGCAAAGTCGATGACTCCAAGGTTCCGCTACAGGCCTTTGTCGGGCCCCTCGGGATGCCTGGCGTGACGGCCTGGGTCGGGGTCAACCGTTTCATCCAGCCGAAGGCCGGCGAGACCGTCGTCTGTTCGGCGGCGACCGGCGCGGTCGGCACGGTGGTTGGGCAGATCGCCAAAGCCAGGGGTGCCCGCACCGTCGGCATCGCCGGCGGAGCCGAGAAATGCAGGTTCGCGGTCGAGGAACTGGGCTACGACCTGTGCGTCGATCACAAGGCGGCCGATTTTGCGCAACAGCTCGCGACTGCTACGCCCAACGGCGTCGATGGCCTGTTCGAGAACGTCGGCGGCCAGCCCTTCGCGCTGACCATGGCGCGCATGAACGATTTCGGCCGCATCGCGATCTGCGGCCTGATCGCATCCTACGAAGGCGCCGAGACGACGTCGCTCAGCGATATGCGCATTGTGCTCACGCGTCGCCTGATGATGCGCGGCTTCATCGTCAGCGATTTCCTGCCGGACTGGCCGGCCGCGCTTGGCGAGTTGATTGGGCTTGCCTCCACCGGCAAGCTCAAGTGGCGTGAGACGGTGGCGCAAGGCATCGAGAGCGCGCCGGCTGCTTTCCTCGGCATGCTCAAGGGCAGGAATTTCGGCAAGCAGCTCGTCAAGCTCACCTGACGAAGCGCGGCTTGAGCGGTTATTCCCCGCGCTTGGCGGGCTTCGACAGATAGTCCAACGACTGCGCTTCGCCCCTAAGCGGGGTCACCTTGTCGGGATCGATCCTGATCATGAGATAATCGATATGGTCGTCGATCTCTGTGAACCAGTGGCCGGTGCCGGCCGGAATGACCACGACGTCGCCGGCCTTGATCTGATAGGCAACGCCGTCTTTCACGTCCGATCCGTTATTACCGGGACCGTTGAACTCGACCACCGTGCGCAGGGTCGAAGGCCGGCGTTGCCGGTTGACGATATCGGGGCCGAGCACCAGCGTCGCTGAGCCTGAAATCACATGATAGACCTCGCTGATCTGGTCATGCTCGGCGACTGAATTGGGCGCCGGCTTTTCCAGCCGGCCGCGATGGACCATGCCGATGCCGATCTGCGCCTTCCCGATATCGATGTCACGCACCTGCTGATCGATCAGCTTCTCAGCGATGGCCTTCTGCGTGTAGCGCTCAAGCTCGGCTGCCGGAATGAAGGTCCCCGGACACATAATGCAGGTCGGCTGTGGATCGGTCGGATTGATGCGAACCGCGTCTTGGGCAAGAGCCGACGGGCCGGCCGCGAGGCACACAGCGGCCGCAAGGCCCAAAAGCGTTCGTTTCATTCTTACTTCCCTTTTCTTCGTCTTCTTGCGAGGGCATGCATGCCAAGGTTTTCCAGCTCTGTCTCCGACAGCGTTACCGCCCGGTAAAGCCTTGAAGAGCCGAACTCCCCGCCTTTTGCGCCCTTCGCCGACCGGATGGCGTCCTCGAGAGCCGGCAATCCTCCCACGGTCTCGGTTAATGCAGGCGGCTTTTGTGGCGAGATCAGCCGTGTTTTCGCTCACCCGGCCGTTAATAGCTAAAATTTGAATCAATGGCAGTTGTCTAAAATTCTATTCGAATTCGATTCAAATATAGATCGAATTATCTGAAGTATTTATCAGTATTCGTTTCAACTGTACTTGGCTTACTTAGCCGCACCGCAAAACCTTTGTGCGAAACGTGGTCCCAACAAGAAAAACGGGGGCCACGATGTTTGGGTTCAGGGAGCGAAAAGGGTTGGCGGCCGTCGCCATCCTGTTGGGATTGAGCGCATCGGCGCGAGCTGCCGATGAGCGACCACTTTATGCAAGTCTGGGCGATGCCACGCGTGCGCCGATCGGTTGGGTGGAATTCTGCACCGAGACTCCCGCCGAGTGCAAAGGCGGTCCGTCACAGCCGCGCGACATCGTCATGACACAGCCGGCCTGGCGCGACCTGCTCAAGGTCAATCGCTGGGTCAACGAGACCATCAAGCCGATGACCGACATGGATCATTGGGGCGTCGTCGAGAAATGGTCGATCCCGACCGATGGCTACGGCGACTGCGAGGACTATGTGCTTTTGAAGCGGAAGATGCTGATGGACGCGGGATGGCCGCGCGAGGCGCTTCTGATCACGGTGGTGCGCGACAAGATGGGCGAAGGCCATGCGGTCTTGACCGTCAAGTCCGACAAGGGCGAGTTCATTCTGGACAACCAGAACGAAAACGTCGTGGCCTGGACCGAGACCGGCTACCGCTTCGTCAAACGACAATCGCAGGGCGACCCGAATGTCTGGGTTTCCCTCGGCGACCCTAGGCCTGCGGCTTTGACCGCCAGCGCCAGAGATCGCTGAAAGGACCACTGACAACAAACGATTAGGAGCTACGCGACCCGGTCACATCCCCACCCCTCCCCGTCCCAGACCGGATCGCGCGCGGCCAGCCTTCCCCCAAGGGCTGGCCGCACCTTTTTTATGGACTTTGTGAACTAGCTCACACAGGCCGCCGGCTCGGCTGAGGCATGGTGTGCCTGCCGGATGGCGTAAGCCAATTTGATATCCGGGGCTGGCAAGGCCGTGGGCGAACATACTCCGCCAACGGCCTTGTTTTTTTGTGGGTCCCCCGAGTTCTTTTGTGGTCCCCGTGGCAATTCCTCGCAGGCTGGTGATTTGCCTCACCGATGGAATATCGGCTGGATGCTGGTGTCTAATTTGCCACCATCCATGAGGAACCACATGAACGTTCACACCCAGCTGACGCCCGATGTCATCGGGCTGACCAAGGCCGCGCCATTCTCGCGGCGTGGCTTTATGACCGCATCAGCCGCCGTCGCGGCTGGCTATACCCTGGCCGCCGGTCCCGTGCGCGCCGACGTGATCATGACCAACCCTGACGGTCTTGAGACAGGTGAAATCAAGATCAAGGTTGCCGATGGCGAGATGCCCGGCTATTTCGCGCGGCCCAAAGGCGTCGCCAATCCGCCGGTCGTTCTGGTCGCGATGGAGATCTTCGGCCTGCACGAATACATCAAGGACGTCACGCGGCGTCTGGCCAAGCTCGGCGCATTCGCCGTCGCCCCCGACTATTATTACCGCAAGGGCGTAGACCTCACCAAGATCACCGACATTCCGCAGCTGCTGCCGATCGTCAACGCCAAGCCTGATGCCGAACTTCTGTCCGACCTCGACAGCACGGTCGCCTGGGCCAAGGCGCAAGGCGGCAACACCGCCCGGCTCGGCATCATCGGCTTTTGCCGCGGCGGCCGCACGGTGTGGGAATATGCCGCCCATTCGAGCGAGCTGAAGGCTGGCGTTTCCTTCTACGGACCTCCGGTCGACTCGCCGAATCCGCTCTGGCCGAAGAGCCCGACCCAGCTCGTGGGCGAAATGAAGGCGCCGGTGCTCGGACTTTATGGCGAAGCCGATACCGGCATTCCCGTTGCCGACGTCGAGGCGCTGAAGGCAGCACTTGCGAAAGCAAACAAGCCGGCCGAGTTCAAGATTTACCCGGCCGCCCCGCACGGCTTCCACGCCGACTACCGCGCCAGCTACCGCAAGGAAGCGGCGGAAGATGGCTGGAACTCGATGCAGGCCTGGTTCAAGAAGTACAAAGTGCTCGGCTGAGCCTTAAGCCTTATGACATCGGAAAAGCGCGCGGCAGTTGGCCGCGCGCTTTTTCATAAAAGCTCTCGAAGACAACCGGTTCACGAACCTAACCGCAAACCTGGACCGGCCTGATGCGCCACCCATTAGCGGTGTGCACGCGCCGCTGCACCACGTAGCAGCTGCCGTTGTCGTAATAAGAATCGTCGTAGGCGTAGTCCGGGTAATCCCAGTAGCCGTCGTAGTACCCTCCAAAACCGCCGGCGAAGAAACGCCGTCCGCGGAAGCCGTGGTCAAAGCGACCGTGGTTGAACCCACCGTTTGCAAAGCGCCCGCCTCGAACAGCGGCTACGCCAGCCGTAGCGCCAGCCGGTGCCGCGCGTGCAAAACTGGCGCCGAAGTTGCCGCCACCGCTGAACCCCCGCGCGCCGAAGCCGCCGCCACCAAAGCCACCGGCGTGGCCGCCGCCGAAACCGCCTCCGCCACCGTGGCCACCACCACCTCCACCGCCGCCACCTCGGGCCAAAGCCAGGTTTGGCGCCAGCATCGCAACGGAGGCCGCCGCGCATAGCGCGATCATTGATTTACGTAACATGTCGTCCCTCCTAGATGATAACCCAGCCTCGCAAACGAAGACGCGCTCGCGACAGTCCCGTTCCTTCAACTGGTGATGACCGCGACGAAATACCCGAGCGAAAGCCTCACTTCTACGCGACCGGTGCGCGAGCGCGGCGGCGCACAACGAAAGCTCAAGGTTGTATGCCGGAAAATAAAATGCGCTTTAATAAAGCGGATCGATGTCAGCACCGGAACACTTCGGAATCGGAGCTCTAGCGCATGCGCAAACTGATCGCCTTCGACGACGACACGTTCGACAAGCTCAGGCAGCTGGCGCGCGACCGGATGGGGACGTTCCAGGAACTGGCCGACGAGGCCTTTGCCGATTTGCTCAAAAAGCACGGCATTCCCATCGATCTAAAGGACGCGCTGCGCAAGAGCGCACGTCTTGCGCAAGAACCGAGCAAAAAAAGCAAAGCGCCGAAGACGTCGCGAAAGGCCAAACCGTGATGCCGGGACTTGCGGCGCGGCTTCAGCCGATTTTCTTCAAGCCGTTTTTGAAACGAGGTCCGTTGCCAGCATAGAATTTTGCGGCGCTTCCCATCGCCGTCACCTGGGCCGGCTCCAGCGTGCGGATGACCTTCGCCGGCGCACCGATGATCAGCGAATGCTCGGGATATTCCTTGCCTTCGGTGATCACCGAGCCGGCGCCGACGATGCTGCCGCGGCCGATCCTGGCGCCATTCATGACGATCGAACCCATGCCGACCAGTGCGCCATCTTCCAGCGTGCAGCCGTGCAGGATGACGTTGTGACCAACAGTGCACCCCTTGCCGATCGTCAGCGGAAAACCGCGATCGGTGTGGCAGGTGGAGTTGTCCTGAACGTTGGAACCCTCCCCGATCTCGATCCACTCATTGTCGCCACGCAGCACCGCGCCAAACCAGACGCTCGCGCCCTCCAGCAAGCGCACCTTGCCAATGACGTCGGCGGTATCGGCGATGAAATAATTGCCGCTTTTGGGGAGGTCGGGCGCCTGCCCGTCGAGCTCATAGATCGCCATAAGAAAAAAGTCTCCTTCTTCAGGGAGACTCTGGCACAGCCATCAAAGCGTTTTCAAGCAAAGCAGGTACGCCTTCACGTCAAGAAACCGCGTCAAAACAAAAAACCTCAGGCCAATAGGCCGGTGGCGCGCAAGGTCATCAGAAAAAAGGTTCCGGACATCAGGCTCCAGAAGCCTGCGAGCACGGTCGCCATCATCACGAATTCGAAGCGGCGGCGTTCGATTTGCGCGCCGCGCAGCGTGTTGCGCATGATGATGAAAGGAGCGGCAAACACCAGAAACGGCACCGCGGCAAAGGTGCTCGGCGCCACCCCTTCCTGGAGCAGGCCAAAACCCGCAGGCCGTTGCACGACGGCCTGGTATCCGCTGGTGAGCGCGCCGGCGAGCGCAAAACCGATGCACAGGGACAACAGCGAGTTCAACGTATCCGGCGACATTTGGGGCTCATCCACGCAACAACTGAAATCGCACCCTGCTTCGCAAAATTGGGCTGCCGCCGCCACAACATCCTTAAGGAAAGGTTAATAGGTAACCTCGGGAACCGCCGGCAGCACATGGCTCAAGACCACGGGCTCGCCTTAACGCCATACGGAAGCACAATCTCGCGTGGCATATTTGAAGTTGATTCGTTCACCCGCTCCTGACCCACGCCTTCCGTTCATGACATTCATCGCTTCGGCCCAGAACATCGCGCGCACGACCGGCAAGGACTGGCGCAGCTATTTGCTTCCGATCCTTTTGGTCGGCGCCCTCGCTTTGGCTGCGCTGGCGTTCGTCGCTTATTTGCTGTGGCCGACCTGGGAGGTCGACACCGCGACCGGCCCGGCGCGATTGCCGGTCAGCGTCGGCGCGACGCTTTTCAACGTCCCCTCCGGATCGATCCGGATGAAAATCCAGCATCATACCGGGCCGCAGGAACGCATCGATCTCTTCTTCGCCTATCCGTCGCTTGAACCTCCGGAAGCGCCGAAGCGCGTCAGCGCGGCCGATGTGGATGACGCCGTGCAACCGATCGACCGGATCTTCCTGTCGATCGCGGACCACCATAATTCGCTGGCGCCGGAAGTCCGTGCGCGCACCATATTTCCACGTTATCTCGACCAGACAACCACGGTCAGCGAAGATGGCCTGACGATGCGCGCCTTCCGCGAGGGCTCGCCTTACAGCGGCGAGGATTTGTTCTCTGCCGGTGCGCCCAATTTCATCGCCCGTTGCAGCCGCGAGGCATCCACGCCAAACATGTGCCTGAGCGAACGCCGCGTCGAAGGCGCCGACCTGACCTTTCGCTTTCCACGCAGCTGGCTTGCAAAATGGCACGACGTTGCCGAGGCGATGGATCGCCTGACTCAGCAACTGCACAATGCGAAGTAACGGGCCGAAATCAGCCTTTTGAAGCTCGGCCTCTTGCTGGATCAGCCGTGATTCTAGCCTTGGTCGACCAGATCGTCTTCCAGGATCGCCATCTGGAACTGGAACGAGCGATCGTCGTCCTCGTCATCGACGAACAGCACCCCAATGAATTCCTCGCCGATATACACTTCAGCGGAGTCATCCTTCTTGGGCCGCGGAACCACTCGGATCTTGGGATTGGCAAATACGCGCTTGAGATAAGCGTCAAGCTTCCTGACTTCCTGAACGTCCACGGCAATCTCCGAATGCGAAGGTCTTTTGCGAAATTTTAGGACGATATCGCGGGAACCGCCACCTTTATCCCGCAATATGACGCGCCCTTCTCAAGGCGGCTTATAGCCGTGCATCAGGCGACTGCAAAGCCGCCGCTTGCCGCACGGGGCGTTGAAACTCAAAGCCCGATCGCGTTGATCATCTGGTCCATGGTGCGCGACGGCTCGGCGCAGCCGGCCTCGCCCACGATCTTGGCCGGCACGCCTGCCACCGTTACATTGTGGGGCACTGGCTTGACGACCACAGAGCCGGCCGCAATCCTGGCGCAATGGCCGACCTCGATATTGCCGAGGATTTTGGCGCCGGCCCCGATCAGAACGCCATGGCGGATCTTGGGGTGGCGGTCCTCGTTCTCCTTGCCGGTACCGCCAAGCGTGACGCCGTGCAGGATCGAGACGTCGTCTTCGATGACCGCCGTCTCGCCGCATACAAAGCCCGTGGCGTGGTCGAGAAAGATGCCGCGGCCAATTTTCGCCGCCGGATTGATGTCGGTCTGAAACGCGGCTGACGCACGGCTTTGCAGGTAGTAGGCGAAGTCCTTGCGGCCCTTCCCCAACAGCCAGTGCGCCAGGCGGTGGGTCTGCAAGGCGTGGAAGCCCTTGAAATAGAGCAAGGGATCGATGAAGCGGGAGGTGGCAGGATCACGGTCGTAAACCGCGACCAGGTCGGCGCGGAAGGCATTGCCGAGATCGGGATCGTCGCGCAATGCCTCGTCGTAGGCTTGGCGGATCAGGTCGCCCGACAGTGCCGAATGGTCCAGCCGTTCGGCAATCCGATGCACCACCGCCTGCTCCAGCCGATCGTGATGCAGAACGGTGGAATAGATGAACGAGGCGAGTTCCGGCTCCCGCCGAACGATGTCCTCGGCTTCGGCCCGCACGCGATCCCAGATCGGATCGAGCGCCGCCAGCCTGGTGCCGCCTTGCGGATTAATCTGATGTTTTGCCATAGGCCTCGTCCGCAAATTGTTCTGTGGTCAAGATAATCAGACTTTGTGACCGTATCATTTTAGCACGGGCAACCGGCGCTGTCCCCCTCGCTCTCACGCCAAGGTGAACGCCAGGTGGCAAGCCCCCCGATCGGTTCCGTTGTTTTTACTTGGTCGGCCGTCGCCGTAAATCAAGCCGACTATTGGCGGATTTTCGCAGGCTGTGGTCTTTGGGCATGGTCGGCAAGATGTCAAATATTACCGCGCTGCCCGCTCGCGCCGCAAACCCGCTTCTCGCTTGGGCGATCGCCGTCGCGATTCCCCCGATGCTGCTCGCCCCGGCGCTCTGGAACGGTTACCCCCTGCTCCAGTCGGACACCGGCGGCTATCTGGCGCGCTGGTACGAAGGCTACCTTGTCCCCAGCCGCTCCACCGTCTTTGGCCTCTACCTGCATTTCGGCGAACACAGCTACTTCTGGCTCAATCTGGCGATCCAGGCGCTGACGACGATGTGGATCTTGCAGGTGACGCTGCGCGTCCTTGGCCTCGCCCGGCCATGGCGGCTGTTCGGATTGTACCTGGTGCTGGCGTTGACGACAGCGCTGCCCTGGCTCGCCAGCATGCTCCTGACCGATATCTTTGCCGGCCTGTCGGTGCTGTCGCTGTTTGTTCTTGTCCTGCAGGGCGACAGGGTATCCGGACCTGAAAAGGCGGCACTGTTCGTCTTCACGGCCTTTGCGACGGCGACCCACAGCGCCACGATGGCCGTCCTGCTCGGGCTGTGCTGCGTCGGATGGATCGCGCGTCCGTTCCTGCGCGGGCGAATTCCCCTTGCCCATCTCGCGCAAGGCACGCTGACGATCGCGGCCGGCGCCGGTATGTTGTTGTCCGCCAATTTTGCCCTGTCCGGGCACGTCGCATGGACGCCCGGTGGCTCTGCGATTGCGTTTGCCCGCATGCTTCAGGACGGGATCGTGACCCGCTATCTGAACGATCACTGCGCCACACAGCATTTCAAGCTCTGCCCCTATCGCGACGAATTGCCGGAAACCGCGGATGACTTCCTCTGGAGCCGCGAGACGGTATTCAACAAGCTCGGCCGCTTTCCGGGCATGGGCGATGAAATGGGATATATCGCCGTTCACGCGCTCGCCGAATATCCGCTATGGCAGGCGGAGGCGGCGCTCCTGGCGATGGGCGAACAGATGCTGGAAGTGGCCACCGGCGAAAACACCGATCCTCCTACGACGCCTCACACCTACGGGATTATCCACCGCTATATGCCGGAGCAATTGAAGCTGATGAACGCAGCGCATCAGCAGACCGGATTCCTCACCTTTGGCCCGATCAACCTGATCCACGTCCCCATCGCCCTGATCTCGACCGCACTGGTGTTTGCCATGCTGATCGCCGCAGCCGTCCGGCGGCGGATCGACGACGTGACGCTGTTGACGGCCACCGTATGCCTGGCGTTGCTCGGCAACGCCGCCATATGCGGCATCATATCGGGGCCGCACGATCGCTACGGCTCCCGTCTGGTCTGGATTGCGACTTGCGCCGTCACGATCGCGGCAATGAAGCGCTGGCAGCGTCGAGGCGATCCATTACGGGCGTCGTGACAGAAAATCCAGCACGCCCGCCTTGTAAACCTTGTCGCCGACCGCGCGCATGTGGTCGCGATTTGGAATGTCCAGCACTTCGGAGCCGGGAATAATGTCGCCGAGCGCATGCGCCGAGCCTGCAATCTCGTCAGTGGTGCCGACCGCGATCAGCACCGGCACCGCAATCGCGGCCGCCTCCTCTTTTGTCATCAGCCGGCGCGAACCGCGCAGACACGCCGCCAGCGCCCTCCGGTCGGATCGGGTCTGATCGGCGAAGGCACGGAACGTCCGGCCGACCGGATCGGTGACCTCATCGAGCGAATCGGCCTCTAACGCCTTGGCGACGTTTTCGCCGGGGCCGCCGCCCTCGATCAGGCCGATCCCGATGCCGCCCAGAATGGCCGAGCGTAACCGCTGCGGCGCGCTGCGCGCCAACATCGCCGTCATTCGCGATCCCAGCGAATAGCCCATGACGTCGGCGCGCTCGAGCTTGAGATGGTCCATCAGGGCTGCGATGTCGCTCGCCATGATGGCGAGTTCATAGTCGACGGGGTCGTAGAGCTTGCCGGAATCGCCGTGGCCGCGATTGTCGAACGCGATCACCCGCCGGCCGCTTTTCTTCAGGTCCGAGACCCAGGTCGGATAGACCCAGTTCACATTCTTGCTGGAAGCAAAGCCGTGCACGAGCACGATCGGATCGCCCTCGCCTTCGTCAAGATAGGCAATTTCAACAGCGCCGTGATGAAAACTCGGCATCGCTTGGTCCGTGTTGTGGGAAGATTTCGGAAATTAGCCGTTTGCGGCAGCGCTGGCCACTGCCGGCTTTGCCAGAGCCGCGAGCTGCCGTCGCAGCCTCCGCCGCTTGCCGTGATCGATCCACGACTGTGTCAGCCGCTCGGTGGCCGCCTTGATCGATGCCATCAGGGAGAAAAGCGCGAACAACGCGCCGAATACCCACAGCAACAGATCGAACGCGCCGAGGGTCAGCAACAAGGCGCCGCGGCCGAGCAGCTTGATCAGGGCGCGGGTCCTGCCGCCTGAGGATTCCGCGAGCCGCGCCGCACGGGCGACATCTTCCGGGCCCTCGGCGATCTTCAGCGTATCGAGCGCGCCGCGCGCCCCGGCCTTTTCGCTGATACGGCCGACATCCTTGGCCATCCGCACCAAGCTACCTGCCTTTTCAACGTTGAAAGCGGCGCGAATGGCGCTCACGGTTTGCCGGGGAGACGTTGTCGCACTGGAAGCGACGGCTTCTTCCAGCATCGGCGCATCGACAATATCCCGCGCCGAGCGGCCCGCCCACTCGGTGAGCCTTTCGCCCAGCCGTCCAACCTTGCGCGCATCCTTGACCAGCGTGAGCCCTGCACGCACCGGCGCCGCGCCGCCCATGGAAACATAAGTCGCTGCCGTTACGGCAAGGCCGGTGGCCGCAAGCCCCAGCACCAGGCGGTCGGTGTCCTCGCCCATGACCAGATGCTTGCCTTCGCGAACGACATCCCTGATGTCGCCGAAGACGAAGAGATCACCCGCCACGGTACCGGACAGGCTGCCGGCATCGTCCGCATTTCCCGTCACAAGCCCGGTGGCAAAGCGTTTGGCAAAGTGCGAGGCGGTGCTGTCTTCCTCAACCGCCCGGTTTACGCGAGCCAGGAGATCCTCCGGCAACGCGATGTTCTTGGCGTTGGCGAGATCGACAAAGCTTTCAGCCAGGCCCGTATCATGCGCGGCCAGCGCGGATTCGATCTCGGTGGCCAATATGTTTTGGCTATTCCGCAGGACAGAATTGACCTGGAGGTCCGACAATTCCGCCGGATCATCCTGTGCGGCAAGCATGGCACCGGCTTCGCGCGCATGCGGCCACATCACGGCAAGCGCAGCACCGCTTACCGTCATCGCTGCCAGGGCCAAACCGATCCGCCACCGCCTCATCAGGAATACCTGCTCGCCTGTGCACAAGAAGTAATGCGCCGCTTTTACGACACAACCGCCCCGACGAAAAAAGGGCTTCTCCGGGACATCAAGATTGTGTCGAATTTGCAAGATAGAAATCAATGGCCGGGGCTACCGCACGGTTGCGGAAAATGTCAAATCCGCTCCACAACCGCGGTCGATTTGACGTTCGCTTCCTCAGATACCGGGAACACTGGGAATCAACGGCATCCATCTTTATGGTAATGCTCGCTCTTCCAGTGACGGAACCTGATGCCGGTGTCGTCTACTGCTCGCTCTACCCGAGGTGAATCCGATGTCCGATCATGTCGTCCCGCACTTTCACAACGATGCCGGCGTCGCCGTCATTGAGATCGGCTCGCAAGAATTCATGTGCGTCGGCGCCAACCCGCCTTTCGATCATCCGCACGTCTTTCTCGACCTCGGCAACGACAACGAGATCATCTGCCCTTATTGCTCGACGCTCTATCGATATGCCGCCGACCTCAAGGCCGGCGAGGCCCGTCCGCCGGAATGTGTGCTGACCGACAAGGTCGCCTGATCGGAAAGTGGCGGCTTCACGCACGATCATCGTCGCGGGCGCCGGTATCGGGGGACTGACCGCGGCGCTGGCGCTGGCGAGGCAGGGCTTTCGCGTCATCATTCTTGAGAAAGCCGAACGCCTGGAGGAAGCAGGCGCCGGCTTGCAGCTTTCGCCCAATGCGAGCCGCGTGCTGATTGAGCTCGGTCTGACGCCACGTCTTTCCCGCGCCGTGACGCCGGAGGCCGTCTGCCTGATGAGTGCCAGGAACGGCGGCGAGATATCCCGCCTTTCGCTCGATGGGAAGGACGCGCCCTATTGGGTGATCCACCGCGCCGATCTGCAAGCGGCGCTGCGGGACGAGGTCGAAAGCCATTCAGACATCGAGTTGCGGCTCGGCTGCCAGTTCGAGGATGTCGGCCCCCATGCCAAGGGATTGACCGTTATCCAGCGCAGCGGCGCGGTGCGCCGGGAGGAACTCGCGGCGGCGCTGATCGGCGCCGACGGGATCTGGTCAGCGGTCCGGCATCACCTGCTCCCGGATGTGCAGCCGCGCTTCTCCGGCCTGATCGCCTGGCGAGGCACCCTTGATACCACGCAGTTGCCGCGCGAATTCACCTCGCGCCGGGTTCAGCTGTGGTTGGGACCGCATGCCCATCTCGTGGCCTATCCGATTTCCGGTGCGCGCCAGATCAATGTGGTGGCGGTCGTGGGCGGACAATGGAGCAGGCCCGGCTGGAGCGAACCGGGCGACGGCAACGAGATCAAGAGCGTGTTCGTTGCCGCCGGATGGCACGCCATTCCGCGGATGCTGATCGGCGCTGTCGACGGCTGGCGGAAATGGGCACTGTTCACCGTTCCCGGCGGCGGCCAATGGACCGACGGCGCGGTCGCTTTATTGGGAGACGCGGCGCATGCGATGCTGCCGTTCGCCGCACAAGGCGCGGCCATGGCGATCGAGGACGCAGCCGTGCTCGCCAAATGTATCGCCGAGCGGCAAAACGAGAGCCCGGCGGCGTTATCGGTAGCGCTAGAGCGTTATGCAAAACTGCGCCGGCCGCGCGTGACGCGGGTTCAGCGCAGCGCGCGGCAGGCGGGGCGCATCTATCACCTTGCGGGTCCGTTGGCGCTGGCGCGCGACCTCGTCATCAAGGCGCTGGGACCAAAGCGCATGTTGTCGCGGCAGGACTGGATTTACGACTGGCGGATTTGAGGCGGCGGATCAGTAGACAGCGCTACCCGACTTCATTGAACCATGGCCGGATGTCGTGGCGGGCACGGGCGTAGGCGCGGGCGACGGTGTCGCCGCGGTTTTGGAGGGCGGACTGTCGTGGCAATTGTTGCTCGCCCACGCTTGATCCGCGTTCTTCTTCTGGCCGCGCATCGCGATGTACTCGTTGCGGTAGGCGACCTCCGCCACCACGGGACCGGCAAAGCCATCCTGCGCCTTGTTCATCAGACCCTGCAACTCGGCCATCCGGGTCCCCAGACTTTTGCGCTCGGCCTCCAGCTGCTTGCAATTATAGAGATCGTATTTCGCCGGGTCCGCAAAGGCGGATGTCATGCCGTCGCCCAGGTCGGCGCAGCCGGACAGCAGTGTACCCAGCGCCAATAGAACCACGCCCGCAAGGGCATGGAACGGCGCACGAAGGCAAGCGGGCGAAACGATCATAGAATCCTGTTAAACCGACAACGTTGAGATTGCCTAAAGCAGGGACTGGTGTCCGGAATGAGGCTTAGCCTTGTATGGGATGGTCGCTTGGTTTAAGGCAGGGCTCGGTTAGGCGGCTCATTTGCCGGACTCAAAAACTTCGCTAACTGTTTGATCCTGTAGTCAAAGCGGACGTGGCGGAATTGGTAGACGCAAGGGACTTAAAATCCCTCGATGGCAACGTCGTGCGGGTTCGACTCCCGCCGCCCGCACCACACTTCGCCCTGGTGGAGCTACGCGTAGCGCAGCCACGAAAGGCTCCCTGAAAACGAGAATAGAAGGGACAGCGGGACAGGGACGACATGCAGGATTCGGTTTTGCAGCGCTTGGTACCCGCCCTCGCCGATGTCCCCGGCGTCAACGCTGTTGTGCTCGGAGGATCGCGGGCGCGAGGAACGGCCACCGAGGCCTCCGATTATAATGTCGGTCTGTATTTTTCCGAGGCTCGTCCGCTAGACACCGATCGCCTCCGCGAAGCCGTCAGACATTTGGTCGACGAACCCAGCACTGCCGCGGTGACCCAGGTTGGCGCGTGGGGTCCCTGGATCGTTGGGGGTGCTTGGCTAACGATCGGTGGGCGAAAGGTCGATCTGCTCTATCGAAATTGCGACGCGGTCACGCGGGTCGTCCATTCGTGCCGGGCCGGCCTCATCACGATGGACTATCAACCGGGGCATCCCCATGGATTTTGCTCGGCGATATGGATGGGAGAGGTTGCGCTTTGTCAGCCGCTCCATGATCCGCAAGGGACGATCGCCGGATTGAAGGATCTCACCTCGCCCTATCCGGAAGCCTTACGCGACGCGTTGATCCGCCGATTTCAATGGGAAATTCTGTTCAGCATCGAAAATGGCGAAGTTGGCGCTGCGCGCCGCGAGCAAACGCACATCGCGGGCTGCGCCTACCGGGCTTTGGCCTGTGTCGGGCAAGTTTTGTTTGCCCTGAATGGACGCTATCTCATCAATGAAAAGGCGGCGCTGCAAGAAGCCACAGGCTTTCCGTTGACCATTCCCGATTTGATGGAACGCGTCACGAAGGTTTGGCAACTCATCGGACGGGCGGATTTTGGCGCCGCATTCGCAATACTACGCGCGGTCGATCACGAGCTAAAGGCGCTGACGAACAAGATGACCGGCCGCCTCTGAGCTGGATTGAAGATGGATTGGGCCTTCGTGCGGCTCACGTTTTCGCGGACAAAAACCGATCCAGTTCGTCAGGGCTGGAAAATATTCTGACATCTGCCCGGGCAGCATATTCGGCGATCGCTTTCTTGATCTTCGGGCGCTCGCGCCACCGCCAACTCACCAGCCACCACCAGAACTCCGCGCGTTCTCTTGAACGGCTGATGGCGCGGATCGCGCAGAGCCAAACCCCGAAATCCAGAACTAACACAGTGTCCGCGGCTTGCAGCCGCACGCCGAGAACATCGTACCGGCCTAAATCGCCATCCATGATCCAGCGGTCCTGAGCCGCAAGCGCGCGCTGGATTTCCGTCCAACTTTCGCGCGGGGTCGGGACCAATCCCGGCTGCCAAAAATGCTTGTCAAGTTCGACGACCGGCAAACCAGCCGTCTCTCCGAGCCTTCTGGCAAACGTGGATTTGCCCGCCCCTCCCCGGCCCAAAATAACGACGCGTTGCATATCTGTTTCATAGTTGAAAACCGATGGAGCTGCGACACTTCAAGTTTCAGAGGCCACATCTTCCATTGCTTTATAATGAGGGCTTGCGGTGGTAAGAGAAACAACTGGCGTCCAGGAAACCGGCAGGGAGCACGCGCCCATGTCCATGCCCACCGATCTCTCCTTTGAGGCCGCGGTCCAGACGCGCGTTGACGAGATGGTCGATGCCTGCACTCGTTGCGGCAAATGCGTCGAAGCCTGTCCGAGCGTGAAGCCAGCCGGCATCGCGGATGCTGTGCCTGCGGATGTCATCGGCGGTATCATCGATATTCTCCGCGACGGCCACGGGCCGGACGCCTCACGGAAATGGGCGCAAGCCTGCACGCTCAGCGGCGAATGCATCACGGCCTGCGACGAAGGCGTCAATCCGCGCTTTCTTCTGGCCATGGCGCGCGTTTCGATGGCGCGGGCCAATCACGATCTGCCGGCGCGGCGGCGCCAGGGCCTGGAAAAATACCGCGACGTCGGACGTGATGTTTCCGTGCTCTCGCAGCTTCAGCTCAACGATGAGGTGCTGGAACGGCTCGGCCAGAAATCAGCCTCGGTCAGTGCGCCGAGCGAGCCGCCGGATTTTGTTTTCTACACCGGCTGCAACGTGCTCAAGACGCCACATATCGCACTGCTCGCCCTCGACATCATGGATGCGCTCGGCACCCGCTATCAGGTCATGGGCGGGCCAAGCCACTGCTGCGGCGTCGTCCAGATGCGTCCAGGCGATCTCGAAATGTCCGGGCGGATGGGAACGAACAGCATCGAAAAGCTGTCGCAGTCGAAATCGGGCCAGGTGATTTCCTGGTGTCCGAGTTGCCAGGTGCAGTTCACTGAAACGACGCTACCCGCACTCGAACGCCAGCGCGGCGCGCGTCCGTTCGAGATGACGCCGTTCATGCGTTTCCTTAGCCAACGGCTCGAACAGCTCACGCCGCATTTGCACAAGACGCTTCCGATCCGTGTCGCGCTGCATCGCCATCCCGGCGTCGCAGGCGTCATGGAAGCGGCTGCGAACATTCTGCAAGCCATTCCCGGCATCAAGCTCGTCGACTTGAAGCAGCCGGCGCTCGGCTTGCAGGGCGTCAATCTCAACGTATTGCCCGAATTCAAGCGCGAACTGACGCTGAACGAACTCGAGGCCGCGCGCGACGCCGGAATCGACGCGCTGGTGACTGTCTATCATTCCGAACATCGCGAATTATGCGCACACGAGCGGGACTGGCCATTCCGCATCGTCAACCTGTTGGAACTGGTTGGCGAGAGCATGGGTTTGAAGCGCCACGATCGCTACAAGGAACTGAAGATGATGCAGGACGCCGACCAGATCGTCGCGGACTGCGCCGAACTCCTTGCTCATCATGCGATTGACGTTGCGAAAGCGCGCGAGGTCGTCATCAAGGGAATGCTTGCCGATCAGCCGCTGCCGTTGCGGGGCTGATCCCTCTCACTCCGTCTTCTCGATATTCCAGAAGATCGGCGTCGCCGGACCGTCGAGCACGCCCTTGAGCGAGGTGCGCCACGCGCTCGGAATGAGATATTGGCCGAGCGGGATGTAGATTACTTCGTCGTAGTTCTCCTTCTGGATCTGGTCGGCGAGCTTCTTTTGCTCTTCCGGAGAAGGCGCGCGCGCAAACGCATCGCGCATGGCTTCCATTTTCGAATCGTCGGGCCAACCGAACCAGCCGCCGTTCTTGCCTTTGCCGTTGATTGACAGATTGGCGACGGGATTGACGACGTCGGCCCCGACCCAGTTGGTGAAGAACATGTTCCAGCCGCCCTCTTTCGGCGGCTTCTGGCTGGCGCGGCGGGTCACGACGGTTTGCCAGTCGGTGGCTTGCACATCGACCTTGAAGCCGGCATCGCGCAGCAATTGCGCCGCGACGATCGGCTGCGCCTTCAGCGTCACCACATCGCCCGGCGCCATCAGCACAACCGGCGTGCCGTCATAGCCGGCCTCAGCGAGCAGCTTTTTCGCCTCCGCCATGCCGTTGCCCTTCACCAGTGTCTCGGCGCCAGCCTCGGAGGCGAGCGGCGTCCCGCAGACGAAGATCGCGCCACAAATCCGGTAATATTCGGGATTGCCCACCAGCGCGTCGAGCACGTCCTTCTGGTTCATCGCAAGAAGCGCGGCGCGGCGGATCTTGACGTTGTCGAAGGGCGGATAAAGGAAGTTCATCCGGCCGAGCGTCTGGAAGCCGAGCTTGTTCAGCGTTTCGATTTTCAACTCGGGATTGGCCACAAGCGCCGGCAGCAGATCCCACGGCGGATTTTCCAAGAAGTCGATGTCGCCCGACTGCAATGCGTTCACCGCGGTCTGCGCGTCCGACATCGTGATCCATTCGACGCGATCGACCTTCACTACTTTGCCTCCCGAGGTCCAGTTCGAAGGCTCCTTGCGCGGTACATAGTCGGTGTTCTTGACATAGACCGCCTTCACGCCCGGCTGAAATTCGGACGCCACGAACTTGAACGGACCCGAGCCGATCTGCTCCTTGATCTGCTGGCCGGGCGGGGTCTCCGCCATGCGCCTGGGCATCATGAAAGGCACGAGCGAGGATGGCTTGCCGATCGATTCCAACACCAGGCCGTAAGGCTCCTTCAGCTTCAGCGTGATGGTCTTTTCGTCAGTCGCCTCCAGGCTTGCGGTGAAGTCCATCAGCTTCTGGCCCATGCCATCGTTGCGGCCCCAGCGCTTGAGCGAAGCGACGCAGTCCTCCGCCGTCACCGGCGCGCCGTCATGCCATTTCAATCCGTCGCGCAGCGTGAAGGTGTAGGTCAGTTTGTCATCGGAGACTTTCCAGTCCGCCATTTGCGGCTGGATCTTGAAGTTCGAGTCTTCAGCCAGAAGCGTGTCATAGACCATGTAGCCGTGGTCGCGGGTGATATAGGCGGTGGTGAAACCGGGATCGATCACACGCAGGTCGGAATGCATCACCGCGGTGATGGTCTTGGCGGATGCGGGCATCGCCGCCAGCACGAGGGCCAAAGCCAGTGATGCGGCCGCGAGACGGTTCGCGCCCGGCCTCTGAAAGCGTGGCAAATTCCCGAACATGGATGTGTCTCCCTGACGTGAAATCGCGCGCGCGGCACATTCGCTGTGCAAGCACTGCTCGATCTTGCAGCAGTAACGTGCTGTAACTCCTTCGCTATTTCAGACTTGCACCGGCTGCGGGCGGCGTCAATCGGCTTGTCGTGCCGATGGCTTACGGCCGTGAAGAGCAAACGGCAACGGACGTCTCGCATCCGTTGCCGTTTAGCTAGCCGCCGTCAGCCTCAGTTTTCCGGCTTGTATCCATCGTTCAACGTTTTCAAAAACGCGATGATGTCGGCTTCGTCCTGATCCGTCATCGCCGGCGTTTCGCCGGGATGGCGGTCGAACGGCGGATCGGCGACATCGACATTGGCGTGATACTGCACCGGGAGATCATTGTATTTCTGCACCTTCCCGTCGGCGCCGACCGGATAGACCTTCTCCGGATTGGTGTCGCGGAAATTGTAGAAATCCATCACCTCCTGCAAGGTGTGGAACACGCCGTTGTGGAAGAACACGCGGCGCAAGGCGATGTTACGCAAGGTCGGCGTCTTGAACATGCCGCAAAATTGCGTCTGGTCGGCAATATCCTTGCGGATGGGGCCGCAAACCCCGAGATCGAAATAGTTGGGATTTTTGGTGTCGGCGAGCGCGAGATTGCGCGGCGTGCCCAAGGCTTCATATTGCGTGTCGGTGAAGCGCGGCGGGAATCCTTCGGGCGATGGCTGCGACGTATGGCAGCCGGCGCAGTTGGCCTTTTCCGGATCGTTGAACAAGCGATAGCCGCGCATTTCGGCTTCGCTCAGGCTGGCTTTCCCCTCAAGCCAGTGGTCGTACTTGCTGTCATAGGGATGGAAGCTCGGCTCCTCGATCTGATAGCGGCCGACCGCGAACATCGCTTCGGCGACGAGCAGTTTGGTGTCCTTGAAAATCCGCTCGCTGAACAACGCAGCGAACTTGTTGGCATAGGGCGCGTTGCGCAGTTTTTCGGCGATGATGTCGATGCTGCCACCGTCCATCTCGCGCGGATCGAGCAAAGGACCTACTGCCTGGTTCTGAAGACTGCCGGCGCGGCCGTCCCAGAAAAAGCCGCCCTGCGGCACGATATTCGCGCTTTGCTCCGTCTTCGTCGCGATCTTCTGGACGCGATCGGCGGTCTTGCCGGCCTCGGCCTGCTTGGCCAGGTCGACGTTCTCGTTCTTCGGATCATCGGGGCCGATGCTGAATTCGAGCTGCCGTTCCAGATAGGTCAGCGAGGGGACGGCACGCGCGCCGGGAAGCGTCAGATCGGGGCCGCCAAGCATGACCGGCCCATCGTTGGGCGGGCCATAGGCGTGGTCCGGGCTGTGACACGAGGCGCAAGCGACCTTCCCTGACGAAGACAGTTTAGTGTCAAAAAATATATCCCGGCCAAGCCTCGCCATGGTGGAAAGCGGCTGAACGGGGCGGCGGAAAAGGTGAACCGGATTCGGGTTTTCGCCGGACGGGGTTTGCGGCTCGGCAGCGAAGACGGCGCCGGCCAAAAGGCCGGCGCCGAGGAACCACACGATTGTGCGATGGTACATTTAAGCTCACTCAGTTGGTCGGGCTAGTTAATCACGGTGCCCATGATCGGATCGAGCTTGAGCTTGCGCGCGTTGCCCTCCGTAACGATCTGGTCGAAGTCGAACATGTCCATGATCGAACCGGTCGTGGCATCGAAGGAGCCACCGCCGATACGCTGACTCTTCAGCCAGTTGTCCTCGATGAACTGCGGAATCGAGGCCTGCGAGATGAGCACGTGGCTGATGTAGTTCTTCTTGGCGTAGGGCGAGATCACCACGAACGGCTGGCGAGTGCCCGGACCGCAACGTCCATTGACAGGCTGACCGCTGAGACCGTTGGGCACAGGGGTAACACCCAGGGTGCCGCAGACACCGTTGCCGTTCAACGCATCGACATCCACACCCGGCACGACCGGGATCGCCGCGAACGACGCATGCGCCGTCGACCCGGAGGCCGCGAAGGCGTGGTCGTACCAACCGTCCGAGTCGTCATAGGCGATGATCACGGCCGTAGAACTCCAGTCCGGCTGCTGCTGAAGCATGTTGATCAGATTGACCAATCCGGTCTGCTCATCAAGCGGATCGGAGTTGCCGGGGTGACCGTCCTGGAAGGCTGCCATCTTGATGAAGGAAACCGCCGGGAAGTTGCCGGCATTCAGCGCCGCGGTGAAGTCGAGGAGGTCATAGGCGTGATTGGCAGGATCAGCCGTTGTGCTGCCCGGCGCCTTGGTAAGGCCGTACGCGGCGGGGGATGCCAACGGGCGAGCGTGCGTCGGATTCGCGGTCGACGTGTAGTACTGGAACCAGATGTGGTGCGGAGTATAGTCGCCCGCGGAGACGAGCTGGCCGACGGTGCTGCGATGACAACCGGTGGTGCCGTTCGCGTTCACAGTTTGCAAGTCGAAACCACCGACGAACGAACCCCAGGGGATATTGGAGGCATTCAGCAGGTCGCCGATGTTCTTGCCCGTCATCTGGACTTGAACGCTCGGACTTGAGCACACGTCGCCGGCCGGATCGATATCGCCGGTCAGCGTGAAGCTGCCGTCGCTGTTGAGAACCCCGGCGTCGGCCGCCGCCAGAAGCTGACCGACTGCCGCGGGAGGAGCGCCAGCAGGAACACCGACGGGGAACGTGGCGCCGTTGGTCTGGCCCGAGAACATGTTGAGCGCGCCGGGGGTCGACGGACCAAAGTTGTCATCCCAGGAATTGTCGCTCATCGCGAAATTCTGGGCATAGTTCCAGAACGCGGTGACCGTGTTGCCGTCGAAATAGCCCATCACCTGGGCCGTGGTGGCAAACACACCAGCGCCGCCCTTGGTGGCCACGCCGGTATCCAACGGGAAGAGGTCGCTCTTGCCGCCGTCCTGAGCCAGTTGCTCGGGTGTATAGCCGTGATCCTGGTCGGCCGTGTTGGCCTGCGTGCGATCGAAGCGGAACGGGTTGGAAGCGCTGGCGCCGTTGGCCGGATTCAGGTTCGGGTTGTTGTTGAGCAGCGTCGGGTTCGATTCGTAGTTGTTCGGGATCGGCGTATTCTTGGCTGCCGTGAACGTCGGTGTTTCGCCTGGCGGATTCATCGCCTTCGGGTAAGTGCCGAAGTAATGGTCAAACGAGCGGTTCTCGTTGAAGATCACGACCAGATGCTTGATCGGGGTCTGGGTCTTGATCGCGTTCACCGGGCTCGGCGTTTGGATATCGCCGACCAATTGATCGACAAAGTTAAAAACCGGGGCGAGTTCAGCCAGCAGGCTCTCGGCGGCGACCGGACGAACCGAGGTCACCGTAGCCGCGACGGCGAGCATCGCAGCCGTGGATAACAGAGTCGTTTTCAACTTTCGATTTCTCATCTTTTTCCCTTTGCCTCTCAAAGAAATTTTGAGCCGTGCGCGGAGACAGATAGGAAACCTCAATGACACATATGTGTCGGTTTGACTTCAAAGCCACTCTATCCGCACCCGCTTAGCAACATTTTCCGGGTGGCGAAAACGTTTGTTGGTTCGGCTAAGACGGCGCCGGCCAGAAGGCCGGCGCCGAAAAAGTGATGTCGTTATAAGACGATGCTTACGCGATCGCTCAGAACGGGAGGCCGGACTTGCTCGACGTCACCGTGCCCATCGTCGGATCGAGCATGACCGTGCGCGCGGCACCGTCCGCAACGATCTGATCGAAGTTGAACATGTCCATGATCGAACCGGTCGAGGCATCGAAAGAGCCACCACCGAGACGCTCACCCTTCAGCCAGTTGTCCTCGATGAATTGCGGGATCGAGGCCTGCGTGATGAACACGTGGCTGACGTAGTTCTTCTTGGCGTAAGGCGAGATCACCAGGAACGGCTGGCGCATGCCAGGACCGCAGCGTCCCTGCACCCCGACGTTGTTGACACCGGTGGGCAAGGAGGTCCCCAAGACGCCGCAGGCGTCGGGGCCGCTCAGCGCATCGGACGATGTGAACGACACCCGCGTCGTCGGCGGGGTGAAGGCGTGGTCATACCAGCCGTCCGAGTCGTCATACGCGATGATCACAGCCGTCGAGCTCCAGTCGGGCTGGGCTTGCAGGAAATTGATCAGGTCGACAACGCCCGTCTGCTCATCGAGCGGATTGGAGTTGCCGGGGTGACCGTCCTGGAAGGCTGCCTGCTTGATGAAGGAAACCGCCGGGAAATTGCCGGCCTTCACCGCCGTCGTGAAGTCAGCGATGTCATAGGCATGGTTGGCTGGGCCGTTGTGACCGATCTCGGCGTTGGAGGCCGGACGGATGTGGTTCGGATTGGCCGTCGACTTGAAGTACTGGAACCAGATGTGGTGCTGGGTATAGTCGTTGACGGTTTCCCCCGTGATGGGGCTCATGCTGCTACGCCCCGCGTTAGAAGCGAACGTGATCGCCCCGTTCGCACTCTGCGTCACCCCTTTACAACCGGTGCTCATGTTCGCATTGACGGCTTGCAGGTTGAAGCCACCCACGAACGAACCCCAGGGGATATTGGCGGCGTTGAGCAGGTCGCCGATATTCTTGGCGGTCGACAGGGTCGTCGTGCCGGTCCCGCCGGGCTGGACCGCGGGCGAACACACGTCCAGGGTGGGATCTTCGTCACCGATCTCCGTGAAGCCGTTCGCCGCGCCGGTGCCGTCGGCGAGCACAGCGCCCGAAACCGCCACAGACGTTGTTGAGAAGACGCCCGTTGTTTTGTTCTTCGAGATGGTCTGGGGTATAATACCGTTGGTCTGACCTGAGAACACTTCGAGCGCTCCAGGGGTCGACGGACCAAAGGTGTCGCTCCAGGAATTGTCGCTCATCGCGAAATTCTGGGCGTAGTTCCAGAACGCGGTGACGGTGTTGCCGTCGAAATAGCCCATCGTCTGGCCTGCGGTATTAAAGGCAGCAGCGCCGAGGCCGGCTGCGATGCCGACACCGGTGGGGCCGCCCACGCTGCCGTTGCCCACGTCCGCCGGGAAGAGGTCGAGCTTGCCGAGGTCAAAGGCCTCTTGCTCATTCGTATAGGCGTGGCTCTGGTCGGCTGTGTTGGCCTGCGTGCGATCGATACGGAACGGGTTAGCAGCGTTGGCGCCGTTGCCAGCCGTGTTCAGGAAGTTGGGATTTTCGGTGAGCAGATTCAGCGACGCATTTGCCGGCGATACGTAGTTGTTCGGGATCGGCGTATTCTTGGCTGCCGTGAACGTCGGTTCGCCATCACCCGGGTTCAGCGCCTTCGGGTAAGTGCCGAAATAATGATCGAACGAGCGGTTCTCGTTGAAGATCACGACCAGATGCTTGATCGGGGTCTGGGTCTTGAGCGCGTTCACCTGGCTCGGCGTTTGGATATCGCCGATCAATTGATCGACCAGGTTAAAAACCGGGGTGAGTTCGGCCAGGAAGCCTTGGGCGGCGACCGGACGGTTTGATGTGGCAACAGCCGCGACAGCAATCAGCGCAGCCGTAGATAGAAGAGTGGTTTTCAGCTTTCGATTTCTCATCTTTTCCCCTTTGCCTCTCAAAAAATATTTTGAGCCGTGCGCGGAGACTGATACGGAGCCTCAATGACAGACATGTGTAGGTTTGGCTTAAAAGCGGCGCATTCCGCGGACTTTTCCAACGCAATGCTGCGGTTCATGCCGTATCGGAAGATGCCACCGTTACGTGCACGCGATCGCTGGCCAAATGACAACAGTCAGAAGTTGTTGTGGGCTTCGCGGGGCCTTACCGGTGGCGATCAGGCCGGTGGCGATCAGGGGCTGGCGCGCAAGAAGCCCAGCCAGATTTTGTCTTGGAAGCTTCAACAGTTAGGGCATGCATCTTCAGACGATGCGTCAAGCCGGCACCAAACAGATCGGGCTTTTCTCACGGAAGAGAAGTAAGCTGCCACCTGGTTTGCCGAAGTGTGACTTTACAAATCTGTCACCGATCTGTCTTGTAAAATGCCCTCACTTTCCGCCTGTCGAAACATCTCCGTTGAAATCGAGCGCGTGCGATGAATCCCGCCAACCTTCCCTTCGATTCTGAGACGATGCTTGCCGGCTTGCGCGCCTGGGTTGAATGCGAAAGCCCGACCTGGGATGCCTCTGCCGTCGACCGCATGCTCGATCTCGCCGCGCGCGACATGGCGATCATGGGGGCACAGGTCGAACGAATCGCCGGACGACAGGGCTTTGGCGGCTGTGTGCGGGCAAGATTTCCCCACCCCAGACAGGGCGAGCCCGGTATCCTGATATCAGGACACCTCGACACGGTCCATCCCGTCGGCACGATCGAAAAGCTGAAATGGCGGCGCGAGGGCAACAAATGCTTCGGCCCGGGCATCTTCGACATGAAGGGCGGCAATTACCTGGCGCTGGAGGCGATCCGGCAACTGGCGCGGGCTGCCGTCACCACGCCCTTGCCGGTCACCGTGTTGCTCACCCCGGATGAAGAAGTCGGCACGCCCTCGACGCGCGATCTCATCGAGGCCGAGGCGAAGCGCAACAAATTTGTGCTGGTGCCCGAACCCGGCCGGCCGGACAATGGAGTCGTGACCGGACGTTACGCGATTGCGCGGTTCAACCTGGAAGCAACCGGCAAACCGAGCCATGCCGGCGCTACGCTGTCCTCCGGCCGCTCGGCAATTCGCGAGATGGCGCGGCAGATCCTGATCATTGACGGCATGACGTCGGACGATTGCACCTTCTCGGTCGGCATCGTCCATGGCGGCCAGTGGGTCAATTGCGTCGCCACCACCTGCACCGGCGAAGCGCTCAGCATGGCCAAGCGCCAGGCCGATCTCGACCGCGGGGTCGAACGGATGCTGGCGCTGTCCGGCACCTCCAACGATGTGGCTTTCAAGGTCACGCGCGGCGTGACGCGCCCGGTGTGGGAGCCGGATGCCGGAACGATGGCGCTTTATGAAAAGGCCCGGAGTGTCGCGGCTTCGATGGGACTCAACCTGCCGCATGGCAGCGCCGGCGGCGGCTCCGACGGCAACTTCACCGGCGCCTTGGGAATTCCGACGCTGGACGGCCTCGGCGTGCGTGGCGCCGACGCGCACACGCTCAACGAACATATCGAGGTCGACAGCCTCGCCGAACGCGGCCGCCTGATGGCGGGTTTGCTGGCGACCCTGACGTAGAGGGCGTTCCTCATGGCAAAGCCGGCGACCAAGACCCGTGCCATTCCCTTCAAAGCCATTCGCGCGCGGGCCGAACAACGCAAGGGCGGCGCGAAGACGCTCGAAAAACTGCTGCCAAAGAAACCCGAGATGAAAGCGCTGGCCAAGCTGCCTGATGACCGCTTTCTGGCGGAGATGACCCAGCGGGTGTTTTCCGCAGGCTTTGCCTGGAGCGTGATCGAAAACAAATGGCCGGACTTCGAAAAGGCCTTTCTCGGCTTCAAACCGGGCAAACTGATTTTCCAGCCCGATGATTTCTGGGACGCGCTGTTGTCCGATACCCGGATTGTGCGTAACGGCGCCAAGATCGCTTCCGTTCGCGAGAACGCCGCCTTCGTGCAGGCGATCGCGAAGGAACATGGCAGCTTCGGAAAATTCCTCACGCAATGGCCCTCCTCCGACCAGATCGGGTTGCTCGACCTGCTCGCCAAACGCGGCAGCCGGCTTGGCGGCAACACCGGCCAGATGTTCTTGCGTTTCGTCGGCTGGGACGGCTTTGTCACCTCGCAGGACGTGGTTGCCTGCCTTCGCGAGGCCGGGCTCGACATCGCAACCGAGGTCAAGTCGAAAGGCGACCTAGCCAAGGTGCAGGCGCAGTTCAATGCCTGGGCTGATGAGACCGGCCTGCCCTATGCGCATCTGTCGCGAATTTGCGCGATGTCGATCGGCGAGAACCGCACGCAACACACATAGCGGCTCGAAGCCATGGCACGGGGTTTGCAGCTACAACTAACGCCGTCATTGCGAGCGCAAGCGAAGCAATCCAGAGTGTCGGCGAGGAGATCTGGATTGCTTCGCCGCTAACGCTCCTCGCAATGACGTTGGAAGCCAAGAAACGCCATGCTCGGATACCTCCTGCGCCGCCTGCTCTCCGCTATTCCCGTGATGGGCGTGGTCGCGCTGTTCGTGTTCCTGCTGCTGCGGCTGACGCCCGGCGATCCCGCCGCGATCCTCGCCGGCGACAACGCCACGCCCGAACAACTCGAACGCATCCGCGTCTCGCTCGGGCTGAACCAGCCGCTTTACACCCAGTTCTTCACCTGGATCGGCAGCCTGCTGCACGGCGACCTCGGCACGTCGTTGTCTTCGAACCAGCCGGTGTTGAAACTGATCGGCCAGCGCATCGAACCGTCGATTGCGGTCGCGATCGCAACCATCGTGTTGTCGGTCGTCATCGCGGTGCCGCTCGGAGTGATCGCCGCCTGGAAGCGCGGCACCTTGATCGACCGCCTCGTGATGGCTTTGTCGGTGGTTGGTTTTTCCGTTCCGGTCTTTGTGATCGGCTATGTGCTGATCCAGATTTTCGCCATCGACCTGCGGTGGCTGCCGGTGCAGGGGTATCGCAGCATCGTCGCCGGCTTCGGGCCATTTTTCGAACGGCTGATCCTGCCGACCGTCACGCTCTCTTTCATCTATATCGCGCTGATCGCGCGCATGACCCGCGCCTCGATGCTGGATGTGCTTGGCGAGGATTATGTGCGTACCGCGCGCGCCAAGGGCATCAGCGAGGCCGGCGTATTGCTGCGCCACGGCCTGCGCAACGCCGCTGTTCCCGTCATCACGGTCATCGGCACCGGCTTTGCGCTTCTGATTTCCGGGGTCGTTGTCACCGAAAGTGTGTTCAATCTGCCGGGCATCGGTCGCCTCACCGTCGATGCCGTGCTGTCGCGCGACTACCCGGTCATTCAGGGACTGATCCTGCTGACATCGGGTGTCAATCTCGGCGTCAACCTGCTGATCGACGTCGCCTATACCTTGCTCGATCCGCGCATCCGCTACTGAGGTTCAAAATCCCATGGCGGTCGAAATCCTTCCCGAGCCGACGATCCCCATCACGCGTGCAGCGCGAGGGACCTTTCTCACCGCAACGCCAGTTATCGCCGTCGCCACGATCTGCCTCGCTCTCGTCGTCGCTTCCGCCATTGCCGCCCCATGGCTCACCTCGCACGATCCGCTTCTGCTCGCGCCGGCCCAGCGGCTGAAGCCGGCCAGCGCGCAATTCTGGCTCGGCACCGACGGCTATGGCCGCGACCTGCTGTCGCGCATTCTCTATGGCGGGCGCTTCTCGCTTCTGATCGGTCTTGGAACTGCGATCTTCAGCGTCGGCATCGGGCTTGTGATTGGCCTCGTTTCCGGCTTCTTCAAATGGATCGACGCCGTCATGATGCGCATCATGGACGGCCTGATGGCGATCCCGGGCATTTTGCTGGCAATTGCCGTGGTTTCGCTCTCGGGCGCGGGCCTGATGACCGTCATGGTCGCCATCACCATCCCGGAAATTCCGCGCGTCGCGCGGTTGGTCCGCTCGGTCGTGCTGTCGTCGCGCGAAGAACCCTATGTCGAGGCTGCGATTTCGCTGGGGTCGTCGTTGCCCAAAATCATGTGGCGGCATCTGTTGCCGAACACGATCGCGCCGCTGATCGTGCAAGGCACTTATGTCTGCGCCTCGGCGATATTAACCGAAGCGATCCTGTCGTTTCTTGGCGCCGGCATCAGCCCGGAGACCCCGACCTGGGGCAACATCATGGCCGAGGGCCGGGCCTATTTTCAGATCAAGCCATCGTTGATTTTCTGGCCTGGGCTCGTGCTCTCGATCACGATCCTGTCGGTCAATCTCATTGGCGACGCCGCGCGCGACGCGCTCGATCCGCGACTAAAACAGCGGGAGGGAGGAAAGTGATCCAAAAGTTCGTCATTGCCTCCTTCGTCATTCCGGGATGGTCCGAAGGACCAGGCCCGAAATCTCGAGATTCCGGGTTCGATGCTTCGCATCGCCCCGGAACGACGGCGGGAAAGAACCGAACATGACCACCCCTGCCCTCACCATCGACAATCTCGTCGTCAGTCTCGGCAGGGGGCCGGACGCCCCGCGCATCATCGACGGCGTCTCGCTTGAGGTGCACGAACGCGAAACCTTGTGCCTGGTTGGCGAGAGCGGATCGGGAAAATCCGTCACCTCGCTGGCCGTGATGGGGCTATTGCCAAAGGGATCGCTCGTGGCAACCGGCGGCTACATCAAACTCGCCGGCGAGGAACTGATCGGCGCCGGCGACCGGCGCTTGCGGCAATTGCGCGCCACCACCATGGCGATGATCTTTCAGGAACCGATGACCGCGCTCAATCCGGTCGTGCCGGTCGGCCGCCAGATCGACGAGGTGCTGCGCACCCACACCAAACTCGACGCCCGCGCGCGGCGGCGGCGCATCCTGGACATGATGGCGCAGGTGCGGCTGCCGGAGATCGAGCGGATTTATGACTCTTACCCGCATCGTCTCTCAGGCGGCCAGCGCCAGCGTATCATGATCGCGATGGCGCTGGTGCTGGAGCCGAAATTGCTGATCGCGGACGAGCCGACCACCGCGCTCGACGTCACCACGCAAAAGCAAATCCTGTCACTGATCCGCGAGCTGCAACGCGATCACGGGACCGCCGTGCTCTTCATCACCCACGACATGGGCGTCGTGGCCGAAATCGCCGACCGCGTCGCCGTCATGCGTCAGGGAAAGCTGGCGGAGACCGCACCGCTTCAGACCATCCTGCGCTCACCGCAAGCGGAATATACCCGCGGCCTGCTTTCGGCAGTGCCGTCACTCGTGCCCCGCCCGCCGCGCCCGGAATCGCGCAAGCCGATCGTGCTGGAAACCCATGGCCTCTCAAAAATCTATCGCGAACGCTCCGTTTTCAAACGGGCGAGCGAAGTGGCCGCCGCCGAGGACGTAACCCTCAAATTGCGCAAGGGCCGCACGCTCGGCATCGTCGGCGAAAGCGGCTCGGGCAAATCGACGGTGGCGCGCTGCATTGTCCGCCTGATCGATCCGACCTCCGGCAGCGTTCATCTCGGAAACCGCGACATCTCCGACCTGCCGCGAAGGCTGTTGCAGCCCTATCGTCAGAAAATCCAGATCGTCTTCCAGGACCCATATCGTTCGCTCAATCCCCGCATTACCATCGGCGAGACCATCGCCGAGGGGCCGATCAACTATGGCATGCCCCACGCCGAGGCACTGAAGAAAGCGCGTGAACTGCTCGAACTGGTCGGTCTGGCGCCGGATTCGATCACGCGGTTTCCGCATCAATTCTCCGGCGGCCAACGCCAGCGCATCGCCATTGCACGTGCGCTCGCGCTCGATCCCGACGTGATGGTGGCGGACGAAGCTGTCTCCGCCCTTGATGTCTCGGTTCAGGCGCAAGTGCTGGAACTGCTCGACCAGATTCAGGCGCGGCTCGGGATTGCGATCTTGTTCATCACCCACGATTTGCGGGTCGCCGCGCAAATCTGCGACGACGTCGCTGTCATGCAGCACGGCCGTATCGTCGAACAGGGTCCGGCCGCGCAAGTCCTCACAAATCCGCAACAGGCCTATACCCGCGCGCTGCTTGACGCCGCACCCGGACGCGGATGGGATTTCGCTAACTTCCGGCCGGTCGTGGAAGCTTCGAGTTCCAGCTGAGATAAACGCATGCCCCGTATCGCCGTCGGCGGTTTTCTGCACGAAACCAACACCTTCGCGCCGACGAAGGCGAGCTATGCCGATTTCGTTCACGGCGGCGGCTGGCCCGCGATGACCCAAGGCGCCGACGCGCTCAAGACGATGCGCAACATCAACGTCGGCCTCGCCGGTTTTATCGGTGAGGCCGAAATGCACGGCTGGGAACTGGTTCCTACGATCTTTGCCGCCGCCAGCCCGTGCGCCCATGTGACGAAAGACGCTTATGAGCGCATCGCCAGCGTGATCGTTGACGGAATCAAACGCGCGCTGCCGCTCGATGCTGTCTATCTCGACCTGCACGGCGCCATGGTAGCTGAGCATTTCGACGACGGCGAAGGCGAAATCCTGCGCCGCGTCCGAGAGGCGATCGGCGATCAATTGCCGCTTGTTGTCAGCCTCGACCTGCACGCCAATGTCACCCCTCGGATGGTGCATCACGCGGACGCGCTGATTGCCTATCGCACCTATCCGCATGTTGATATGGCCGACACAGGCCGCGCCGCCGCGCGCCATCTCGCGCTATTGCTGCGCGACAATCAGCGTCTGGAAAGAGCCTTCCGGCAACTGCCGTTCCTGATTCCGATCAGTTGGCAATGCACCAACGACTTTCCGACCAAGGGCATTTACGAAAAGCTCGCGGCGATGGAGAGCAACGCCATACCGACGTTGTCGTTCTGTCCGGGATTTCCGGCCGCCGATTTCACCCACTGCGGACCGAGTGTCTTCGCCTATGGACGAACCCAAGCGGACGCGCAGGCTGCCGTGGATAAGCTCGCCGCGCTGATCGAAAGCCATGAGCGCGATTTCGATGGCCGCATCTATAGGCCCGACGAAGGCGTGCGGCTGGCGATGGAGTTGTCGAAGAACGCGCGGAAGCCCATCATCATCGCCGACACCCAGGACAATCCAGGCGCCGGAGGCGATTCCGATACCACCGGCATGTTGCGGGCGCTGGTCCGCAACAACGCGAGCCGCGCGGCGATCGGTGCGATTTACGACCCGGCGTCGGCGAAGGCCGCGCATGCGGCAGGTGTGGGCGCCGCCGTTACACTTGCGCTTGGCGGCAAATCCGGCATTCCAGGTGACGCGCCGTTCGAGGCGACATTCATCGTCGAGACGCTATCCGACGGCAAATTCGTGGCGCCCGGTCCCTACTTTGGCGGCCGCGACATGGACATGGGACCGTCGGCCGCTTTGCGGATCGGCGATATCCGCGTGGTCGTCAGTTCGCACAAGGCGCAACTGGCGGATCAGGCGATGTTCCGCTATGTCGGTATCGAGCCTACCGAACAGGCGATCCTCGTCAACAAGAGCTCGGTGCATTTCCGCGCCGACTTCGAGCCGATCGCGGAAAAACTGCTGATTTGCGCCGCTCCCGGCGCCATGCCCGCCGATCCCGCTTCACTACCCTGGACCAAATTGCGTCCGGGCATTCGACTGAGGCCGAACGGGCCCGCCTTCACCGCGCCTTACTCGTCACCGCTTCATTCCACCGCCATCGGATAACATCATGCCCACCATCGACCATATCGAGCGCTTTGCCGACGAACTCACCGCGATCAGGCGGGACCTGCACGCCCATCCCGAAATCGGCTTCGAAGAAGTCCGCACCTCCGGCATCGTCGCCGAGAAGCTAACCCAATGGGGCGTGGAAGTTCATCGCGGCGTCGGCGGCACCGGCGTCGTCGGCGTGCTCAAGGGCAAGGGCCACGGCACCAGACGCATCGGGTTGCGCGCAGACATGGATGCGCTGCCGATGGAAGAGAACACCAACCTGAAATGGCGTTCGACCATTCCCGGCCGCTTTCACGGCTGCGGTCATGACGGCCACACCACCATCCTGCTCGGCACCGCGCGTTATCTTGCGGAAACGCGTAACTTCGACGGCACTGTGCATTTCATCTTCCAGCCGGCCGAGGAAGGCCTCGGTGGCGCGCGCGCCATGCTCAAAGATGGCCTGTTCGAGAAATTTCCGTGTGACGAAATCTACGGCCTGCACAACGCACCTGACCTCGACCACGGCGAATTGGCCGTACTGCCGGGGCCGGCGATGGCCGGCGCGGATTTCTTCGACATCACAATCCATGGCTACGGCGCCCATGGCGCGATGCCGGAGCGATCCAAGGACCCGGTCGTGATCGCGATGACGCTCGGACAGGCGCTGCAAACCATTGTCAGCCGCAATGTCTCGCCGAACGCACCGGCGGTGCTCTCGATCACGCAGATTCACGCGGGCTCCGCCTATAATGTGATCCCGGGCGAGGCCAAACTCGCAGGTACCGTGCGCGCATTTGCCGACGACGTGCGCGCGCTGATCCGCGAGCGGATGCGCAGCCTTTGTGCTGGCCTGGCGGCGGCCTTCGGGGTCGAGATTACCGTCGATATCCGGGACATCTTCAGCGTGCTGGTGAATAGCGAAGAACACTGCAAGGTGGTGGCTGAAGTTGCGCGCACGGTGGTCGATCCCGCAAAAGTCCTGACGCGCTCGAAGCCGAAGATGGGCAGCGAGGATTTCGCCGACATGTTGCACGCCGTGCCCGGCGCTTATTTCTGGCTCGGCCATGACGGCTCGGTGCCGGTGCATAATCCCGGCTACATGCTCGACGACAAGATCTTGCCCATCGGCGCCAGCATGTTTGCCCGCATCATTGAAACCCGCCTGCCCGCTGCCCGTTAGCTTTCTTCAAGGAGCTGCCATGCTTGAGGAAGACTCGACCGGCGCCGTATCCGCGCTGCATGATCTCAGCGCGACCGATCTGATCGCGGGATTCCGCGCGCGGCAATTCTCGCCGAGTGAAGTGCTCGACGACGTGTTCGCGCATATCGCGGTGTGGGAGCCTCACATCAGGGCGCTCTACGCGTTCGATCCCGACGGCGCACGCGCCGCCGCCAAAGCCTCGACCGAGCGCTGGCAAAAGGACGAGCCGGTTGGCCCCCTCGACGGCGTTCCCGTCACCATCAAGGACAACATCGCGACGAAGGGCGTGGCCGTGCCGCTCGGCACCGCCACCACCAAACTTGTACCGGCTGAAGCTGACGCGCCTCCGGCCGCGCGCTTGCGCGAAGCCGGCGCCATCATCTTTTCCAAGACCACGATGCCCGATTTCGGCATGCTGTCGTCGGGTCGTTCGAGCTTTCATCCACTCACCCGCAATCCCTGGGATCTCCGTCAAAATCCCGGCGGCTCAAGCGCGGGCGCCGGTGCGGCCGGTGCTGCCGGCTATGGCCCGCTGCATCTTGGCACCGATATTGGCGGCTCGGTGCGGCTGCCGGCCGCGTGGTGTGGCCTCGTCGCGCTCAAACCGAGCCTCGGGCGTGTGCCGATCGATCCGCCCTATGTCGGCCGCGTCGCGGGACCGATGACGCGCACCGTCGATGACGCCGCGCTGATGATGAGCGTGATGGCGAAACCCGACCGCCGCGACGGCATGAGCCTGCCGCCCAATGATATCCACTGGAAGACGCTCGACAAGCCGTCACGCAAATTGCGCATCGGGCTTCTGCTCGACCTCGGTGTCGGACAGGCGTTGGAGCAGGAAGTCCGCGATGTCTCGGTCAAAGCGGCAAAGGCTTTCGAAGGCGCCGGCGCAACCGTCAGCGAGGTCAAGGGCATTCTGACGCGCGAGATGCTCGACGGCTTTGACAATTTCTGGCGCGCGCGCCTTTGGGACGATCTTTCCAGGCTGAGCGCCGCCGAGCGCAGCAAGACGTTGCCCTACATTCTCAACTGGGCGGAAGCCGGCGCAAAACTATCCGGCGTCGACGTCATCAGAGGTTTCAACGCCACCATGGCAATCCGCGCCGCCGCCGCAAAATTGTTCGCCGACATCGATTATCTGATCTCGCCGGTTTCGCCGGTGGTGAAATTCGCAGCCGAACGCGCCTCCCCCCTGAACGATCCGGATCACCCGTTCGAGCACATCACTTACACGGTGCCGTGGAACATGGCGGAGAATCCGGCCATCTCCATCAATGGCGGCTACGACGCGGCGGGCTTTCCGATCGGCGTGCAAATCGTTGGCCGCCGCTTCGATGATCTCGGCGTGCTCGGCATGGCGAAAGCGTTCGAGACCCTGCGCGGAGCGCAGCGGCCGTGGCCCTGCCCGCCGGTGAAGTAATTTACTCCGTCGTTCCGGAGCATCGCAACGCGACGAATCCGGAACCTCGAGATTCCGGGTTCGCTCGTTGCACTCACGCCCCGGAATGACGGCAAAATGGTCCGGGAGAAGTATTCATGCCCTTTGAAACCATCCTCTACGAGGTCTCCGAGCAAATCCTCACCATCACGCTGAACCGCCCCGACAAGCTCAACGCCTTCAACGCCACGATGATGCGGGAGCTGATCGAGGCCTTCGACGCAGCGGATGCGGATGACAACATCAGGGCGATCATCGTCACCGGCGCTGGGCGTGCCTTTTGCGCCGGGGCCGATCTCTCATCTGGCGCTGACACCTTCGACCGCGACGCGCGGCGCGGGCCGGTCAAACGCCTGGCCGACGGCCGGGTCGATTACAGCGATCCGAACGCACGCGACGGCGGCGGCCAGGTAACCTTACGCATTTTCAAATGCCTCAAGCCTGTCATCGCGGCCGTGAACGGTGCGGCTGTGGGCATCGGCGTCACCATGCAGCTCGCGATGGATATCCGCATCGCTTCGGAAAACGCCAAGTTCGGCTTTGTGTTTTCCCAACGCGGCATCGTGCCGGAGGCGGCCTCGAGCTGGTTCCTGCCGCGCATTGTCGGCATCTCACAGGCGCTGGAATGGTGCTTTACCGGCCGCGTCTTTCCGGCACAGGAAGCGCTCGCCGGACGCCTCGTCAGCAAGGTCGTCCCGGCGGACGAGTTGCTGCCGGCCGCCCGCAACCTTGCGCGTGAGATCGCAACCAAGACAGCGCCGGTGTCGGTGGCGCTGATCCGGCAGATGATGTGGCGGTTATCGAGCGCCGACGATCCCATGGAGGCGCACAAGGTCGACAGCCGAGGCATCTACGATCGTGGCCGCTCCGGCGATGTCAAAGAAGGGGTGATGTCGTTTCTGGAGAAGCGGCCGGCGAACTTCAAGGACAAGGTGTCGTCCGACATGCCGGATTATTTTCCGTGGTGGGACGAGCGGGGGTATAAATAATGCTTGTCGTCCCGGACAAGCGAGCGTGAGCGAGCGCGATCCGGGACCCATAACCACAGCCGCTCGTTGTTTGCGAATATTGTCTAGCAGAGCACCCCATAGATAGATTCCGCGGTATGGGTCCCGGCGTTCGCCGGGACGACAATGAGAGGCGTTCTTCTCACCCCATCACCAACGCGACCCTTCCGATCGCCTTGCGGTCGATCAAAAGCCGCATCGCCTTGGCATAGTCTTCCAGCGGCAGACGGTGCGAGATATGCGGCCGCACGTGCCCTCCGGCCGCCCACCCCAATAACGTCTTCAGCCGCTCCTCGCCGAGCACGGGATTCTTCCGCACCGCCTCGCCGGCACGAATGCCGAGCACACTCGCGCCCTTGATCATCAACAGATTGGTGCGGGCAAACCCGATGCCGCCGGTGAATCCGACCACAAGGATGCGCGCGCCCCAGGCGATGCAGCGCAGACTGTTTTCGAAAATCTCGCCACCGACGGGATCGAACACCACGTCGGCACCGCGGCCGTCGGTAATCCGCTTGACCGCGTCCCGAAACGGTTCCCGCGCATAAAGGATGAGGTGATCGGCGCCCTTTGCCTTGGCGACCGCGAGCTTTTCCTCGGAGGACGCCGCCGCAATCACGGTGGCGCCCAGGAGCTTGCCGATCTCGACCGCGGCAAGCCCGACGCCACCACCGGCGCCATGCACCAAAAGCACCTCGCCGCGCCCGAGCTGCGCCCGGTCAATCAATGCGTGATAGGCCGTGCCGTGCGCGGCGAGAAACGTTGCGCCCTCCGCATCGTCGAAATTCGCAGGCAACCGCGTCAGTTGAGAAGGCGCAAGGACGACCTCCTCGGCATAGGCGCCATGACGCACTTTGACGATCACGCGGTCGCCGACCGCAACGCCGCCAACGTCGCTAGCGATTTCGGTGACCTCGCCGGCTGCTTCCACCCCCGGCGTGAACGGCAACTCCGGCTTGAGCTGATACTCGCCGGCGGCCATCAGGATATCCGGGAAGTTGATCCCGGCGGCGCGCAAGGCCACACGCACCTCGCCTGACGCAAGCGGCTTCGAATCAAACGTCTCCAGCCGCAGCCGCTCCGGCGGGCCGAGTTCGCGACAAACGACCGCTCTCATTACGCCGCGCTCGCCTTCCGCCGCGTCAACGCGTCGCGGATCAGCGGCAAACGGTCGTTGCCGAAATACATGTCGGTCTTGTCGAGAAAGATCGTCGGCGAGCCGAACCCGCCCCGCGCCATCACCTCATCTGTGTTGGCCTTGAGCTGATCCTTGATCTTCTGGTCGCCGATGCCGGCGAAGAAGGCCTTCGGATCGACGCCCGCGCGCTGGCAGACTTCCACCAGCACCGCATCCTGCGAGATATCCTGATTTTCGCCCCAATAGATCTGGAACACCGTGCGCGCGAACGGCAGCATGTCCTTGCCCAGCCAGATGCAGCCGCGCATCGCCTTGACGCTGTTCACCGGAAACACCGTCGGCCGCATCAGGATGGTCAGGCCGGAGACACGCGCCCAGTCCGCCATGTCTTTCTTGTCGTAAGCGACCTTGGCCGGCACGGGATGCTCGCGCCTGGCATAGACGCTCGGATTGATGGTGTTGAAGATGCCGCCGACCAAAATTGGCCGCCACGAGATTTCCTCGTCGAACTCCCGCGCCAGCGGCTGGATGTTGTGGAAGGCGAGATAGGTCCAGGGGCTGGAACAGTCGAAGAAGAATTCGATCATGGCGGATCCTTGTAGTGGTTGAGTATTCTGGACCTCATCCTGAGGAGCGGCCAAAGGCCGCGTCTCGAAGGATGAGCTTGGGATTTCCGGCCTCATGGTTCGAGACGGCGCAAGCGCCTCCTCACCATGAGGGTCGACATTGTCACTTCTTCCCCGTCATCTCCTTGGCGCGCTGGCCGAACATGTTCTTGCGCGCTTCCTCGTCGAACGGCTCCTTGACGAATTTCCCGACCGCGAGCCCTGCCTGCACCTGCGGCCGGGCGCGAATCTCCGCATACCAGCGCTTGATGTTCGGATAGTCGTCGAGCGTAAAACCTTGCGCCTTGTGGGTCATGGTCCACGGAAAGCAGGCGATGTCCGCGATGGAATAGTCAACTCCCGCGACATAGGCGCCGGTCTTGCCGAGTTGGGTGTCGAGCACGTGATAGAGCCGCGCCGCCTCGTCATGGTAGCGCTGGATGGCATAGGGAATCTTTTCCGGCGCATAGAGCGCGAAATGCCCGTGCTGGCCCAGCATCGGCCCAAGCCCGCCCATCTGCCACATCACCCACTGGATCACGACCGAACGCGCGCGCAACTCAACAGGTAACAACCGCCCGGCCTTGTCGGCGAGATAGATCAGGATCGCGCCGGTCTCGAACACCGAAAACGGGCCGCCACCGTCGGGCGGCGCCTGATCGACGATCGCCGGAATGCGGTTGTTCGGGCTGATCGCCAGGAATTCCGGCTTGAACTGGTCGCCGGCGCGGATGTTGACCGGCTTGACCGTATAGGGGATGCCGAGCTCCTCCAGCATGATCGAGATTTTCCAGCCGTTCGGCGTCGGCGCATAATAGAGATCGATCATGGGACATTCCGTGTGGTGCTAGGCGTGATCCTACCCCCTGCTTTGGTCGCAGGAAATCCCATGTACCTCGGCATCAGGACATGGCATTGAGAGGCCCAACAAGCCAAAGTCGCCAGAGGACGCGCCCAACATGCTATTCCCGACCACGATCGCCGGTTCCCTGCCCAAGCCCGAATGGCTGGCCGAGCTGAACAAGCTCTGGGCGCCGTGGAAATCCCAAGGCGATGAGCTCGCCCGCGCCAAGCGCGATGCAACCATCCTCGCTGTGAAGGTTCAGGAGGACGCCGGCATCGACATCCTCACCGAGGGCGAGCAGGCCCGCCAGCATTTCGTCCACGGCTTTCTGGAAAAGGTCGAGGGCATCGATTTTGCCCACAAGGTCGAAATGGGCATCCGCAACGATCGCTACAAGGCGATGGTGCCGCAGGTCGTGGCGCCGCTGCGGCTCAAGGGGCGCGTCCACGCCGATGAGGCCCGCGTCGCCCGCGCCCACACGACGCGCAAGCTGAAATTCACCATGCCCGGCCCGATGACCATCATCGACACCATCGCCGACCAGTATTACGGCGACCGCGTCAAGATGGCGTTTGCCTTTGCCGAATTGCTCAACGAGGAAGCCAAGGCCTTGCAGGCCGACGGCGTCGACCTCATCCAGTTCGATGAACCCGCCTTCAACGTCTACATGGACGAGGTCAACGACTGGGGCATCAAGGCGCTGGAACGCGCCGCTGAAGGGCTGACCTGCGCCACCGCGGTCCATATCTGCTACGGCTACGGCATCAAGGCCAATACCGACTGGAAAGAAACGCTCGGCAATGAGTGGCGGCAATATGAGGATTTCTTCCCCTCCATCGCCAAGAGCCCGATCCAGCAGGTCGCGATCGAATGCCGCAATTCGAAGGTGCCGCTTGAAATCCTCGGACTTTTGAAAGGCAAGAAGATCCAGGCCGGCGTGATCGACGTCGCCAGCGACACGGTGGAGACCGCCGAGGACGTCGTGGCCGTGATCGACGCGGTCTCGAAGTTCGTCGCCAAGAGCGACATCATCCCGACCACCAATTGCGGCATGGCCCCGATGCGCCGCGATATCGCCGAAGCCAAGCTGATGGCGCTCGGCGCCGGCGCGAAGCTGGCACGCGAGAGGCTGGGGTGACGCCTCAAGGCGTCATTCCGGGGCGCTCGTAAGAGCGAACCCGGAATCTCGAGATTTCGGGTCTGGTGCTAACGCACCATCCCGGAATGACGGCTAACCAACAAGCTTTCCTACACTCTCATGAACCACCACCCGATATCCGGCCGCAAACGCACGCACGGTCGAAGGCGGCGTCAACAGCTTTACATCGCCGATAGCCCCCTTCACCGCGCGATAGCCGGACGGCGACCACAACAGCGGCCTTCCCCGCGCGATCAGAAAGCTCTCCTCGCCCGCCTGCACCATCGCGCCGTCGGGCAGTTTTTCGATTTTCATCGGCAAGGGATGCAGCTTCCTGGCCGAAGCGAAGCGTTCGCGGTGCAACACCGCATCCATGTCGGGTGCGAGCACCTCGTTCATCCGATTGCCCCTCTCCCAGGCGGCGCGAAAGCGGTTGGCGTCCTCGCGCCGGCAATAGAAGCAAGGCCGATGCCCCGCCGCAAAGGCGGTCGCTTCATCAAGAAAAAACAGCTCGGTCCAGCTCTGCCGTTGCATCACCTTGCGGCGGCGGCCGCGGAACTCCAAAACGCAGGTGAGCCAGGCGTCGGTCGACCAGCGCTTCCTGAGCAGCGTTTTTGTCGCGGGATTGTGGACGATGCCGCGATTGCCGACAAACATCCCGCGATCGGGAATGGCCACGATCTCGCCAGTCGGCAGCACGCGGTTTTGCAGTGGCATTGGATGTGCCCGCTCACTCGACCGTCATTCCGGGATGGTCCGAAGGGCCAGACCCGGAATCTCGAGATTCCGGATCGCCGCTTCGCGTCGTCCGGAATGACGGCGTGATCACGCCGCGCCGTCGCGGATCGGCGGCTGGAACGACAGCGCGGTATCCCAGGGGAAATAGATCCAGGTGTCCTGCGACACCTCGGTGATGAAGGTGTCAACCAGCGGGCGTCCCTTCGGCTTGGCGTAGACGGTGGCGAAGTGCGCATCCGGCAGCAGGTCGCGCACCATGCGCCCGGTCTTGCCGGTGTCGACGAGGTCGTCGACGATCAGAAGTCCCTTGCCCGTGCCGCCGCCCAGTCTGGCGGTATCGGCCGAAACGCCCTTGAGCACATTCAGCTCGCCCTGCTTGGTGTGGTCGTAGCTCGCGATGCAGACGGTATCGATGATGCGGACGCCGAGTTCGCGCGCCACGATCGCCGCCGGCACCAGACCGCCGCGGGTGATCGCGATGACGGCATGAAACGGGCCGACTTCATTGAGCCGCCAGGTCAGCGCCCGGCAATCCCGGTGAAACTGGTCCCACGACACCGGAAAGGCCTTTCCTGCACTTGGATCTGCCATTCAATCCCCCTGCTGTTATCTCTCTTCTAATTTCTTGCCTAACGGCTCACATTCAATCCGGCCAGCATGTCTTTCACCGCGGTCATCGCAGCCGCGAGCTTCTCCGGATCGCGCGAGCGAACCACCAGATTGGTATTCGGCTTGTTGTCCTCGTCGGTGAAGGGATAGCTGCCGATGATGGTTTCGGGATAGGCGTTGGCGATGTGACGCAAGGGTCCACCGATATCGCCCTCGCGGGCGTTGGCGCGAACGCTTTCCGACAGCATCCGCACGCCGGATTTGAGTTTTGGCGCCACGATGTCCATCATCGCCTGCATGATCGTGGGCACGCCGGCCATCACGACGACATTGCCGATCTTGAAGCCGGGCGCAAGGATGGTCGCGCTCTGGATCAGTTCGGCGCCGTCGGGAATGCGCGCCATGCGCAGCCGAGCCTCGTTCAGGTCGGCCTCGCCCCAACGCTCGCGAAATCGCGCCACCACCTCAGGATGGTGGTCGATGCCGACGCCGAACGCCTTGGCGACGCTGTCGGCGGTAATGTCGTCATGGGTCGGCCCGATGCCGCCGGTGGTAAAGACGTATGTATAGCGATGACGCAGTGCATCCAGGGCAGCGATGATCTCGGGCTCCTCGTCGGCGACGACTCGCACTTCCTTGAGGTCGATGCCGATATTGGTGAGGTACTCGGCGATGAAGCCGATGTTCTTGTCCTTGGTGCGCCCGGACAGGATCTCGTCGCCGATCACCAGGATTCCCGCCGTGACGATCTCACTCATAGTCTCTCCTAAGCGGGCTTAAGCCCGTACTTTGGCCGAACTCCATTTATCCGGCCAAGGCCTTGATGTCCGGCCGAATTTTGCTGCCGAAATGAGCAACCGCAAGCTGTTTTTTCGGCAATTCGACCGGCCGTCCCCGCCAAATGAGCGGGATCAATCCATATCGCGATGGCCTGAGCCTTGCTACCATCCTGTGAAGTCATGCACTGTAGCGTGACGTCAGTGCGGACGACTTTGGGAGGGACGGTCGGAATTCATGGCAGCAGTTGCCTTCGACGAAATGAACGGCATGGGCGGCGACCTTCGCCCGGCCTACCAGGAACTCTCCCGCTGGCTGAAGGAGACGCCGCCGGACGCGCTGGAATATCGCCGCCAGGAGGCCGAGCTGCTGTTCCGCCGGATCGGCATCACGTTTGCGGTCTATGGCGACGCCGAAGCCCAGGAACGGCTGATCCCCTTCGACGTCATTCCCAGAATCATGTCCGCCAAGGAATGGACGCTCCTTGAAAAAGGACTGAAGCAGCGCGTGCGCGCGCTCAATATGTTCCTGCGCGACATCTATCACGGCCGCGACATCCTCCGCGCCGAGATCGTCCCGGAAGACCTGATCTTTCAGAACCCGGTGTTCCGCCCGGAAATGAACGGCCAGGACGTGCCGCACGACATCTATGTCCATGTCGCCGGCATCGACATCATCCGCACCGACGCGGACAATTTCATCGTGCTGGAGGACAACGCTCGCACCCCGTCCGGCGTATCCTACATGCTGGAAAACCGCGAAATCATGATGCGGCTGTTTCCGGACCTGTTTGCGCGCCACCGCATCGCGCCGGTTGAGAAATATCCGGACGAATTGTTGTCGGCGTTGCGGTCGGTGGCGCCGGTGAGTGCGGCTGCTGAACCGACGGTCGCGTTGATGACCCCCGGCGTCTACAACTCGGCTTACTATGAGCATTCGTTCCTCGCCGACAAGCTCGGCATCGAACTGGTCGAGGGCCGTGACCTCATCGTCAAGGACGATGAGGTGTTCATGCGCACGACCGAAGGCCTCAAACGCGTCGACGTCATCTATCGCCGCCTCGACGACGACTTCCTCGACCCCCTCACCTTCCGCCCCGATTCCGCGCTCGGCGTCCCCGGACTGATGTCGGCCTATGCCGCCGGCAACATCACGCTTGCCAACGCGGTCGGCACCGGGATTTCCGACGACAAGGCGATCTACTCCTACATGCCCGAGATCGTGAAATTCTATCTCGGTGAAGAGCCGATCCTGAAGAACGTGCAGACCTGGCGCTGCCGCGAGCCGAAAGACCTCGCTTACGTTCTCGACAATCTGGACCAGCTCGTAGTGAAGGAAGTTCACGGCTCCGGCGGCTACGGCATGCTGATTGGCCCTGCCGCGACCAAGGCAACCATCGAGGCATTCCGCGACAAGCTAAAGCGCGAACCGGAGGGCTTCATCGCCCAGCCGACGC